>DASXGX010000012.1:0-8356 GCA_036488815.1 Roseiarcus sp.
GACCGAGCGCGCGAGCGCCGATGCGCGGCGCCAGCGCCAAAGCGTCGCGCGCGGTTCCAAGTTCAAGCGTCCGAACCGCCGCCAACGGCGCCGGATCGTCGCCGCCAGACCTTGCAACGCGATTGTTTCACACGCTCTTTCGCGGGCATGACAAGCGAGGACGCTCAGCCCTCGCGGTGCTGATGCCGATGACCGAAAGAGGCGCGCAGCAGCATGGCGAAGCGGCGCTTCTGGCCGTCGTCGAGGCTGTCGTAGAGCGGCTTGGCCGCGCCGATCAGCTTCTGGAGATCGGCGGCGCGGGTCGTGAGATTCTCCGAGCGATGCTGAAGGCGCTCGATGAGATCCATGTGCACGTCGCCATTGTCGCGCTGTTCGCGCCAGGCGGCGAAGCGCGCGGCACGCTCCTTGGCCTGTTCGCGAATGGCCGCCTCGACCGGCGCCCAATTCTTGTCCTGGTCGGGCGTCAGCTTCAATCCCGCCTTCAGCGCTGCGATCCGCGCGTCGAGGAGCGCCGCGCGGTCCTCCGCGGTCATGTGATGGCGCCATCCCGGCTGATCGTTGTTGTCGGCCGCCAAAGCGCCGGAACACGTGGCGATCGCGAGCGTCGCCGCAACAAAAATGCTTTTCGTCGTAATCATGGGTCGCTCCCATAGGGGCTTTTTTGCACTTTGGAGATAATTGCGAGCCTCGAAACGGTCCAATAAAAGCGGCGTGAGACCGAGGTTCACAATATTAAGTCTTGTTACAGCGAAAGCCGCTTCCAATAGATCATCGTCCCGGTGAGGCCGCCATGCGGCTTCAGCGCATAGTCCGGGATCGTGCCCGCATGGGTGAAGCCGAGCTTCTCGTAGAAGCCCGAGGCGCCCTCGTCCGCCGCCGTGTCGAGCGTCAGCAACGTGCGCCCCTGTTCCATTGCGAGCCGCTCGGCCGTTCGCATCAGCGCCGTCGCGACGCCACGACCGCGAGACGTCACGCGCGTCATCATCTTGGCGATCTCGGCCCGGTGCGGCTGATTGGGCGGGCAGTCGACCAGCAGGCTCACCGTGCCGACGAGGACCCCGCTCTCGAAGGCGCCGAGCACGATCCGCTCGCCGCGCTCAGCGGCGGCAAGCGCGTTTCGCCAGAAGCCGGCCGCGGTCTCGCGGTCCAGCGGGTGCATGAAGCTGACCGATCCGCCCGCCGCGACCGTCTCGATCAGGATTTCCGCCAGCGCCGCAATCGTCTCCGGCGTGTCCTCCAAGGCTCGGATAGCGAGATTGCTCGGCGCCGTCATGCGTCACCACACATCGACGACGCGGTAGCCCATCGCGCGGAAGCGCTCGACGAGGCCGTTGCGGCCGGTGAGATGCAGCGCGCCGACGGCGATGAAGGCGCCGCCATTGGCGAGCAGCGGCGCGGCGCGCTCGGCCATCGTCGCATTGCGGCCGACCAGCAGCAGATTGTCGAACTCGTCTTCCGCTGCGCGCTCCTCCGCCGTCAGGCCGGGCACGACATCGGCGATCGCAATCATGTCCGCCGGACGTTTCTCGCGATAGAGGCGAAGCAGCGTCGCGTAGGAATCCTCGTCGAGGGCAGGCTGGCGAGCGGCGGCTTCGAGCGTCGTCGCCGCCAGCGCCGCCGGCGCGCTCGCCATCGTATCGAGCTGTTCGGCGGCGGTCTCGAGCGCGACGACCGGAACGCCGTGCGACTTGCCGGCGGCGGCGATCACCTGATCGACCTCCGGCAGGCCCTCCTGCGACCGGGTCGTCTCGCAGGTCGGCAGCGCGGCGGCGGCGGCGAGGAACCAGAGGCGGAGGTGGTGCGCCATCTCCTTGGGAAAGCCGCGGCGATCGAGAAAGGTCTCGACCTCCGCCGCCTTCGGTCCGGCCAGCGTCGGATCGAAGGTGTCGACATCGGGCGCCATCGCCTTGGCGAGCGCCGCCGCAGCGAGATTGGCTTCATCGAGCGAATCGAAGGGGCCGCCGAGTTCGGTGGCGACGACCTTCGCCCTTGCGGCATACTCGGCCGCCTGGCGCGCGATCGCGACCGCGCTTTCGTCGGTGGAGTGGATCGTGCCGAAGAGATAGGAGGGCGCAAAGCCGGCGCGCTCGATGCGCCACAGAAGACCGTTGGCGTTGAGGAGGTCTTCGGCGCGCTTGAGCCGCGCCTGGTCGAGAGCGGCGCCGCGTTGCTCGAGATCGCGCCCGCCGCAAGCCTGGGGCGCGTCTTCGGCGAAAGCGGGCGCGACGCCAGCGAGGACGAGCGCGGCGAGCAGCGCGACGCGGCGCACGAGAGCGCGCAAAGACTTTCGCGCTTGGTCGGAACCGATCCGGTCATTGCGAGCGGAGCGAAGCAATCCAGCGGCGCCGACGATGCGAGCGGAGCGATGGATTGCTTCGTCGCTGCGCTCCTCGCAATGACGGGTCGAACGACCGAGCCGCGCGCTCACAGCTTGCGCAACGCCACTCGCTCGATGCGATGGTCGGCGCCCTTGGTGAGCCGCAGACTCGCGCGCGGCCGGGTTGGCAGGATGTTTTCGTGCAGATTGACGAGGTTGATGCGCCGCCAGATCGAACGCGCCGTCGCCTCCGCCTCCGCGTCGTCGATGTCGGCGTATTTTCTAAAATAGCTGCGCGGGTCGCGGAAGGCGGTTTGCCGCAGCCGCATGAAGCGTTCGATGTACCACTTCTCCAGCAGCTCCTCGCTCGCGTCGAGGAACACCGAGAAGTCGAAGAAATCGGAGACGAAGGGGATCTCCTTGCCCTCGCGCGACAGCCGGTTGGGCAGCAGCACGTTGAGCCCTTCGACGATCAGGATGTCCGGCCGATCGACGATGACCGTCTCGCCGGGCACGACGTCGTAGACGAGGTGCGAATAGACCGGAGCGGTGACGTTGCGCGTGCCCGCCTTGACCTCGGCGAGGAAGCGGATGATCGCCGTCCCGTCGTAGCTCTCGGGAAATCCCTTGCGCTCCATCAGGCCGTCGCGCAGCAGCCTGGCGTTGGGATGGAGGAAGCCGTCGGTGGTCACGAGCTGGACCTTGGGCGTATTCGGCCAGCGGGTCAGCAGGGCCTGCAGCACGCGGGCGGTGGTCGATTTGCCGACCGCGACGGAGCCGGCGACGCCGATGATGTAGGGCACTTTTCCATCGACGGCGCCGAGGAAGCGCTGCGTCGCCTTGAAGAGCCCCTGGGTCGCCGCGACGTAGAGCGCCAGCAGGCGCGAGAGCGGCAGATAGATCGCCGCCACTTCGTCGAGCGAGATCGGATCGTGGGTCGACTGCAGCTTGCGCAGATCGTCCAGGGTGAGCGTCAGCTCGGTGTCGGCGCGCAATTGCGCCCACTCGTCCCGGGTAAAATGACGGTAGGGAGAAGCGACATCGTTCGGCGGGCCGGCCGGAACGCGATTGTCCATGCGGGTCTCGGGGGTTTCGGCGAGGAGGGGAAAGGATCCGGCGAGGTCCGTCATGCGCGTCGCGAAGCCTTCTCCTCGAGGCCGCTCTGGCGTGTGCGGCGCTCGAGCTCCCCGATCACCTCGGCAAGCTCGACCTCCCGCGATTTCAGAACGACGAGCAGGTGATAGAGCACATCGGCCGCTTCAGCGCGCACGGCCGCCTGGTCCTGAGCGGCGGCGGCGATCGCCAGCTCGAACGCCTCTTCGCCGAACTTCTTGGCGCAATGGGCCGGACCCTTGGAAAGCAGCGTGCTCGTATAGGATTTGTCCGCGCCGGCATGGGCGCGCTCGGCGATGATGCGGGCGAGGTCGTCGAGCGTAAACATCGATGTGGCGCTTCCCTGGCCGGCCGAGTCAACGTCATATTGTGACTGGGATTTGGCGGATTGTCGAGAAAAGCGGAGCCGCCCGCGGCTCAACCTTCGTTGTACTGAAATGGCGCCATGGCGCCGGAATTCGCGGCTATACCGGTTGAGGGCCGAGCGCCCCGTCACGCCTCGCCGTAGCCCACCACCGCCTTCACCTCGAGATAGTCGCGAATGCCGAAATCGGCGTATTCGCGGCCGTTGCCGGACTGCTTGTAGCCGCCGAAGGGCGCATCGACGTCCCAGGCGGGATAGTTGATGTTGACCGTCCCCGCCCTGAGCCGCGCAGCGATCACGCGCGCATGCTCGATGTCGCGCGAGGAGACATAGGCGGCGAGGCCGTAGACGGTGTCGTTGGCGATCCGCACCGCCTCGTCCTCGTCGGCGTAACCCATGATCGCCAGGACCGGGCCGAAGATCTCCTCGCGGGCGATCGTCATCTGCGGGGTCACGTCGCCGAATACGGTCGGCTTGACGTAGTAGCCGCGCGCGAGATCAGCCGGCCGGCCGACACCGCCCGCGACGAGCCTCGCGCCCTCGTCGATACCGACGCCGATGAGGCGTTGGATCTTGTCGAATTGCGCCCGGCTGACGACCGGACCGAGATCGACGCCCTGCGCGCGCGGATCGCCGACCTTGAGTTCTCCGGCGACGGCGGCGGCGATCTCCATCGCTTCGCCCGATCGATCGGCGGGGACCAGCATCCGGGTCGGCGCGTCGCAGGACTGGCCGCTGTTGCTGAAGCAGGCGAGGACGCCGGCCCGCACCGCGGCCTCGAATTCCGCGTCGGACAGGATGATGTTGGGCGACTTGCCGCCGAGCTCCTGGGCGACGCGCTTGACCGTGTCGGCCGCGGTCTTGGCGACGATGATCCCTGCGCGGGTCGAGCCGGTGAACGACACCATGTCGACGTCCGGGTGGCCGGCCATCACCTGCCCGACGCTCGGCCCGTCGCCATTGACGAGATTGAAGACGCCGGCGGGAACGCCCGCCGCTTCGACGATCTCGGCGAAGAGGATGCCGCTGATCGGCGCGATCTCGCTGGGCTTGAGGACGACCGTGCAGCCCGCGGCGAGCGCCGGCGCGACCTTGCAGACGATCTGGTTGAGCGGCCAGTTCCAGGGCGTGATGAGCGCTGCGACGCCGATCGGCTCCTCGACGATCAGCGAACCGCCGCGCCGACGGCTGAACTCGTAGCCGCGCAGGGCGCGGATTGTCGCCTCGAGGTGGACCCGTCCGGCCCACACCTGCGCCTCGCGGGCGAAGGCGAGCGGCGAGCCCATCTCCTGCGAGACCGCCCGCGCGAGATCCTCGGCGCGCGCATTGTAGGCGGCGAGCACGCTTTCGAGGAGCGCGAGCCGGCGTTCGCGGCTGTAGCGGGAGAAGTTGGCGAAGGCGCGCTTGGCTGCGCCGACCGCCTTGTCGACGTCCGCCGCCGAGCCGACGGCGATCCGGGTGAACGGCTGCTCGGTGGAGGGGTCGATGACGTCGAGCGTAGCGGCGACGACGGGCGGCGTCCATTTGCCGTCGATGTAGAAAAGCTGGTGGAGATCCATCGGTTTTCTCCCCGCCGCCTTCGTGCGGCGCGTCAGACGAGCAGCGCCTCAATTGCCTTAGCGAAGGTCTCCGGCCGGTCGGTCGGCGCATAGCGCTTCACAAAGACGCCTTGGCGATCGAGCAGGAATTTCGTGAAGTTCCATTTGACGCCCTGGGTGCCCAGCAGGCCCGGCGCGGCCGCCTTCAAGGCGCGATACAGGGGATGGGCGCGAGAGCCGTTGACGTCCGTCTTCTCGAACAGCGGAAAGGTGACGTCGTAGGTCTGCGTGCAGAAGTCGCGGATTTCCGCTTCGTCGCCGGGCTCCTGGTTGCCGAATTGGTCGCAGGGAAAGCCCAGGACGGTAAACCCCCGGTCGCGATAGCGCCGCCACATCGCCTCCAGGCCCGCGTATTGCGGCGTGAAGCCGCAGCGGCTCGCGACATTGACGATAAGCAGAACGTTGCCGGCGTATTCCGCCAGCTTGAGCTTGCGCCCGTCGATGGCGGTGAGGTCGATGTCATAAAGCGGATTCATCGAGCGAGCTTAGCGGAAGTTCAACGGGCGGCAAGGCCGGCGCAGCCGCCGCCCACATCAACGACGACCCGCCGCCGCCTGCCGGGCGGGCTCGCGAATGTGGCGCCGCGTGGGTGGCCGGGACAAGGGCGGCTATGACGGCGAGAGCGGAATCCGAGCCGCTTGCGTCACCGTCAAATCAGATATAAAGATATGCTTATGTCTGATTTGAAGCGCGCCGCGCAGCCTCCGCCGCCGATGAGCTTCGAGGCCCTGTTGGCCGGCCTCGAGGCGGCGGGCGAAGTGACGCGCCTGCGCATCATCGGGCTTCTTTGCGAGGCCGAGCTTACCGTGAGCGAGCTCGTCGCCATTCTTGGCCAGTCGCAGCCGCGCGTTTCCCGGCATCTCAAGCTGCTCGTCGAAGCGGGCCTCGCCGAGCGCCAGCGCGAGGGCGCCTGGGCGTTCTACCGGCTCGCCGAAAGCGGCGGCTCGCTGGCGCGTGCGCTGATCGCGCGCATCGACCGCGCCGACCCGACGATGGCCGCCGATCGCGCGCGCCTCGCCGTCACCCGCGAAGCGCGCCGCCGCCAGGCCGCCGCCTATTTCGCGGAGCGGGCCGGCGACTGGGATACGATCCGCGCCTTGCACGCCCCCGAAGAACGGGTCGAAGCGGCGATCCTCGCCTTGGTCGGCGACAAGCCGGTCCGGGCCGTGCTCGATCTCGGCACCGGCACCGGACGGATGCTCGAACTCGTGGCGCATGGCGCCGAGCGCGCCGTCGGCATCGACCAGAGCCCGGCGATGCTGGCGCTCGCCCGCTCCCGCATCGACCAGAGCGGGCTGCGCAACGCGCAATTGCGGCAGGGCGACATCTATGCGCCGCCGGTCGAGCGCGACGGCTACGATCTCGTCATCATCCACCAGGTGCTGCACTTCCTCGACGATCCGGCGCGCGCCCTGCGCGAGGCGGCGCGCGCGTTGCGCCCTGGCGGGCGGCTGCTGGTGGTCGACTTCGCCGCGCACGGCGAAGAATTTCTGCGCGAGCAATTCGCGCATCGAAGGCTCGGCTTTTCGAGCGAGGAGGTCGAAAGCTTCGTGACCGAGGCCGGTCTGACGCCGATCGAGACGCGGCTCGTGCCGCCGCCCGCGGGCGAGCCCGGCAAACTGACCGTCGCGCTGTGGCTGGCGCGCGATCCGAGAATTGTATCCGACGAATTTCCAAGAACGAAGATGGAGTTGGCGTGATGGGTCAAGTCAGAGTGAGCCGATCGGGCTCTCCCATCGGCGTCTCGTTCGAATTCTTTCCGCCCAAGACGGCGGAGATGGAGAAGACCTTGTGGGAGGCGATCGAGCGCCTCGCCCCGCTGGAGCCGGACTTCGTCTCGGTGACCTACGGCGCCGGCGGCTCGACGCGCGAGCGCACCCACGCGACGGTGGCGCGGATCGCCGAGGAGACCGACCTCAAGCCCGCGGCCCATCTCACCTGCGTCGGCGCAAGCTGCGAGGATCTGGATTCGGTCATTCGCGGCTATGCGGCCGCGGGGGTTCGTCACGTCGTCGCGCTGCGCGGCGACCCGCCGGGCGGCCTCGACACGCCTTATGTCGCGCCTCCCCACGGCTATCAGGCGACCGAGGACCTCGTCCGGGCGATCAAACGAAGCGGCGATTTCGAGGTCTCGGTCTCCGCTTATCCCGAGAAGCACCCGCAGAGCCCGACGCTGCTGCACGACATCGAGGCGCTGAAGCGCAAGGTGGACGCGGGGGCGGACCGCGCGATCACGCAGTTCTTCTTCGACAACAGCGTCTATTTCCGCTTTCTCGACGTCGCCGCCGCGGCGGGGATCGACATCCCGATCGTGCCCGGCATCGTGCCGGTGCAGAACTTCAAGACGACCGCCGGCTTTGCGCGGCGCGCCGGCGCAAGCGTGCCCGCCTGGCTCGCCGACCGCTTCGAGGGGCTCGACGACGACCTCGTCACGCGCCGCCTCGTCGCCGCCGCCGTCTGCGCCGAGCAGGTGATCGACCTGATCGACCGCGGCGTGAAGGAATTGCACTTCTACACGATGAACCGCGCCGACCTCGTCTTCGCGATCTGCCACCTGATCGGCCTGCGTCCGCGCAGCGCGATCGCCAAGCGCTCGCTCGAAATGGCGGCGCCGCTGGCGCGCTGAGAGTCGTCTGCAATCTGGTGGATGCGCCGAGCAGCTCTTTTCGTCATGCCCGGCCTTGTGCCGGGCGCCCACGCCGAGCCGACGATTCTAACGTCATAAGCTCTATGTGACGGCGCCGCGTGGATGGCCGGGACAAGCCCGGCCAGGACGGTGAGCGTCAACCCATTTGCAAATGACTCTAAAACTCAGAGCAACGTCATTGCGAGGACGGGAGCCATGAAGCAATCCATCGCTCCGCTTGGCGCTGGCGCCGTGCTTCAGGCTCGCGGCGCGTAGGCCGCCGCGTCGACCGTCGCCGGGCGCCCCTCCAGCGACAGCCTGGCGACGCGCGGCGCGCT
>DASXGX010000013.1:0-3611 GCA_036488815.1 Roseiarcus sp.
GACCGAGCGCGCGAGCGCCGATGCGCGGCGCCAGCGCCAAAGCGTCGCGCGCGGTTCCAAGTTCAAGCGTCCGAACCGCCGCCAACGGCGCCGGATCGTCGCCGCCAGACCTTGCAACGCGATTGTTTCACACGCTCTTTCCGCGGGCATGACACGCCCGCCTATGGCGAAATGGGCCCGGGCGAGACGCGCAGGCGGGGCGACGCGCTCTGAGAGGCTGTGGCGGCGCCTATTTGAGCGAGGCCTTGTCGACGATCTCGGCCATGTCGAGCGCGTCTGGGTCGCCGTCCGCGGTCAGGCCGGCGACGACGCCCGCCCGGTCGGCGGCGTTGCGGTTCTGGCTCGCCTTCCACTTGCCGCGCATGTCGGTGATCTCGATCTCGAGCCCGACGATCTGGCGCACCTGCGCGGCGATGAAATCCTCCGGCGCGTCGGCAACCGCCCAGGGCGCGGCGCGGGGCGCCTCCTGCGACCGGGTCAGCGCGTCGATCTGGTCCCGCAGCCAGCCCTCGTCCTCGATCACCCGGGGAGCGCCGCGCGCCTGGACGATCACATAGTTCCAGGTCGGCACGACTTTGCCGGTCTCTCGCTTGGTGGCGTACCAGGACGGCGAGATGTAGTGGTCCGTCCCCTGGAACACGACCAGCGCCTCGCTCGCCTCTTTAAGATCGCGCCACTGGCCGTTGGCGCGCGCCATATGGGCGCTGAGCATACCAAATTTCCCGCGCGCCGGATCGATCAGAAACGGGATCGCATTGGCGAGAAGACCTTGCGGTCCGTGGCTGACGAGAAGGCCGAGCGGGCGCGCGCGGATCAGCGCGTGCTGGGCTGCGAGGTCATCCTGGCGATGCAGCGGGGGTTCGTACATGGACACTCCGGGCGCGGCGACGGATGGCCGCGACTTGCGCGGCCCGACGCTTCAGACGCATAGACCACCATGCCATTCCAGCGCCAATTGTCGAGGGCTCCGAGAGCGGGGTATTTATCGTCCCAACCGGCATGAGCGCCGATCTGCTCGAGGACCAGTACGGCCTTGTCCTCAGCGATGCGCAAGCACGCGACCGCCGCTTCGCGCTGCACGGTCACGTTGGGACTTTCCAGCAGCGGCAGAAGCCGTTCGAGGAGGCCACGGCTCTTGAGGTCGCTGGCTCGCGAACTTCGCCCCCTACTCCGCCGCCATCCCCCGCCCGAAGCGCTTCTCGATGTAGCTCTCGACCAGCGTCTTGAACTCGGCGGCGATGGTCGGGCCGCGCAGGGTGACGGTTTTCACGCCGTCGACGAACACGGGCGCGGCCGGCGCTTCGCCGGTGCCGGGCAGCGAAATGCCGATGTCGGCGTGCTTGCTCTCGCCGGGGCCGTTGACGATGCAGCCCATCACCGCGACGTTGAGCGCCTCGACGCCGGGATAGCGCGTCTTCCACTGCGGCATCTCGTCGGAGAGGAAGGTCTGGATGTCGCGCGCCAATTCCTGGAACACGGTCGACGTCGTGCGCCCGCAGCCGGGGCAGGCCGCCACTTGCGGCGCAAAGACGCGAAAACCCATCGTCTGCAGGATTTCGCGCGCGACCTTGACCTCGAGCGAACGATCGCCGCCCGGTTCCGGCGTCAGCGAGACGCGGATCGTGTCGCCGATGCCCTCTTGCAGCAGGATTCCGAGCGCCGCCGAGGAGGCGACGATGCCCTTCGAGCCCATGCCCGCCTCGGTGAGGCCGAGATGCAGCGCATAGTCCGAGCGCTGCGCCAACATGCGGTAGACCGTGATCAGATCCTGCACCGCCGACACTTTCGCGGAGAGGATGATGCGGTCGCGCTTGAGGCCGATCTCCTCGGCGCGCGTGGCCGACAGCAGCGCCGACTGGACCATCGCCTCGCGCATGACGGCGCGCGCTTCGATCGGCGCCGCGCTCTTGGCGTTCTCGTCCATCAGCGCGGTCAGCAGTTCCTGATCGAGCGAGCCCCAATTGGCGCCGATGCGGACGCACTTGCCGTTGCGGATGGCGATTTCGACGATGGTGCTAAACTGGACGTCGCGCTTGTTCTTGAAGCCGACATTGCCCGGATTGATGCGGTATTTGTCGAGCGCCTCGGCGCAGGCGGGGTGCTCGGTGAGCAGCTTGTGGCCGATATAGTGGAAGTCGCCGACCAGAGGGGCGGTGACGCCCAAGGCGGCGAGGCGGTCGCGAATGTGCGGCACGGCCGCCGCCGCTTCGTCGCGATCGACGGTGATGCGCACGAACTCGGAGCCGGCGCGGGCGAGCGCGGCGACCTGCTTGACCGTCGCGGCGACGTCGGCGGTGTCGGTGTTGGTCATCGACTGCACCGCGATCGGCGCGCCGCCTCCGACCATGACCGCGCCAGCGCCCTCGCCGACGCGCACGCCGACGGCGACTCGCCGCGGCAAAGGCCCGAAGGCCGGCTCGCTGTCACTCCGGTTCATCGCGCTGTCTCCGTTACGCCGCTGGCGCCAATGGCTATTTAGGCCGACAGCCGCCGCTTGTCATCCAGCCGAGCGGCGTCGATTTTCATTTGACCAAGTCTACTGTGTTAGTATACTGATACGACCGACGGCGGGCTTCACGTCCGCCTCAATCTCGCCTGCCCGTCAACGCCCGGCCGGATCACGATTTGATGATCGCATTCCTTCACACGCTGAACCCACTCTATTCGCTGTCGGGCCTCGTGGTGGGGATGCTTGTCGGCCTGACCGGTGTCGGCGGCGGTTCTCTGATGACGCCCTTGCTGGTGCTGGCGTTCGGCATCCATCCCGCGACGGCGGTCGGCACCGACCTGCTGTACGCCGGCGTCACCAAGATCAGCGGATCGTTGGTCCACAATTTCAACGGCGCGGTCGATTGGCGCATCACCCGCCGCCTCGCCTCTGGCAGCGTTCCGGCCGCGGCCCTGACGCTGATCGCGCTGTCGCATTTCGGGCGGGACACGAAATCGGTCTCCGACCTGATCACCACGGTGCTCGGTTTCGCGCTGCTGCTGACCGCGGCGATGCTCGTTTTCCGCAAATGGATGCTGGCGAAGGTCGCGGCGACGGTGGAACGCCTCAACGAACGACAGATCGCCAGCCTGACGGTCCTGCTCGGCGCGGCGCTCGGCGTGCTCGTGTCGATCTCCTCGGTCGGCGCCGGCGCGATCGGCGTCACCGCTTTGCTGATGCTCTACCCCAAGATGCCGACCGTCCGCATCGTCGGCTCCGACATCGCTCATGCGGTGCCGCTCACGCTGGTCGCCGGCGCCGGGCACTGGTGGATCGGCTCGGTCGATTGGGCGATGTTCGCTTCGCTGCTGATCGGCTCGATCCCCGGCATCATCGTCGGCAGCGCCCTGGCGGCGCGCGTGCCCGACCGCGTCCTGCGCCCGCTCGTCGCCGGCACGCTCGCGCTGGTCGGCGGCCGCCTGGCGTTTTAGCGGTCAATCCCCACCTGCGGCGCTCCCCGGCGACGGCACGGACGGGTGCGCCCTAGTGTCGTGATCGATAAATAAGTATGACTGTCCTGCGACGGGGGAGTTGCGGGATGGGCAGGACGGCGGTTGCGATTCACTTGAGCGAAGCGGAGCGTTCAGCGCTTCTGAGCCTGGCTCGGGCGCAGAAGACCGGA
>DASXGX010000038.1:0-1512 GCA_036488815.1 Roseiarcus sp.
ATCGCTACCAGGCGACGCACCCGGAGAGCGGGCGCCCCTGGCCGGCGATACCGTCGCGGCTCGTCTCGGCCTTCGCCGCGATTGCGCCGGACGCGCCTGCGCCGGAGGCGTGCCTGATCAACCTTTATGACTCCGACGCGCGTATGGGCCTGCACCAGGACCGCGACGAGGAGGAGCTTGCCGCTCCGGTGGTCTCATTCTCACTCGGAGACACAGCGCTCTTCCGCGTCGGCGGGCTTCAACGCAACGCGCCGACCCGCTCCTTCCAGCTCGCTTCCGGCGACGCGATGTCGCTTGCAGGCGAGAGCCGTCTCGCGTTCCACGGCGTCGATCGCATCATCGTCGGCTCCTCGACCCTTCTGCCTCAGGGCGGCAGGATCAATTTGACGCTTCGACGGGTGACGAAGGCGAGCGCGTAAACACCCGCTATTCGTCGCTGGACGCCGGCTCCTGCCTGGGCGCGGCCTTCGGGCCGCCCTTGGAGACGCCGACCATGGCCGGGCGCAGGACCCGATCCCCGATCGTCCATCCGCTCTGGACCACCTGCGAGACCGTGCCCGAGGGAACGCTCTCGTCGGGCGCCTCGAAGATCGCCTGATGAAAATTGGGATCGAACTTCTGGCCCTTCGGGTCGAGCTTCTTCACCCCGTGGCGGCCGAGCGCGGCCTCCAGATCCCGGGCGGTCAGTTCGACGCCCTCGATCAGCGAGCGAATGGAAGGGTCGGCGCTGGCGCGCGCTTCCGGCGGCAAATGCTCGAGCGCGCGCGAAAGGTTGTCGACCACGGTCAACATGTCGCGCGCAAAGCTCGTCACGCCATAAGTCTTCGCGTCCGCGACCTCGCGCTCGGTGCGCCGGCGCAGATTCTCCATCTCCGCCAGAGTGCGCAGCACGCGATCTTTCAACTGGCTGTTTTCGGCGTTCAGCGCCTCGACGACGGCAAGGGCGTTCGGCTCGCCAGCCTCGGGCTGGGCGCCCTCGGCTGGACCAGCCCCGCCCTGCGCGGCCGCGTCCCATTCGGCATTGTTATTACTCATCGTTTCATTGAGCCCCATAAGAATTCGCGACGCATATCAGGGCTGACGGGCCAAAAATCAAGCGCGCCGGGACCTGTAAATCCTCGGGTCCCGCCGTCAATCGCTGGCGAAGTCGGCCAGCAATCGCCGTTTAATCGCCGCCTGCCGCGCCGGCGCGGTGATCTTCTGTCCGGTTAAATCGGTGACGTAGAACGAGTCCACCGCCTTCTCGCCGAAAGTCACGATATGGGCCGAGCCGATGTTGAGATTAAGGCTCGACAACGAGGCGGTCAGATCCCTGAGCAGGCCAGGCCGATCGAGACCAGAAACCTCGACCACCGTGTAGCGGCGGGAAAGATTGTTGTCGACCGTCACTTCCGGCTCAATCGCGAACGCGTTGTGGCGTTCGTCCCGTAGCTGCTTGGGCGGCGTCATTTCGGCCAGCCGGACCTCGCCCCGCAGCGTCTTCTCTATGTTGGAGGCGATGCGCTGACCGCG
>DASXGX010000084.1:0-63489 GCA_036488815.1 Roseiarcus sp.
GGCAGCACCGCGAAGTTGTATTCGGGCGGCGGCGACGTCGTCGACCATTCGAGCGTGCGCCCGTCCCAGGGATCGCCGACGAGATCGCGCAGCGATTCCCGGTCGCGAATGCTGACGTAGAGCTGGACGATCTGGCAGACGACGCCGCCGAGCACGAGCAGCGCGCCGACCATCGCGATCCATAGCCACGGCCGCCATTCCGGCACGTCGTAGTGCTGCAGTCGCCGCGTCATGCCTTCGAGGCCGACGACGTAAAGCGGCATGAAGGCGACATAGAACCCGACAACCCAGAACCAGAAGGCCGCCGTGCCGAACCGCTTCTCGAGCTGGAAGCCGAACACCTTCGGGAACCAGTAGGTGTAGCCGGCGAAGGCGCCGAACAGTACGCCGCCGATGATGACGTTGTGGAAGTGGGCGATCAGGAACAGCGAGTTGTGGAGGATGAAATCGGCCGGCGGCACCGCCAGCAGCACGCCGGTCATGCCGCCGATCACGAACGTGAACATGAAGGCGATCGCCCACATCATCGGCAGCTCGAAGCGCACCCGGCCGCCCCACATGGTGAAAAGCCAGTTGAAGATCTTCACCCCCGTCGGCACGGCGATGATCATCGACATGATGCCGAACACGCCGTTCACGTCCGCGCCTGCGCCCATGGTGAAGAAGTGGTGCAACCAGACTGTGAAGGAGAGGATGCAGATCGCCATGGTGGCGATGATCATCGAGCGGTAGCCGAACAAGGGCTTGCCGGAGAATGTCGAGACGACCTCCGAGAACACGCCGAACGCCGGCAGGATCAAAATGTAGACTTCCGGGTGTCCCCACGCCCAGAACAGGCTCACGTACAACATGGCGTTGCCGCCCATGTCGGTCGTGAAGAAATGAAATCCGAGGTAGCGGTCGAGCAAGAGCATCGCGAAGGTCGCGGTCAGCACCGGGAAGGCTGCGACGATCAGGAGGTTGGCGGCGAGCGACGTCCAGCAGAAGATCGGCATGCGCGAATACGTCATGCCCGGCGCGCGGAGCTTCAAAATGGTCGTGACGAA
Organism: Roseiarcus sp.; assembly: GCA_036488815.1. Lineage (GTDB taxonomy): Bacteria > Pseudomonadota > Alphaproteobacteria > Rhizobiales > Beijerinckiaceae > Roseiarcus. The sequence goes on from DASXGX010000084.1 coordinate 1,047, forward strand.
ATTGACGCCGGTGAGCAGCGTCCCGATGCCTGAGATCTGCAGCGACCAGAGGTAGTAGTCGACGCCGACGCCGGGCGAGAAGGCGAGCTCCGAGAGCGGGGGATAGCCCATCCAGCCGGCCTGAGAGAACTCGCCGATCACCAGCGAAGCGTTGACCAGCAGCACGCCGCTGGCGGTCAGCCAGAAGCTTACCGAATTGAGGGTCGGGAAGGCGACGTCGCGCACGCCGAGCTGCAGCGGCACGACGAAGTTCATCAGCCCGATCACGAACGCCATCGCCACGAAGAAGATCATGATCGTGCCGTGGGCCGAGAAAATCTGGTCGTAGTGCTCGGGCGGCAGGTAGCCTTGGGCATGGAAGGCGAACGCCTGCTGCATGCGCATCATGATCGCGTCGGCGAAGCCGCGGATCAGCATCACCATGGCGAGCAGGCAATACATCACGCCGATGCGCTTGTGATCGACCGAGGTGATCCACTCGCGCCATAGATAGGGCCACCAGCCCTTGATCGTGATCAGGCCGAGCACGGCGAGGATGACGAGGATCACCACGATCGAGGTGACGAGCGGGATGGGCTGGTCGAACGGGATCGCCGCCCAGGTGAGCTTGCCGAGCATCAGGTACCCCCGCAGATCGCCGCCGCCTGGCCTGTGGCCCGAAGAGCGGGCTTAATCGACGCTGACCGCTGCGCTGCGGTTCCGTTCACGATGGACTCGAACAGACCCGGCTCGACCGAGCGATAGGCGCTGGGGCTCACGTTGGTGCTCGGCTTGACGAGCTCCGCGTAGCGGTTGTGGTCGAGGTCCGCGCCCGACGCTTTCGCCTCGGCGATCCACTTGGCGTAGTCGTCCTGGGGCAGGGCCTTCAGGTCGAAGCGCATGTGGGCGAATCCCTGGCCGCTGAAGTTCGCGGAAAAGCCGCCGAAGGTTCCGGGCTCATCGGCCTGCAGCCAGAGCTGCGACGTCATCCCCGCCATCGCATAGATCTGGCTGCCGAGGCGGGGAACGAAGAAGCTGTTCATGACGCCGCTCGACGTGATCGTGAAGTGGATGGGAACGCCCACCGGGACCGCCACTTCGTTGACGCCGGCGACGCCTTCCTCGGGGTAGATGAAGAGCCACTTCCAATCGAGCGCGACGACCTGAACCTCAACCGGCTTCGCCTTCCCCGGGAGCGGCCGGAATGGATCAAGATCGTGCGATCCGAACCAGGCGACGCCGCCGAGAACCACGACGACCAGCGTCGGGATCGCCCAGACGATCAGCTCGAGATGGCCGGAGAACTCCCAATCGGGCCAATAGAAGGCGCGTGAATTGGACGCCCGAAACCAGAAGGCGAATCCGGCGATGAGGACGAAGACCGGCAGGACGATCGCCAGCATGATCGCCACAGAATCGACGAGAATGAGCTTTTGGGCCGCGCCGACCGGCCCGGCCGGATCGAGAACTCCGCTACAGCCGCCCAGGGTGAGGGCGGCCCCACCGGCTAGGCAGCGAGCTAGACGTCGCCCGTGATCGAGTTGAAGCCACCATCGCCCGCCAGGGCGACACCGAAGGTGAGCGACGCTGTCCCTGGGCATGGTTTTCCCCGGTAGGTCAGTCTCTTACGATGCTGCCGGCCCGGGGGCCCGCAACGGCGCGTATTCGAACTTAAGACGTCCTTGCACCGCCCTCAAGAGGCGAGCACTCGATAGCCATCGCCTGGTGGCGCCGGGCGCAGGGGCCGCCGGCATCCGATGCCCTTATTTCCCCGCGCCGGCGGTCAGCCCCATGACGATGTAGCGTTCGAGGAAGATGCCGATCAGCACCAGCGGCGCAATCGCCGCGGTCGAGAGCGCGGCCATCGTCCACCAGTTGATGCCTTGCGAGCCGGTCTGGCTCGCGACCATCACCGGCAGCGTCTGCGCATCGAATCCGGTCAGCAACGAGGCGAAGAAATATTCGTTCCAGCACAGCACCATGGAAAGGATGAAAGCGGCGACCATGCCGGGAAGCGCCATGGGCAGGACGATGCGTCCGAAGGCGCCCCAGATCGTGCACCCGTCGACAAGCGCTGCCTGCTCCATTTCCGGGGGAATGGAGTCGAATTGATCTCGCATCACCCAGATGACGATCGGCAGCACCATCAGCGTGTAGACGAGCACGAGCCCTATTCTCGTGTCGAGCAGCGCAAGCTCCTTGTAGAGGACGAGAAACGGCATCGCCAGAACAACCGGCGGCAGAATGAGCTGCGACAGGAAAAAGAAGGAGATGTCCTGATTGCGCCAGCGCCCCAATCTGTAATCGAAGCGGCTGAGCCCATAGGCGGCGAGGGCGCCAAGGGCAACCGCCAGCGCCGATGCGCCGACCGAGGCGACAGCGCTGTTCAAGAAGCGCTTGATGAATTCGTCGCGCACTGTGGACGTCTCGAAGATCGTGTCGGGCGACAGTCCGAGCGACTGAAATCCCTTCCAGCTCGGCGTGAAATCGACCCACGGGATCAGATGTCCCAACGTCACGTCCTTGCCGAGCTTGAAGGAGGTGGAAAGTGTCCAGTAGAGCGGGAACAGGGCGATGAAGGTCCACAGAAGCAGTGCGGCGTAAATGAGAACGCGCCCGCTCGAATGCAGGACGGCTGCGGTCCACGCCGCCTCGCGCTCGCGAACGGACGTCTTGCCCTCTGTCGCCACTTCGGCTGTCACGAGCCTCGGCTCCTTCGTTGCGCCATCATGTCATCTGCCGCACGAAACGGTTGACGCCCTTGAGCAGGAGCGTGATGAACACGATGATGATGACGAGATAGACCTCCGCGATCATCGTGCCGTAACCGACGTTCGAGCGATCGCGGTACTCGCGAAAGATGAAGCTGGAGATCGTGTCGGTCGCCCCGCCTGGCCCGCCGGCAGTGACGTTGATGACGATGTCGGCGAGCTTGAGCTCGAAGATGATGCGCAGCACGATCGCGGTGACGCTGACCGGCAGCATCAGCGGGAAGGTGATCTCCCAGAAGAGCTGCCAGGGATTGGCGCCGTCGACGCGCGCGGCCTCTTTGATGTCGTTGGGAAGCGCCTGAAGGCCGGCGAGCATGAGGATCACCATGAACGGGATCCACACCCAGGCGTCCATTGCGATGATGCTGGTGCGGGCGATCCAGGGCGAGGTGAAGAAGGCGGGATTCTCCCAGCCGAGATTGCGCGCCAGCGTCGCGGCGGGACCGAAACGATTCTCCATGATCGACTTGCCGACCATCCAGCTTACCGCCACCGGGCTCAGCATGAATGGCAGCAGGAAGGCGACGCGGAAGAACTTGCGGCCGCGGATGTCGGCGTTGAGCAGCAGCGCGAGGCCGAAGGCGATCGCGTATTGCACGGCGACGGTCGCGACATAGAAGACCATGTTGCCGAGCGCGTTCCAGAAGTAGGAATCGCTCCACAAGGTCCTCAGATTGCCAAGGCCGTTGAAGTGATGTCCGGACTCGGCGTTCAGGTTCCAGTCGGTGAAGGCGATGTAGAGTCCGAACAAGGTCGGGAAGATCACCATCGCCACGGTGAACAGCAAAGCCGGCAGAATGAACACGCGCTGTCTGCCGACTTCGCCATGTGAGAGCACCTGGCTGTAGCCGAGCGCCAAGCCCCAGGCGATATAGGCGTAGAAGGTCGGGCGCCAATTGCCGAAACCGATCGGGACGAGGCCGAGCGCGTCGGCGACCTGCAAAGCGACGACGGCGGCGAGCAGCGCCGACGCCGTCCAGAATAACGCGCGCCCGAGCGCGGCGCGTCGCGCTTCGACATCTTCGTTCACAGCTTCGAGCCTGGGCGCGGTCAAGTCGTCAATCCCTCCGCCTGCGCGGGCGTCCGCTCGCAGCGCCGCCACGGGAGCCTGTCCCCGACGGCGAGGCGTCGCGGACAGGCTGGGTTTCGATATGCGCGCCGCGCTTAGGCGATGCCCATCGAGATCCGATAGTATTTCACCTGGTTTTCGCGTCCGAGCTTGTCGGTCAGCCGGTCCCAGGCGGCGGCGATGTTGTCGGCGCCTTGCTGCGCCGTCTCCTTGCCGGCGAAGACGCGGGTGAGCTCGTCCTCGGCGATGCTGTAGTATTGGAAGATGCCGGGGATGCGCGGTTCGATCGCCGAATTTGGATGATTGTAGGAGGTCGACTGGGAGTTCATGTACGAGGTGATGTACTTCTTCTCGTAGCCGGCGAGCTCCCAGAGAGCGATGTTGGTGTGGCTCTTGCGGTAGGGTTGGAAGCCGGACGGATACGCCGCCGTCCACATCGACAGATCCTTGCCGCCCAGATGCGCCGCCGCGCTCCACGCCGCCTTCTGCCGCTTGGGATCGGCGTCGACCGTCTTCATCACATAGATGCCCCAGCCGAGATAGGCCATGTTGGGCGCCTCGTTCGGTCCGCTTGGAAGCTTCTCCCAAGCGCCTTTGCGGAAGTTGTAGACGTCGTCCGAGGCCGGCAGGATGTCGAAATCGAGCACGTCGCCGATCGTCGCGGTGTCGCTGGTGCGCGCGGTGGTGCCGATGTCGCCCCACCACTCGAGCAGCGAGCCGGTGCCGGTCAGGAATTGCTGGAAGGCGGTGGTGCCGGGGTCGGCGTTGAGCTGGTCGGCCGGTTCGTAGGGTAGGGCGTCGACAATGTCCTGGATCGCCCTGACCCAGGCCGGGTTGTTGACGAGCGGCTTCATGTTTTCGTCGAATAGCCAATTCTTTTCGCCGGGATATTTGGCGTAGGCGGTCGCCCGGCTGCCGGTGAAGTAGAAGCCGAAGCCGCCCCAGGGCTTTGGTTGGTCGAGGAAGCCGAAGACTTCCTTACCCTTGAGCTTCTTGCCCTTGAGGAACTTCGTGACGGCCTGCACCTGCGGCCAGGTCTTCGGCGCTCCCCACTCGCCCTGACCGCCCGAGGCCTTCCACTGCTTGGCGAGGTCGGGGTCGGAGAAGACATCGGTGCGGATGTTCATCGTGTGGCAGTCGCTGTCGATCGTCACCCGATGGATCTTACCGGCCCAGGTGCCGACGGGCGGTTTCAGATAGTTGACGTAATCGTCGAAATCGATCTGCTTCTTCACCCATTCGGGCATTTCCGAGAGCAGGTCTTTGACGCCCATGTCGCCTTCGAAGGGCGCGCCCATCTCGATGATGTCGTAGTCGACGGTGCCGGAGGCGATCGTCTGTTGCAGGCGCGCGTTGTAGTCGGCCTGAGCAAGGTCGATCCACTTGATGCTGGCGCCCGTATAGGCCTCCCACGGCTTCAGGAAGCCGCGAAAAAGGAAGTTGTGCAGGTTCTGGTTGTTGAGGCCCATGAAGGCGAACTCGACGCCCTTGAATTCGCCGGGCTGCACATTCGCCTTGGTCGGGCCGAGGCAGAGTTCGCCGACTTTCTGCCAGTCGGCGTCGGTCGGCGATCCGTTGCCGGCGCCGGGAATTTTCATGATCTGGGCGACGACGCTATCCTGTGCGAACGCCTCGCGGCTCGCGAACGAGAGAGGCCCTCCTGCCGCTAACGCTGCGGCCGCTCCGGCCGCCCCCTTCATCAGTTGGCGCCGATTGGCTTGCATCGCCATGAGCTGTTCGTAGACGTGCACTCGCATAGCCGTCCCTCCCGGTCTCGATTGGTCAAATGACGTGGGTAATCGTGATTGGCGTCTCCTCCGCGTCGGCCTTGTTGTTGTGGCTCGTATGCGGCGCGCAGCCTGGACGAGCGTGACCGACGATTTCCGCCGAAAACCTTGTTTCGGCAACAAAAGACTACGCTTGCGATCTGCGACGAGTCAATAAAACGGCGCCGAGCGGGCGAAGGCGCGGCTCCTCGAGTCGGGAGTAGGCGGGACGACTACGCTGTCAGGACTTTGCGGAAACGCGCGAGAATGAGGTCGCGCGCTTTGGCGCCAGACTCGGCCGAGGCGCCGCGCGCGGACCGCGTGTACCACTTGTCGTCGGAGACACGGGAGAGATCGACCCCTTCGGGGGCGAGCGCCACCAGCAACGAGGTCTCGCCTTCGCCGGCGTGGTCGAAGGGGTAGCCCTCCATCTCGTCGAGCTTCATCAGCGGATGCGCCTTGATCCAATTGAAGGGGTCGTCGCCCTTCGCCTGCTCGGCGTAGTAAGCGGCCATCTTTTCCGAGCCCCACCAGCCTTCGCCGCGCTCCTTCTCGAGAAAACTGAAGATCGCTTGCCGGGCGGCGAATTTGAAGGCGAGATCGGTCGGCATGCCCGCCGCGAAATTCTCGGTCTGGTGGTGGACGATGACGTGGATGTTGCGAAAGCCGATTCTCAACAGACCGAGGAACATTTGCTCGGCGAAGGGCGCGAGGGCGCGCGCGTCCACGTGCAGCGTGCCGTTCCGCTCGGGCGGTTCGACGGCGTAGCTCGCCGCGCCGTAATAGAACGGCGGCAGGATGACGATGTCCATCTCGCCTTCGAGAATGTCAAGGATTTTGGTCACCGCGAGCGTGTCCATCCCGACCGCCATGTGTTCGCCATGGTACTCGAGCACGCCGAGCGGAAGGACGACCGGCCAATGGCGGTCGATCGCCTCGCGAATCTGCTGCGGGAGCATCATCTCGTAGCGCATCGCTTCCTCCCAAGCCGTCCCGGGCCGCGACGCTATTAGAGGCGTCGTCCGGATTCCGCGTCGAACAGGTGGATCGCGTCGAGATCGGGCGAGAGGGAGATCGTCTCGCCGGCCTTGATCGACGCGCGCTGATGCTGCACGCCGACGAATTTTTGCTGGCCAATCGTGCCGAACACTTGCGTCTCCGAGCCGGTCGGCTCGACGACCGACACTTCCGCCTTCACGGGGCCGCCGCCGAAGCTCAGGTGTTCGGGGCGTACGCCGTAGATCGCCGGGCGTCCGTCTGACGCCGCCGGAGCCGTCTTGAGCGGCAACCGGACGCCGTCGTCGGTGACGAAGGCCGCCTCGCCGTTCACGTGGATCCTGCCCTTGAGCAGGTTCATGCTCGGGGACCCGATGAAATCGGCGACAAAGGTGGTCGCCGGCCGGTCGTAGATTTCGAGCGGGAGGCCCATCTGTTCGACCACGCCGTCGCGCATCACAACGATCCGGTCGGCCATCGTCATCGCCTCGACCTGGTCGTGGGTCACGTACACCGTCGTCGTCCTCAGACGCTGGTGCAATTCCTTGATCTCGGCTCGCATCTGCACGCGCAGCTTGGCGTCGAGGTTGGAGAGCGGCTCGTCGAACAGGAACACCTGGGGGTCGCGGACGATCGCGCGCCCCATAGCGACGCGTTGGCGCTGGCCCCCCGAGAGCTGGCGTGGGTAGCGCGAGAGATAGGGCGTTACGTGCAAAATCTCGGCGGCGCGCTGGACCCGGCGCTTGATCTCGGCGTCGGCGACATGCCTCAGCTTCAGGCCAAAGCTCATATTCTCGCCCACCGTCTTGTGGGGATAGAGCGCGTAGTTCTGGAATACCATCGCGATGTCGCGATCTCGCGGCGGGAGATTGTTGACCACCCGGTCGCCGATCCGAATTTCGCCCGCCGAGACCGATTCCAAGCCGGCGATCATGCGCAGCAGGGTCGACTTGCCGCAACCAGACGGGCCGACCAAGGTGACGAACTCGCCGTCGGCGATGGGCGTCGTCACGCCGTGAATGACTTCGAAGCCGCCGTAGGACTTGCGAACGTTGACAACGTCGACCGAAGCCATTCTGTTCTCCCTGACCTATCGCCTGATCGGCGGTTTTTTTAAATAACGTAGTTCAAGCGGCGGCGAGCGTCGAGATGGCCGCCGCCGAAACCATCGGGGAGGCGGCATGGCCGGCGACGACGTCTTCATCGCTCTGCGGCGGGCGTCCTTCGGCGAGAAGGAGCGCGAGGCGGTTCGTTTCGGCGCCCTCTCCGCCCACACCTTCCGATACGACACTGGCGTCGAGGCGGTGCGGCTCGTCAGCCCCCGCGGTTCGGTCGTGGCGCTTCCCTATCTCGGCCAGATGGTGTGGAGCGCGGCGTTCGACGGCGTCGAGCTCGCGATGCAGAGCATGTTCGCCGCTCCCCGTCCGGCGAAGACCATCGTCGAGACCTACGGGTGCCTCGCGTATCACAGCGGCATTCTCCGCAACGGCGTGCCGGCTGCGGCCGATTCCCACCCCGTGCACGGTGAAGCGCCCTGCGCGGACATGGACGAAGCGGGGATCGCCTGCGGAACCGACGCCAGCGGCCGCTGGATCGCCGTCACCGGCGAGCGCGAATATGCGATGGGATTCGGCGCGCACTATCGCGCGCGGCCGCGCCTCATCCTGCGCGAAGAAGGAGCAAGTTGCGAGATCGTGATGGAGGTCGAGAATCTATCGGCGGCGCCGATGGACCTCATGTACATGTGCCACGTCAATTTCGCCTTCGCAAAAGGCGCGCGCATCGTCCAGAGCGTCCCGTTCACGCCCGAGCACGTCGTCGCGCGGACCGCGATCCCCGCGCATGTGACGCCAACCGAGGACTACCGCGCCCTCATCGCCGAGCTTGCGATCAATCCCGCCCGCATGGAGCGTCTCGACGAGCCGGAGCGCTACGACCCCGAGCAGGTGTTCTACATCAAGGGCGCCAAGCCCGGTCTCGACGGCCTCGTTCGCTACCTGATGCTGCGGCGCGAAGGAGACGCCTTTTCGATCGCCTGGGATCCCGAGGCGATGCCGCACACCATTCGCTGGGTGATGGCCAACAGCGACCAGCGCGTCGCCGCCTTCGCGATGCCGGCGACCTGCGAGCCCGAGGGGTACACGGCCGAGAAGCGGAAAGGCAACGTACGCGCGCTCGCCGGCGGAGCCAGCGCCCGCTTCTCGACGCTCGTCGGCTACGTCGACCGCTCACGCGCCGCAGCCGCCGCGCAAAGCATCGAGGGGACCCGCAAATGAGCCAGCCAGCCAAGCCGCGCATCGCCGTCGTCGGCAGCAACATGGTCGATCTCGTCACCTATGTGACGCGCATGCCGGCGCGCGGCGAAACGATCGAGGCGCCGAGCTTCGAGATGGGGCACGGCGGCAAGGGCGCCAATCAAGCGGTCGCCGCCGCCAAGTTGGGCGCGGAGGTGACGATGGTCACGGCGGTCGGCGACGACATGTTCGCCGACAACACGATCAAGAATCTCGCCGATCTGGGCATCGAGACGACCTTTGTGCGCCGCGTCGCCGGTCGTTCGAGCGGCGTCGCGCCGATCATGGTCGAGCCGGACGGCGAGAACTCCATTTTCATCGTCAAGGGCGCGAACGCCGATCTTTCGCCTGCCGACGTCGAGCGGGCCGGGGAGGCCCTGAAGCGCTGCGACCTCATCCTTCTGCAGCTCGAAGTGCCTCTGGAGACCGTCTACGCCGCGATCGAGTTCGGCCGCCGCCATGGCGTGCGCACCGTGCTCAACCCGGCTCCGGCGACGCCCGCGCTGGACGCCGAGAAGGTGCGTCACGTCAGCTACTTCATTCCCAACGAGACCGAGCTGGCGATCCTCGCCGGCATGCCGGTTGGGAGCGAGGCGGAGGTCGAGGCCGCGGCGCGCAGCCTGGTCGACAAGGGCATCGACGCGGTCATCGTTACGCTCGGGGCGCGCGGCGCGCTTCTCGTCACCGCTTCAGGCGCCAAGCGCATCGCGTCGGCGCGGGTCGAGCCAGTCGACACCACCGGAGCCGGCGACGCCTTCGTCGGCGCCTTCGCGCGCTATCACGCTGCGGGCCTCGACCTCGAAGCCGCGCTCGCGAAGGCCGTCCGCTACGCCGCCGATTCCGTGACCCGGCGAGGCACGCAAAAGGCCTACGCAACCGAGGCCGAATTCGAGCGCTTCTGCTCCGCCCTGGAGCGGGGGTCGATCTGAGCAAGCGCGGGACCGCCTCGTCGCAACGAAAGGCCGGTTGCTGGAAGATCTGCCCGACGTCGTCGAGAAAACCCAGCGCGATTTGCTGGCGAGACCTCGATCGCCGGATTGTTTCGCTCCGCTCGCAAAGACGGTTCTACCTAACTGCAGAACGCTCCTCGCGCGTTCTGCAGTTAGGTAGAAAGCAGCCTCTCCGGAGTCCACTTGTCATGCCCGCGGAAAGCGCGCATCCAGGAGTCAAGGGCGAAGGCCTGCTGCGGTTGTCTGGACCCCCGCTTTTCGCGGGGGTGACAGGCTGTGCGCGTCAACCAAAGCAAAGCGCTCTACGCCCACTGCAGCACGATGCGCCCGTGCGATTTCTGATCGAGCAGCGTCGAAGCCAACGTCTGGACGTCGGAGAAAGCGTGCAGCGACCGGATGCGATCCAGCGCTCCACCGGCGGCGGCGCGCGACAATTGCGTCCACGCTTCCTCGCGGCGCTGGCGCGGGGCGGCGACAGAATCGATGCCGAGCAGCGAAACGCCGCGCAGAATGAACGGCGCGACGCTGGCCGGCAGCGCCATCGATTGGGCAAGGCCGCTCGCCGCGACGGCGCCGCCGTATCGAAGGCCCGCCAGAACATTGGCGAGGGCCCGGCCGCCCAAGACGTCAACCGCGGCCGCCCAACGCTCCTTGGCGAGCGGCTTCGGTTCCGCATCCAGTTCCGACCTGTCGAGAATCTCGGCCGCTCCGAGCGCATGGAGATAGGCGCTCTCCTGCTGCGCGCGCCCCGTCGCCGCAACGACGCGATAGCCGCGCGCGGCGAGCAGCAGAACGGCGAGACTCCCAACGCCGCCCGTCGCGCCGGTGACGAGGACGGGGCCATCGTCCTTTCCAACGCCATGCCGTTCGAGCGCGAGAATCGACAGCATCGCCGTGAGCCCGGCGGTGCCGAGAGTCATCGCGTCGACGGGCGTCATTCCCGAGGGGATCGGCATCAGCCATTCCAGCTTGAGGCGGGCTTGCTCGGAATAGCCGCCCCAGTGCGCCTCGCCAAGGCCGTGGCCTGTCGCCAGAACCGGGGCGCCTACCGAAAACGTTCCGGAGGCGTCCGCCGCGACGACGCCCGCCAGATCGATGCCGGCGACCATCGGGAAGCGTCGAAAGATCGGCGCGCGGCCGGTGAGCGCCAGCGCGTCCTTGTAGTTGAGCGCCGAATGCGACACGCGCACTGTCACCGGTTCGGCAGGAAAGTCCGCCTCGGCAACGTCGTCCCAAGCGATCGGGATGTTCTTATCGCGTTGAATGAGCGCTCGAACCATTCGACTTCCCCATTGCTGTCGTCGCGCCTTCGCGCTTACCCCGCTGCGGCGGCTCGCTCGCCGGGCCGCGCGGTCCATTCTCAGCCGGCGTGCACCTGAATCAAGGATTTGCCGATCGTGCGTCTTGCCGCGAGGTCGCGCAGAGCCTGCGGAGCGTCTTCCAGCGGAAACACTTTCCCGACAAAGGGGCGCAACAATCCGTCCCCCAGCCATCCCAACAGCTCGGCGATGTTTTCGGCATAGGCGTCAGGCGCGCGCCTCGCCAGTTCGCCGATGCTGATCCCCATCATGCTCGCGCCCTTGAGCAAGGGCAGGTTGAGCGGAAGCTTGTGGATTTGGCCGGCCGCAAAGCCCAAGACGACATGGCGGCCGCGCCACGCCATTCCGCGAAACGCCGCTTCGCTCCATTGTCCGCCGACGGGGTCGATGACCACGTCGACGCCGCGGTTTCCCGTCAGGTTTCTGATCGCGTCGCGAAGGTCGACCTCCGCGTAATTGATCGTTTCGTCCGCGCCATAACGGCGGCAGAGCGCCAGCTTTTCCTCGCTGGAGGCCGCCGCGATCACACTGGCGCCCATCAGCTTGCCGAGCTCCACGGCGGCGAGGCCGATGCCGCCGGCGGCGCCCAGCACGAGCAGGCGCTCGCCCTTCCGCAAGCCGGCGCAGGTCTTCAATCCGGCGTAGGCCGTCGCGTAGTTGAGGGTGAAGGCCGCGGCCGCCTCCATCGAGACGCGGTCCGGCACGCGATGCGCTCGGGCCGCTGGCGCGACCATTTCCTCGGCAAACGCGCCGATGTCCGTAAAGCCCGCGACCCTGTCGCCGCGCTGAAGGCTCGTGACACTCGCGCCCGCCTCGACGACGACGCCGGCGAATTCGCCGCCCAAAGTGAAGGGCGGCGCCGGCTTGAGCTGGTAGCGTCCTTGAGCGATCAGAAGATCGGGAAATCCGACCCCGCAGGCTTGCACTCGGATCCTGACTTCGTCAGCCGTGGCGATCGGGGAGGGGATGTCCTCGAGGGTGAGATCGGCGATGTCGCCGGATCCGTGGCAACGTATCGCTTTCATGGCGCGCCTTGGATGTGGAGGTGATGACGACGGCTGGTCATGCGCCCATCGTCCAATCGTGGGTAGGCTCCATCCAGTACACCACCTTGCGCTGCACGAATTGCACGCCGGCATGCAGGACCATGCCCATGATCGAGAGCACGACGAGGATCGAGAAGGTGCCGGCCATGTCCATCGAAAAGTTTCGCTGCATGATGAGATAGCCGAGACCCGCTTGCGAGCCGACGAACTCTCCGACGATGGCGCCGATGATCGAAAGCACGATCGCGACGTCCAGCCCGACGAATATGTACGGGAGCGCCTGGTACACTTTGACTTTCCAGAACACCTGCCAGCGATCGGCCGTATAGGCCAACAGCAACTCGAGTTGATCGGCCGGCGTCGCCCTCAGCCCGACGATCGTATTCGCCAACACCGGAAAGAACGCGATCGTCGCGGTGATGACAACCTTCGAACTCACGCCATAGCCGAACCAAATGACGATGATGGGGGCGACCGCAACTTTAGGAATGGTCTGAAACGCGACGACATAGGGATAGAGCGTGCGCTCGAGCAGCGGAAACTGGCCTATCAGCGCCCCGAGAATGAGGCCGCTTGCGGCGCCGAGGGCAAATCCGGCCATCGTCTCGAAGAAGGTGATCCCGAGGTCGGCGAGAAAGCGCGGCGATTGAAGGCTGTCGATAAGAGATAGCAGCACGGAGGATGGCGCCGGCACGATGATCGGCGGGATATTGGCGAGCCGAACGATCAGCTCCCACCCACCGACGATGACGATGAAGAGCGCGATCGCGAGCGGAACCTCGGGGCGCTCGCGCATGCGCGTCGCCAGTCTGAGGCGCGGCGCGGTCTTCACCGAGGGTTCGGATCGCTGTTCGCTGCGCATCAGTCGATCCCGCCAGCGGCTGAGAAATGGGCCCGGATCACTTCGACGTAGCGTCCGAAATCGCTTGAATTGATCATCGTCAGTGCGCGCGGGCGGGGCAGATCGACGCGGATGATTTCCGCTATTCGCCCGGGCCGCGGCGACATGACGATCACCCGGTCGGCGAGGAACACCGCCTCGGGGATGCTGTGGGTGACCAAGATCACGGTCTTGCGGTTCTCGCTCCAGATGCGTAGCAGTTCGATATTCATCTGCTCGCGCGTCATCGCGTCGAGCGCGCCGAACGGCTCGTCCATCAGCAGCAGCGCCGGGTCATGGACAAGGGCGCGGCAGATGCCCACGCGCTGCTGCATTCCGCCTGACAATTCCCGCGGATATTTCGCAGCGAAATCTTGCAATCCGACGAGCTTCAGCAACGCCCTTGCCCGCTCCTCGAATTGCGGCCGATCGCGGCGATGGATCTCGATCGGCAACATGACGTTGTCGAGGATCGTCCGCCACGGCAGGAGGACCGGCGCCTGGAATACGATGCCCAACTCGCGGCTCGGCCCGTCGATTTCACGCCCGCGCATGGCGATGCGGCCGGAGGTCTTTCCCAGCGTTCCCGTCAGGATCTTGAGCAGCGTGCTCTTGCCGCACCCGCTTGGACCGACGATCGTCACGAACTCGCCGTCGGCGACGTCGAAATTGATTTGCTTCAGCGCCTCGGTCGGCGCGCCGAAGCGGCTTCGATAGAGCTTGTCGAGAGCCTCGACCTGGATGAGCGCTTGGGGCGCCGCCGTCGCCCCCGCAGCCAGGTCGGGCCGAGCCGTCGGGCTCATGGCATTCCCCAACGTCATTTAAGGTCGCACGCCTTGGCGCTCGCGACGATCGCGTCGTGATCGAAGTCGTTGACGCGTTTGTAGAAGCCCTCGTCCTCGACGACGAAATTGCTCGCCGGCGCGGTCTTCCCGATCAGGCCGACCTGCGTCATGAACGCTTGCAGACGAGCGTAGGCGTCGCTGTTGGCCTGCCCCCAAAGCCCCGACGGACTTAGCTTGAGCGTGGTCTTCATGGTGTCGAGCTGCGCGTTGAGCAAGTTGAGATCGTGCTTGGCGAGGATATCGGCATCGGCGCCGGTCGGCTTGCTGTCAGGCCATTTCATCCATTGGATCTTGCGGACGCAATCCGGGTTCGCCATGGCGAACACCGTCGCCTTGGCTGCGCCGCGCGCGATCGCCTCGATCATTTTCGGATCCTGCTTGATCGTCTTGTCGAGCGCCGTCATCGAAAAATCCGGGAAAGTCAGCCAAGCCGGGTCGCGCATGTAGCGCAGGGAAAGCCCCGCGTTCTCGAAGCCCGCGTTTGCGGGGCCCCAGAACATCAGCGCGTCGACCTGCTTCGACTTCAAAGCTTGCACCGCTGGCGCGCCGAGACCGACTGCAATGAGCTGCACGTCGTTATCCGGACTCAAGCCGCTCTTGGCGAGGTATGACTTCAGCAAAGGAATGCCGCCGCTGGCGAGGCTGAAGACGCCGATTTTCTTGCCTTTGAGATCGGCGACCGTCTTGATGCCCGAGTCGGATGGGACAGCGATCGACCAGTCGATGACGCCGTTGGTCATGAACGCGCGCACGGGGATGCTGTTGACGACGTTCGCCTGGATGATGACGCTGGCGTTGATTTGGCCGATGTCGACGCCGCCGCCCACCAGCTGCTGCACGACCTGCAGCGACCCGCCGATGGGAACAACCTCGACGTCGTAGCCCTCATCCTTCCAGTAGCCGAGCGCCTGCGGCATCATCAGCCACGGATAGGTAATACCCAGGAAGGTCGTCGCGACGCCGATGCGCACCTTCTTGAGTTCGGCGGCCTGGCTCGTCGCGGCGGGGACCGCGAGCGCAGCCACAAGCAGGACGCCCGTTATGAACGTGACGGCGCTCCGCCGAATGAAGCTCACCCCTGTCATTTCAGGCTCCCTCCCAACGCGCGACGCATCGTCGCTTGCAAAGATCGACTTTTTCACTCGATCATGGCGCAATCGCGAACTTCTCGTCGCGCCACTTGAAGGCGGCCTTGAGACCGCGCTCCGCGGCGACCGCAAAGAATTCCTTGGATTCCGCCGATTCCGACAGGAGCGTCAGCGCGAAGATCTCGGCGCCGTAGTCGATCGTCGAAAGCATGCCGCGGATTTCATAGCTGTGATTGATCGCCTTCTTGTTCAGCTCCATCGCCGGAGGAGGAATCTTGACGAGCTGATGCGCGAGCTTGTTCGCCTCTTCGAGCAACTGCCCAGGGGGAACAGACCGGTTGATCAGGCCGATCTTTTCGGCGGTCTCGACGTTCACGCGCCCGCCGGTCAGCAGCATCTCCTTGGTGCGCTTCATGGGCACGACCCACGGCATGATGAAGAACGGCGGCGCGGACTGAAACTGGATCTCGGGTTCGCCGAATTCGGCGTCGGCGGCGGCGATGGTGAAGTCGCACACCATCGAAAGGTCGCAGCCGCCGCCCAGGCAGAAGCCGTTGACCGCCGCGACGACCGGCAGGCGGGAACGCCAGATCTTGAACCAGGTGTCGTTGCCGAGTTTGACGTGATCGCGCCAATCCTGCACCGAGGTCAGCGGGTGCTCCCGCGGCGACAGGTCGAAGCCCGCGCAGAACGACTTGCCCGCCCCCGTTATGATCAGAGCGCGCACCGACTTGTCGCGTTCGATGTCGCTCAGCGCGTGCTGCATGTCGATCAAAAGGTCGTCGTTGAGCGCGTTCATCTTCTCGGGACGATTGAGAGTCAGCGTCGCGACATGATGCTTCGTTTCGACGATTACGTTTTGGTAGGACACGTCTTGCAGCTCCCGTCTATTGGCTCCCGGCGGCGCGCGGAACGAGCAAGGCGTCGACGATGCGAACGCCCTTGCCGGCCTGCCCGACGCTGATGGGATTGAGATCGATCGCGTCGATGACGTCGCCGTAGGCGGCGGCGATTGCGGACAACGTCGAGACCACGCGCACCAAAGCGCGGATGTCGCCGGCGGGCGCGCCGCGATAGCCTGCGAGCAAAGCGCCCACGCGGGTCGAGGCGATCAGGTCTTCGGCCCGCGCCGCCGAAATTGGCGCGAGGGCAAGCGCGCTGTCGCGCAGCAGTTCGACCAGCACGCCGCCCGCGCCGACAACGACAGCCATGCCGAAGGGAGACTCGCGCGTGGCGCCGACGATGACTTCGGTCCCGGCGCTGATCATCTCCTGAACGAGCACGCCGTTGATGCGCGCGCTGGGCGCAAGGCGCGCGACGCTCGCCATGATCTCGGCGTAGGCGCGCTCGACCTCTTCGCGGCTCCGCAAGTCGATCTTGACGCCGCCGACGTCGCTTTTGTGCGGCAGGTCGGGAGATTCGATCTTCAGCACGACCGGATACGACAGGCGCTCGGCGACGGCGCCCGCCTCCTCGGCGGAGGCCGCGCATTCCTCGCGCGTGATGGGCAAGCCGTATTCGGCAAGGAACAGCTTCGTTTCTCGCTCGGTCATCGGCGCGCCCGTCGCGAAGCGGCGCCGCCAGGCGTCCTTGACAGCGCAGGGTTCGACGCGCTCTGCCGCGGCCTGCGTCGCCACCGAATTCTTGCAAAGGCGCCCGATCGCCAACAGGCTCGCGCGCGCGCCCTGCAACAGAGGAACGCCCGCTGCGTCAAGCGGTTCGGCGACGCGCGGATGGATGCCGCCGGCAACGTTGCTGTAGAAGACGATCGGCTTTGGCAGGGTAGGGGCGAGACTAGCCACCGTGATCGCCATCTGGCGGTAAATCTCCGCCTGCTGGCTGCCGAGACCGGCGGGGCAATCCTGCGAAGCCGCGACGATGGAAATCGCCGGATCGGCCGCGAGCGCCTCGATGCAGGCGCCGTACATGCGCATGTCAAACACCGCGACCCCGGTGACGTCGAGCGGATTTGAGGCGTGGCCGAAGCTCGGCAGCGCCTCCGACAGCCGTCGCTTCGTCTCAGGGGAGAGGTCCGGAAGGTCGACGCCGACGCGCTGGGCGACGTCGCACGTCAGGGCGATTTCGCCGCCGCTGACATTCAGCACCGCGACGCCGCTTCCTTGAGGCCGCGCCTTGATCGCCCGCATCAAAACGACGCTCTCGACGAGCTCGTCGATGTCCTCGACGGAAACGACGCCGCAGCTTTTGAAAAAGTCCTCATAGACCGCGTTCGCGCCGGAAAGCGATCCGGTATGGGCGGCGGTCGCGGCGGCGCCTTTCTCGGAGCGCCCGACCTTCAGGGCGACGACCGCCTTGCCGGCCGCCTTCATCCTGGCGGCCGCGGCGGCGAAGGCGGCGGGATTGCGGATCGTCTCGATGAACAGCGCGGCGACTCGCGTAGCCTCGTCGTCGGCGAGGTAGTCGAGGTACTGGTCCACGTCGACGACCGCGCCATTGCCGATCGAAACGAGGTGACTGACGCCGAAACGGCCGATGTTGCTCAGCACGATGCAGCCTGACCCGGAATGCGACAAGACGGCGACGTCGCCGGCGCGGAGCGTCTCGGGAACGACGGCGCTATAGAGCGGCGCTCCGCGCGAGATGTTCGCTAGCCCCAGGCTGTTGGGGCCGCAGACCTTCAGCCCGGTCCTCATCGCGAGTGCTTCGAGCCGCGCCTGGCGATCGCGCCCTTCTGCGCCGGCCTCCGCAAAGCCGCTGGCAAAAATCACCGCGGCGCGCACGCCCGACGCGGTGGCCTCTTCGAGAGCGGGAATGACCTTGTCCGCGGACAAGCAAACGACCGCGCATTCCGCCGCCTGAGGCAATGCGGCGATATCGGCATAGGCTCGAATCCCGCAGACTTCCTGGGCGTTCGGATGGACGGGATAGATCGGGCCGGAAAAGCCGAGGTCGATGAGATTTCTCACCACCGTATTGCCGAGCGCGCCGTCCCGCGGCGAAGCCCCGAGAACCACGATGGAGCGCGGCGCCATCAGCGCCTGCAACGGATGGCCGTTCATCGCCGCGCGTCCGCCGCGAAGATCGGGGCGCGCAGGCAGGATCGCCTGATGTTCGGACAGGGCTCAGCAGGCGACATCGTCTCTCTTCAGGATAGTTCCGAACAACACCGCCCGGAATTGTTCGATCGGCGCGGTCGACCGTTCCAGCTTGGCTTGCAAAATCGCGCCTTCCCAGGCGAACCAGAAAAACTTGGACAGCGCCTCGATGTCGAGCGCGGCGGAAAGCTCACCGCGATCCCTGGCCTGCGTCAGGCAGTCCGCGATGTAGTCGGCCCAGGAATTGAATACGTCCAAAATCCGCGCGCGGAAGTCGTCGTCGAGCGACGCCATCTCCTGGCCCATGTTGCCGATGAGACAGCCGCGGCGGAACGCGTATCGTTCAAGGCCACGCACGCCCTCGGCGATATAGTTGGAAATGCGCTCGAGCGGCGGCGTCGTCGGGTCGCGCAACAGACGCGTCAGCTTTTGCGCCCAGAGAAACTCGTAATTGTCGATGACCGCCAGGCCGAATTGCGCCTTGCTCTCGAAGTAGTAGTAAAATGAGCCTTTCGGGACGCCCGCCTTGCCAAGAATCTCCTCGACGCCGGTGCTGCCGAAGCCCTTCTCGGACAAGATCTCGGTGCCAACGCTGACGAGACGCGCGCGCGTCTCGTTTTGCGGATGGGCCCGCGTCTTCAGCTTCGGCAAGGAACTCATCGTAGTGCTATTAGACCGGTCGACTACTCCTGTCAATCCGCGCTTGCAAGCCTTCGCCCGAACCCGTTCCGCTCGATCGCGCCGCCGCAAAATCGCGAACTTCGCGAGGCGAGCGGCAGCGTCCTTCGCCCCAGAGCCATTTGCAAATGGGTTGACGCTCACCGTCGTGGCCGGGCTTGTCCCGGCCATCCACGCGGCGCCGTCACATGGACCCTATGACGTTAGAATCGTCGGCCCGGCGTGGGCGCCCGGCACAAGGACGGGCATGACGAAAAGAGCTGCGGCACGTCCACCTGAATGCAGAGGACGCTAGAGCGCCTCGATCCTCCTCACCAGCGACAGCGGCAGCGAAAATCCCTGCGATGCGGCCAGAGCGGCGCTTTCCGCCTTGGAACGGCCGGGAATATGCACGCCAAGCGCGGCGAGACGGCGCAGATGCTCCTGAAGCCGGGGACCAAAACCCGGATCGAGAAACTGCGGCGCGAGGGCGATCAGGAACAGGCCTGCCCCTGGCGTGCGATCGCCCGACAGGAAATCGGGCGAGTCGAGCGACCAGTTGGCGCCCGTCATTCCCGCCGCCATCACCTCGATCATCAACGCGATGTTGGCGCCCCGCGAGCCGCCGAAGGTGAGCAGGGTTCCGCTCAGCGCGCGGGCGGGATCGAGCGTCGGCTCGCCGTCGGCGTCGACCGCCCAACCCTCGGGCAACGGAGCGCCGCGCTCCGCCGCGTCGCGGATGTTGACAAAAGCGGTCGCGCTCGAGGCTTGGTCCAGCGTCACGGACGAATGGGGATCGCCTGGGGTCGCGAAGGCGAGCGGGTTGGTGCTGTAGACGGCGCGCTTGACGCCCGGCGGCGCCATCAGCGCCGGTCCGTTCGACATGGCGAGCGCGACGAGATCTGCGGCCGCGAGGCGGCGAACGTAATAGCCGAGTTCGCCCGTCGCATAGCTGTTGCGTTGCGCAAAGATCGCGACGCCGCAGGTCTTGGCGCGCCGGCATAGCTCGGGGAAGGCGCGGTCGAACCCGAGTTGCGCGATGCCGCCGCGCGCATCGACCTCAACCAACGCGGGCGCCGGGAACGAAACGACCGGCTCCGCCTTCCCGTCGATGCGACCTTCGACGATGCTCTGGAGATAGTCGACCAGATGACGAAAGCCGAGCGCTGACTGGCCGCAAGCCTCGGCGGAGACGATGGACTCCGCCAGCGACGTCGCCACAGGCTCGCTGGCGCCTACGGCGAGGCAGGCATTGCGGGCGAAGCTCAACCCTTCGTCCAGGGTGAAGCGCTGCGTTTCCGCCACTGTTCACCCGTCCGTCTCGACTGCGGCGGCGCGCGAGCCGCCGTCGCTATAGCCGTGCCGCGCAAAGAAGCGCTCGAGCTCTCGCCGCGTCGGCGCCTGGCCGCCGTAGATCTCGATGTAATATGGAATGCGGCTCATGCGCTCGGGCAGCCTCTCGTCGGTTTTCATGGAGATGTAGCCGATCTGGGTGAGATAGACGGTTCGCGCCCTCACGTCGGCGGCGGCGCGCGCGAAGCCGTGGCGGACGAACATCTCGGCGAGCGCCTCAAGACGGATCCTGTCCGCGCTCAAGATTTCGGCCGAGACGTCCGGCGACTGCAGCGCCCAACTACGAACGGCGAACTCGAATTTCGAATCGAAGAGTTCGCGGTCAAGCCAGCAGTCCATGACGTTGAGCAGCGCCTCCGTCACGCTCTCCGCATAGGCGCCCGCCTGCTTGACTATGCAGCCGGTGTTCTTTTCGCGCCAAAGATCCAGAAGAGCCTCGAGCAGAGCCTCGCGATCCCTGAAGAACCAATAGAAGCTGGTGCGGGAGAGGTTGATGCGCTTGGCGAGCGGCATGATCCGCACCGCGTCGACCCCGGATTCGATCAGGCCGTCGTAGGCCGCCGCGAGCCAGACGTCGGCCGAGCCTCTCCACCCCGTCTCGTTGCCGACCGCCCGCGCCATGCCTCAACCAAGCAGACAAGCAAATGCGAGGCAAGAATAATGTACGGCGGTGTTAAATGAGTTGACACCGATGTACATTTCGATTTTCCTTCGCAAATACGTCATGCGCAGGCGCCGCAATGTCGAATGATCCTCTGTTGCAGCCGTATCGGCTGAAGCACCTGACGCTCAGAAACAGGATCATGACGACGGCGCACGAGCCGGCCTATCCCGAAGACGGAATGCCCAAGGAGCGCTACCGGGCCTATCACGTCGAGCGCGCCAAAGGCGGCGTCGCGCTGACGATGACCGCCGGCTCGGCTTCCACCTCGCGCGACAGCCCGCCGGTCTTCAACAACGTTCTCGCCTATCGGGACGAGGTTGTTCCCTGGATGAGGGCGCTCACCGATGCCTGCCACGAGCATGGCGCGGCGGTCATGATCCAGCTCACCCATCTCGGCCGGCGAACGCGGTGGGACAAAGGCGACTGGCTGCCTGTCGTTTCCTCCTCGCACCATCGCGAGGAGGCGCATCGCGCGTTCCCGAAAAAGGTCGAGGATTGGGACATCGCGCGCATCGTCAAGGATTTCGCCGACGCCGCGGAGCGCATGAAGGCGGCGGGCCTGGACGGGATCGAGCTCGAGGCTTACGGTCATTTGCTGCAGCAGTTCTGGTCGCCCGTCACCAACGATCTCGAAGGGCCCTATGGCGGCTCGCTGGAGAACCGGCTCCGCTTCACTTTCGATGTCCTTGCGGCGATCCGTGAACGCGTCGGCCCCGATTTCATTGTCGGTGTGCGCTACACCGCCGACGAGGACCTCGAGGGTGGGCTGACCAAAGAGGATGGGCTCGAGATCTCGCGACGGCTCAAGGCGAGCGGCATGGTCGATTTCCTCAATGTCGTGCGCGGCCACATCGACACCGACCCTGGGATGACCGACGTCATCCCCATTCAGGGCATGAAGTCGGCGCCGCATCTCGATTTCGCCGGCGAGATCCGCGCGGAGACGCGCTTTCCGACCTTCCATGCGGCGAGAATTGCCGACGTCGCGACCGCGCGTTACGCGATCGCCTCCGGCAAGCTCGACATGGTCGGCATGACGCGCGCTCACATCGCCGAGCCGCACATCGTTCGCAAAATCATGGCGGGCCGGGAAGGCGACATCCGTCCCTGCGTCGGCGCCACCTATTGCCTCGACAGAATCTATCAAGGCGGTGCGGCCCACTGCATCCACAATGCGGCGACCGGGCGTGAGCAGACGATGCCTCACGATATTCCGAGGGCCGAGGTCAGGCGAAAGATCGTGGTGGTCGGCGCGGGTCCCGGCGGGCTGGAGGCGGCGCGCGTCGCGGCCGCGCGAGGGCACGAGGTCGTTGTGTTCGAAGCGTCGAGCCAACCAGGAGGGCAGGTCAGGCTCACGGCCCGCAGCCACCGGCGCCGGGAGATGATCGGCATCATCGACTGGCGCATGGCGCAATGCCAGGGCGCTGGCGTGTCGTTCCGCTTCAACACGTGGGCAGATGGCGCGAGCGTGCTCGCCGAGCGGCCCGACGTCGTGATCGTCGCGACAGGCGGCGCGCCGCCGACGCATGTTCTTAAAGAAGGCGACGACCTCGTCGTCTCCGCGTGGGACATCATCTCCGGCGACGTCAAGCCGGGCGCGAACGTTCTCATCTTCGACGGCGCCGGAGATCACGCGGCCCTGCAGGCGGCAGAGGTCATCGCGGCGACTGGCGCGAAGGTCGAGATCATGACCCCCGATCGCTCCTTCGCGCCCGAGGTGATGGGCATGAACCTCGTTCCCTACATGCGCTCGCTGCAGAAGCTCGACGCCACCTTCACGGTGACCTTCCGGCTGGAGGCGGTGCGCCGCTCCGGCAATCAGCTTCTCGCCACCATCGGCAGCGACTATGGCGGCGTGAGCAAGCAGCGCGTGGTCGATCAGGTCGTCGTCAACCACGGAACCTTGCCGCTCGACGACCTCTATTTCCAACTGAAGCCGAAGTCGCGCAACGAGGGCGCCGTCGACTACGACGCGCTCATTGACGGGCGCCCGCAAGACAGGACGAGCAATCCGTCTGGAACATTCCAGCTTTTTCGGATCGGCGACGCGGTGTCGGCGCGCAACACCCACGCGGCCATCTACGACGCCTTGCGTCTGGTGAAGGACCTATGAACGCGTAACGACAAACCGAAGCGTCAGGGCCGCCTCCGGCGCTGGCGTGGAAACGAAGGCTCACGATGACGGCAACGCCAGCGCCTTCCTATCCCAACGTCGCACGCGGCCTGCGGCTGCGCGGCAAATCGCTGCGCAGTCGCGTCTATTTGCCCGGGCACCAGCCCGGGCTTGCCGACGACGGCCTGCCGGGCGAGCGCTACATCGCATATCATCGCGCCCGCGCCCGCGCCGGCCTCGGCATGCAGATCACCGGCGCAACGCCCGTCGTCTGGTCCGACGTCTGGGCGGACGGCCTGACCCTCGTCAACATCGACGACCGCATCGTGCCAGGGTATCGGCGGCTCGCCGCCGCCGTGCACGCCGAGGGAGGCCTGATGCTGGCGCAACTCGCGCATGTCGGCGCAATGGAAACTGCCGGCGACGCCATCGTGAGCGCCTCCGGAGTGCGCTCCGAGATCACGCAGCGCACCGCCAGGGAGGCGTCGGCCTCGGAGCTCTCCGCGATCCTCGAGGCCTATCGGGCCGCCGCGCGCCGATGCCGCGAGGGCGAGCTCGACGGCGTCGAAGTGACGATGGCGCACGGCATGCTGCTGGCGAGTTTTCTCTCCCCGCTGATGAACCATCGCGAGGACAGCTACGGCGGCGATCGCGAAGGCCGCACGGCGTTCCCACGCGAGGTGCTCGCCGCGGTGCGCGACGCTGTGGGACCGGAAGCGATCATCGGCGTGCGCCTGCCCGGCGACGAACTCGTCGAAGGCGGGATCGACGCGCAGGAGGCCGCCGCCATCGCCCAGCGCCTCGTGCGAGAGGGCGAGGTCGACTACGTCAGCGTGACCGCCGGCAACAACATGTTCAAGCTGGCGCGCGTCGACCATTGGCCCCCGACGCCGGCCCCGTTTGGCGCCTTTCGCCATCTGTCGCGCGCCGTTAAGAGCGCCGTCGACGTGCCCGTGGCGACGGTTGGGCGGGTGACGACGCTGGCTCTGGCCGAGGAGATCCTCGCCGCCGGCGACGCTGACCTCGTCGGCATGGTGCGGGCTCATATCGCCGACCCCGAGCTGATGCCTAAATCTCGCGCCGTCGGCGGCGCAGCTCTCGTCCGTCCGTGCATCGGCGCCAATGTTTGCATCAACTCGCTGCTGGCGCACAAACCCCTCACGTGTCTCGCCAACCCGGACGTAGGCCGGCCGGACCGCAAATCGTGGGAGAATTGGGGCGACGGCTGGCGCGCAATCGTCGTCGGCGCCGGCCCTGCTGGCCTCGAGGCGGCGCGCCGCCTGGCGCTGGGCGGCTGGGCGACGACGCTGATCGAGCGCGAACAGTCGATCGGCGGACAGATGGCGCGCTGGTCGCAAACCCCGTCGCGGCGCGAGTTTTTGCGCCTGGTCGATTGGTGGGGACGCGAAGCGGAGCGGCTCGGCGTCGAATTGCGGCTCGGCGAAGCCGCGACGGTCGCCGACATCATGCGGCAGGCGCCCGACCTCGTTGTGATTGCGACGGGGTCGACCCCGGTTCTCCGCCCGGCGCCGCGACATGACGCGCCGATCCCCGAAGTCGGCCCCTACGATCCGGTCGCTCCGGGCGGCCATGTCGTCGTCCGCGACGAGATGGGAGGGCTGGCCGCACTGCTCACGGCGGAGCGGCTGTCGCTGACGGCGGCGCGCGTCACTTTGGCGACATCGATGCTGCATCCCGGCGAAGGGGAGGGGCTGACGACGACCTATCCCCTCATTCGCGACTGCGCGGCGCGCGGCGTCGCGATCGTCGACCGCGCCAAGGTCGCCTCCATCGAGGGTCGCACAGTGCATCTGAGCGGCGTCTTCGGCGAGGCGCGGCCGCCCATTCAAGACGTCGACGCCGTCGTCTCGGTGCTCGACGCGGTCGCTGATTGCGACCTCGCGGCGCCGCTGATGGCACGAGGCGTGCTTGTGCTTACAATCGGCGACGCGCGGTTGCCGCGCGACGTGACCGCCGCGACCGCCGACGCCGCCCGGCTGATCGACAGCGCCGATTTGGGCGCCCGACGTTCGGAGCGGTCGATTTTGCGAGACCTGCCGTTGGAGCCAACATGAGCGCCAGCCCCGCCCTCGACAAACCCAAGACGATCGAAGAGTCCGACAGCGAACCGCTGCTGCGCCTCGATGGCGTCTGCAAGCACTTTGGCTCCTTTGAAGCCCTGTCCGGCGTAAATCTCACGGTGAAGGCCGGGGAAGTCGCAGCCATCATCGGGCCGAGCGGCTCGGGCAAGAGCACTCTGCTTCGCTGCATCAACATGTTGGAGCCGCCCACCTCGGGCCGCGTCGCTCTCGGCGGCGTCGTCGTCGAGGCCGGCCAGGAGCCGTCGCGCCAGGTTCTGATGCAACTGCGCCGGTCGGTCGGCATGGTGTTCCAGTCGTTCAACCTGTTTCCGCATCTCACGGTGCTGCGCAACGTCAGCTTGGCCCAGGAACGGGTGATGGGCCGCAGCCGCAAGCAGGCGGACGACGTCTCGATGCAATTGCTGTCGCGGGTCGGCCTCGCCGACAAGGCGAGCCAATATCCCAATCGCTGCTCGGGCGGCCAGCAGCAGCGCATCGCCATAGCCCGCGCGTTGGCGCTGGAGCCGCAGCTCATGCTGTTCGACGAGCCGACCTCGGCGCTCGACCCGGAACTGGGCCTCGAGGTTCTCGCCGTCATGCGCGAACTCGCCGAGAACGGAATGACCATGATCGTCGTCACGCACGAGATGCATTTCGCCGAAAGCGTCTCCGATCGCGTGATCATCATGGCCGACGGACGCATCATCGAGGAGGGAACCAGCAAGCAGGTCATGCGCAATCCCACGACGGAACGCGCGCGGCGCTTTCTCAACGCCGTGGTCGACCGATGACGCTCGACATTCTTCGCTCCATCGCGGCCGGCATTCCCTGGACTCTGGCCCTCACGCTCGTCGCTTTCGTCATTGGCGCCTTCCTCGGGTTGCCGCTCTGCGCCATGCGCTTCTCGCGTTTTGGCGCCGTCCGCTTTCTCGGCGCCGCGCTGATCCTGACGTTCCGCTCGATCCCGCCGATCGTCTGGCTGTTCTTCATCTTCTTCGGCATCGGCTTCGGCTATCTGCAAATCAGCCCCTTTCAGGCCGCCGCCGCAGGGCTCGGCCTGATCACGGCGGCCAATATGGCGGAGATCTACCGAGGCGCCCTGGCGGCTATCCATGCCGGCCAGTGGGAGGCGGCCTTCGCGCTCAACCTGTCGTCCCGTCATCGCTTCGTCGACGTGATCGGGCCGCAGTTGCTGCGCGTCGCGCTGCCGTCGG
This sequence comes from Roseiarcus sp., assembly GCA_036488815.1. Taxonomy (GTDB): domain Bacteria; phylum Pseudomonadota; class Alphaproteobacteria; order Rhizobiales; family Beijerinckiaceae; genus Roseiarcus. The sequence continues at coordinate 27,188 of DASXGX010000084.1, forward strand.
CGGCGACCTACGCGATCGGACTTTTGAAGGATTCCGCAATTTCATCGACCATCGGCGTGAACGAAATCGCCTTCCAGGCCTACCACACCTCGCAGCGCACGTTTCACAGCCTGGACGTCTACGCGATCGCCGGTCTGCTTTACATCCTCATCAGCCTGCCGATGGCCTGGGCGACGCGCTGGGCCGACGTTCGTCTCAGAGCGCGGGTGGCGCGATGAACGACCTTTTCGATTTCTGGGGCGAATGGTTTCCGTCACTCATCGACGGGCTCAAGGTCAGCGTCGAAGTCACCGCCGCCTGCCTCGCGCTCGGAATCCCCTTGGGATTGGTCCTCGCGCTGGGCATGCAGTCGAAGTCCGCGCCCTGGCGGACTCTCGCGATTGTCATCGTTGAGATCGGGCGCGGCGCGCCGGCGCTGATCCTGCTGCAATTTGCCTATTTCGGCTTGCCGAATGCGGGCCTCGCGCTTTCCTCCTTCGCCTCGGCCACGCTCGCCCTGGCCTGGACCACCGGCGCCTATACGAGCGAGATCATTCGCGCCGGGCTTGAGGCGGTCCCGCATGGCCAGAAGGAAGCCGCCGCCGCAATCGGTCTCAACCGCTGGGACCAGTTGCGCTTCGTGATCCTTCCCCAAGGCTTACGCGTCTCCGTGCCACCGTTGTTCGGCTTCTCGATCCTGATGTTGCAGGCCTCATCTCTGTGCTTTGCAATCGCTTTGCCGGAGTTGGTGAGTCAGGCCTACGTCATCGGCTCGAACACGTTCCGCTACATGTCGATCCTGGTGTTGGCCGGGCTTCTTTACGCGGCGATCTGCATCCCCGCCACCATCGCTGTTTCCGCGCTCGAACGTCGGCTCGGCCGACACGCTGATTGAACTTCGCGTTCGCCGTTGGGGGGAACGCAAAGCGTGTAACAAGGAGGGACACGGAATGGCTATGGTAAGGAAGACTCTCGGACTGGCTGTCCTCGCGGCGACGTTCGCCGCCACCTCGGCTCTGGCGGACGACTGCAAGCCCGCCCATAAGTTCACCACCATCGCGGCGGGCAAGCTGACCGTCGCGCTTTACGAATATCCGCCCTTCACCACGGCGTCTTCGGACGGGACGATCGGCGGCGTCGACAGCGACATCGCCAAGCGCTTCGCCGCGGCGAACTGCCTCGCCGTCGTTCCCGTCGTCGTCGATCCCGCGGCGACCATCCAATACGTCGTATCCGGCAAGGCCGACGTGGCGATGGGCGATTGGTACCGCACCGCCGAGCGCGCCAAGGTGATGGGTCTGTCCTATCCGACCTACCTCGACCAGATGGGCATCTACTCCAAGACCGGCCTCTCCACGGTCGAATCGCTCATCGGCAAGAAAGTCGGCACGGTCTCCGGATTTCTGTGGGTGGCCGAACTGCAGAAGCTGCTCGGCAACAATCTCACACTCTATCCCAATCCGGTCGCCCTGGCGCAGGACTTGGCCGCCGGCCGCGTCGAGGTCGGCGTCGACAGCTACGGGACCGGCGTTTACGCGCAGAAGAAGGGCGGCTATCCCGGGATCCAGATCAAGGTCGCCGAGCCTGACCAACGCGTGCAGGCCTCGATCCAGGCCGCGCAATCGAACATCATCTACAGCAAGTCGAACCCCGATTTCGGCGCCGCCTTAGACGATGAGATCCAGTTGCTTCACAAGAATGGCGGTCTGGCCGAGATTCTCAAATCCTATGGCCTTGACCCGTCGGGGGCGGATGTGGGCGAGCCGCGCGTCGTCAAATAGGCGCTTTAGCTTCGGACGCGTCGAGACGAAAGCATTCTTTCTCCCCGCTTGCGGGGAGAAGCTTACGGCGTTCTGAAATTACATCGACGCCGTCTTCGCAAGCGGAGCGAAGCATTCCAGCAACGAGGTGTCGCCAGCAAGTTGCGAGCCGTTCCGTGAGCGCCGACAATCGGCTAACGCCTCGCTCTCTGGATCGCCGCGCTTCGCTCGCGATAACGCCAGGGTCCGGTTCAACCTGAAGACAGCGCGCTCTAGCCGCAATCGCTCCTCCTGCGCGCCTGACTGCGAAAATCCAACGTAGCGGAGCAATGCGGAAGCTGGACGCCCGGTCGCCCCTTGAGCCCCGCCACCCCTTAAAGGGCGGCCCGCCCGCCGGGGCGCCCAGGCGCCGAGCGGAGTGACGCGAAGCTTCTCCGCGCCCAGCGCCGCCGCGGCGCCGTGCCGAACGCTGAGGCTCTCGGTTCCCGATCGCGTTCGAAGGCGTCGTTCGGCGCGGCGCTAAGCCAAGGTTTAGCGCAACGAAACCATGGCGACGTCGGCCGCGACGAGCGCCCAATGGACCGCTGCGCGCCAAATCGTCAAACTGAGTTCTCGGCGTACGAAGCGGTTTCGGAGTGCATCTGCGGTACGTCGCCGATGATGCTTTTCTCGTGCCCGTTCGATTTTGGACAACAACAATTGGACCCTTCTCCGGGTTCGCGTGCGGTCGGTAGGAATTGTGGCGATAGGGGAGCGCAATGGGCTTGTCGGCGTCGCCACTTTCGCGGCTGCAATTCGCGTTCACCCTCGCTTTTCACACCCTATTTCCATCATTCACGATCGGAGTGGCGGCGCTGGAGCAGACTGGCGCAGCGCTACTTGGCCGACGAGGTCGAAGTCCCAATCGGGACGACCTGCTGCGGCACGGCCGGTGACAGAGGGCTCCTTCATCCTCAACTGGTTTTGTCTGCGACGAGGGAGATTAGATCGGCGCTGGACGCTCGTCCGGCCGAGGCGTACCTTTCGGCAAACCGTGCTTGCGAAATGGGGCTTCGACACGCGACGGGGCGGCCTATGAGTCGTTCGTCTTCCTGCTTGAGGAACTCAGCCGTCCTGCCGGCGGCCGTCACGCAGCTCCGACAGACGCAGCGACGGGGGGCGCGAATGGCGCCAGGGGCGGACGTCGGGGTCTTGAGCCTGCCTCGGTCTCCGATTTTCGTCCGCCCGCGAAACGAGTGGGTTCACGCGGCGGCGAGCAATAGAGACCGGCGCAGATCGAACTCGGATTTGAGCTGCGCTTGGAGGGAGGTGGAATCCGGATGAGCAGCGCTGATCAGAAGGAAGTCCCCGCGAAAACTCCAGAAGGAGAGCACTCCGAGGCGCCGGTCGAGAAGGATCGACCGGCAGGTCCCGCGCGCGCGCCCAAGGTCGCGCGGACGCCCGCCATCATCGTGACAATCGTCATCTGTGCGATTGTCGGACTGTCGCTGTGGTATCTCGTGCAGCCGCAGCCTCTTATAATCCAAGGCGAAGCAGACGCCACGCGCATCGACATTGCCGCGCGCGTCGACGGCAGGGTCGGTCAGCGGCCAGTGGAGCGCGGCGACAATGTAACCGCCGGCCAATTGCTGTTCCAGATTGACAACCCTGAGCTGGTCGCCAAGCTGCATGAGGCGCAGGCGGGGTTGAAGCTTGCAGTCGCGCAGCTCGCCAACATCGAAGCCGGCACAAGGGCCGAGGTCATCGCCCAGCGCAAGGCGGCGGTCGACACGGCCACGGCCAATCTCACGCTGGCGCAGCGGACATACGATCGCGTCAAGGAACTGGCCGGGTCGGGCAACGCGCCGATCCAGCGCCTTGATGAAAGCACGAATTCGCTGCAAGTCGCGCAGCGTACTCTGGACCAGGCGAAGTCGACCTATGACGAGGCGGTAAACGGCTACACGGCCGAGCAGCACGGCATTGCCCGCGCGAGCGTCGCCAACGCGCAGGCTTCGATCGACACCATTCAGGCGCAGGCCAACGAACTCGTGGTGACGGCGCCGATTGCCTCTCAAGTCTACCAGATCGGCGCCGAGCTCGGCGAATATGTCTCTCCTGGCGTGCCGTTGCTCTCGCTCATCGATCTCAACGACGTGTGGCTGCGCTTCGATCTGCGCGAGGACCTCGCCAGGGGCTTGAAGGTCGGCGACAGCTTTCAGATGCGGGTCCCGGCGCTCGGCGACAAGCTGATCACCGCCGCGATCAGGGTGATCGCCGCGAAAGGAGAATATGCGGGATGGCGCGCGACCCGCGCCACCGGCGACTTCGATCTGCGCACCTTCGAAATCCGCGCCTATCCGGTGACGCCTATTCCCGAGCTGCGACCCGGCATGAGCGTCTACGCCGTCTGGCCAGACGGCCGACGATGAGAGCGCCGGCCCGGCCAGGGATGCTTCTCGTCGCGGTGCGCGAATTGCGCTGGATGTGGCGCGATCGGCTCGCGCTTTTCTTGGCGATCGGCGTGCCGGTCATCGCCTTCGCTATCCTGGCTGGGGTTTTCAGCAACGCTGTCGTTCGCAACCTTAAAGTCAGCGTCGTCGACGCCGACCGATCGCCGACATCGCTAATCTATGTCCAGGCGATTGCGTCGGCGCCCGGGGTAAGCGTCGCAGAGCGCTCCGGCGACATGACCAGCGCGATGCACGCCATACGCTCCGGCGACGCGATCGCCGCAGTCTATATCCCCGAAAACTTCGAGCGCGATCTGATTGACCGCAAGCGTCCGCAAATTGTCGTTCTCTACAACAGGCAATATTTTTCTCCCGGCAACAGCGCTTCCTCCGCGATTTCGAGCGCCATTTCCGCGGCGACGGCGACGTTGCCGGACACGTCGCCGGCCGCCCCGAGCTCCTTTGCTCCTGGCTCTCTCGTGGTCGAGGAGTACGTGCTCACCAATCCGGCGTTGAACTACGCACAGTTCCTGCTGCGAGCGATCCTGCCGCACGTCCTCCACGTCGTTGTCGCCATCTCCGCCGGCTATGCCGTGGGCTCCGAGTTCTCGCGTCGCAGCCTGCGCGCTTGGCTGCGCGCCGCCGGCGGCAGCCCGCTGACGGCGCTCGTCGGCAAGCTCGCGCCGCTGTTCGGCATCTTCATTCTGATGATGGTCGTCGACGCCGTTGTCATTCACGGCCTCTTCGCGGTGACGTTCCGGGGTAACGCGCTGATTATGGGAGCAGGCGCTGCGCTCTTGGTTATCGCCTATCTTGCTCTCGGCAGCTTCTTTCAGCTCCTGGTGCGCAACCTTGCGACGGGCATGAGCCTCACCGCCATCATATGCAACCCGGCCTTTGGGTTTGCGGGCGTCGGCTTTCCGTTGATTGCGATGGGCGGGTTCGCCCGCGTGTGGGGCGATGCGTTGCCGCTGCGCTGGTTCATGCAGATCCTGTTCGATCAAGCCGTACGCGGACTACCGCCATCATCCTCCGTCCAACCCTTGCTGGCGCTTGGCGCTCTGGCGGCTGGCTTCTCTTCGCTAAGCTGGTTGCGTCTTCGCGCCCTCGCCAAGGCTGCGCCCTCGCGTCCAGCCGAGGAGACTCCGACGAACGATGCTGTCGCGTCGCCAGGCGTCGGGGCTGCGATGTTCGCCGAAATGCGCCGCGTCCTCAACGATCGCGGCGTCTTCGGCCTCGTCATCCTGGCTCCCGTCATCTACGGGCTCCTCTATCCCCAGCCCTATCTCGGCCAAGTCCTCCGCCACATTCCAGTTGCCGTCGTCGATCAGGATCACACCGAGCTCAGCCGCAGTCTGGTGCAAGCATTGAACGCCGACGAAGCCACTGAGGTTGCAGTCCGCGCGGACACGCTCGCTGAAGCGCAACGAGCGCTCGACCGGCGGGACGTTTTTGCGATCCTGGGCATTCCGCAGGACACGGAAAAAGAGGTGCTGAAAGGAAATCGGGCGCGGCTGCCGGCCTACGTCGATTCCGCCTACTTCCTACTCTACAATCGCATGCTGCAAGGGATCATCGAAGGGAGCGGCGCGGTCAACGTCGAGATCGCGTCGAGCGGCGCGCGCGCCGAAGGCGGCCTCGCTCACGCCGCCCTGACCAGAAGTTCGCCGGTCGAAGTGCTTTCCGAGCCCTTATTTAATCCGACGGGCGGCTATGCGAGCTACGTCGTCCCGGCCGCTTTCATTCTGATTCTGCAGCAAACGCTGCTCCTCGGCGTCGCAACGATGAGCGGCGTGACGTCCGAATCCGGGCGACGGCATGAGCGCGAAGGCGTTCGAGCGATCCTAGGCCAGGCCGTTGCGCATCTGTGCCTGGCGCTTCCGGGGCTCGCGCTTTACCTGATCGTCATACCCAGGATCGCCGGCTTCTCGACGTTGGGCGGCGTGCTCGACCTGCTTGCGATGGCCATCCCCTTCGCCCTCTCGGTGAGTTTTCTCGCCCAGTTCGCGAGCCTCTGGTTCCAACGGCGGGAGACTGCGGTGCTCCTGTTCATTGCCGCGAGCCTGCCCCTCTTTTTCACGGTCGGCGTCTCTTGGCCTGTCGAGGCGATCCCGGATGCCATCCGCGAGGCCAGCCGCGCGTTCCCAAGCACCTCCGCCATCGACGGCCTTGTCCGCATCAACCAGATGGGAGCGAGCCTGCACGACGTCGCAAAAGACTGGGCGTTCCTTTGGGCCTTGGCCGCGATCTACGGCGCTCTCACAATCGGCGCCGCGCTCGTGTTTCGCAGGCGGGAGGTTGGCCATGGACGCTAAGCCGAGGGGCCGGCGCGCCACACTGCTTGGCGTGATCGTAATCGGGGCGATCGGCTTCGCCGCCTATCGGGCATGGACGGCTTCGCCGTCGAGCGCGCTCATCCCGGGCGTCGTCCACGAGACCGAGATCCGCATCGCGCCCGAAACGAGCGGCCGATTGGCCGCGGTCAAGGTCAAGCCGGGCGATCATGTCAGGAAAGGCGATGTGCTCGCCATACTGAGCGCGCCGGAGGTGACGGCTTCTCTCCTCGAGGCCAAGGCCAATGCGGCGAGCGCGAGAGCCGACCGAGCCAATGTCGATGCGGGCGTGCGCAAGGAAGAAGTCCAGAGCGCAGCGCAAAACGTGAGCATCGGCGAGGCCAACCTCGTCCTCGCGCAGAAGCAGTACACACGCGCAGCCACGCTTGCCGCCCAATCCTTTGCGAGCAAGCAGCAGCTCGATGAGAGCACAACGGCGCTCGGCCAGGCCCAGGCCAACGTCGATCTTGCTCGGGCCACCTACGCCCAGGATGCGGCGGGGCCGACGAGGGAAGAGCGGGCCATTGCCGAAACCAAGGTCGCCGTCAGCGACGCGACCGTTGCGGATTTAGAAGCCCAACTCGCGAAGACGACCCTCCGCGCGCCCACCGACGGTGTGGTTCGACTGGTCGTCGCGGAGCTTGGCGAGGCGATCTCTCCAGGGCAGGCCGTCATGACCCTCGATGAGGGGGGCGAGCGCTGGTTCACTTTCACTGTCCGGGAAGACCGCCTCGGCGGCATCGGTATCGGAAAGCCGCTCATCCTGCGGACGGCGAAAGGGGACCGGATCGAGGCGCGCGTCACCGAACTGCGACCGCTCGGGGAATTCGCCGTTTGGCATGCCGCCCGCGCTGTGGGCGACCATGACATCAACAGCTTTCTTGTGCGTGCGGATCCTCTGCGGGCCACCGACGGTCTGGAGCCCGGCATGACCGTCTGGATCGACGACGCGAAAAATCAGCCTGCCGGCGCCGGCTCATGAGGCGGCCGATACGCTCCTTGGCGGGCGTTCGCAGGCCAGAAATTGGCAAGGAGCGTCTTCATGCGGCGTTTCGTACATGAGGCGTTCCTAGTCGGAGCGCCGCCGTGGCAATGAGGGCGCCTCTGTGTTTGCTCTACGCTCGGCGTCGGACATCAGTGGCTCTGGAATTGACGTGACCCCGACTCTCATCGCCGCGGCGGCGCTCGTAGGAATAGCCGCCATAGTCGTTCTGGCGCTTCGGCGTCTTTCGGACCTGGCGCGCGTCGCCTTCGACATCGCGTGCTTTCTCTTGCTCAGCACGTATTTGTTGAAGCAGGGCGTCACCCCAATCTTCCCTCCGTCGAACGAGCCGATTGACCCAGCCACGCTCTGGATGCGCGCGGCGGCAGGGGCTTGGTGGCTGTTTGCCGCGCGGATCGTCGTGAGTGGACTCCGGTTCCTCCGTCACCGCGATCGCCATTCCCGGGAGGCGAGGTTGTTCTCGGATCTCTCGGCGGCCGCAATCTACGTTGCGACGGCCGCAATCGTACTCAGCTCCGTCTTTGCTCTCCCCGTTACGGGTGTAGTGGCTACGTCTGGAGTGGCGGCGATCGTCCTTGGACTCGCTCTTCAGAACACATTGGCCGACGTGTTCGCCGGGATCGCTGTGGGTGTCGAGGCGCCCTTTCGCGTGGGGGACCGCATTCTGATCGGCGACAAGACGGAGGGACTGGTTGTTCAAGTGAACTGGCGATCCATTCGCATTCAGACGGACGGAAATGATGTCGTGACCCTCCCGAACAGCCTCGTCGCAAAGGCGGAGATCGTCAATCGAAGTTATCCGCTCAAGAAGACCGCTTCCTCGGTGGAAATCTCATACCCTGCGGAGGCGCCGCCCGACCGCGTGATCGAAACCATGCTCGACGCGACGTTGCTGTGTCCTGAAATACTCCGAAGCCCCCTGCCGAGCGCCTTCGTCGTTCGGCTCGGGCCTACCCGCAACGGCTACAGAATTTCGTTCACGGTCGAAAGCACCACCCACCTCGCTTCGGCGAAGGATTCGCTGTTGAGAGCAGCGCGGCGACAGCTCCATTACGCTGCGTTGCTTGAAGAGGACCATCAGAGGCTGGCGGATGGCGAGGCGGCGCGCCGGCCCTCGGCGGCGCATCGCCTGCTCGGCGATATGGTCCTGTTCGAAAGCTTGGATCGAGAGCAAGTTGCCGGTCTCGCCGATCAACTCCAGCTGCAGCGAATGGAGCCTGGCGAAGCCCTCTTCGCTCAGGGAGCCAAGGACGCCGCGCTTTATGTCATTGCGTCGGGCGTCCTTGAGGTTTCGCGACAGGTGGAGGCGGCGTCGGAGATTATCGGGTGTATCGGCGCTGGAGAATATATCGGCGAGATTAGCCTGCTGACGGGGGCGCCCCATGCGGCCACCGTGATCGCGCGCACGCATTGCCAGATTTACCGGCTGTCGCGGGCGGCGATCGAACCCCTGCTGTCAGAAAACGCAGCGCTCGCCTCGAACTTGGACCGCTCTGTCAGACGGGGCTTGGAAATTCTAAATCGCAAGATTGCGGTCCGCGCCACGCCGAGCATTGGTCCACGCGGTCAATTGTTAATGCGAATTCGCAGCATGTTCCATTCAGGCGTCGAATCGAAAGCCGAGTGGCGCGATCGCTAAAGGCGCGGACTTTGAGACGATGCGCACTAGGATCAAACCTCAATCAGTCGGACCCGTTTGGAGCCGAACGTGAGGGTCCGCCATAAATTGGGCAATCGAGCGGATTAAGGGCCTGTTCTGCGACATCCGAGGAGGCGCATTCGAAACCATTTGGGGTCTCCCGTCATCGACAACGGAGGTCAAACCCATGAAGATCGTCGTCATCGGCGGCACCGGCCTGATCGGCTCGAAGACTGTCGACATACTGCGCCAGGGCGGTCATGAGGTCGTCGCCGCCTCGCCCAAGAGCGGCATCAACAGTGTCACCGGCGAGGGGCTCAAGGAGGCCATGGCCGGCGCCGAGGTGGTGATCGACCTCGCCAATTCGCCCTCATTTGAAGACAAGGCGGTGCTGGAATTCTTCGAGACCTCCGGCCGCAACCTTCTCGCGGCGGAGACCGCGGCGGGCGTTCGGCGCCATGTCGCTCTATCCATCGTCGGAATCGACCGGACCGACAATGGCTATTTCCGCGCCAAGGTCGCCCAAGAGAAACTGATCGAGGCCTCTGGCATCTCCTACACCATTGTCCGCGCGGCCCAGTTCATGGAATTCCTCGGCGGCATCGCCGCCTCAAGCGCGGATGGAAATATCGTCAGGCTTCCGCCCATCCAGTTCCAGCCCATCGCAGCGGACGACGTTGCTTCTATCGTCGCCGAGGTGGCGCTCGCGGCGCCACAAAACGGCATCGTCGAGATCGCCGGCCCGGAACGAGCACCGTTCAACGAAATCGTCGCCCGCTATCTGAAGGCGGTCGGCGACCCGCGTGAGGTTGTGTCTGACCCCGAGGCCCGATACTGGGGCGGCCGGGTCGAGCAGCGCTCGCTCGTGCCGTTAGGCGAGGCGCGCCTCGGCCGCATCGGTCTTGACGAATGGCTCCGCCGCTCACAGGCAGCAGCCTGATTCCGCATCCGCCGACCGAAGGAGGGCAGGGTTAGCCGCCGGGATCCTCCACGCGATGAGGACTCGAGTCGCCGATGCGCATTCTCCAACTCCTGTGAGGGCGCTCGGAGGAGACTGAAAGCGTGACACGCGGCGCATCTGTGAGGAGCTGGCGAATCTGCTTCTCGAGCATCTGATCTGCGTTGGTCACCCGTTCGCGCTGATGCATGAGCTCCAGCCACGATTCGATCAGGAAGGTCTCGGTGAAGCGTCCGTTGTCGGCAACGTCTTCGTAAACACCCCAAGCATATGCGCCGTCGCGCCTTCGCGCGTGTCCCAGCTCGTCGATAGCGCCGAGGAACGCCACACGGTTTTTGGGATCGACCCGATAGTCCGCCGTTACGAGGACCGGTCCCTGGTTGTTCTCGACTTTCCGCGCAACCGTGGGGGCGCGCCAATGCAGGGCAGGCGAGAGATCGATCCCCACACCCGTTTGCAGCTTCCAACGCCACGTCAAGGGAATGCCCAGAAACACGCCTGCCGCCGCCACGAAATAGGCGATCGGCAGTCCCTCCGTAGCGGAGACTCTCCCCCAGACCGCGCTGCCTATAGTCGTCGCTCCGAAAATAAAGGTCAGGAATATCGCGAGACCTCGACCGCGCGCCCAATCCGGCAGCGCGACCTGAGCCGACACATAGAGCTTCGTCAGGACAATGGTCCACGACGCGCCGGCGAGGAGGCATCCGCAGATGGCTGTGACGGGCTGGCGGGCCAGTCCAAACAAGACAAGGGCGAAGGCCGTGCCGATCGTCCCCGCTACGACGAGACGGTCAGGCCCGAGTTCGTCCTTCAACCATCTGAGCGCCAACGACCCACCGACGGCGCCAACCCCGATGGCGCCCAGAAGAATGCCGTAAAGCTGCGGCCCCTGGTACATTTGGTTGCGCGCGACGAGAGGGAGGAGAGCCAAATAGGCGCTGGCGAAAGGAAAGAATGCAAGGACCCGCATCAGTGTCGCACGCAACTCCGGATTGTTCGCCGCGTGGCGAAGTCCTGCGCGAACAGCGCTGGTCAAACGCTCCGCAGGTAAGGTCCCAGCACTCTTTCGTGGCGCGCGCCACCACAACAAGGCCGCGACAATCCCGAAATTGCTCGCCGCGAAGGTCCAGAACGGGACGGCGATTCCATACCCGGCGATAACAATGCCGCCGAGCGCAGGCCCCAAGGCGCGTCCAAGATTGAAGCCGACGCTATTGGCCGCCGTCGCGCTTTCGAGATCCTGCTTGGACACGAGAAGCGGGATGGTCGATCCCCAGGCGGGCGAGGTGAGCGCTCCGCCAACCCCCAACAGGAAAGTCGTCGCCAACAAGAGCCCCGGCGTGGAGAGGCCCAAGGAAACCAGAGCCGCAAAAACCGCGGAGACCGCCAAGATGGCGACTTCGACGATGATAAGCAGCCGTCGCGAGTCGATGACATCAGCCAAAGCGCCGGCTGGCAGAGTAAACATGAACAACGGCAGGCTGACCGCCACCTGAACCAGCGACACGGTCATCGGATTGGCGTCAAGGCTCGTTATCAACCAGCCGGACGCGGTATCGAACATGGCGGTGCCGACGTTCGAGATGACGCTCGCGGTCCATATGACCGTGAACGCCACGTGGCCGAAGGCGCCCCATCGAGAAGAAGCGGGTTGCGCTGGAGTGGCGGAGGAACTCAGATCGGCGCTCAAAGTAAATCTCCGCGGGTGGGTGTTCGGGGCTTGTCACACGACTGCACGCCATGGCGGCGCCCAGGATTTCATGGGCCGCCTATTTGGCGTCCCGGTCCCCAGGCGATATGCTCGGCGGGGGCGCGTTTGGCGGCACGGCGCTTAGTCCAGGCGCAAGGCCGGTATGCTCGCAACGCCTTCTGTGCGTCCGTAAACTTGGATGCTTTCACCGTCCTCCACTCCCCCAGCCAAGAGAAATGATAGCGGAAAACTCTAACCAATAAACTCTAGTCAACAACGGTCCAGTTCGGCGGGGCCAGATCAGGCTGCAAAGGGCCTTATATTGCAGCAATCGGCCGCCGCAGGCCAGAAGCTCGATGAGGAGATTGCCTTGGTGGAGGACAGCTATCACAGGGACCGCATCGCCAATCGCCGGCTGCATCCCGAGACGCTGATGATGGGCTACGGCTATGCGCCGGGCCTTTCGGAAGGCGCGCTCAAACCCCCGATCTTCCTTACCTCGACGTTCGTTTTCGAGAACGCCCAGCAGGGCAAGGATTTCTTCGACCTCACCTCCGGCCGCCGTCAGCCGCGACCGGGTGAGAGATCGGGGCTGGTCTATTCGCGCTTTAACAATCCCAACCTTGAAATCCTCGAGGATCGGCTGGCGATCTGGGATCAGGCGGAGCGTTCCGCCGTCTTCGCCAGCGGCATGGCGGCGATTTCGACGACGCTCTTCGCTTTTCTCCGGCCGGGCGATTCCGTCCTGCACAGCCGGCCGCTCTATGGCGGCACCGAAACGCTGCTCAAGAACCAGATGGGCGCCTTCGGCATCACGGCGTTCGGCTTTCCCGACGGCATCGATATCGCCGCAATGCGCAAGATGGCGCAAGCAGCGCGCACAAAGGGCAGGGTGGGGCTCATCCTGGTCGAGACTCCGGCCAATCCGACCAACGGTCTTGTCGATCTCTCCGCCTGCGCGGCGATCGCCGACGAGCTTGAGAAGACGCAAGGACATCGACCGCCGGTCGTGGTCGACAACACGATGCTCGGTCCGATGTTCCAGACGCCGCTGAAATGCGGCGCCGATATCGCGCTATGTTCGTTGACCAAATATGTCGGCGGCCACAGCGATCTCGTCGGCGGCAGCATCAGCGGCGAGATGAGCCTCGTCAAACAGGTGTTGAGTTGGCGCAGCTTCATCGGCACGCAGCTCGATCCCAATTCCTGCTGGATGCTGATGCGTTCGCTCGAAACGCTCGAAATCCGCATGACGCGCTCGAACGAGAACGCCCGTCTGGTCGCCGAATATCTGGCGGGTCATCCCAAGATCGCCAGGGTGCATTATCTTGGTTTCCTCGAGGAGGGGGATCCGCGCAAGACGGTGTTCGACCGGCAATGTACGGCGCCGGGCTCGACCTTCTCCTTCGACGTCCAAGGGGGCGAGAAGGAAGCCTTCGCGCTGCTCGATAATCTCCAGATCATGAAGCTGGCGGTGAGCTTGGGCGGCACCGAAACACTGATCTCGCATCCGGCCTCGATGACGCATTCGGGCGTCGCCCGCGAATTGCGCGAGGAGATCGGGCTGACCGATGCGCTGATCCGCTTATCGATCGGCGTCGAGAATGTGGAGGATTTGATTTCGGATCTCGCGCAAGCCCTCGAACACGTGTGATGCTTTTCGCTGGCGCCCCGCGCTTTTTGTGTCGCGATTGACCCCGTCGGCGGGAGGGCTAGCTGCGAGGGTGCCCATGCACTAACATTCCATTGGAGCGGCCAGCGAGGGCTGATCAATCCGGCGCTCAGCCTTCGGGTGCGGCTGCGTCCGACGATTTCGGCGCCGGAACGCCAGTGGATCACGCTCCACCTCAATCGCCCGGAGGCTTCTTGATGCTCACAATCGCCCAGAAGCGTGCGCGTTTCGCCGAATTGCACACCGGCCCCGGCTGTTTCGTCATCCCCAATCCCTGGGACGTCGGCTCCGCCAAATATCTCGCCTCGCTCGGCTTCAAGGCGCTTGCGACGACCAGCGCAGGCGCCGCTTTCGCCGCCGGCCTGCCCGATGGCGGCATGACGCGCAAGGCGGTTCTCGCCCATATCGGCGATCTTGTCGCTGCGACCGACCTTCCGTTCAACGCCGACTATGAGGCGGGTTTCGCGACAACCCGCGACGAACTCCATGAAAGCGTCTTGCGCTGCATTGCGACCGGCGTCGCCGGCTTTTCGATCGAGGATTACACGGGCGACGCCAGCGCGCCCTTTTACGGCGCGCGCGAGGCGGCGGAGCGCGTTCGCGTCGCGCGAGCGGCAATCGACGCCAGCGGCGAGCGGGTGCTGCTGACAGCGCGCAGCGAGGCGGTCTTGCGGGGACATCCCGACGGCCTGAACGAAGCGTTGCGCCGCCTCTCGGACTATGCGGAAGCTGGCGCTGACGTACTCTATGCGCCAGGCCTGCGCAGCGCCGACGAGGTGCGCCAGGTCGTGCGAACGGCCGGGCGTCTGCCCGTCAACGTGCTGGCCTTCACGCCGGGGCTCACGCTCAAACAGCTCGAGGATCTCGGCGTCCGGCGCGTCAGCGTCGGGGGTTCGCTGGCGCGCGTCGCTTGGAGCGGGTTCATGCGTGCGGCGCAGGACATAGCGGAGCACGGGCGGTTCGACAGCCTCGCCCACGGCGCGCCCTTCGCCGACCTGAACAACCTGTTCGCGCGGGATGCGGGTTGACGACGCCATCCAAGGCGAGCGCAGCGCCTGACTTTTGACGAAAACGGATCGCCCTTCCTCGATCCTCCACGCCGCTGGCGATGTTGCCGCCGCCAGCCCGATCCTGCACTGTCGATGGCGGTCGGCCGGTGAAAAGGACTCGAGGGATGACGTTCAAGGTTCAGGTCGGCCCGGCGCAGATCGCCATCCATCAAGCGCAGTCGGTGCTGTTGACCGAGCCCGACGGGGAGGTGAACTGGCCCAGCAACCGCGGGCTGTATTTTCGTGACACCAGAGTGATCAGCGCCTGGGCGATTTACGCCAACGGCGAGCCGTGGGACCTGCTGAATGGCGGCGCCGTCGCCCCTCATGCGGCGCGCATCTTCCAGACTAACCGCGCCTTCATGAGCGAGGATGGTCCGATCGCAGCGCGCACGCTGGGGCTGGTGATCGGCCGCCATATCGAGGGCGGGCTGCACGAGGATCTTGACATCACCAACAACTGCCAGCACCCGGTGCGCTTCAACCTGGAGATCGCGATCCGCGGCGATTTTGCGGACATCTTCGAGGTCAAGAGCGATCGCATCGTGCGACGCGGTCGCATCACCACGTCATGGTCGGACAAGCGGCAGGTGCTCCGCGTGACCTATCGTAACAGAGATTTTTGTCGCGAAGTGATCGTCCGCACAGGCGAGGGAGACGGCGAGCCGGCGGTGAACGCCAATGGGCGGCTGAGCTTCAACATAGCGCTGAAGGCTGGGCAGGCCTGGCATCGCTGCTTGATCTACGACTTTGTGGATGGCGATAAGCGCACCCTGGCGCCGCGAAAATGCACCCATTCCAGCGCGACATCGGAGCATGCTGGCAATATGAATGAATGGCAGCGCGCGGTGCTGAAGATCGACACCAGCAACGAGGAATTCTATCGCTGTTACAACCAGGGCATACAGGACATGTCCGCTCTGCGGCTGCCGCTGCAAGGCACGGATCACATGGTGTTCGTGCCCGCCGCGGGGCTGCCATGGTTCGTGGCGCTATTTGGTCGCGACACGCTGATCGTCTCGTTGCAGACGATGATTGTCTATCCGGAATTCGCCGCCGGCGCGTTGGAGGTGCTGGCGGAGTACCAGGCGACGGAGCGCGACGACTATCGCGACGCCGAACCGGGTAAGATCCTGCACGAGCTGCGTTACGGAGAGCTCGCGCACTTCAAGTTGATCCCTCACACGCCGTATTACGGTACTGCCGATGCGACGCCGCTATATCTGGTGGCGCTGCACGCGGCGTGGCGGGCCACCGGAGATCATTCTCTGATTGAGCGGCATTTGCCGAACGCCGAGGCGTGCCTGAGCTGGATCGACAAATACGGCGATCGCGACGGGGACGGATTCCAGGAATACGAGACGCGCTCGACGGCGGGTTATGAGAATATGGCGTGGAAGGATTCCGGAGACGCCGTGGTGTATCCCGACGGCGCGCTTGTGCGCGGGCCGAAGGCACTGTGCGAATTGCAGGGCTATGTCTATGACGCGTGGCTGCGAATGGCCGAGGTCTATGATGAACTCGGCAACAGGCGTCGCGCCAACGCGCTGCGCAAGAAGGCCGCGGCGCTGTTCGAAAAGTTCAACGAGGATTTCTGGGACGAAGAGTCCGGCTTCTATGCCTTCGCGCTGGACGGCGAGAAGAAGAAGGTGCTGTCGGTCGCTTCCAATGTCGGGCACTGCCTGTGGTCCGGCATCATCGCGCCAGAGCGCGCCGACCGTGTGGTGAAGCGGCTGATGCGCAAAGACATGTGGAGTGGCTGGGGAATCCGCACGCTGTCGGCGGATCATCCCGCGTTCAATCCATACAACTATCAGACCGGGGCGGTGTGGCCGCACGACAACGCGCTGATCGCGCTCGGCATGCGGCGGTACGGATTTGACGCAGAGGCCGCGGCGGTGGCTCGCGACATCAGCGGCGCTGCGAGTCACTTCCTGCTGAATCAGCTACCAGAGCTGTATGGCGGGTTGCAGCGCGACGCCACGAGCTTTCCCGTGCAGTATCTGGGCGCCAATGTGCCGCAGGCTTGGGCGGCGGGGACGCCGTTCATGCTGCTGCAGGCGATGCTTGGGCTGCAGCAGGACGCGCCGTGCGGCAAGCTCTATGTCGATCCCGCGCTGCCGGATTGGCTGCCGGACGTGACACTGAGGGATCTTCGGTTGGGTCGGCAGCGGTTTGATATCCGCTTCTGGCGAGACGGAAAGGACACGTTCTTCAAGGTCCTGACCGGCAAGCGCGACTCGGTGGAGTGGAGGTCCGTCGCGCTCTCCGCAAGCGCGGTAGGAGACGATGTCGCCCGATAAGGTCAGCCGCGTCGGCGATCAGTATGGCTTCGGGCGCAATTTGACCATCGGAGAAGCCTTCGGGGCTTCGACGACGTTGAGCGGAAAGGGGAGGTCAGCGTGAAACGCCGCGCCGGATATCCAGACCCTATTGCTTCCTGAGTTGAGCGGTCGCGTCTCCCTGCGAGCTGTGCAACTGGGCAAACGCGGTCGCCCTGCCGGTCTTCGTGAGAATGACCGTGGTCCCATTGTCTCCATAGATAACTCTTCGAGGCGTCACCCTGCTCCTCGCCACCGGCGTGGACACGCCCTGGTATGCGTAGCTCACTACCCGATTGTTGGCGATCGTCACCGACGTGGGACGCGAACCTCCCCACGCTCCGCTCCACGTGCCGTTCCAGCCGATTCTGGAGGCGGCAAACGCAGCCGGCGATAATACCGTCATCATCAATGCCACTAACAGCCAACGGGAAGGGTGCTTCATAAGGAACTCCATGCAACTGCAACGCGACCTACGCGAGAAGGTTCCCAGCGATCGGCGAGCGCGGGCTTGAGGGAATGGAATTATTGCTTCACAGGGGTGGCGTGAGAGTCGTGGCCGCGCGTTCCGGTGCGCCGCCGCTGATCTGACGCGAACTAAGGCTGGCCAGTCCCGCCGGCGGAGCCGTAAACCTGCCCGGTCGCGAAGCTTGCGTCCTCCGCGGCGAGTTGAACGTAGATCGAAGCGAGCTCGGCGGGTTGGCCTGGGCGGCCGAAGGCGGTCATGGCGCCGAACTGCTTGAGCTTCTCCTGCGACGCGCCGCCGCTGACCTGGAGCGGCGTCCAAATCGGCCCGGGCGCGACAGCGTTGACGCGGATTCCCTTAGGCCCGAGTTGCTTGGCGAGTGATTTGACGTAGTTCATCGTCGCAGCCTTGGTCTGGGCATAGTCGTACAAGTCCGGCGAAGGATCGTAAGCCTGCTCCGACGCCGTGCCGATGATGCAGGCGCCCGGCTTCAGGTGCGGCAGCGCCGCCTTGATGATCCAGAAGGGCGCGTAGATGTTCGTCTTCATCGTCCAGTCGAATTGCTCGGTCGTGATGTCGAGGATCGAGGCGTGGCTTTGTTGCCGTCCGGCGTTGCTGACGACGATGTCGATGCCGCCGAGTCCGCGCACGGTTTCCTCGACGAGCCGTCGGCAAAACGCCTCGTCCTTGAGGTCGCCGGGAATTGAGAGGCCGACGCGCCCTTCCGCCTTGATGAGGTCGATCACCTCGCGGGCGTCGGGCTCCTCCTCTGGCAGGTGATTGATGACGACGTCTGCGCCTTCGCGCGCAAAGGCGATGGCGGCGGCGCGGCCCATGCCGGAATCGCCCCCAGTGATCAAAGCTTTGCGGTCCTTCAAGCGGCCGGAGCCGCGATAGCTCTGCTCGCCATGGTCGGGCTTCGGCTCCATCTTGTTCGCCAGTCCCGGCCACGGCTGGGATTGCTCGTTGAAGGGCGGCTTCGGATATTTGCTTGTCGGATCGTTCATGGGTTGGCCTGTCGAAGGTTGAGATTCGTTTTGAGCGAGGGCAGGCGCCGACGCCGATGCGAGGCCGATACCGGCGGCCCGGACTAGCTGACGCCGGGACAAGCCATCGCTGCTGGCCATTGGGGATCTCCTTGGGATGAACGAACAAACGCGCCACCGGGCGTTTGGTTGCGCCTGCGGTGAGCAGTCCGAACGGCGACGAGCGCGGGGTTGACCGTAAAATCGCTCTGCGTGGAGACGGCGAGGATCTCCCTAAGTGTGGTTCAGCGCCGAAGCGGGCTCTCCACGAAATGCGATATACTGCTTTGATCTGACATCGAAGCGCGAGACCGTGCCCCTTTGGCGCCTCGTCGCGGAGACACTGGAGGACGGCGCGTCGCGAAGGAACTCCCTCACGATTTAGAGAGGGCGCCTCGCGGCCGATAGGCTTGCCGTTCTATCATCGACATGGCTGGCGACATCGTCGTTTGGATTGGGACGTATGGCCGATGAAACGTTCGACGGCGATCGCGGGAACTGCCGCCACAGCGTTCGTCGCCCTCGGCGGCGCAGCCATGGCCTTCATATGGAAACCGGAGATCGCGCCGATCGATCCGAGCCGACTGGCTCGCTTTGATCCTGAGCTGGTGCGAAAGGGCGCCAATCTCGCTGCTCTCGGCGACTGCAACACCTGCCACACGGCGCCTGACGGCCAGCCTTTCGCGGGCGGACTGCCGCTGCCGACGCCGGTCGGCGTAGTCTATTCGACCAACATCACGCCCGATCCCGACACCGGCATCGGCCGCTGGTCGGAAGACGCCTTCCGCCGCGCCATGCGCGAGGGCGTCGATCGCAAGGGTCGCTATCTCTATCCAGCTTTCCCCTACGACCACTTCACATTGGTGTCGGACGCTGACGACGAAGCCCTCTACGCATTTCTCATGACCCGCCAGCCCGCTCACGCAGCGGCGCCGGTTAACCGGCTGCCGTTCCCCCTGAATCAGCGGCCAGTGCTCGCGGGCTGGAACCTCCTCTTCTTGCGGCGAGGGCCGTTCAAGCCTGATCCCGCGCACGACGATCTTTGGAACAGGGGCGCCTATCTCGTCGAGGGCGTCGGCCATTGCGGCGCCTGCCATACGCCACGTAACCTGTTCGGCGCGGAGAAGAGAGGCGAAGCCTTCGCCGGCGGCGAGGCGGAGGGCTGGCGCGCCTTCCCCATCAACGCCTCCTCGCCCGCGTCCGTCCCTTGGGACGCCGATGCGCTCTATGGCTATCTGCGGCGGGGCTGGCACGGTCTGCACGGCGTGGCGCGCGGCCCGATGGCGCCGGTGGCGGACAATCTCGCCTCCGTTCCGGACTCCGATGTGAGAGCGATCGCGGTCTATGTCGCCTCCCTCATGGGCGAACCGGCGCCCGAACGGCGCCGGCAGGGCGAGAGACTCGCCGCTGACGCCGAGCCCTTCGGCTCCGGCGGCAAGCCGCA
The DNA here is from genome assembly GCA_036488815.1 of Roseiarcus sp. Taxonomy (GTDB): domain Bacteria; phylum Pseudomonadota; class Alphaproteobacteria; order Rhizobiales; family Beijerinckiaceae; genus Roseiarcus. The sequence continues at coordinate 46,959 of DASXGX010000084.1, forward strand.
ATCGGCCGGCAGTCAGGCCGCGCCGCCGCCGCAAGCGGCAGGGGGCGCGGGCGCCGCGATCTATGCGAGCGCGTGCGCATCTTGCCATGAGAGCGGCCGTCCCGCGCCTTACGGCGGCGTCAACCTCGCGCTATCGACGGCGATCAACGGCGAGACCCCGCGCAACCTCCTCAATATCCTCCTGGCCGGCTTGCCGGCGGCCGACGCCGTCCGGGCGCCGATCATGCCGGGCTTCGGAGCGATCCTGACGGATACGCAAATCGCCGCGCTGACTTCCTATCTGCGATCGAGGTTCAGCGCCAAGCCGGCCTGGAGCGATCTCCCCGCGCAAATTCGGGAGGCGCGGGATGGCGAGGTCGCGGCGAACCCTTCCTCGGACGCAAGGCAAACTGCAGCCACGAGCCACTGAGAGCGAGTCATGGTCGAACTCACCGTCAACGGTCAAACCCACAGCGTCGACGGCGATCCCGATACGCCGCTGCTCTATGTGCTGCGCGATCATCTCGAACTCAACGCCGCCAAATACGGCTGCGGCCTCGGCCAATGCGGCGCCTGCACGGTGATGGTCGACGGCGAGGCGATATTTTCGTGCGTCACGCCGATCCTGCTGCTCGAAGGTCGCAAGGTGACGACGCTCGAGGGGTTGGGCGCGATCGAAAAGCCGGCGCCGATCCAACAAGCGTTCATCGAGGAACAGGCCGCCCAATGCGGCTACTGCATCGCCGGCATGATGATGCGCGCCCAAGCGCTGCTGCAGAAGAACGTGAGGGCGTCCGATGGCGAGATCAGGCGCGCGCTCGAGCCGCATCTCTGCCGCTGCGGCACGCATATGCGCATCCTGAAAGCCGTGCATCGCGCGGCCGAGCTGATGCAGGCGGCGGCCGCCAAGGGAGCGATCTGATGAGCGCGCCGCTCCGGCCAATCTCGCGCCGCTCGCTTATTCAAGGCGCGGGCTCGCTCGTCGTCAGCTTCTCTCTCCCTGTGCGCTCGGGCTTCGCGCAGCAGGCTGCGGAGACGCCGACCGGCGCCGCCGCGCCGAAGCTGCCTGGCAGTCTCGCCGTCGATCCCTATCTCGATTCCTGGATCCGCCTCGAGCCGAACGAGGCCGTCACGGTATTCACCGGCAAGGCCGAACTGGGTCAAGGCGTCAAGACCGCCCTGCTTCAGGTGGCGGCGGAGGAACTCAGCCTGCCGGTGGAGAGGTTGACGATTGTCACGGCGGACACCAGCCGCACGCCGAATGAGGGCTACACCGCCGGTAGCCATTCGATGCAGGACAGCGGCGCCGCCATCCGCAACGCCGCGGCGCAAATGCGCGAACTGCTGATCGCCGAGGCCGCGCGCCGGCTGAACCTGCCGGCGGACGAGCTCAAAGCCGAGAACGGGGTCGTCACCGCGCCCGATGGGCGCAGTCTCGCCTATGGGGCGCTCGTCGGTGAAACCATCCAGCATGTGCGGGCGCAGCCTGTGTCGAAGCTGCGCGACCCAGCGACGTTCAAGGTCCTGAACACGCCGATGCATCGCGTCGACATTCCTGCCAAGGTCACGGGGGGCGCGGCGTATGTGCAGGACATGAGGCTGCCTGGCATGCTGCATGCCCGCGTCGTGCGCCCGCCGAGCTATGGGGCGCAACTCAGATCCGCGGATATCGAGGGGGCGGCTAAGACGCCGGGCGTCGTCAAGGTGATCCGCGACGGCAATTTCCTCGCCGTGGTGGCGACGCGCGAGTTCCAGGCGATCAAGGCGATGCGGACGCTGGCCGCCTCGGCGGAATGGGACGAGACGGCGAAGCTTCCGACCCATGGCGATCTCGCTGACGTCATCGTCGCTCTACCCTCGCGGGACCTGAAGATCCTCGACAACCATCAGCCTTCGGGGCCCGCAGTAACGACCCTCGAAGCCAGCTATTCGCGTCCCTATCAGTCGCATGGCTCGATCGGGCCTTCCTGTGCGGTGGCGCAACTCGTTGACGGCGTCGTTTCCGTTTGGACCCACACTCAGGGCGTCTATCCAGATCGGGCCGCGATCGCCGAGATGCTCCGGCTGCCGCCGGACAAGGTGCGCTGCATCCATGTGGAGGGCTCGGGCTGCTACGGCCATAACGGCGCCGACGATGCGGCCGCGGACGCGGCTCTGATCGCCGCGGCCATGCCCGGCACGCCCATCCGCCTGCAATGGATGCGCGAGCAGGAACACGCATGGGAGCCATTTGGACCGGCTATGGTGACGAAAGTCTCGGCCGGGCTCGACGCGATAGGCAGGGTCGCAGACTGGCGCTACGAAGTCTGGAGCAACACACATTCGATGCGGCCGGGCTCGGCGGGCTCCCTTCTTCCCGCCCAGCATGTGGCGAACCCCTTTCCCGTGCCGCCGCCGCAGCCCTTGCCGCTGCCCGAAGGAGGCGGGGACCGCAACGCCATCCCGCTCTACGTCTTTCCAAATGCGGAGGTGATGCATCATTTCTTGCCGGACATGCCTCTGCGTGTCTCGGCGATGCGCTCGCTCGGCGCCTATATGAACGTTTTCACAATCGAGAGCTTCATGGACGAGCTGGCGTTCGCCGCAAAGGCCGACCCGGTCGAATTCCGTCTGAAACATCTCGAAGACTCCCGCGCCCGTGACGTGGTCAAGCTTGCCGCCGAGCGCTTTGGCTGGGACAAGCGCGGCAAGCCGGAGAACGGTCTCGGCTACGGCTTCGCCTTCGCACGCTACAAGAACCTCGCCGCCTATTGCGCCATCGCGATGGAAGTCGAGACCGAGCGCGAGTCCGGCCGCATCCGGGTGAAGCGCGCGGTTTCGGCGGTCGATGCAGGGCAGGTCGTCAATCCCGATGGCGTGCGCAACCAGATCGAGGGCGCGATCCTGCAGTCGTCGAGCTGGACGCTGTATGAGAGCGTCAGCTTCGATGAGACTCGCATCACATCAGTGGACTGGGCGACCTATCCAATTCTGCGCTTCCACAGCGCGCCAGATAGCGTCGAGGTCCACATCATCGATCGCCCGGGCCTGCCATTCCTGGGCGCTGGCGAGGCGGGACAGGGGCCCGCCGCCGCCGCGATCGCCAATGCCGTCGCGGACGCGACAGGACAGCGCTTGCGCGAACTGCCGTTGACGGCCGCCAAGCTCAAGGCGGCGATCGGCGTCTAGCCGGCGCCCGACGAGAGTCGCCGCTCTCGGCAGGCAGGGCGCGCCGCCGGCGGTCGCCAACTGCGCTCCGCGCCTATGCCGCGCAGGGAACAAGCCGATTGGGGACGCGTTGATTGCTGATGATCCGTCCGCTCTTGGCGATACCTGTCGCCGCGCTTTCGGCCTTTCCCACCCTCGCTGCTCCCAAGTCTCGGGACGTAGCGCCGGTAACGGCTGCCTCGGTCAACGCCGCCGCGCCGAACGGCGAGGACGAATCGGCCTCGCCGCTGATCGCCAAAACCGAGGCGCTTCTCGATCGAGCGCACTTCTCGCCCGGCGAAATCGATGGCGAAGATGGCGATAATTATCGGCGAGCCTTGCGAGCCTTCCAGCAGGCGAACAATCTGCGCGACACCGGAAAGCTCGACGCCGAGACTTGGAGCGCCCTGGCTTCGACCGGATCCGAGCCGGTCATCAAGGCTTATACGATTTCAGGAGAGGACGTCGCCGGTCCGTTTGAGAAGCAGATACCGGAAAATCTCGTGGCGATGGCCGGGCTCCCAGGACTTTCGTATACCAGCCCGCTCCAGGAATTCGCCGAAAAATTCCACATGAGCGAAGCCTTGCTGCGCAAGCTCAACCCGCGCTCCGATTTCAGCCGCGCCGGCGCCGAAATCGTCGTGGCGAATGTGCCTGCCATGCCGTTGCAATCGACGCGCCACGGCGTCGAAGTTCAGCCGCCCAAGGATGGGGAGGCGCCGGGTGCGCGCGCGGCGGCGACGATTATCGTCGACAAGCCGGCGCGCGACGTGCGCGCCTATGGCAAGGATGGGAAGCTCCTCGCCTTCTATCCTGCGACGATCGGCAGTGAGGAAAAGCCCGCGCCGAGCGGCGACTTCAAGGTGACGCGCGTCGACTGGAATCCGGATTTTCACTACGATCCCAAATTCCACTGGAAGGAAGTCAACGTCAGTCGGAAATTGACCGTCAGACCGGGGCCGAACAACCCGGTCGGCCTAGTCTGGATAGATCTGACGGCTCCTTCGTATGGAATTCATGGCGCGCCGAATCCGGAGAACATCGGAAAGACGGCGTCTCATGGCTGCATCCGCCTGACGAACTGGGATGCGGTCGAATTGGCCTCCATGGTGCGCCCTGGCGCGATTGTGAAATTCGAGGACCAGGACTCGCCTGTTGCGCCGGCGCCGACCGTGGCGGGCGGCGGGGCGCCTCGACCGGGTTCAACCTCGATTGCCTCCGCGGCGAGTGGCGCCGGATCGGTCGCCAGCGAGCCTGCCGCAAACAGCAAGAACGCCAAGACGCTCGTTTCGACAAGCAGTATGACCGCGTCCGACTACGACGAATGCGTCTCCGACCTAACTTCCAAAGGCGTTGTCTTCGAGCAACCGGGCGCTGTGACGGAGGAGGGCTGCCAGCTCTCTGGCGCGATCAAACTTGCAACCGTCGCGACACCTTTCGGGGACGTCGGCATCTCCGGCAAACCTACCATGTTGTGCAGTTTCGGCCGGCAGTTCAGCGGCTGGGTGCGCGATGTTGGCGCGCCGCTGGCCCTTGCCTACACCGGCCAGAAGTTGACCCAGATCGAGGCCGCAGGGGCCTTCGCCTGCCGGGCGCGGTACGACAAGCCGGGCGCGATCCCGAGCGAGCACGCCAAAGGGGACGCGATCGACATCGTCGCGTTTGTCTTGGCGGACAATCGCCGCGTCTTTGTGAAGCAGCAAGAGACCGATATTCCGCGGGGGCCCGACCTCCTCCGCGCTTTGCGGACGACGGCTTGCGGCTACTTCACCACGGTCCTCGGACCGGGATCGGATCCCGCTCACGAAAACCATCTGCATTTCGACTCCGGCATGCATGGCGCCACGCCAAACTATCGCATCTGCGAGTGATCGTGCAGGTCGCGATCCCAGCCTCGCCGCCTCATGGAGGCCTGCGCCGGCAGCCGCAAGAACGACCGCCAGCATCAGGATCGTGATCGTGCGGGCGATGTCAGAGGGCGGCAACCTCCGCCAGTGTTTCGTGCGCGGCGCGCACCACCGCCTCGGCGTCGATGTCGAACTTCTTGTAGACGTCGGCGCCCTTGCCGGAGGCGCCGAAGTCGTGCATGCCGACGAAGCGCCCTTCAGGGCCGATGTAGCGGTCCCAGCCCATCTCGACTGCCGCTTCCACAGCGACACGCGCACGGGTCGCGCCGAGAACCGCCTTCTTGTAGCCGGCGTCCTGTTTTTCGAACAGGAGGCGGCATGGCATGGAGACAACCGCCGTCGGGATGCCCTCCTTCTGGAGAACGTCCCGCGCCTCGACCGCGAGATGGAGTTCTGAGCCGGTGCCCAGGATGGTGAGCTTGCGTTCGCCGCCCTCGGCCTCGAGCAGGACATAACCGCCCTTGGCCGACTTGTTCTCGGCGCCGGGTTCGCGACGGAGCAGCGGCATCGTCTGGCGGGACAGGGCGATGAGCGCCGCCTGCCGAGGCGTATCCAAAATCAGCTCCCAGCACTCGGCGGTCTCGACCGGATCGCCAGGGCGATAGACCGCGAGGTGCGGGATGGCCCGCAACGCCGCGAGTTGCTCGACCGGCTGATGGGTGGGGCCGTCCTCGCCGAGGCCGATCGAATCATGCGTCATGACGAAGATCGTCCGGATCTGCATGAGGGCCGCGAGGCGGATGGCCGGGCGGCAGTAATCCGAGAAGCACAGGAAGGTGCCGCCGTAGGGGATCAGGCCGCCGTGCAGCGCGATGCCGTTCATGGCCGCGGCCATGCCGTGCTCGCGCACGCCGTAATGCATGTAAGTACCGTTGTATTCGCCGGGCTTGATCTCGACCATCCCCTTCGCCTTGGTGTTGTTCGAGGGCGTCAGGTCGGCGGAACCTCCCAGCAGTTCCGGGATGGCGGCGGCGAGATGGTCGAGCACGGCGCCGCTGGCCGAACGGGTCGCCATATCCTTGCTGCTCGCGATGAACTCGGCGCGGGCCGCCGCGATCGCCTTCTTCCAGTTGACGGGCAATTTCCCGTCGTTCCGGCGCTCGAACTCGGAACGGAGTTCGGCGGGCGCCGCCTTGACGCGTTCGGCCCAAGCCATGCGGGCCCCGCGGCCTTTGGCGCCGATCTCGCGCCACTCCCGTAGCAGATGCTCGGGGATCACGAACGGGGGCGAATCCCAGCCGAGGATATTCCGCGCGCCGGCGATTTCCTCTTCGCCGGGGGCGTCGCTATGGGCCTTCTGGGTGCCGGCCTTGGTCGGGAAGCCGAAGCCGATGATGGTCTTGCAGGCGATCATTGACGGCTTGTCCGTCACCGCGCGGGCGGCGGCGATGGCGTCGCGGATCGCGTCGGTGTCGTGGCCGTCGATCTCCTGGACGTGCCAACCGGAGGCGCGGAACCGCTCAACCTCGTTGTCGGAGACCGCGAGATTGGTCGCGCCATCGATCGTGATCGAGTTGTTGTCCCAGAAGGCGATGAGGCGGCCGAGCTTGTAGTGCCCCGCCATGGAGATCGCCTCCTGGCTGATGCCCTCCATCAGACAGCCGTCGCCCATGAAGACGTAGGTCCAGTGCTTGCATAGGTCGTCGCCGAACTTGGCGTTCAGGATGCGCTCGGATAGGGCGAAGCCCACCGAGTTCGCGACGCCCTGGCCGAGCGGGCCGGTCGTCGTCTCGATACCGTCGGCGTGCTTGTATTCGGGGTGGCCGGCGGTCTTGCTGTTGATCTGGCGGAACCGCTTCAACTCGTCGAGCGTCATATCCTTGACGCCGGTCAGGTAGAGCAGGCTGTAGAGCAGCATCGAAGCGTGGCCGTTCGACAGCAGGAAGCGGTCTCGGTCGAACCAATGCGGATCGGCCGCATCGAACTGCATGAAGTCCTTGTAGAGAACGGTCGCGATGTCGGCCATGCCCATGGGCGCGCCGGGATGGCCGCTCTTGGCCTGCTGGACGGCGTCCATGGAAAGAAACCGGATGCAGTCGGCCATGTCCCTGAGGTGCTGGTCGCGGGGCTTGGGGACCGTCTTGATGGCAGGAGTGGGCGTGACGTCAGCCATGATTGGAGGCTCCTTCTTCGCGAGATTGCCGAGGGGGGAAGGTATGGCATGGCGCTTTGGAATGCGCATAACGATCGCACCGCCGCCGCGTAATCGGATGGCTGCGCTCCATATCCCGGAATCGCCGGACGGAGCCAGTTTCGGTTCTGATATGCCTTTTTGGCGTCCGACATTGACCCCAGCAGTGAATAAGAATCGAACGGAGGGCGGGGAGGTAATAGCCAGAGAGCAGAGCCAGCGCTGACACATCCTCCGCGAAATCGAGCGCCGTCCAAACCGTCGAGTGTGGACGTTCGCTATAGCCAAATCCGGGCCGATCGAAGGCGAAGACTCGGTAGGGCTGGGCGGCTCGCCGCCATGCGGACGGCCGCCTGACCTCGGTCTATGACAGCATCGGTCCGATCGCGCCGACGATCGCCCAATGCGCCGACATCTATGCGATTCTGAGCGCCGGATCGCGGCCGCCTGCGCTCGTCGGCGTTGCCGGCCTTCGCGTCGGCATCGTCCGCACCCTCTCGACCGACGGGCTGGACGCCCAGATCTCGGCCGATTTCGAAGCCGCGCTCAGGGCGATCCGCGATGCCGGGGCCGTGCTCGAGCCCGTCGACATCCCCAGCCTGGGCGAGGCGGGTAGGGTCAACCGCATCCTGGTCGCGACGGAGGCCTTCGCCATTCACCAGTCCCGGCTAAAGGCTTTGGAGACCGAAGGGGACCCGCAGGTCTATCGCCGGATCATTTCCGGCGGGACGTTCTCGCAGCAAGAACGAGACGAGGCCCTGGTCCTCCGCCGCGAAGCCTGTTTGGATTTCAACGATATGGCCCGGGCTTTCGATGTGCTGATTTCACCGACGGCGGCCATCACGGCGCCGCTGATCGCCGAGGTCGAGTCCGATTTCGACCGGCTGAACGCGCTGATCCTGCGCAACCCTTCGGCGGTCAACGTCCTCGACGGCTGCGCAGCCACCATCCCGATGGATGCGCCGGATGAGCTGGGAGCCGGGCTGATGGTGATCGGGGCCAACGGTTCCGACTGGAAGGTGCTGGCGGGCGCCGAAGCCCTGGAGCGGATCGTCGCACGTCGTTGAAGAGGCGATGCGAAGGAAGCCGACATGATAGGGGGAATCTCGCCCTTGATCAGCGGGCTCCGTCGAGACATGACAAGGCCAGCGACACAGCTGTGGCAATTGGACGCTGGCTTCGCCATAGCTCGGTGATATGCGGGACGAATCCAAGCGTCGTGAGATGACGCTAAGACTCACTCGCGACTTTTGCTCTCGCACTACGCTTGTTTCGCTGCGCATATCCCGCAAGGGCGATCGCGATGATCAGGGTGCCGCCGTTAAACAGCGGCTCGACATAGAACCGGCCTCCGAGTTGCTGGATGCCGGCAATGCCGATCGCCAACACGAGCACGGCGACGATGGTTCCCCACACATTGACGCGTCCGGGTTTGATCGTTGTCGAGCCGAGGAAGGCCCCGACAAGCGCCGGCAACAAAAATTCCAACCCGACGCCCGCCTGACCGATACGCAGCTTGGAGGCGAGGATCACGCCGGTGCAAGCTGTGAGAAATCCCGAAGCCACGAAGCTGAGAATGACGTAGGTACGCACGGGAATTCCGTTGAGCGCCGCGGCCTTTGGGCTTGCTCCGATCGCGTAGAGCTGCCGCCCGAGGGGCAGGCGCTCGGTTATCAGCCAAAGAACAATCGAAAGCCCCAGCACATAGAACGCAGTGATCGGCAGGCCGAAGACGAACAGAGCGTTTATGTTCAGAAAGCCTGTCGGCAGCGCGCCGATCACCTGCCGACCGTCGGTATGCCAGAGGGCCAGCGCATAGAGAACCGTTCCCGTCCCGAGCGTCGCGATGAACGAGTCGATCTGCGCGACCTCGACGAGGACGCCGTTGACGAGGCCGGCGAGAAGTCCGCAGCCGAGCACGATCATGACGCTGACGGGCCAAGGCAAGCCATAAACGGTCTGAAGGCTGATCGCGAGGATGTGCCACAGAACGATGCCGTAGCCGATCGTGAGATCGATGCGTCCTGCGATCATCGGCAGCATCGCCGAGAGGGCGAGCATTGCGACGATGGCCTTATCGCTCAGGATCGAGCGAACGTTGAACATCGTGGGAAAGGATGTTGGCAGCAGGATTGAGAAGATTACCGCCAGAGCGATCGCCAGAAGCGGAAGTCCGTAGACGGGCGCTAGCCGCAACAGCGCCTTGCTCGTCGACATCGCCGCCAGCTCCGATCTGGTCGGCTCCAAAGCTCGCGATTTAAGGGATTGCATGGGATTCCGCCTTTTGAGAATGCGAAAACGCCTCGCCGGCGGACGCCGCGGCGAGAAGCGACGGGACGGTCAGATCGTCGCCAGACAATTCCGCGACGACTCGGCCACGGTCGAAGACGAGCGCGCGGTGGCAAACATTGGCGACTTCTTCAAAATCGGTCGAGACGATGACGATCGCCGCGCCGGCCTCGAGCGCGACATTGAAGAGCTGATAAATGTCGGCCTTTGCGCCGACATCGACGCCGGCGGTAGGATCCTCGAAGATGTAGACCTTGCCCTTCAGATTGAGCCAGCGCCCGATGACGACCTTCTGCTGGTTGCCGCCCGAGAGCGCTTCAATGGGAAGGTCCGGACGGTTCGGCCGCAACCCGACCTTCCTTCCGAGCTCCAACGCAATTTGATCCTCCTGTCGCGGCGCGACATAGGAAAACGGCGTCAGGCCGGCGACGGTCTGGTTGAGAAACATATTCTCCTTGACCGAAAGCACGGGCACGATTGAGCCGTCGTTGCGGTCGCCCCAGATGAGCTCAATGCCGGCGCTCATCGCTTCTCCCGGCGATTTCGGGGCGATGCGCTCGCCATCGAGGACGATGTCGCCTCCGATTACCGGCGCGAGGCCGAACAAAGCCTGACCGATGAGGTCATGTCCGGCGCCGCGAAGCCCGACGAGGCCGACGACCTCGCCACGATTGAAGTCGCAAGTGAACGGACCTACGCCATCGAGGGCGAGGCGCGAGATGCTCATGCGAGGCGATCCCACTGTGAGCTTCGGGCGGCGAAACATCTGCGATGGCGCGCGGCCGACAATCTGAATGACCACGTCTTGAGGCGAGATCGCATCCACCCGGCTTTGGCTGACGACCCGGCCATCCCGAAGCACGACCATACGGTCGGCGATCTCAAAGACCTCGTCCAGGCGATGCGACACATAGACAACGGCGACGCCTGCGCTGCGAAGGCGCTCGATACCCGCGAAGACTCGCTTGACCTCGTTGGCAGGCAGGCTTGCCGTCGGCTCGTCCATCACGACGATCTCGGCGTTCGATGCGAGCGCGCGTGCAACAGCGACCAACGCCTTCTCGGTCCGGGTCAAATCCTCGATGCGAGTGTCGGGGTCGATGGCGACGCCTAGCTGTTGCAAGGCGCGCCTCGCCTGTGCGCGCATGTCGCCGAAATGGATCAAGCCCATGCGGCGAGGATAGCCGAGTGCAAGGCAAATGTTCTCGGCCACAGTCATCCATTCGATGAGGCCGAGGTCTTGATGAATGAAGGCGATCGGAAGCTTGGCCGCCGAGGCCGCCGCGCCCCGGTAGAAAATTTGCCCGCTATCGGGCGGATGGACGCCCGCAAGGATCTTGATCAGAGTCGATTTGCCCGCGCCATTCTCGCCCAGCAGCGCAAGAACGCTGCCGCTTTCCAGTTCGAGACTAACGTCTCGCAGCGCCTGCGTGCCGCCGAAGCGTTTGGATATATTTCGAACGGCGAGCACGGCAGCCGCATTCGGCGTGGCATCGACCACTGCAGGGTCAGAGCTCCTTGTCGACATCGTCTTCTCCAGACAGCAACCCGCGTTTCAAACGTTCCCGAGCGCAAGGCCGTTGCGCCGGCGCCGTCTCGCGGTCAGCCTCCGAACTCCATGATGTAGAGGCCGACGCTGAAGTCGGTCGCATAGATGAGACCGTCGCGGTCGACGAATACGTCGGCGGCATGGAGCACGAGAGGCCGGTTGGGTCTGGGATCGACGAGGCGTTTGGGCGCCGCCACGACCATCGCGCCGACTTCTGTCGGAGCGTATTGGTTCTTGATGTCGAATACGCGCACGCCGGCGTTCTGATAGGTCGTGAATACGAGATCCGAACTCACAAAATGGCCGGGGCGATTCTCGTAGATGTTATGCGGGCCAAAATGGCCGCCGACCTCGACGTAGTTCCGGTCCGAGGGCGCCGGCAGAGTCGATAAGCAGCGCGGATTCGCCTGGTCCTTGATGTCGAAGATCCAGATCGGCTTGTAGCCGTCCTCCATGTTGTCGAGGGTGGCCTCGTCGAGAACCATCAGAAGATTGCGGTCGGGCAGGGGAAGCGCGTTATGCGTCGCCCCGCCCAGGCTCTCGGACCAGATCCGGTGGGTAATCAATTTCGGCGCCGACCGATCCTTGACATCGACGATTGCGAGGCACGCGTCTCGCCAGCTGCAATACGCGACGTCGCCCGCGACGATCGGATGGTGACACCCATAGCGTCCCGACGCAGATGGCCACTTGGGCGTCTCCCCAGCGGCAAGGTTCATGCCCGGCAACCAGAACCGGCCGGCCTCGCGCGGCTGCGTTGGGTCGGACATGTCGATCGTGATCATGATGTAGTCGCTGAAGCCTTCGATGAAGGCCGAGGCGTAAGCCCAGCGTCCACCGACATACCAAATGCGGTGAAGGCCGCCGCCCTTGATGGGCATGAAGCCAATTTTCTTGGGCTGGCCGGGCTTGGAAATGTCATAGACGGCCATGCCGGCGGACCAGGCGGCGTCTTCCGACGTCCGCGCGTGGGCATGAATGTCCGCAGTCTTGGCGCGATAGTAATTGCGTTCATCGGCGAGATCGGGTTGCGCCCACATGTTCTTGGCGTGGACGACAAGGAGCAGATCTTCATGTGCCTGCAGATGAAGGTTCCAGGTGTTCGGCGGTGCGGGGATGAATTCCACGAACGCAGGCTTTCGCGGATCTCGGACGTCGATGACGCTCACGCCGTTCGAGAAGAGATGGCCGACATAGGCGAACCCTCTTTCGACCATGACCTGCACGGCGTCAGGACGTCCGCCTTGGTCGCTGTGGCCGATCAGGCGCATGTTCTTTGAATATTGGGGCGCTTCAAAATCCGCCATTTCGGTCCTCTGAGAACTTGTCGAGAGTTTCAACTGGGCGTGGTTGAGCCGCCCGAACCTGGGCGGCTCCGTCGCAACGCCGCTCAGGCTGCCGGTCTGCCCCAGATTTTCCGATAGACCTGCTCGTAGCCGTTTGAGGGATCGTAGATGCCGCCGGGGCCGCGATCGCTCTTGACGTTGGCGGGCGTAAACAGATGAACCGGCGCAACATATCCGCTTGGAGGGTCGCCGGCGAAAGCCCGGTTCAGTTCGTCAATGGTCTGAAAGCCGTGCAGCCGCAGCGGCTCGGCGACGGTGCCGATCTGAAACTGATCGGACTGAATGCGTTGGAAGGCAGATTCGGAACCGTCGCCCGCCGAGATGTTCCTCGGCTTGCCGTCGCCGGCGACGCCGGCGGCCTGGAGCGAGGGAGCCATATAGTCGAAATAGAGATCATTGATGCCGATCGAGTGGGTCCAGTTGTCGCCGTATTTTGCAACAAGCGTCGCGGTCAGCTGGGGCATGCGGGTCGAAGCTTCGGCGAGCGGCGTGTCCTCGACGGCCAGAACCTGGCAGGTCTTGCATCCCTCGATCGCCGCCTTCTCGGCGTTCGTCTTGGTGACGCAGATCTGATAGGCGCTGTCGGTGAACAGCACGACCTTTGCGGCGCCGTTGGAATCCGCCACCGCATACAAACCGGCCGCGCGGGCGACCTCCGTCGGGTCAGTCGTCACGTTGACGAAGATCGGCGAGCCTGCGATCTTGCCCGCGGTCGTGCCTGAGTGCCACGACACGACTTTGATTCCTTGATTGACGGCTTGCGTAATCTCGGGGTTGTGCTCGAGCGCGTCCACCGATCCGAGAATGATGCCGTCGGGCTTCAGAGCAATTGCTTGATTGAGCGCCGCGGTCTGGCCGGACACGGTTCCCTGGCCATCGAGCACGCGATAGTCCCACCCCATGATCTTGGCGGCTTCGCCGGCAAACTCGCCAACGGCTCGCCCACCGCTGTTGCGCTGGTCGTAATTGACGAAGACGACGAGCTTGTGGCCCTGCGCTTTCGGGCCGCTCGTCGGTCCCGTCCAAGCGCCGCCGGGGGTCGTGATCGAAGCGATATACGCCTTCGCTTTGTCGACATATTCGTCAGCGTGCGCGAGCGATGACGCTATCGCCAACGCCGAAACCGCCAATCCGAGGCGCAACGCCTGATGTTTTCCGTACATTTCTTTCCTCCCCTGCAAGCTGGGCCGCGCTCTGTCCAACGCTTTTCAGGAAGGCTACACGGCGCTTGGTTTGTGTGTACCATAAGTTTTGGTAATGTGGGGCGCATCCAATGGCTGAACTGCCTTTCGAACTCCGCTCGCTAGAGGTCTTTCTGAGCGTCTGCGATCATGGGACGATGTCGGCGGCGGCGCGGGCGCTGGGTCTGACTCAATCGGCTGTGTCGCAGACGGTCAACGATCTGGAGCTGCGCACCAAGACGAGCTTGTTCGATCGCGAAGTGAGACCGCTTGGTCTGACATTGAGCGGCGTCGTGTTGCGCCAACGCGCCAGCGCGCTGCTGGCTGACGCGCGCCAGATCGCGCCTCTGCTGCAGGAGGTTAGGCGCGGCAGGCTTCCCTTGATCCGTGTCGGGCTGATCGATTCTTTTTCACGCTTGCTTGTTCCTCGGCTGCCCGATCACCTTCTTCGGTCCTGCGATCATGTTTCCTTTTCATCCGGGCTGACGTCGTCCCATGTCGACGACATCCTCGGTCGCAGACTCGACATTCTGCTGGGGGTCGACGAATTCGACTTTCTCGACGGGCTTGAAAGCTGGCCGCTGCTCGAAGAGCCGCATCTGATGATCGCGCCACCGGGAACCCCGGCACCTGCCGACGTCGAGGGTCTCACCGAACTCAGTCGGACGCTCCCCTTCGTCCGCTATCATCCGCGTCGCAAGATGGGTGTGGCGATCGATCGCCACCTACGCCGTCTCGGCCTCGAGCTTCCGCGGGCCTATGAGTTCGATACGCCGTTCGGCGTCGCCGCGACCGTCGCCAAAGGCAAAGCGTGGGCGATCACGACGCCATTATGCATCTATGAAGCCGGCGATCTCGTTCGGAATTTCATCTGCCTTCCCTTGCCTGGGCCGGGCTTCAAGCGTCGCCTGTCGCTGATCTCGCGCGTACGCGAACTCGCGCGGCTGCCGCGAGAGACCGCCGATTTCACCGCCGGGCTGCTGGCGAGCGAGATCATGCCCATGGTCGGCGCTCTCGCACCCTGGCTGACGCCATCGATAGCCGTGGGCGAACAAATCCGGAAGTCCGCCTGAACCGTCGCCAACACCAACATAAGTCAAACTTATACGACGTCCTAGCCCTCGAGCGGGTAGCAGTTGATCCCGTGATTGGCGATCAGCGGATGAGGGTTTGACCACCATGGATTTGGGCATCAAGGATCGGGTCGCCCTCGTTTTCGGCGCCGCAGGAGGGCTAGGCGGCGCCATCGCGGCGGGCCTTGCGCGCGAGGGATGCAAGATCGCGTTGGCGGATCTGAACGCCGCGGCTCTTGCGCCGGTGCAGAAGGCGGTCGAGCAAGCGGGAAGTCGGGCCGTCTCCCTTACATGGAATCTCGCAGATCGTTCGACCATCGACCAGCAGATCGCCGCAATTGAAAGCGACCTTGGACCGGTCGATGTCTTGGTCAACAACACTGGCGGCCCGCCGCCTTCGTTGGCGGCAGATACGCCGCCCGAGGCATGGATCGATCATTTCGAAAAAATGGTCGTGTCCGTCATGGCGATTACCGGCAGAGTGTTGCCGTCGATGCGCCGTCGCGGCTGGGGGCGGATCATCACCAGCGCCTCGTCAGGCGTCATCGTTCCCATTCCCAATCTCGCGGTATCGAACGGTCTGCGTTCTGCGCTCGTCGCGTGGTCGAAGACGCTCTCCGCAGAGGTCGCGCGCGATGGAATAACCGTGAATATCGTGGCGCCGGGACGCATCGCGACCAACAGGGTGAGATCGCTCGACGAGGCGAAAGCGGCCCGGGAAGGCAGAACCGTCGAAGAGGTCGCGGCCAATAGCGCGGCGGACATTCCTGTCGGTCGCTACGGTCTACCGCAGGAATACGCCGACGTCGTCGCGTTCCTCGCCAGCGTCCGATCGTCCTATGTCACCGGTTCAGTCATCAGGGTCGATGGCGGTCTCATCCGCAGTATTTGATGATCAAGAAATCATTGAGGGGAAATGCGATGGAAGAGAGCACGCGAGAAGCGCTTCGCTCGCTATCGACGGCGACGATCACAACGGTCCTCATGAAAAAGGGGCTGCGCAACGTCTGGCTGCGGGGGGCGGCGATTCTCGATCCTCAGCAGCCACGGGTTGTCGGCCCCGCCTTCACCATGCGCTTCGTCCCGGGGCGTGAAGATCTTGCGACGCCGGAATCGCTCTCGTCGCCGCGATCGACGCGTTTCGCCATCGAGGAAATGCCGCCGGGATGCATTGCTGTCGTGTCCTCCGGCGAGATCGGCGACGCCGGAATCTTCGGTGACATCCTATGCGCTAGGATGGTGCGGCGCGGCGTCGCCGGGCTCGTCACCGATGGCGCGATGCGCGATCTCGACGGGGTTCGCAAGACAGGACTACCGGTTTGGTGCGCCGGCATATCCGCCCCGCCATCGGTCACGCATTTGACCTTTGTCGATTGGCAGCAGCCGATCGGCTGCGGCCGCGTGGCGGTATTCCCTAACGACGTCATCGTGGCCGATCAAGACGGAGCCGTCGTGATACCCCAAGCGATGGTGATGTCCGTCATCGAAGCCGGCCGGGAGACGGAAATCCTGGAAGAATGGATTTTGGCGCAGGTCAATTCCGGTCGAAGACTTCCCGGCCTCTATCCTCCCGATGATGAAACAACTGCGGAGTTTCGGAACTGGCGCAAGAGTCATCTGGTTGATCAAATCTGACGTTTGAATCGCGGCTAAGAGTCCCCGCAGGTTCGCCGAACCTGAGCCAAGCGATCAGCGTCACGCTTTCGTCACCCCTGGCTCGATGATTAACCGTCGCCCAGCAGGCGCACCCAAGCTCCGCCTAACCTAGATAAGCGCCATTGGCGGCCAAGCGCGAGCGGAGAAGCGCGACGTCGATGCGATCGGGCGGGGCGGCGGAAGCCAGCGCGATGTCGGCCGCGGTCCCCGCCGCCTCGCCCATCACGAAGCAAC
>DASXGX010000112.1:0-28996 GCA_036488815.1 Roseiarcus sp.
ATCGCAGTGCTGAGGGTATCGATAATTTTGATCTTTTCATCATTGGTCCAAAACATATCTCATGGGTGGACGGCTCTATGAGCGTCACGACGACGCCACCAGAGCTAGCGAGCGTCCTCTCCGTAGTGGAGCGGATGGATCAACCCGATACCAGTCGCCGGCACTTCGTCGTGAGCCTCCTGAATGGCGATCAAGCAATGGCTTTGACTCTGTCCGGATTCTCGGTCGACCCTAAAATAGTCGCAAGCGACCCCGTTTCAGCTCTTATCGAAAAGAAGGATTGGACACAGCGCTGGGTCGAAAATGCAAATAGCGGGCGATCTCTGTCGTCGCTGCTTTCTACAAAGCTGATAGACGCGACGCTAGATAATGTGCTCGTCGGAGAAACGCTTACGGTGGTCTTTCTGTATGCCACTTTCGTCTTATTCAAGGGTTATATGGGTGCCATATTCGCTATGCTTTTGCGGACAGTCAGAAAGACGAGATCGCGAGGCGGGCGCTTGCCGCCATTCCTAGAAATAACGGCCGGGCTTTTTGGTATACCTCTGGTATGGATGGTTGAACGCACGGAGGACAAGCCACGAGAGACGACGGCCCCCGCGCCGACTACCCCGGCCCTCTAGGCATTGCCAGTCCGCCAGTGCCGTGGACATCTATCGGCGCCGTTCAGTCGCGGCGAATTCCTCGGGCGTTGGCAAGCGTTTCGTTTCAGTGGGAGAGCTTGGAAGGCGTGCGCCAAATCGATTTTGAACGAATCGTAGCTGACGGCCGTCGATGCCGAGCACAAATTCCCTCGCCTGCTTCACCACGCGATCGTTGACGAAGGCGACCAATTCCTCGGGCTTTCGCCCGGCAACATCCTTGACGATGTCCTGTCGATTTGACGCGATGAAAAGCGTCTTGGGTCCGATGGGCAGCGCAACATGTCCACCAGGTTCGCTGATCCCGTTGGTCATTATGATCGGGCGATCGGAGGTGAGCAGCGGAAACGAACTCGGTGGAGCCTGATGAGCGTCCATATGGTGTAACTAAGCCCCGAACTTTGACCCCTCCAATCTGAGAATTGTCAGTGCTTTGGCTGCGCCGATCGGCGAGCAGACCGCACGCTTATTTACACCAAGGGGACAATGGCGATCATGCGGTGCACGAGCCACGCGCCGCGCGGGCGGACCCGCGACTACGTGACGGCGGGTCAAGCCTGTGGACTAGCCACAAACAGCATTGGTCTGCGGTTGTCGCTCATGCGCCGCCGCCGCGATGATCTGGTTAGAGCCCGACGAGAAAGCCGCCTTCGACCGCGGGCATCGCGTATTCGAGACGTTCGTCAACTCGGCGATGAAGGTGAGGGCGGCGTGATCGTGGCGCGGAGCCAGCCCCTGTCAACTTCTGCCGGCGCGCCCCAGCGCTGTCGGTTCGTTAAGGTTCGACATCGACCTGGGTTGCCAAGGTGTTTCGACGACAGCATTCTCCATGAAAAGAACGTTCGTCGCCTCCCGAACTTCGCGCGAACACTGTGACGGATCACCTATCCGCCGGGGAGGATATCGGCGACCAAGAATGGGCTGGAGCGTAGCAGTGGATTTGCGCAAGATGAAATTTCGGGGCCTAGCCGCCGTCGCAGCATTGACGCTGATGGGATCATTCGGGTCGGCGCGCGCTCAAAATATCCTGGAGCTGGACTGTACGCCGCTGCCAACGGGACGGATCGAGAAAGACCCCATCGTCGCGATCCATGTCAGGGTGGAGCGGCCCGATTGGCGTGTGTTGCATACTGCCGCTAGCGGCGCGCGGTATGAGCGCAGCAATCAATATTGGCTTCACGACGCCACTTCTCCGCAAAATCTGTCTTGGCTCGGCACGCTCGTCGGTAAGCCGTATCTGAAAATGATTGGAACCGTCTTCCTCCAAAACAACACATTTTTCTACGCCGAAGAGCTTCACGACGCGCGCAAGAACGACGCCGTGGTCGCGGCCAGTCGAGCATCCTGCGTCCCGGCCGCCGTCGCGCCGCCACAGCCAGGAGTCACCGCGTCCGCGGCCCCGCCCCAGCCGGCGTCTCCTGCCCCCTCCCAAGAACTGACCATTGAAACCGTACCTGATTTCAGTTCGACCGCTGATGGTCCGTTTTCCATTTTGGTGGTCCCGAATGGCAGACGCCCCGACATCATCGTCTCCGGCGTTATCCCGCTCGACGCCGATGCGCGCTTTCGCGCCGCGATTACGGATCACGGCATCTCCAAACATGGCGCAGTGGTCATCCTGAACTCGACCGGGGGATCGCTTATGGGCGGTCTTGCGCTAGGGCGAGCGATCCGGGAGATGCGTCTCGATACGGGTCTCGAAACCATCCACGATACGGCCAAATGCTTCTCCGCCTGCGCATATGCGTTTCTCGGGGGCGTGAGCCGGGCGATCGGGCCCGGCTATATCGGGTTTCACCAGTTTTCAATTTCGGCTGACAATGCGATCGCTGGAAGCGCCGCCGTGCGAACCTCCCAGGAATTGATGGTCGCGATCGATGGCTATCTCAAAGAAATGAGCGCCTCCCGCGAACTCCTTTCAGTAGCGACCAACGCGGAGCCGTCGAAGATACGCATGCTGTCCACCGACGAAGCAACCCGTTTTCGGGTCAACTACGATGACGAAAGTAGCATGAAGCAGTGGAGACTGGAGGCCTTGCCTACAGGTCTCGCCATGAAAACCGAGTCGGAAACCGGATCGCGTGAAACCACGATCGCCTGTGCGTTCGGCAACAATATCCAGCTCGAACTACGATGGAATCGAAACGATTATCAGAAGCTTCCGACCAAGTCGGAGGTTATAGACATCGGGCCCAAGTTCACGGTGAACGGAGTTGATTCCGGTGACTACACCGAATCGATCGAAGACAGCGCCAGCAGCCTCGTAGTTCGGTTTGTCATTCCCATCAAGGACGCGAGAGCTTTGATCGTCCGATCATACCCGTCTGGGGACGCGCTTTTCTACGCGGGGATGTATCACGATGGCCGGTCCCCTGACGTTGATCTGATGATGCACCTTCCGGTCGAGGACTTGCCTCCCGATCTGGATGCGTTGCTCGCCAGTTGTCATTGACGCGCTATCGGCCGTTGTTTGAGGCCACTCGCCTAGGCGCGGCAGGGTGATCCGCCTCAAGGACGATTCCGTCTTGTTCCGCCTTCAGCCGCACGTAGCCGCGAATGACCTTTTCCCTGAATTCGTACCACCCGGTCCTCGACCCCATAAGAATGCTGCCGTGGGACGGCTGCTTTAGGGCATTGATCCTCTGATTAAAATGCTGCCGATCTAACTGGGTCGCCTTCTTTTCAGCAACGATGCGCCTGTATGAGTCAAAAATATCGATGCTTCGCCTGCTCAACTCGTGACCGTCCGCGGCCGCCCACAAAATAATCGCGTAGTCATTACTGTACTTCTGAGTGGCCTTCACATACGGACCGCGCAACTTCATCTCCATCGCGGACGCGGCATCTCCCATCGCCTCCTCAAACAGTTCCGATGTGACCGTCCCGTTGTCGCGTTTTCGATAAACACGCCAGAACATCTTCTCGGACAGGAAGTGAACGTAATGGGGAAAGCCGTCGCTAATTCTCGCAATTCTGATGTTGGCATCGTCGTCAATCTCGATGCCTAATGCTTGCGCAGCTGCCTTTACGATTTCAAAGCGAGCGTCCCATGGCAGGCGCTCCAGCGCGACCGTATGAAAATAGCGATCAGCACTCCCATGGGCGCTCATTATATCTTCGAAATACTTCTGCTCGTCCTTGTCCTTAAGTTGATCGAACTCGTCAACAACAACGACGGGCGACTTGGCGTAGTTATCACAGAGGAACTGCATTTGCCTCACCGCTTCGTTGACCGACGACGGCGCTCCGGCCTGACCTTCCTGTGTGGTGACCTTGTCCGCAATCGTCAAACCGGAGACCGAAAAGCTCCAGCCAGACTCCCGCACATGTTTCTCAAAAGCGGGATTCTTATTGCAGGCTTCGCTAAAGATATCGGCAATGATCGAGCTGAAAGTACTTTTTGAGTCGCATGCTATAATGATCGGGTCCGCACCGAGTGAAATGACAAACGCTGCGGTTTGCGCAAGGGATGACTTGCCAACTCCGCGGAACCCGTGGATGAGAACATGCCTACCGGGGGCGTAAAGGGCCTCTTTAATGCCTCTCATTTGTTCCGCACGGCCCCGCAGAAACTCTTCCGACTGAAGCGGCCTAGAAGGCGACAGAACCTTTCCCAGCAAATAGCCGAAATCGGGCTCGCTGTACGTGAGAACCGGGCGGAGTCCTGGGTGGTGAGTCGGCATGTCTTATGATACGCTTCGCCGCTGTATTAAGCGAGAGTCGTTCGGCCGCTTCCATCGGAGTCACACATTCGACAGGTGGGCGCGGGCCGGAAGTATTTTGTGGAGGCGGAGGCGGTCCCCTAGGCTGTTAGTTCCTGAAGTCCAAAGATTTCTGCGCGTTCGGCGATCCGTTTGGTTGACGGCCAGAGCGAGCGTGCCTCGGGCAGGCGGAATGCGACGCCGTGCAGCTGCGAGATCATCCGGTCGGCGTCGGAATAGTCCCAGTTTTCGGCCGTCGCGAAGTAATGGATCGTCCTGTCTGGTGCGATCGTCAGGCTGTGGTCGTCGAACAGCCGGTGATGGGTCGAGCAAAGCAGTAGGCCGTTGGTCGGATCCAGGCGTTGTTGGCGATCGCTGTGGCCCCAGGGCTTGATATGGGCCGCCTCTAGCGCAGCGTGGAACTGAAGTCCGCAGAAGGCGCATTGCTCGCCGTAGGCCAGCATCAGTGCGCGCCTGAAGATGCGCTGAACCACGCCGCGCACCCCAACTTGCTGATAGATATCCCTGGCGGCATCCGGATTCCTGGTCAACTCGATGGCGAATCCCTTCTCGGAGTCGTCGGGTTTGAACCTCGCGTAGGGATTGGGCACATTTTCCCAACCGTAGCCGAACACTTCGTCGAACGCGGTCTCGATGTCGTCGATGTCGTGGGCGATGAATCCATCGCCCGGCAGAAGGCTGCCCTTGTTGACAACGATCGCGGTGAGCGGCGGCAACCGCATCGCCAGGCAAAAATCCTGGATCGGCCCCAGCGCGTATCGTACCGCACGATGGTGCCGGTGGATCACCTCGTCGCCAACCTGCTTGTAGTATAGCTTTTGCTTGGCCTTGGCGGCCGCAACCAGCCTCGGCCAGACCAAGCCGGCCAGATGCTCCCATGTCTCGGCCATCCCGTTCCCCCCGTTAACGCGCCACGGAGCATTGTCACGTTGGCGGGTTTTAGTTGTCAAACGCGCGGAGCATAGTCACCGACTTAGGGAGTTCGATATGGTCGCATCTCCCGCCAAAGATCGCTAGTTGTTAAATCGGCAAGGGGGCCCCGACGCCGGTCGGCACGCTAAGCTTCTGACGAAATTGGATCGAGGCGGGCGCAGCGTGTGGTGCTGGTTTGCTCTCGGCCTCAGATGCTTATGCACACAAACTTGCGTGAAATATCTCAATTTGCGTTCGAGCCAGCGTCCGTTCCGATTTCGAACATGATAGCACTCTGCGAGTGCGATCGGACCAGTGGGGGGCGTGTGATGGCAGAAGAGAAGAGCAACCGGTTAACGATGTATTTTCCTCTCCTGCTTGACGCCCTTCGTTCGACGGACCCGACGCCGATGAGGCCGGCGGAGGCTGCTGCCTGGATCAGGGCGAGGGTGGAGGTGCCCCAGGACAATCTCACGCGGACTGTTGTCAACGGGACGCAAACGATCTTCGAAAATGACGTCCACTGGGCGCGCTTCTTCCTCGTAAAAGCTGGTCTCGTCAGCAGAGCGAAACGCGGACTGTGGGCTCTAACGCCGGAGGGCCGTGAGGCAAGGCTGACCTCGGAGAATGCTTGGGAACTCTACGTCCGCATCCGCGAGGCCAATCGGCCGGTTGCTGCGCCGGATGAGGCTGACGTGCCCGCCCCAGATATTGCAGACGATGAACATGACGAGGGACGGTCCTACTGGTTTGTCGGTGCCAGTTGGACTGAGGGCGATCAAATGCCCCGCTTCATCGCCGAGGGCGTCTGGGAGAACGGATATGAGGACCGGTATCTCGATCTAGTCCGCCGCATCAAGCCAGGCGACCGTATCGTGATCAAGGCGGCCTTTGTTCAAAGATACAAGCTTCCGTTCGATATCCACGGCCAGCCCGTCTCCGTCATGCGCATCAAGGCGACAGGCACTGTTCTCGAGAATCTCAATGATGGAATGAAGGTGAAAGTCGCGTGGGACCCGCCCTTCAAACCGCGTGACTGGTACCTCTATACCTTCCTTACTACGATCGTTGAAGCTAATGCCGAAACCGAGGAAGGCCGTCGCTTGATGGATTTCGTCTTCCGGGGGGTACCGCAGGACTTTGCATGGTGGTTGGCGCGACCGTATTGGGTTGAGAAGTACGGGCAAAAATCGAAGGTAGTGCCGGCCGCAAGCGAAACACTTGTCGAGGCGGAGGCGGACTTGGTGGAGGCGGAAGAGACGCCGTCGTACACCGTTGATGAAATCATCGCTGACGGATGTTTTCTCTCCCAGGAGGAGCTTACCGACATATTTGATCGCTGGCGCGCGAAAAAGAATCTAATTCTGCAAGGACCGCCCGGCACCGGTAAGACGTGGCTCGCAAAGCGGCTCGGCTTCGCGCTCGTTGGCTCGAACGATCGCGAGACCTCCAGGACCAGGCTGCGCGTCGTCCAGTTCCACCCCTCCCTGGCCTATGAAGACTTCGTGCGTGGTTGGCGGCCAGCCGGCGACGGACGGCTAGCTCTCGTTGACGGCATCCTAATGCAGGCAATCGAGGCTGCTTCTAGCGAGCCGGATCGTCCCTTCGTGCTGGTTATTGAGGAGATCAATCGCGGGAACCCGGCGCAGATTTTCGGCGAGATGCTGACGCTATTGGAGAGCACGAAACGTCGGCCCTCAGAGGCGATCGAACTCGCTTACCGCAAGGCTCCCAGCGAACGGGTTCACGTGCCCGACAACCTATATGTGATCGGCACAATGAATGTCGCTGACCGATCACTCGCGATCGTCGATCTCGCGCTGCGCCGACGCTTTGCTTTCTTAGACCTCCAACCTCGGCTCGGCTCCGGATGGCGCGCGTGGTGCACGAGCCGTGGCCTCGACGACGCCATTTGTTCCGAGATCGAAGCCCGGATCGCGTCACTTAACGCAGAGATCACCGCGGCTATTTCACTCGGACCGCAATTCCGGATCGGGCACTCGTTTGTGACGCCAGACGTTGACGAGACGGTGCGCGACGGCCGCGCGTGGTTCCGTGCCAAGGTCGACACAGAAATCGGCCCGCTTCTTGATGAATACTGGTACGACGCCCCCGAAACTGCGAAGTCCGCGCGGACGAAGCTCCTTGCGGGTTTCATGTAATGGCGGCGGAAATCGGCGCGGAGCTTCCAGTTGGAGAGAGGCGGGTAGGCCGCATCCCGGTCCGAAACCTTTGGCTATTGATGCTTTACGCCTCCGATCTCACGAGGGTGAGTGGGGCCTTCGACGCTATTGTCGACCGCGATCTCGACGACCTACCCGATTTGGTGGCTCGTCTCCTGGTGAACGCGGTTGAAAAGCGGCGTCGCCATAATCTTACTCGCGGCTATCATCAACGCGAGGGCGCGCTCACTCGGGTTCGCGGACGTATCGACCTGCTGACTACTGAAGCGCGCCAACTGATCTCAAGAGGAGAGGTCTTCTGCTGCTATGAGGAGCAGACGACGGACACGCCGCGTAACCGGTTGGTCCGAGCCGCGCTCGAACTGATGGCGCGGCTTGTCCGTGACAGAGGACTAGCCCGTTGCTGCAGATCGTTGGCGGCCGAACTTGCTCGATCGGGGGTAGCCGGAGCGCGCCCATCCCGCGCCGAAATGGCGACAGATCAGATAGGGCGGAACGACGCGGCCGATCGCTTCATGATAGCTCTGGCTCGGCTCGCATTCGAACTGGCTCTTCCGACAGAAGAGTGCGGCTCCACACCACTCTTCGCTCCCGATCGGGAGGAGACATGGGTACGTAAGTTGTTTGAAAAGGCCGTGCTCGGTTTTGCCCGTGTCGAGCTGTCGCCACTCGGATGGACTGTCCGTGGGGGCACACCACTCGAATGGCAGACCTCGTTCGCGTCAGAAGGGTTGCGCAAGATTCTTCCACGCATGGTTACCGACATCATCCTTGATCCGCCGAACTTCGGAAGGCGGCTGGTGATCGACACCAAGTTTACCTCGATACTTACGAGTGGCCAATTCCGCGAAGCGACCTTAAGGAGCGGATATCTTTATCAGATGTATGCCTACGTTCGGTCTCAAGAACGATGCGACCGCTTGTGGGATGATGCGGCCGGTCTGCTTCTCCACCCGGCCGTTGAAGGTTCAACATATGAGCGGGTTGTCATTCAAAACCACCAGCTCAGCTTTGCGACGATTGACCTCGGCCGCCCACCCCTGGCCATTCGGGACGAGTTGAGACGGCTTCTGAACACCCACACTGATATCGCTCACCCTTGTGTTTCGTCTCCTCCCAAAGCTGTAGCTGGCGGGGAGCAAAGGCTGAGTGAACGGTAGTTGCGGCGATGTAGTTGACAATGCGCCGGGCGATGCTGGCGTGGCGGCTCGCGCCAGCTTTTCTGCGAATTGCGACCCCAGTCGCGTCTGAGTATGGTCCATTCGCGACTCGGCGGCATTCGCCGAGCATCGCAGGGCTGAGGGTAGGAATGGCTAGGGGTAGACCAAGAAAGACGGACGGGGCTGCGAACGCGACGGCGAAAAAACAGGAGAACGGGGCGAACCTCGGGTTCGAGGCGCAGATGTTCCTCGCCGCCGACAAGCTCCGAAAGAACCTGGAGCCGTCCGACTACAAGCACGTCGCGCTGGGTCTGATTTTCCTCAAGCACATCTCGAACGCCTTCGAGGCCAAGCGCGCCGCGTTGCTAGACGAGGATGCCGCCGCCGCCGAGGACCCAGACGAGTATCTCGCGGAGAACGTGTTCTGGGTGCCCAAGGAGGCGCGCTGGTCGCATTTGCAGGCGAGCGCGAAGCAGCCGACCATCGGCAAGCTGATCGACAACGCCATGGCCGAGATCGAGAATGCGAACCCCGGCCTCAAGGGCGTGCTGCCCAAGGATTACAACCGCCCCGCGCTCGACAAGGTCATGTTGGGCGAGCTTATCGACCTCATTTCCGGCATCGCGACGGGCGAGCCCGGCGACAAGGCGAAGGACGTTCTCGGCCGCGTCTATGAGTATTTCCTCGGCGGCTTCGCCGGCTCGGAGGGCAAGCGCGGCGGCGAGTTCTATACGCCTCGGTCCGTGGTGCGCGTGCTGGTCGAGATGCTGGAGCCCTACAAGGGCCGCGTCTTCGACCCCTGCTGCGGCTCCGGCGGCATGTTCGTGCAGTCCGAGAAGTTCGTCGAGAGCCACGGCGGGCGGCTCGGCGACATCGCGATCTACGGGCAGGAGAGCAACTATACGACGTGGCGGCTCGCCAAGATGAACCTCGCGGTGCGCGGCATCGACGCCGACATCCGCTGGAACAACGAGGGCAGCTTCCACAAGGACGAATTGAAGGACCTGCGCTTCGACTATGTCCTAGCCAACCCGCCGTTCAACATCTCGGATTGGGGCGGCGAGCGGCTGCGCGAGGACGCGCGCTGGACCTACGGCGCGCCGCCGGTGGGCAACGCCAATTACGCCTGGCTGCAACACATCCTCTGGCACCTCGCGCCGAACGGCACGGCGGGCGTGGTGCTGGCGAACGGCTCGATGTCGTCGGGACAATCGGGCGAGGACGTCATCCGACGCGCGATGGTGGAGGCCGATGCAGTCGACTGCATGGTCGCGCTGCCGGGGCAGCTGTTCTACTCGACCCAGATACCCGCGTGTCTGTGGTTCCTCGCCCGCAACAAGAAGCCCGGCGGCAAGTTGCGCGACCGGCGCGGCGAGGTGCTGTTCATCGACGCGCGCAAGCTCGGGAGGCTGGTGGACCGCACGCGCAAGGAGTTCTCGGACGACGACATCGCCAAGATCGCCGGCACCTATCACGCATGGCGCGAGGGCAACGGCTATGAGGACCTACCTGGCTTCTGCATGGCGGCGAAGTTGGAGGAGATCAGGCGACATGGGCATGTGCTGACGCCGGGGCGTTATGTTGGCGCGGCTGATGTCGAGGACGACGAAGTGCCGTTCGCGCAACGGTTCGCAGCGTTGCAGGCTACCTTGGACGTGCAGTTCGCGTGCTCCGAGCAGCTTACGGCGACCATCCGAGCGAGATTGGCGGAGGTCACCGTTGATGGGTGAGTTCGCCAACGCTGCTCTGGGAGAGGTGATTGAGTTGAAACGTGGGTACGATCTTCCGCAACAA
The DNA here is from genome assembly GCA_036488815.1 of Roseiarcus sp. GTDB lineage: Bacteria > Pseudomonadota > Alphaproteobacteria > Rhizobiales > Beijerinckiaceae > Roseiarcus. The sequence goes on from DASXGX010000112.1 coordinate 10,413, forward strand.
GATCGCCTTCCGGGGTTGGTGCCAATTGTCTCGTCTTCAGGCGTTACTGCCTACCATGCGAAAACCATGGTTCGAGGGCCAGGCGTGATAACCGGACGGTACGGCACGTTGGGTCTTGTTTTCTATGTGACCGAGGATTTTTGGCCGCTCAACACTACGCTTTACGTTCGAGACTTCAAAGGCAACCACCCGCGCTTCATTTACTATTTCCTCCGATCATTGGATTTTAATGCCTATTCGGACAAGGCGGCCGTCCCTGGGCTCAATCGAAATCACCTGCATCTAGCGCCCGTAAGATACCCGGTCGAGATTGATGACCAACGAGCAATTGCCGACGTCCTCGGCGCACTCGACGCGAAGATCGACCTCAACCGCCGCATGAACGAGACGCTCGAAGCGATGGCGCGGGCGATCTTCAAGGACTGGTTCGTCGATTTTGGCCCGACGCGGGCGAAGATGGAGAGGCGCGCACCCTACCTCGCGCCGGAGGTTTGGGGGCTGTTCCCGGATCGACTCGATGGTTACGGAAAGCCTGAGGGGTGGATTACGACGACAGTCGGGAATGTAGCAGAGAAAATTGGAATGAGACCATTTGGCTCCAACATAAAAGTTGAAACGTTTGTTGATGCCGGAGTACCTATCGTTAGCGGTCAACACCTCAGGGGCACGTGCCTTGAAGATCGCGATTTTAATTTCATAACCGAAGAGCATGCACATCGATTAGGAAATTCAATTGTAAAACGACGAGACCTTATCTTTACGCACGCCGGTAATATAGGGCAAGTCTCTATAATTCCAGAAACCTCCGCTTACGATGCATATATTTTGTCCCAGCGGCAATTTTATCTTCGATGTGACACTCGCAATATATCACCGTATTTTGCGATCTATTTTTTCCGCTCTCCTGGCGGCCAGCACAAGTTGCTGGCGAATTCATCGCAAGTGGGTGTCCCGTCAATTTCGCGACCAGCGACTAATCTTAAAGCAATTGAGCTGTGTCTCCCATCCAAAGCCACAATGGCTGCGTTTGATCACATTGTTCGAGAAATTCACTTGAAGATTGGAATTGCGTCTCAAGAGAGCGAAACGCTTTCCGCCACCCGCGACCTACTCCTCCCGAAGCTCATGTCTGGCGAAATCCGTGTCAAGGATGCCGAGAAGGAACTGGAGCGTGTCGCGTGAGCGCCGACCGTGATTTGCTGAAGCGAGCGATTGTAGGTCTCCTCGACGCCGTCGCCAATGAGCACCCCCTCGGCCATCAGGAGAGCAGGGCGGCGCGCTACGTGCTAACGACCCACAGCGGCGCGACCGTCGAACCTTTGGTGCCTCGAAGCTGCCGCCGGCCCGACCTTGATTTCCGGATTGGCCGCAAGTCGTTCGCCGAGGGCGGACCTCTGGACCAAGCGCGGCAGCCCCCTCTACGGCAGGCACAGCGCGTTGGAGTGTATGCCCCAACTCGGCGAGGCGGACCTCGCCTGTTTCGCGCCGGCGACCCTTCAGGCGGTCGGCAAGATCATGGATCGATTGCTGGATGTAACCGCCGCTGACCTACGCTAGGGGCTTTGAAGGCACATGGGGGGGATCAACGAAAGCCACGTGGAAGAGGCCGCCCTGTCGTGGCTTGCCGAGCTTGGTTACGCCACGGCGAGCGGCCTAGACATCGGTCCCGACGGCAGCGCGGCAGAGCGCGAAAACTACGGCGAGGTCCTCCTCCTCGACCGCCTACGCTCCGCCATCGCCAAGCTAAATCCGACACTGAACGCGGACATCCGCGCCGAGGTCCTCGCCAGGTTGCGCAACGCGGAAACGCCGTCGCTGGTGGCCGAGAACCGCCGGCTGCACCGCTACCTCGTCGAAGGCGTGCCGGTCGAGGTCCGACGCGCCGATGGAACCGTGAGCGGCGAGCAGGCGCGGCTCGTCGACTTCGATGAGCCCGACGCCAACGACTGGCTCGCGGTGAACCAGTTCACGGTCATCGAGAACAAGGCCAACCGGCGGCCGGATGTCGTGGTCTTCGTCAACGGCCTGCCACTCGGCGTCATAGAGCTGAAAAATCCCGGCGACGAGAACGCGACCATCGACGGGGCTTTCCATCAGCTCCAGACCTACAAGTCGCAGATCACGTCGCTGTTTCGCACCAATGCGGCGCTGATCATCTCCGACGGCCTCGCCGCCCGCATAGGCTCCCTGACCGCCGACCGCGAACGGTTCATGCCGTGGCGCACGGTCACCGGCGACGATCTCGCCCCCAAGGGCACGCCCGAACTGGAAACTGTGCTCAAAGGGGTGTTCGAACGCCGCCGCTTCCTGGACTTCCTTAAGGACTACGTTGTTTTCGGCGACACCGGGCGCGACGTCTTCAAAATCCTTGCGGGCTATCACCAGTTCCATGCTGCGCGCGCCGCCGTCACTTCAACCTTGCGCGCGACCGAGGACGCCGGTGGCGGCTTTCGCGAGGACCCCGCGTATTACGGTCTGCCAGGCGTCAAGCGATACGCCCGAGGCGACAAGCGCATTGGCGTAATCTGGCACACTCAAGGCTCGGGCAAGAGCCTGCTTATGGCGTTCTATGCGGGGGTGATCATCAAGCACCCGGCGATGCAGAACCCGACCCTGGTGGTGCTGACCGACCGCAATGATCTCGATGACCAGTTGTTCGCGACCTTCAGCATGTGCAAGGACCTTCTGCGACAGACGCCCCTGCAGGCCGAAGACCGCGACCATCTGCGCGAATTGCTCGATCGACCCTCGGGCGGCGTCGTCTTTACGACGTTGCAGAAGTTCGCCCCCGACGAGGGAACCACCGACTATCCGGTTTTGACCGACCGGCGGAACGTGATCGTCATCGCCGACGAGGCTCATCGAAGCCAATACGGGTTCGACGCGCGGCTCAACCAAAAGACCGGCAAAATCTCCTACGGCTTCGCCAAGTACCTGCGAGACGCGCTGCCCAACGCCTCCTTCATCGGCTTCACCGGGACGCCTGTCGAAAAGGAAGACGTCAACACTCCCGCCGTGTTCGGCGAGTACATCGACATCTACGACATTAGCCGCGCGGTCGAGGACGGCGCGACGGTGCCGATCTACTACGAGAGCCGGCTTGCGCGGATTGAGCTGGACGAGGACGAGAGACCCAAGATCGACGCCGAGGTCGCGGACCTGACCGAGGACCAGGCTCAGAGTGAGCAGGAGCGGCTCAAGCGCAAGTGGGCGAGCGTCGAGGCGCTGGTCGGCGCGGACAAGCGCATCGCCCTTGTCGCCGAGGACCTCGTGAAGCACTTCGAGGCGCGGACGGCGGCGCTCGACGGCAAGGTGATGATCGTCTGTATGAGCCGCAGGATTTGTGTCGCGCTCTACAAAGCGCTGGTAGACCTGCGGCCCGCCTGGCATAGCGACGATGATGATGCGGGCGCGATCAAAATCGTGATGACGGGTGCGGCGTCCGATCCGCTCGCCTGGCAGGCCCATATCGGCAAGCGGCCGAAGGCGCGGCGGGAACTTATCGCCAAGCGCGCCAAGGACCCCAAGGACCCGCTCAAGCTCGTCATTGTGCGCGACATGTGGCTGACCGGCTTCGACGCGCCGAGCATGCACACAATGTACGTCGACAAGCCGATGAAGGGGCATGGGCTGATGCAGGCCATCGCCCGCCGTCAACAGAGTGTTTCGAGACAAGCCCGCAGGTCTGGTGGTCGACTACATCGGCATCGCGCAGAACATGAAGAGCGCGCTCGGCGTCTATTCTCCGGGCGACCGCGAGCAGACGGGCATCGACGAGGCGCAAGCCGTTCGCGTGCTCCAGGAGAAGTTCGAGATCGTCCGCGCGATGTTCCGACCCGACACCAAGGGCGGGTTCGACTATCGACGGGCGCTGGACCCTGGCGCTGCTCCCCAGGCTCGCCTCGCCATCATGGCGGGGGCCATCGACTGGGTGCTGACGTTTCAGCAGCAGGAGGCCGCCAGGGAGGCCACAGACGAGGGCAAGAAGCGCGCGCACCGTCGATATGCCGACGCAGTTGCAGGGCTGTCCAGGGCCTTCGCTTTGGCCGGGGCGACCGACGAGGCGCGGGCCATCCGTGACGAGGTCGGGTTCTTCCAGGCGATCCAGGCGGCCTTGGCCAAGAGCGCGCCCGGGGACGGGAAGAGGACCGCCGCCGACCGCGAACTGGCGATCCAACAGATCGTCAGCCGCGCCGTAGTCTCGACCGAGATCGTCGACATCATGAAGGCGGCGGGACTCCAAAGCCCGGACATTTCGATCTTGTCGGACGACTTTCTCGCCGAGGTCCGCGATACCCCGAAGAAGAACCTCGCCATCGAGGCGCTGAAGAAACTCATCAACGGCGACGTGCGATCACAGGCCAAGAGCAACGTGACGCAGTCCAAGGCCTTCACGGAGCGCCTTGAGGCAGCCATCGCCCGGTATCATGCCAACGCCCTGACGACCGCACAGGTGCTCGAAGAGCTGATCAAGTTGGCCAAGGACATTCGAGCGGCGCGGTTACGTGGGGAAGAGACCGGCTTGACCGACGAGGAAATCGCCTTTTACGACGCGCTCGCCGAGAACGAGAGCGCGCGGCAGGTGATGGGCGAGCCTGCTCTCCGGGTGATCGCGCACGAGCTGGTGACGGTTATTAAGAGCAACGTATCGGTCGACTGGATGCACCGGGAAAGCGCCCGCGCCAACATTCGTCGACACGTGAAGCGGCTCTTGCGGAGGTACGGCTATCCGCCAGACCTTCAGGACGCAGCGGTGCAAAACGTCTTGCAGCAGGCCGAGGCGTTGTCGGCAGAATGGGCGTAGACTGTCGCGGATGTCTTCATCCGCTCATGTCGAGGCTGCGTGCGTTAGCGCGACATCGCTCTGATTCGGCGGCCGGGCCTTAGTTTGGAGCCAAACTTTTGGGTACTATCGGTGCTGACGAGGCTACCTCGATGCAAGAGGCCAATCGGCGCGCGTGCGTCAATTGGCCGCGAATCGGGTTCTAGAACGCCGCCCATGCGTTTCCGTGCACATGAGTGCACGAACCGTCTTCGCTGTTTCTGGAAGCACTATCATCGGCGACGAACTCGCAAGCTCTTCGCGCCGGGCCCCACAGGTTGCGGTGCTTCCCCGGTGCTTCCCCGACTATTGGGATCGACCCAAAGCCCGGATCAGCGATTTCTAAGCCATTGTTTCTAAGTGGGGATTTGGTGGAGCCAGACGGAATCGAACCGACGACCTCTTCAATGCCATTGAAGCGCTCTCCCAACTGAGCTATGGCCCCATATTCTCCCAACACCTTATCGGCCGCCTCATTGGGGTGAGGCGGCGTCCCTGTGGGCCGGCTCTATAGCCGTAAACTGGAGCGGCCGACAAGAGCCGGCGAGCGATTTTTTTTCGCTCGCCTTTTGGGCCCCCGAAAAGGGCTTACGGCTCCTCGTCCGGCGCGATGTCGCCGTCGATGAGGGCGGTGACGTCGTCGTCGTCCTCTTCCTCCTCTTCGAGGAAGGCGTCGTCGGCTTCGGTGTCGTCCTCGACGTCAATGTCGTCGACGGCCGCTTCAGCGCTCTTCGCTTCGCCCGCCTCGACATCGTCGAGCGAGACCAACTCGACGCCAGCGGGTTGGACGGCTTCGTCTTCCTCATCCTCGTCCTTGGCGCTCACGCGCTCGGCGCGCGCTGCGACGCCCTGGAAGATCGTGCCGCACTTCGGGCAGACGATCGGGTCCCGGTTGAGGTCGAAAAACTTGGCGCCGCAGTTCTGACACTGGCGCTTGGATCCGAGCTCGGGTTTAGCCACGGCTTACGTTTCCTTGGTCGTTGGCGGCTGCGTTGAAAGCCTCGGTTAGTCGGCGTCGCCGCCCATGTCAATGCTTTCGGCGTGGCCGGTCGACAGGGCCCGGCGGGGGTGTTAGGAGCCCCTTCTTCGACGCCCGTCGTGAGGCGCCGGCATCAATTGTGAGCCTGCATGTCTTCGATCCCCTCGTCTGCCGCGCAGCCTTTGCGATCCGAGCGCAGCGGCCCGCTCAAGGGCCGGGCGCGCCCGCCTGGTGACAAGTCGATCTCGCACCGCGCCTTCATCTTCGGCCTGCTTGCAAGGGGCGTGACGCCGATCGAGGGTTTGCTGGAAGGCGACGACGTCATGCGCACCGGCGAAGCCTGCAAGGCGCTCGGGGCGCATGTCGAACGCCTCGGCGAAGGTCGTTGGAAGGTCGAGGGCCTGGGGCTCGGTTCGCTCCTCGAACCGCGCGACATTCTCGATTTCGGCAATGCGGGAACCGGCTCCCGCCTGATGATGGGCGTCGTCGGCGGCAACGGCGTGACCGCGACCTTCGACGGCGACGCCTCGCTGCGCAAGCGGCCGATGCGACGCATTCTCGATCCGCTGGCGCTGATGGGCGCCGAGGTCGTCGCCCAGGCCGAGGGCGGCCGCTGCCCGATCACGTTGAAGGGCGCCAACGAGCCTGCGCCGATCGTCTATCGCACCCCCGTCGCCTCGGCGCAGATCAAGTCGGCGGTGCTGCTCGCCGGCCTCAACGCGCACGGCGAGACGACGGTCATCGAGAGCGAAGCCTCGCGCGATCACACCGAAAAGATGCTCGCCCATTTCGGCGCGGAGGTGCGCGTCGCGCACGAGGGCGAAGGCCGGCGCATCACCCTCGTCGGCCGGCCGGAGCTGCGGCCGCGCCCGGTCGTCGTGCCCGCCGATCCCTCCTCTGCGGCCTTCCCCATCGTGGCCGCCTTGATCACGCCGGGCTCGGACGTCGTCGTCGAAGGCGTGATGATGAACCCGCTGCGCACTGGTCTCGTCACGACGCTGCTCGAAATGGGCGGCCAGATCGAGATCCTCGATCGCCGCAACGAAGGCGGCGAGGATGTCGCGGACCTGCGCGTGCGCGCGAGCGAACTGAAGGGCGTCGACGTGCCGAAAGCGCGCGCCCCCTCGATGATCGACGAGTATCCGATCCTCGCCGTAGCGGCGGCCTTCGCCGAGGGCGAGACGCGTATGAACGGCTTGCACGAATTGCGCGTGAAGGAGAGCGACCGTCTCGCCGCGGTCGCCGCGGGCCTCGCGGCGGCGGGCGTCGCGCACGAGATCGTCGGCGACGACCTCTTGGTGCGCGGCGGCGAAGTGGCGGGAGGCGGCGTCGTCGCGACCCATCTCGACCACCGCATCGCGATGAGCTTCCTCGTCATGGGACTCGCGTCGCGCGCGCCGATGGGCGTCGACGACGCGGCGATGATCGCGACCAGCTTCCCCAATTTCCGCGCGTTGATGGAGGGGCTCGGCGCGAAATTCGCGTGAAGCTCAGCTTCTGTCACGCCCGCGCACCCGCGGGCATGAAGGGGCCACGCGCGATGGCGGTCCAGACTGCCTTGTCGCTACCCAATCGGCTGCGGGCCTGCGGGCGCGATCTGGATGCCCGCGTCCGCGGGCATGACACTTTTTACCAGCGTAACGACGCGTGACGATCGCCTGAACCGCGTCAGTGAACGCGCTGCACCGCGAAATCGACCGCGTCGAGCAGCGCGTGCTTCCAGTGGGAGGACGGAAAGAGCTCGAGCGCGTCGCGCGCCATCGCGCCGTAGTGACGGGCGCGCTCGATCGTATCCTCCAGCGCGCGGTGCTTCTTCATGAGCGTCAAAGCGATTTCGAGGTCGCCGTCGACGATCTCGCCGCGCTCCAGCGTGCGCCGCCAGAATTCGCGATCCTCCGTCGAGCCGCGACGAAACGACAGCACGACCGGCAGCGTAATCTTGCCTTCGCGGAAGTCGTCGCCGACGTTCTTGCCGAGCTTGGAGGCGGCGCCGCCGTAGTCGAGCGCGTCGTCGATCAATTGGAACGCGACGCCGAGATTGGCGCCGTAGCCGCGGCAGGCCTCGATCTCCGCCTTGCCGCGCTGCGCGAGAATGGGGCCGACTTCGCACGCGGCCGCGAACAGAGCCGCCGTCTTGGCGCGGATCACGGCGAGATAGGCGTCCTCCGTCGTCGCCGTGTCCTTGGCGGCGGAGAGCTGCATCACCTCGCCCTCGGCGATCACCGCCGCCGCGCTCGACAGCACGTCGAGACAGGCGAGCGAGCCGACCTCGACCATCATCTTGAAGGCCTGGCCGAGCAGGAAGTCGCCGACCAGCACGCTCGCCTCGTTGCCCCACAACACGCGCGCCGCCGCCTTGCCGCGGCGCAAATCGCTTTCGTCGACCACGTCGTCGTGCAGCAGCGTCGCCGTATGCATGAATTCGACCGCGGCGGCGAGCTTGACATGGCCTTCCCCTCGGTAGCCGCAAAGGCCCGACGAGGCGATCGTCAAGATCGGCCGGAGGCGTTTGCCGCCCGAGGAGATGAGGTGGTTTGCGACCTCCGGGATCATCGCCACATCCGAGCCCGTCCGCGACAGTATCGTCTGATTGACGAGCCCCATGTCGCTCGAAACCAACGTGATCAAACGCTCGATGAGCCTATCCGGCGACTTCTCTTCGAGCGGAACGACAATTCCCACGGACGCTTCCCTTGCCAGAGCGCAGCCTGGCGACCATAAAGACGCCCTGGCGAGCCGGCAAGGGCGCGCCGCTTGGTTACGCTCACGAGATGGAGACTTTAACTTGGTCGAACTCGTGCGCACTAATGATCTCGTGTTGATCTCCGTGATCGAAACGCTTCTCACCGCGGCCGGCGTCGCTTTCTTCGTCGCCGACCAACACATGAGCGCGGTCGAAGGCTCGCTCGGCTTTCTGCCGCGGCGCATCCTGGTCGACTCGGACCAGCACGAACGGGCGCGCCGGCTGATGCGCGAGGCCGGACTCTCCAACGAGTTGCGCGATGGCTGAAGCGGCTGGCGCCGAGACCAGCCTGGACGCGATCTTCGGCGGAAGATTGAAGCTGCGCCAGTTCGCCGCCGGCCACCGCGTCGGCGCCGACGCGGTGCTGCTCGCCGCCGCGGCTGGCCCGCCGGCGCGGCGTTTCGTCGATGTCGGCGCCGGCGTCGGCGCGGTCGGCCTCTCCCTGTTGCAACGCTGGCCCGAGGCGAGCGGCGCCCTCATCGAACTCGACTGTGATCTCGCGGCGCTGGCGCAGGACAACGCGCGCCTGAACGGACTCGCCTCGCGCGCGCAAATCGCTGCGCTCGACGTGCGCGACGCCCGCGCGCGGCGCGACGCAGACCTCGCGGACGGGAAAGCGGATCTCGTCGTCACCAACCCGCCGTTCTTCGAAGCGGGAACGGTGCGGGCCTCGCCGGACGCCCGCAAGGCGCGCGCCCATGTCGCAGTAGGGCGCGACGGCGTCTCGGCGCTTGAAGCCTGGGTCGCCGCGAGCCTCGCTTTGCTGGCGCCGGGCGGCCGCTTCGTGATGATCCACCGCGCCGACGCGCTCGGCGCGATCTTGGCCGCGATCGGGCGGCGGCTCGGCGGCGTCGCGCTCCTGCCGATCCACCCCAAGGCGGAGCAGAGCGCGCACCGGCTGCTGATCTCGGGCGCTAAAGGTTCGAGGGCGCCGCTACGGATCGCCCCGCCGCTCGTGCTGCACGAGGCGTCCGGCGCCTTCACGGAGCGCGCCGAGGCCATTCACCGCGGCGAAGCGACGATCGACTGGCCCGCGTGATTGACCGGGGCGGGCGCCGTCTCTAGGGTCCGCCGCGAACCGCCACATTTCGGATCCAGAACCCATGTCTCCGGCTCGCTCCGACGCCTCCCTCGATCCGCGGCGATCGTTCCAGGGGCTGATCCTCACGTTGCAGAGTTTTTGGGCCAAGCAGGGCTGCGTGATCCTGCAGCCCTACGACATGGAGGTCGGCGCCGGCACGTTTCATCCCGCGACGACGCTGCGTTCGCTCGGTCCGAAGCCCTGGAAGGCGGCCTATGTCCAGCCCTCGCGCCGCCCGAAGGACGGGCGCTACGGCGAGAACCCGAACCGGCTGCAGCACTACTACCAGTTCCAGGTGATCCTGAAGCCCTCGCCGGAAACTCTCCAGGAGCTCTATCTCGAATCGCTCGCCGCGATCGGCGTCGACGCTTCGCTGCACGACGTGCGCTTTGTCGAAGACGATTGGGAAAGCCCGACGCTCGGCGCCTGGGGGCTCGGCTGGGAGTGCTGGTGCGACGGCATGGAAGTGTCGCAGTTCACCTACTTCCAGCAGGTGGCCGGCTTCGAGTGCGCGCCGGTGTCGGGCGAGCTGACCTACGGGCTCGAGCGGCTGGCGATGTATGTGCAGGGCGTCGACAGCCTCTACGACATCAACTTCAACGGCCGCGAGGGCGCGGAGAAGATCGCCTACCGCGACGTGTTTCTCCAGGCCGAGCAGGAATATTCGCGCTTCAACTTCGAATTTGCCGACACCGCGCGTCTCTTTCGCCACTTCAAGGACGCGGAGGATGAATGCCGTTCCTTGCTCGAAAAGGGCGACGAAGGCGACCGGCATCTGATGGCGCTGCCCGCCTACGATCAGTGCATCAAGGCGAGCCATGCCTTCAATCTGCTCGACGCGCGCGGCGTCATCTCCGTGACTGAGCGGCAGAGCTACATCCTTCGCGTGCGCGAGCTCGCCAAGGCCTGCGGCGCCGCCTGGCTGAAGACAGAGGGCGGCGGCGCGCAATGACGGCAGGCGCTCGTCTCCTCTCCCCTTACGTGAGAGGGGTCAGGGGTGAGGGGTCGCGCCGCAAGGCGCGCGAACGAGGCGCCCACCCCTCATCCGGCCATTCGGGCCACCTTCTCCCGCAAGGGGAGAAGGTGGCGCGTCGACTGAACATTCGCTAATTTTCGGACTTGCAATGCCCGACCTCCTGCTTGAACTGTTCAGCGAAGAAATCCCGGCGCGCATGCAGCGGCAGGCGGCCGAGGATCTGAAGCGCTTGGTGACCGACGCGCTTGTCGCCGCCGACGTCACCTACGAGGGCGCGATCGCCCATGCGACGCCGCGCCGGCTCGCGCTGCATGTCGTCGGCCTGCCCGAGGCGCAGCCGCATCGGCGCGAAGAGCGCAAGGGTCCGCGCGTCGGCGCGCCGGACGGCGCGATCCAGGGCTTTCTCAAGAGCGCCGGTCTCGCCCGCATCGAAGACGCGAAAATCGAGACGGACGCCAAGAAGGGCGAGTTCTACGTCGCCGTCATCGACAAGCCGGGTCGGCCGACCAAGGAATTGCTGGCGGAGATCCTGCCGGCGATCGTCCGCGCCTTTCCCTGGCCGAAGTCGATGCGCTGGGGCGCCGCCTCGGCCCGGCCCGACGCCTTGCGCTGGGTCAGGCCGTTACGCTCGATCCTCTGCACCTTCGGCGGACCTTTCGAGGCGCCCGAGGTCATTCCCGTCGCCGTCGACGGCGTCACAGCCGGCGACGTCACCTACGGGCATCGTTTCATGGCGCCGCAGCCGATCCAGGTGCGCCGCTTCGAGGATTACGTCTCGGCGCTCGCGAAAGCGAAAGTCGTGCTCGACGCGGACCGGCGCAAGGAAATGATCCTCGCCGACGCGCGCGATCTCGCGCTCGCGCAAGGGCTGGAACTCGTCGAGGACGAGGGCCTGCTCGAGGAAGTCGCCGGACTCGTCGAATGGCCGGTCGTGCTGGTGGGCGAGTTCGACGCGGCCTTTCTCGAGATTCCGCCCGAGGTGATCCGCGCGACGATCCGCGCCAATCAGAAATGCTTCGTGCTGCGCAATCAGAACGGGCTCGCCAACAAGTTCATCGTCGTCTCGAACCTCGTCGCGCGCGACGGCGGCGGAGCGATCGCCAGGGGCAACGGGCGCGTCGTGCGCGCCCGCCTCGCCGATGCGCGTCATTTCTGGCTCACCGACCTCGCGGCCCTGCCCGACTACAGGGACAAAGCGGAGAAGCCGCTCGATCAGCGGCAGGCGAAGCTGGACGCGCTCGCCATCGTCTTCCATGAGAAGCTCGGCACGCAGGGCGAGCGCGTAGCGCGGATAGCCGCGCTCGCGCGCGAGCTCGCGCCTCAAGTGAACGCCGACCCCAACCTCGCCGAGCGGGCGGCTTGCCTCGCCAAAGCGGATCTCGTGAGCGAGATGGTCGGCGAATTCCCGGAGCTGCAGGGCCTGATGGGCTGCTATTACGCCGCCGCCCAAGGCGAGGAGCCGAGCGTCGCCGACGCGATCGAGGAGCACTACAAGCCACAAGGGCCTAACGATCGCATTCCGACCTCCCCGGTCTCGATCGCCGTCGCGCTCGCCGACAAGCTCGACACTTTGGTCGGGTTCTGGGCGATCGAGGAGAAACCGACGGGAAGCAAGGACCCTTACGCACTGCGGCGCGCGGCGCTCGGAATTTTGCGCCTGCTGATCGAGAACGACCAGCGCCTGCCGCTGACGCCGCTTTTGCAAGTGAAGTTCTCGTTTTGGCCGCTGATGGAATACGCCAAGCGGATTGACGCCGATCCGGCGCTGATCGAGAAGCTCGTCACCAGCGTCGGGCTGACCGAACTTTCGAAGGACATCTGGACGCGCCATCTCGGAAGGCACGGCTGGGACGAATTCCACGCGGCTTGGCAGGCCGCGCGCTGGTTCGGCGCCTCGCGCGCGCAGGATTTGCTTGCCTTCTTCGCCGACCGTCTGAAGGTCTATCTGCGCGACAAGGGGGCGCGGCACGATCTGATCGACGCTGTGTTCGCCCTGCCCGGCCAGGACGATCTGTTGATGGTGGTGCGGCGGGTCGAGGCGCTCGGGCGCCTGCTCGATACGGACGACGGGAAGAATCTGCTCGCCGGCTATCGGCGCGCCGCCAACATCGTGCGCGCCGAGGAAAAGAAGGACGGCGCGGGCGCCTTTGCGGGCGCGCACGATCCGCGCGCCCTCGCGCTGCCGGAGGAAATCGCGCTGGCCGACACGCTGGCCGCGGCGGGCGCCGAGGCGCGCGAGCGCGTCGCGCGCGAGGATTTCGAGGGCGCGATGCGGGCGCTGGCTTCGCTACGCCCGCCGGTCGACGCGTTCTTCGTCAGCGTCACCGTCAATGTCGATACGCCCGCGCTGCGCCTGAACCGTCTGCGCCTGCTCGGCGAGCTGCGCGAAGCGGTTCACACAGTGGCCGACTTTTCGAAAATCGCGGGGTGAGCTTGGCGGCGCGAGAAAGCGACGCGAAAGCGGGGGCCCATATCGCCGCCGCAGGTCTCTCAAACGCAGGCGCCTCGGCCCCTGGATGCCGGCTGTTCGCGGGCATGACAGAATGAAAAGCCGGCGGGCGCGGGTTTAGGCCGCCATCGCGAAGCGGACGGCGGAGCCGGTGGCGACGACGCGGCGCCGGCCGACGCGGTCGATGTCGGCGCCGGGCGCCTCTTCGATCTCGAAGATCACCTCGGTCAGCGCGTCCGCGCCGTAATCCTCCGCCTCGCGCATCAAGGCGCTCAACACGGCGGACCGGTCGGCCTCGAGATGCGGTTCGACGGCGCCGCGCCAACGCCCCACAGCCTTTACGCGGCCAATTGCGTGATGGGGGCGCCCATCGGCAAGCACACCGCTGAAACTGACTTCCATGGATACTTCGCTCATCTGTTGCTCGATATCTAAATAGCTGATCCAACTTTCGCCTGCCTTAACATCAATCGCATACGGGATGAGATCGTAGTTACGGTTGACGAAAGCGAACCGAGGAAAACATCATAGGAAAAGGGCGACGCCACTGTGGCGCCGCCCGATAATTTCGACGGGTTAACAAAAATTAACCCTTTATAGTGAACGGATGTTAATCCTGAGGGGCGGCCTCGACGGCTTCCGCCTTTTCCAGATCGGCCCCGGTCTGCTGGTCGACCACCCGCATCGACAGCTTCACCTTGCCGCGATCGTCGAAGCCCATCAGCTTCACTTTCACCTTGTCGCCTTCCTTGACGACGTCGGTCGTCTTGTTGACCCGGCCCTTGGCGAGCTGCGAGATGTGCACCAGGCCGTCGCGCGAGCCGAAGAAGTTGACGAAGGCGCCGAACTCCATCGTCTTGACCACGGTGCCGTCGTAGATCTGGCCGACTTCCGGATCGGAAGCGATCGACTTGATCCAGTTGATCGCCGCCTTGATCTTGGCGCCGTCGCTGGAGGCGACCTTCACCGTGCCGTCGTCCTCGATGTTGATCTTGGCGCCGGTCTTCTCGACGATCTCGCGGATCACCTTGCCGCCGGTGCCGATCACTTCGCGGATCTTGTCGGTCGGGATTTTCAGCGTCTCGATGCGCGGGGCGAACTCGCCGAGTTCGGCGCGGGCGCCGGTGAGCGCCTTGCCCATCTCGCCGAGGATGTGCAGACGGCCATCCTTCGCCTGAGCGAGGGCGACCTTCATGATCTCCTCGGTGATGCCGGCGATCTTGATGTCCATCTGCAGCGAGGTGACGCCCTCGGTGGTGCCGGCGACCTTGAAGTCCATGTCGCCGAGGTGGTCCTCGTCGCCCAGGATGTCGGACAGCACGGCGAAGCGCTTGCCCTCGAGGATGAGGCCCATGGCGATGCCTGCGGTCGGCCGCTTGAGCGGAACGCCCGCGTCCATCAGCGCCAGCGAGGAGCCGCAGACCGTCGCCATCGACGACGAGCCGTTCGACTCGGTGATCTCCGAGACGACGCGGACCGTGTAGGGGAATTCCGCCGCCGTCGGCAGCATGGGACGGATCGCGCGCCAAGCGAGCTTGCCATGGCCGATCTCGCGCCGCCCGGGCGCGCCCATACGGCCCGTCTCGCCGACCGAATAGGGGGGGAAGTTGTAGTGGAGCAGGAAGCGCTCCTTATACGTCCCCTCCAGCGAGTCGACATATTGCTCGTCTTCGCCGGTGCCGAGGGTCGCGACCACCAGGGCCTGCGTCTCGCCGCGGGTGAACAGCGCCGAGCCGTGGGTGCGCGGCAGCACGCCGACCTGGGCGAGGATCGGGCGCACCGTCGTCAGGTCGCGTCCGTCGATGCGGCGCTGATGATCGAGGATGTTCCAGCGCACCACCTTCGCCTGGGCGTTGTGAAACGCCTCGGCGACCTCTTCGGGCTTGAACTTGGCTTCGCCGTCCGCCGGCAGCAGCGCCGCCAGCACCTTCGCCTTCGCGGCGTCGACCGCGGCGTAGCGCTCCTGCTTCTGCGTGATCGAATAGGCGGCGCGCAGATTGGCCTCGCCGACTTCCAGCACCGCCTTCTCGACCGCGGACTTGTCGGCCGTCTCGAGTTCGCGCGGCTCCTTGGCGGCGCGCTCGGCGAGGTTGATGATCGCCTGGATCACCGGCTGGAACGCCGCATGACCGGCCATCACAGCCTTCAGCATCGTCTCCTCGGAGAGCTCCTTGGCCTCCGATTCGACCATCAGCACCGCATCCGCCGTGCCGGCGACGACGAGATCGAGGACGGATTCCTTCATCTCCTCGATCGTCGGGTTGACCTTGATCTCGTCCTTGATGAAGCCGACGCGCGCGCCGCCGATCGGGCCCATGAAGGGCACGCCCGACAAGGTGAGCGCCGCCGAGGCGGCGATCATCGCCAGGATGTCGGAATCGTTCTCCATGTCATGGCTGAGCACGGTGGCGATGACCTGCGTGTCGCAGCGGAAATCGTCGGGGAACAGCGGACGGATCGGCCGGTCGATCAGGCGGGACGTGAGCGTCTCGCGATCCGACAGGCGACCTTCGCGCTTGAGGTAGCCGCCCGGAATGCGGCCGGCGGCGAACGCCTTCTCTTGATAGTGGACGGTGAGCGGGAAGAAATCGACGCCGGGCTTGGGCGCCTTCGCGGCGACGACCGTCGCCAGAACCGTCGTCTCGCCCCAGGTCGCCAGCACTGCGCCGTCGGCTTGCCGCGCGATGCGGCCAGTCTCGAGAACGAGCTTGCGCCCGCTGAGGGTCAGCTCCTCGCGTTGTATGTCAAACATGTTTTCATCATCCTTTTCTTGGCGATAGGATGCGAAAGCCTTTAGCCCCGGCTGCCCGTTCCCCAGTCACGGACGGCAAGACGGCGAGAGACTTGGGCGGCCAAGTCGCTGGCGATCCTGCCGTAGGGCGCAAGAACGCCCGTCGTGGACGGGCTCCTCGAGCGATCGAGCGTCTTGCGACGGACGATGCGCGGCTTTCGCGATCCTCTGCAACAGGCGGCGGCCCCATGCCGCCGCCCAGTTTTCTTCTTTGTTTAGCGGCGAATGCCGAGCCGCTCGATCAAGCTCTTGTAGCGCGCTTCGTCGTTTTTCTTGACGTAGTCGAGAAGCGTACGGCGCTGCGAGACCATCTTCAGAAGGCCGCGACGGGAGTGGTTGTCCTTGACGTGCGACTTGAAGTGGCTGGTCAGATTGGCGATGCGCTCGGTGAGGATCGCGACCTGAACCTCAGGCGAACCCGTGTCGCCCGCCTTCAACGAATAGTCCCTGATGAGCGCGGCCTTGCGCTCGGCAGTGATCGACATCGAATTTTCCTTTCGTTACGGCAGGAGCGAGCCCGCCACGGGGTTTGCGGCCGAACCGGGATGTCGTCCAGGTCGGTCGCGCCGGGGCGGAACCCCGGGTCGGCGGCTTATACAGGATTTTCCGCCCCGCGCCACCGCTTAAAATAAGCCGTCGCCATCACTGCCGGTCTGCCGCGAACCCTTCGCAGCTCTCGCCGAACTCGGCCAAGCCATAGTCGAGATGCGAGGCGAGCAGCGGATTGTCGAGCAGATAGGTGGAGGTCGGCGCGTCTCGGCGCCGGCGCGCCTCGGCCACCGCCGCCTTCCACTCCTCGGCCGTATAATCACCCCGTCCGACCCAGGTCAGCGCGACGAGCTCGCACTGCTCGTCCTCGTCCATTGCGTCGACGTACGCCTTGAGCTCCGCGCGGATCGAGTTGTAGGCGTCGTCCGTCAGCATGCTGTGGAAGTTGTCGTCGGTCGCGTTGGAGGCGTCCGCCTCCATGCCGTTGTCCTCGCCCTCCAATTCGCGGGCCTTGGCGATTACGTAACACACTTTCTCGGTGTTGATGTCGGGCATCGCTTCTCTCCACTGCGCCCGCGCTTGCGGGTCCGCCCCCGCCCATCGCCTCTCGGTATGATTCAGCGGCGTCGGCCCCCGGGCGCCGCAAGCTGGTCACTCCAGAATCATCGCGCCCTCGGCCGGATCCTTGAACAGATATTCGACGCGATCGAACGTATCGACGGCGAAGACGTAGAAGATCCGCAGCGTCGCCTCGCCGGTCTGCCGGACGCCATGCTCGGCCATGCCAGGAATGAACACCGCGGCGCCCGCCTTCACAAGGATCTCGCTGCCGTCGAGATAGACGACCCCCTCCCCCGCGACGACGTAGTAGACCTCGGGCGGCGCGTGGCGATGCCGTTCCAAATGGTCTCCCGGACGGAATTCGGCGACGCCGCAGGTAATCGCCTCGGTCGGGGTGAGGCCCTGCGAGAACAGGGTGCGCCACTTTACGCGCCCTCGCATCGGATCGTTCCAGCCATCAGGCGGGACCAGGGCTTCGTGAATGATGGTCGGCGACGTTCTCGCCGGCTCCTGCGACATGCCGCATCCTCCTTCGGACCTCCCTTCCTCAAGCGCGCCGAGGGCGGTCCATTTGCTTATGGTTTAACCGCGGCGCCGGGGGCTTGTTCCCGAAAGATCAAGGATTACGGTCAGATAACGTTGCGCTCCATCAGCGGCCGGCCCTCCAGGATCCGCTCGAAGCCGAAATCGGCGAGGTCGAGGGAGACGTAGCGTCCTTGAGCGATCAATTCAGCCAAGCCTCGCCCGACCGCCGGCGACTGCTGCATTCCGTGACCGGAGAAGCCGGCGGCGAGATAAGCGTTGTCGGAGCCGGGCAGGCGGCCGACGATCGCGTTGTGGTCGTAGATGTTGAGGTCGTAGTGCCCCGCCCAGGCGCGCGTGACCTTGAGCGCTTCAAAGGCGGGAACGCGATGCGCGAGCGCAGGCCAAATGATGTCGTCGAACTGGCTCCAGACGACGTCGAAATCGTCGCTGTCGGGATCGTCCGCCTCCGGCGGCGAAACGCCCGCGAGATAGGTGCGCCCCTCCGGGCGAACATAGACCCCTGTCGTGTCGACGATCAGGGGAGAATCATCGAGGCGCTGCTTGGCCTCGAAGACGAAGACGCAGCGCTTGCGCGGCCGCACGGGGATCTCGACGCCGAGATCACGCGCCAATTTCGCCGCTCCGGACGCGCCTGCCGCGTCGACGAAAACGCCGCAAGCGATGCGCCCGCCGCTTTTGAGCCGTACGCCGGTCACACGAGAGCCCTGGCGCTCGACCTCGACCACCTCGTCCTCGCGATAGACGACGCCGAGGCTGCGCGCCTTGCGGCGGTAGGCCTGGGTCAGCCCGTATCCGTCGAACCATCCTTCGCCGCGCCGGCCCCAAGCGGCGAGTGCGACATCCTCGACGTTGACATGGGGGAAACGGCGGGCGACCTCGCCCGGCTCGAGGAGCACGATGTCCGCGCCTTCGCGCAGTTGGACCGCGTGGTTTTCCCGCAAGACCGGCGCGCCCGCCTCGGTGGCGAGATAGAGATAGCCGTTCTCGCGCAGCGGCAGATCCGGCGCCTCGCCGTCGACGGCGAGGAGTTCGGCCGCCCGCCTGAGAAATTCGACGCCGTAGAGACCGACCCGAATGTTGACCGGCGAGGAGAACTGTTGGCGCACCGAGCTCAGCGACAGTGCGCTCGCCGCCTTGGCGTAGGTCG
>DASXGX010000074.1:0-34668 GCA_036488815.1 Roseiarcus sp.
GACCCGTCGAAATGGCCGGCCGGCTTTTTCAACATCGTCACCGGCTCCTACGATTTCCCGGTGGCGCATCTGGTCGTCGACGGTATCTACAGCAACAAGGCGCCGGGCGGCGTCGCCTACCGTTGCTCGTTCCGCGTCACGGAGGCGGCCTATTGCATCGAGCGCGCGATGGACATTCTCGCGCAGAAACTGGGGATGGATCCGGCCGAGCTGCGGCTGAAGAACTTCGTCAAGCGCGAGCAGTTTCCGTATCACTCGGCGCTCGGCTGGGAATACGATTCCGGCGACTACCACATGGCGATGCAGAAGGCGCTCGATGCGACCGGCTACCGCAAGCTGCGCGAAGAGCAGAAGGAAAAGCAGGAGGCTTTCCGGCGCGGCGAGACGCGCGAATTGATGGGGATTGGCGTCGCCTTCTTCACCGAGATCGTCGGCGCGGGGCCCTCCAAGAATTGCGACATCCTGGGCATTGCGATGTTCGATTCGGCGGAGATCCGCATTCACCCGACTGGGCGCGTCATCGGCCGCATGGGCTCCAAGAGCCAGGGGCAGGGCCACGAGACGACCTGGGCGCAGATCATCGCGACCGAAATCGGCATCCCCGCGGACGACATCGCGATCGAAGAGGGCAACACAGACACCGCGCCCTACGGCCTCGGCACGTATGGCTCGCGCTCGACGCCGGTCGCCGGCGCGGCGATCGCCATGGCCTCACGCAAGATCAAGGCCAAGGCGCAGATGATCGCGGCCTACCTCCTCGAAGTGCACGAGGGCGATCTCGAGTGGGACGTCGATCGCTTCCGCGTCAAGGGCAACCCAGAACAGTTCAAGACGATGAGCCAACTCGCCTGGGCCGCCTACAACAATGTCCCGCCCGGCATGGAGCCAGGGCTCGAGGCGGTGAGCTATTACGACCCGCCGAACATGACCTATCCCTTCGGCGCCTATGTCTGCGTCATGGACATCGATGCCGACACGGGCGTCCACAAGGTGCGGCGCTTTTACGCGCTCGACGATTGCGGCACCCGTATCAACCCGATGATCATCGAGGGCCAGGTGCATGGCGGCTGCACCGAGGGCTATGCGATCGCGATGGGACAGGAGATCGCCTACGACGAGAATGGCAACGTCAAGGGCGCGTCGTTCCTCGACTATTTCTTGCCCACCGCCGTGGAGACGCCGCACTGGGAGACGGATTACACGGTTACGCCCTCCCCGCATCATCCGATCGGCGCGAAGGGCGTCGGCGAGAGCCCCAACGTCGGCAGCGTGCCGTGCTTCGCCAACGCCGTGAACGACGCTTTCAAATTCCTCGGCTCGACTCATATCGCCATGCCGCACGACGCCTATCGCGTTTGGCAAGCGGCGGAGAACCTGGGACTGCATAGGTAAGTCGGTTCCTTCTCCCGCGTCGCGGGAGAAGGTGGCGCGAAGCGCCGGATGAGGGGCGGTGGATTGAGGCGCGCTACGATGATCTCCCTTACCCCGGCCCTCTCCCGCGCAGCGGGAGAGGGGGTGGATGTCGCGTATGTCTAACCCTATTCCCCGCGAGGCGATCGCCGCCAGGCTGGCGGAGACCGGTTATGTCGCGGACCGCGATCTTACGACCGCGCTGTGGATGATGGACCATTTGAAGCGCCCGCTGCTGCTCGAGGGCGAAGCTGGCGTTGGCAAGACGGAAGTCGCTAAGGCGCTCGCCGCGAGTTACGGCTGCGAGCTCGTCCGGATGCAGTGCTACGAGGGGCTCGACGCCAGTTCGGCGCTCTATGAGTGGAACTATCAGCGCCAACTCCTCGCCATCAAGGCGCGCGAAGGATCAGGGGCGAACCCCGGCGACATCGAGGCGCAGATCTTCTCCGAGAGCTATCTGCTCGAGCGCCCGCTGCTCGCCGCCATCCGCCGCGAGGCCTCGCCTGTGCTGCTGGTCGACGAGGTCGATCGCGCCGACGAGGAGTTCGAGGCGTTCCTGCTCGAGTTGCTGTCGGATTTTCAGGTGACGATCCCGGAGTTCGGCACGATCAAGGCGAAAGCCATTCCGCGCGTGGTGCTGACGTCGAACGGCACGCGCGAGCTTTCCGACGCGCTGCGCCGCCGCTGTCTTTATCATTACCTCGACTTTCCCGACGTCGATCGCGAGGCCGCGATCATCCTCGCGCGCCAGCCGGACATCGACGCGCGTCTCGCGCTGCAGGTGGCGCGCATGGTCGGCATGTTGCGCAAGGAGGACCTGCGCAAGGTCCCCGGGGTCGCGGAAACGCTGGACTGGGCGGCGACCCTGGCGGGCCTCGGCGTCGAGGACATGCGGCAAGAGCCGGAGCTCGTTCACGATACACTGATCGCGTTGTTGAAGACCCATGAAGACCGCGAGCGCGTGGCGTCTCAGGTGACGCAGCGTCTGCTCGGGAGAGTGGCGTGATGAGCGCGCTTCCCGTCATGCGCGGCGATAGCGGCGGCCCCGGTCCGAAGATGCGCGTGCGTCTCGCCGGCTTCGCCGAGACCCTGCGCGGCGCAGGATTTGCAATCGGGCAAGCCGAGGTGCAGGACGCCGCTCTGCTGCTCGCCTCACCCCTGGCGGAGCGGCCGGAGCTCTTCCGGGACGGGTTGAAGGCGCTCTTCTGCTCCCGCCATTCCGATCTCGCCCGTTTCGACGAATTGTTCCAGGCGTTCTGGCGCGGGCGCGGCGCGAAGCGAGCGACGCGCCTCTCCGCACAGGGCCTGGCGGCGCGCTCGCCGCGCAGGTTTGAGGCGGGGCCAGGCGGTGATCGACGCACGTCGTTGCCGGAAACAACTGTTGTCGATGCGCCGGAGGGCGCGGCGGCCGGCGGACGCGGCCGTAAGGGCGGCGCCTCGACGCATGAGGGCCTTTCGGCCAAAGACTTGCGAAGGCTCGACAGCGAGAAGGATCGCGCCGAAATCCTCGCCGCGGCGGAGCGTCTCGCGCGGCGGATGCGTGCGCGCCTCACCCGCCGCGAGCGCATCCGCTTGCGTGGCCGGCGCCTCGACTTGCGCTCGACGATCCGCCATAGCATCGCGCATGGCGGCGAGCCGATCGAACTTAAGTTTCGCCGACGCCGCTCGAAGCCGCTGCGGCTCGTCGTGCTGCTCGATGCGTCAGGGTCGATGGAACCCTACACTGCGTTCTTCACACGCTTCCTGCACGCGGTGTCATTGTCGTTCCGCGAGTCGGAGGCGTTCCTCTTCCACACGCGCATCGCTCATGTGTCGTCCGCCTTGCGTGAGCGCGATCCGGCCCGCGCGCTCGACCGGCTGGCGTTGATGGCTCAAGGGGTCGGCGGCGGCACGAAGATCGGCGAAAGCCTCGCGGCGTTCAACCGCTGGCATGCGCGGCGCGTCATCCATTCGCGCACCTGCGTGATGATCCTCTCCGACGGATACGACACCGGCGCGCCGGAACTTCTGGAGGCCGCGATGAAGGCGCTGCGCCGTCGCTGCCGGCGCATCGTCTGGCTCAATCCGTTGCTAGGTCGGGACGGCTACGAGCCGAGTGCGCGCGGCATGCAGGCGGCGCTCCCGTTCCTTGATCTCTTCGCGCCGGCGCACAATCTCGACAGTCTGGCGGCGCTCGAACCTTATCTCGCGAGGATCTGAAATGGCCGTTCTCGATCACGCGGCGCAGCGGCACGCGAACGGCGAGGCCTTCGCGCTCGCCACCGTCGTGCGCACCGTTTCGGTCACCGCCGCGAAGGCGGGAGCCAAGGCGATCATCTCCGCGGACGGCTCCATCGACGAAGGCTGGATCGGCGGCGGTTGCGCGCGCGCCGCGGTGCTGAAGGCGGCGCGCCAATCCATGCTCGACGGCCAATCGCGTTTGGTGTCGATCGCGCCGAAGGAGCTTTTAGCCGGCCTCGGCGTCGCTCCCGGCGACGCACGGGCCGGCGTCCTCTATGCCCGGAACAGTTGCCCGAGCCAGGGCACGATGGACATTTTCGTCGAGCCCGTGCTGCCGAGCCCGCGCCTGCTGATCCTCGGCGCTTCGCCGGTCGCCGTCGCGCTCGCGCCGCTCGCCGCGCAGTTGGGCTTCTCGGTCACCGTCGCCGCGCCAGCCGGGGAACTCGGCCGATTCAGCGCGGCCAGCGCGAAGGTCGAGGGTTTTGCGCTGCCGCAAGACTGGGGGGATCGCGGGTTCATCGTCGTCTCGACGCAAGGCGCGGGCGATCGCGTGGCGCTCAAACTCGCCGCGAGCGTCGAATTCCGCTACGCCGCTTTCGTCGGGTCGCGCCGCAAAGCGGCGGCGCTGCGGGCGGAACTCGGCGGTGAAGGCGTCTCGCCCCAGCGTCTCGCCGCGATCAAAGCGCCGGCGGGCATCGACCTCTGTGCGATCACGAGCGAGGAGATCGCTCTGTCGATCCTCGCCGAAATGGTCTTGGTGCGACGCAGGGTTCAACGCGCCGAGGAGACGGTCGCCGTCTCACCCCCAGCGCCCTCATTGTCAGAAGCGACTTCGCCCTGACCGCTTTCGCCCGGGCCGACTGTAAATCGTGTGTGGACGCCCAATTGGATGCAACGGTTTTCTTCGGGATCACGCATCCTGCGGGAATGAGTCCCCACCACGGTCCCTCATTCGGGACGGACGAGCTCCAGCAGGGCGTCGCCACTCTGATAGACGATGCGAAAGGCGCCACGCCGGACAACGGCGACGTCCCCTTGGATTCGGTTGCTCACGCCGTCGCGCGGCTCTCGGACTAAGGCGCGGGTTTCACGACCGCGCCCTCAGGGTAATGAACCGGTACAAGGCGATCAACAGCTTCCGCGCCAAAGCCACCACCATTTACGCATCCGGCGACCCGTGCTGTTGACTTGCTCGCGAAACCAGCTGACCTGACAGGAGCCCGGCCGATATCGCTGCCTGTCGTCCAGCCGCGGCGCGGTCCGCGTCCAGCAGCCCGTTCGCGACAGCCTTCAGTTCCTCCAGCGAAGAGACCGGAACGCTGGAGATCATGGGCAGTTGCGGCCCCATCGGAGCGATGCCGGCGGCGGTAACGGCGTCGTGTAACACCTGTGTTCCCCCGAGGCGCGCCCTAAAGCGTTCGAACGCGAGGAAGGGCTCGACTTCGCGCCGAGCTTCCTCGAACCGCCCCGCGCGATAGAGCGCCAACAGTCTGTTGGAAGCCCATGGGGCGATGCACACCGCCCCGGACGTGAACGTCGCCAACGCACGCTTGCCCACGTGATCCGCCACCGGCGTTTCGCCCATGCCGCTCGCGACGATGTCGCGGCCGATGGTCGAGAGGATGGCGTCGAGATAGGGATCGGCGGCGGGCTCCTGGCGCTCCACCGCATATTTGACGAAGACCACCGAGCCGTCCGCCACCATTTTGGCGAGAACGTCCGCCGAAATGTAGTTGTCGCGCTTGATGTAAAGGATGATCCCGAAGCCGAGGCGGTCGACGGCGGAACGAATGCCGCGAATCAACCCGGTCGAATCCATGGGGAACGTCATCGGCAGCAGCATGACGTTTCGGATAGCCGAACGCTCCACCAGCGGCAGCTGGTCGGTCAACTTGCCGAAATCGGGGCCAATGGATGTGATGACATGCGTCGACGGCGACGCCGCGGCATCCATTAGGGCGAGGGCCTCGCCGAAACGGCCGAGATCAAAATTGTAAAGATTTGCGTTACCGCCAAACAGCACGCTTTTGACGCCGCCGCTTTCGATGTGGCGGATGAGCTTGACATTGGGCTCGTGAGCCAGCTTGAGGTCTTCGTCCAGCGCGATGGGCGGCACAGCGACGACCGAAGTGCGATAGTCTGTCGGGGTCATTCTTGATCTGGACATGCGGCAATGCCTCGATTTCTGGTCCGTATTGCAAGTGAGGTCAGGCCGGCCATTTGCCGGATAGGGCCCCGAGTAGTGGAGGCTCGCCGAGCCGCTCTGCGCGCGTTCCAAGCGCGCGTTCGCAGGCGATGGCGAGGCGAATGAGGTCAGCGTCGCGCCCATGACGGGAGGCGAGCTGCAACCCGACCGGCATGCCGGCGGGGTCGAGGCCAACCGGCATGCTGAGCGCCGAAAGGCCGAACAAGGCGGTGATCGCGCAATTCCGTGAGGCGGCTATATTGTGCTTGCGATACGCGTCGGCGCTCCCCACGTCGGCAACCTTGGCCGGCGTCGTCGACACGGTCGGCAGCGCTATGGCGTCGAGATCTGCGAGGCTCCCATCGGCCGCCTGCATCCAGCTTTCGATCCGCCGCAGGCGCTGCACATATTCATGGGCCGGCAGTTCCGCTCCATGGCGCGTGAGCCGGTCGCGCACATTGACGTCGAGCGTGTCCCACCAGTCTGGGAACTCCTGACGGATCATGCTGTACACGGCGGCCACCGACAGATGGCCGCTCTCGAACATGTCGTAAGCGGCGCGGAGGTCGGGTAGGTCCACGGAGACGAGCCGGACGCCCTTCCGCTCTAATTCGCCGAGCGCGCCTTCCACGGCCTCAGCTACGCCGGGCGAGCAATCCTCCCAGAACAGACCCTGCGGCACCCCGATGCGAATCCCGGCCAATCCCCGTCCTTCGAACCAGGCCATTTGCCCCCAGAAATCGCCGGAGGAATCGTCCAGGGCGAGAAAGGCCGGCGCCAAGTCTGCCGCCGTCAGCGTGATCAGCCCGGGCGCGTCGAGGATCGGCGAAACAGGGACGACCCCCTCGGTCGACCATCGCCCATGACTGATCATCAACCCGACGGTGCCGGTCATGCTCGCCGGCATTCGGACCGAGCCGGTGGTGTCCGAGCCGATCGCGACGAGCGCGGACCCTTCGAGAAGGCTGACGCCAGCGCCCGAACTCGAACCGCCGCTGATGCGTTGGTCCGTGGGGTCCCAGGGATTATAGGGCGATCCGTAGTGACGATTGGTGCCCAGGCCGCCGAGGGCGAATTCGACGGTGTGGCTCTTGCCCGTGATGACGCCGAGTTGCGCCTGGATGCGGGCGACCAGCGGCCCCTCACGCTCCCATTTCGGCGGCAGGCGAAGCGGCGTTCCGGCGTATACGGGCATGCCCTCCACGCCGAACAGATCCTTCACGGAGATCGGTACGCCCTGAAGCGGACCAAGGTCGCGACCCGCCGCGAACGCCTCGTCGGCGAGGCTCGCCCGCGTCAGCGCCGCTTCCGGGGCGAAGGTGCGGTAGGCGTTGAGCAGATTGCCATATTTCTCGTGCCGTTCGATCGCAGCCTCGGCCAGGGCGCGGCTCGACATGGCTCCTTGTCGGAGGCGGCGGAGCGTTTCCGCCAGTGGCGTTTGGGTCATAGGACTCATGCGGGATCGCTTCCTTCGAGGAGGCTGCGCCTACTCATTTCGAGGTGCCGCCGCATTTCGCTGCGCGCCCGGTCGGCGTCGCCGATCCTGATCGCGTTGACGATCGCACGATGCTGGCGGCGAGCCATTTCGCGAAATTCGCCTTGCCGCAGGATGGCTATATGCCGTCCGGGCGCGATGCTGGCAGCGATCTGGTCGCGCAGGGAAGTCTCCATGTTCCTCGTCGACAAGGGACTGCCCGGCTTTACCGTTGGTCGCGATCAGCCGATGAAGGGCGTCCGCGGCACGAGCCACGTCGAACTCTTCTTCGAGGAGACGCCGGTCGGCTCCGCGGCGCTGCTCGGCACGGAAGGAGAGGGGCTGCGCCTCGCGCTGACGACGCTTGGCCGCGTTCGCCTTGCCGAGGTCGGCGCGCGCGCGATCGGCAAGGCCGCCATGGTCCTCGAAAAAACCATCGCTTATGCGCGCGAGCGAAAGCAGTTCGGTAAGGCGCTCGGCGAGTTCCAGATGGTGCAGCAGATGATCTCGGATTCGATCATCGAAGTGAATTGCGCGCGCCTGCTTCTCCATCGCGCCGCCTTCGCGCTGGATTCGGGCGAGGACGCCCGCGATCTCATCGCCGTGGTCAAGGTCAACGCGGCTGAGACGCTCGGTCGTGTGGTCGATCGAGCCGTGCAGATTTTTGGCGGCATGGGCTTCTGCAAGGACTTGCCGATCGAACGCTACTATCGCGACGCCCGGATCTACCGGATCTTCGGCGGCGCCTCCGAAGTGCACCGCTTCACCATCGCCCGTTCAGCCATGCGGCGAGACGCGTCGCTCTACGACATTGGAGCTTGACGCGATGGCGCATGCGAAGTTCATGAGCGCGGACGAAGCAATTGCGATGATCTGCGACGGCGACACGGTCGCGATCGTTGGCGGCGGCGGTGACCTCGAGGAAGCCGCCGAATTGTTCGCCGCCGTGGAGCGGCGCCTCCAGAAGACCAGCGGACCACGGAATCTGTCGCTCGTGCATTCGCTTGGCGTCGGTGACCGTAAGACGCGGGGCGTCAGCTGCTTCGCCCACGAGGGCCTGGTGCGGAAGGTGACGGGCGGCCACTGGGTCTGGTCGCCGCGCATGCAGGAACTCGCGCGCGCAAATAAGATCGAGGCCTATGTTCTGCCGGGCGGCGTCGTCATGCAGCTCTATCGCGAGATCGGCGCGCGACGTCCCGGCTTAATCTCCCGCGTAGGCCTCGGCACCTTCGTCGATCCGCGCCTCGAGGGCGCAGAGAATCCGATGCCCGCCGAGGCTCAACGGCGAGGCGCTGCCACGCTTCGACGGCGCGCGTTTCAGCGAAAGCATTCATCGGGCACAAGCGCGTTTATTGCAGGAACGAGTGGAGCGCGCGGTTAGTCCCACTGCATCCGCATCCGGCCGCCGGGGGATTCCCCGAGTTCGTGAACGGGAGGCGATCCAAGACGCGCCTGTCCTACGACGATGAGACGATGAGCTGCGTAATCTCGCGAACAAGAACCGCTAATGGGTGAAGGACATGAGCGTTCTCGAAGACGATGTCACCGGCGCCCTTCCACGGCTGGCTCCTCCGTTCCGGACCTTCGGGCGCGACTGCGGAATTGACTAGGCGAAGCTCAGCGCCATCCAGGGCGACGCGCCGGACACCGAGGCCAAAAGGTACGGCGTTGAACGCCGGCGTTCTCCTCCACGAGATCGAGACGCTTGAAGCCCGTCTCGTGAGAGGATCGAGCCGGACCCGTCGCCGCTTGCACCCGACGATGCAATATAGGCCGAAACGACGGCTACCGCCGCCGCCCCGACCTTCGCTCTGCTCCACGCCACAGAGCGGCTAGGTTCGGGGACACGTGGTCCAAACGTGGTCCCGCGACATAAACGCCTACTTCTCCGCTCGATATCCGGCGCTAAGCCATTGACTGGATTGGAGCGGGTGAAGGGAATCGAACCCTCGTATTCAGCTTGGAAGGGTATCCGCAAGCTCAATGATTTCAACGGAGGCTCGGAAAACAGAGCCGCCGAAAATGGGGCGTAAATCGCCTTTTTCCGAATTCGCACGACTGCTACGGCGCGTGTGACAACCTGCTCGGCAGACCCTCCGCACGGGCGGCACGGAACGCGACGTCCACCTTGAGCGAGAGAACGACCAGGTCCGTCCAACTGAGCTTCGGAAAACATTCGCCAACGACTGGCCCGGTGCGCTCGGTGCGGACGCACACCGGGCCCAAGGCCTCGCCATTCTCTCCGGTCGTCCAAATGAAATACACTTGAGGGGCGGTTGGATAGGCCATCAGCATCCCTGGCGTGGCTTGAAAGCCTTGGGCTGGCGTTGTCGGGGCGGCGTCAACGGCGATGATCTCAAGCTGCGCGCTCACGTCGATTGCGGGCCCACTGAGATCGGCTCCAACATACATGCGGCCTGCCCGGGATCCCGAGACGATAAGCAGTGCGTCTTCCTTGATGCCCATGAACCCTTCGTAAGAGCGCGTCGCCCGAACTCCGACGGCCGCCGTCCCGTCGACGGAGACTTGCAGGAGCGTGCCCAGCTTCGCCTGGTACCATCGTTCGTAAAACACGACGTCGCTGAGATTGATTCTCTCTAAGCACTCCATCTCGTTAGGCCCCCAAGCTCGCCCTGTTGCAGTAGGCATTGCGGCACCCTTGTCCGGCCTTTCCGCTGCAAAAGCAATGAGGCGGACCCGCACCGACCTTTGGCGGGCCACAGCGCCCCGCCTGGTCGCCTCGGCGGCTTTCATGACCCTTGGACGAGCCACCAACGACCATGCCCCCTGGCCGCCCGCTTTCTAAGCGCCGTCACCGCCACTGATGGCCGCGTCCACCGCATGGGTGCGCGCCTATTTGCATTTGCATTGCAACTTGCTGCAAGTTGTACGGGTTTCAGACCCGCTCAACTACCAAAACCCCGGACTGCGGCGGCTGCGCGGCTTGCGGGGGTGGGGGGAAGGACCCGCCGCTTGCCCGCGGTGAACCCCCACCATCTCGGCCGCCACCAGAGCGCCCGCGAGAGATGCTTGACGACGGCCGGCCGGACGTGTTCGACCACCGGGGCTAGAACACGCCATGCGCCCGCTGTTGCCCCGGCTCTTTCGGCAGAGCTCGCCCATAACGCTTCCGGATCGGGAAGCGCGCGTTCGTTGTCCCGGCGCGTAACCGGCGCCCTTGTCCGCTTCCCGGAACGATCGCTTGAACAGGTGATCAATGCCCCAGTACGGGCGTCGACGCCCGTGGAAGTGACCACCAGTGGGAGTTCCTCAATTGGAATCCCCTTCCCCGTCGCCACGATCTGATACGTCAGCGCCGCCGCCCCGACGCCGGCACCGCGGGCGAATTAGGGAAACGCCAGCATTCGTCCGCATCCGGGACGTGATGGACGAATAGGCCTTCACCCCCGTCTGCTCTTTCAGAGATCGCAGAACGCGACGTGCGAGCGATTCGTTGGAGGATGAATAGCAACAGGGGCCGACAGCGGCCCCGCGATGGCAAGAGGCATGATACTTATGTCCCGTCGCGGTAAACAGTGCGACTGCGGGTTGCGGCGTCGCCGCGTTTGGCGATTTCCTGCGCGAGCCGTTGCTCGAACGCGTCACAAGACATTTCCGGTGCGATCGTCGCGCCCCTCGCTGTCCCGGCCGTCGGCGGCAGAACCGCTCCCATAGCGACCGCTGCTTTGCGCATTCATCCCTCCTTCGCCGGATTTCGGCCGCCAACGCGTCGAGCCGCAGCCGGCGAGACCTCCGGGGCCCTAATGGTCCATCCCAGGAGGTCCCGACCCTCTTTCACCCTCCCTTACCATCCTTTTCCCGATCGCCCACCTCTGGCGCTCACCTTTGGCCTTTGACGGCTCAGCCCGCGCTGCGTGTTGGCCTTCGCGCCCCTTCACCAGGTCGTATTGATCAGCTCTGGATACCACGGCGCTATTCTATGGAATCGACGCATTGGCAGAAGGCAGAGAGCCCTGACCCGCGGCATAAAGATCAAGCGCGTAGACATAGTTGCGGATCGCCGCTGCAAGCGACGCGAACTGCGCCGCAGTGAAGTTGTGCGGCGCGCCGGTTATGTCGAAATATTCGAACGTCGTTCCCCCGCCGGGCAGGCCGAGGCCAGCGGCGATCCCGGTCACGATGGCGGTGATGTTGGCCTGCGCGGTCGTGTCGACGCTGTAGGTGGCGTTCAGCGCCGGTGTCGCCGCGCTGGTGGTCGTGAGGCCGGCAGCGATGGCGCTGGCATAATTCTGCTGGATCACTTGCGCGGCGGATGGCGCTGGGGCCGGATCAGGTGCGTTCCCCGCCGCAAGCCACGCGAGATAGGCCTGAAAGTCCGAGTTGCGCGGGTCGGGCGGGATTGTCGCGCTATCGGCCTCGCGGATTGTAGCCTGCGCATTGGCCGCAAGCGCATTGTTGGTGAGACGGTAGACCACCGCGTTGGCGGAAGGTGTAGCGAGGGCGATCAATGCGCCCGCGATCAGCATTCGCTTCATGGTCATAGCTCCGCGCTGACGGCCGCCACTCTGCCAATGGAGTACCCATTCGCAGCGCTCGTCGTTATCGAAAAATTGCCGCCGCGATAGTCGGTGGCGAGGTCAGAAATGCTGCTTAGGTTGAGCGCCGTCCCTACTGATATGACGGTGAGCGTCGGCGTGGCGCGCATCGGGACGGGCCAGAACAGCGGCACCAGCAGCGTTCCCATGGCGGGCGACTGCGCGCCGTAGGTCAGGAGCGCATAGTAGCGCTGGCACTGGGCGAGCTCAGTCTGTACCGGCTGGCGCTCGAACGCCGTCGCGACTGAACCCGGTTCGAGTTGCGCGTTTTCGAAGTCGCACGTTCCGGACGTCATCGCGCCGACGCTGAACTCGATCTCGAGCCCTGTCTCGATCGCCGCCGTCAGCGCGATGTTTGTGTTGTAATTGACGTAAGACGCACTGATCGTCCATGAGCCGGACGCGATCAGCGTGCGCGATGACCAATTGTCCGTGGCTCCGGGATAATAGGCCGCCCAGTTCAGCGTCGTGATCGCCGAGCATTTCGCACGGATTTGCAAGGTGTCCGTCAACCCTTCCTGATCAAAGATATTGCTCGCCTCGACGCGCTGCCCAAACGCGACGCCGGTATTCAATGCGGCACCGGTGATCTGGAGCGCATATTGGTTTGGCGCGTCGCCGGCGACCTGTTGCAGCGTGACCGCAGCGCCGGCCGCGCTCACATACCAGCGGTCGGACCCTCCATAGGTCCCCGCCGTCGTGCCGCTGGAGAACGCATTGGCGCCGTTGCGCTGCGAGATGCGGAAATCGCCGTCGATGAGGCGGTTGCGGAAGCCGGCCGCCTGGCCGACCCACGAGCCGCCGGCGCCGAGGACTTCGTTCGAAGCGGCCGCGCCGGCGCCGGGAGCGGGAACCGCGCCGAGCTTGCCGCCCGACCCGTTGTCGCCGCTGAACGGAATCGTGCCGCCAGGATTGAATATGCCGTCGGCGCGCGCCCCAGGCCAAGGGTGAGATAGCGCGAGACACGCCGCCAGCGCGGCGCGCAGAATGCATCGAGAAATCATCATTGGACAGCCCCGCCGTTCGATGTCGTTCCAGAGGCATTGCCTGGCAGCGTCTGCCCATTGAGGTAGAGGTAGCCGTTGAAGTTGACCTCATATTCGGTCCCAGTGGCGCTGCCCGACGTCGTCAAGGCATTCGCCGTGATCGCCGATGGACCCTGGATAAGGGCGAAGGCGCCGCTGAACGCCGGCGTCCCGGAGAACGTCAAGGACTGCCCCGAAACGTTGATGTTAGAGCCCGCGCCGACCGAGGCGAGATGGTATTGCGCGCCGGCAGTGACGGTGACAGGGCCGGTCTGTTGGGCAAAACCGCCGCTGGCGGCGTCGACATGGGCCAGCGTGCACGCACCGAAGGTTATGTTCGAATACCCGATGATCGCGCCCTCGCCAGATGCGATTCCGATAGCGTTCACGCCGCTCGCCGAAATCGTCATCGTGTCGAGCGAGAACTGAGCGCCGCCCTGCGCCGTCCACGCGTTTTGACCAGACACGGCGATCGACGTGCTCAACGACGAGCCCTTAAAAAGCAGCGCGCCGACGCCGTTCGCGGCGCCGGCGAGAGGACATGACGCGAGGAACGAATCCTCGAACGTCCCCGTCAAGACGACCTTGACGTTATAGCCGTTGAGATCGACCAGGCCGGAGATGAAGTTCCAGGCGTGTTGTCTCGTTTGCCACGGCGCCGAAGCAGAGCCGTTGTTGGTGTCGAGGCCCGTCGACGCATTGACATAGAAAGTCGTGTTCGCCGTCAGCCGGATGCGCGATTGGGTGGGCGGCAGAACGCCCAAGCGCAGGTTGAGGTTCGCGTCGACCGTTAGCGGAAAGATTCCGGAGCCCGGAAGGTCCCCCGGCTGGATCGGCGAGCCGTCGGCGCGCAAGATCGATTTATAGCCGAGCGCGCTGACGTTGATGGCGGGCGTCTGCGTCGCGTTCGGATTGGCCCCCTTGGCGACCCACAGTGTCATGAAGGGCTTGTATTCGAGCCACGCCGGCGTCGGGTTGCAAACCAGCGCATCGGCCGATCCGACGTCGACGGCGGCGCCCGCCTGGCCGCGCTGAATGAGTTGCAGCACCGCGTTGAGCAGCATCGCGTCGGCATGGCTCTCGGCGACGACCGGCGAGCCGGAGACGAGGTTGCCATTGCCGCGCAGCAGCGCGCGCAGATTGGCGATCCACTCGTTCATCATTGCGGCGGTGATCGGTGTGCCGCCAGCGCCGCTGACACAGTCCTGAAGGAACGTGTCAGCCGCGCCAAAGGTGCGGGTATCGGCCGGCCGCGTCGTCACGGCGTTGGCGACGCTTTGGCTCGGCCCAAACGGATCAGACATTCAATTCTCCCTCACGGCGTCGTTTGATAAATCAGTGCGCAATGCGCGCGCGTGATGCGCGCGAGCAGGCATTGCAGCGGCGAGATGTCGGGGGCGCAGGCGAGCGGCATGCCGGCCTGCATCAACCCGGCGAACGGCGGCGTCCGATACAGACCGCCGTACGCCGAGCTCAGGGACAGCGAGACCGTGATCAGCAGCGTCGCCGCAGCCGGGCTGCCGCCGGTGACCGCGAGGCCCGCCAGGGCAGCGCCCGCCAACGCGCCGCAATCCGAGCCGTCGCGCCCACAGGAGATCGACCAGCCCGCGCGCGCAGCCACCGTCTGATAGTATTCGCACTGGTTGCCGCCGATCGCCGCCACCTTAGCGCACAGGTCCGGGAACGGGTCGCAACCGTCCGGTAGGCCATATTCGGCCATCCAGAGATCCATCGTCTCGTTGGCGGTCGCGCAGAAGAATTCTAGCTTGAGCGCGCAGATGCGCTGGTTGACCCACGCCCAGACGTTGGCGAGCGCGTTGAAGAAGGCCCAGATGGTCGTGCCCGGCTGCGGCAGGCCGTCATGCGTCGACCAGGCGCGCCCGCGCGGCAGCTCGAGCAGGAGCTGCGACACGATCTCCTCCTGCGACGGACAGATGTCGAACGCGTTCGAGGGGCTTTGGCAGGTCATGAAAATTCCCTCACGGCGGGAAGCCCAGGGTCCCTAGCGTCGGCACGGCCGCCGTCGCGATCGCCGGCGCGCTCGTTAGCCGCGACAGGCTTGCACCGCTCGGCGGAAGCGCGGCCGGTGTTCACCGTCGCCGTCATCGCCTCCTGCGCGGTTAGAAATGTCCCGAGCCGGCGGCCGTTCGCGTCAGTCGCCTTGAATGCGTGTCCGCGGCCGACGACGGTCCCGAGAAACCGCGACCCGTCATAGATGCTGCTCTCTCTCACCGGGGCAGCCGTCCGGCGCGCGCGCGAACTGCGCCGCGTTTTGCGAGCGGCGCTCATGCGTCTCTCCCTTCGATCTCAGCGAGCGACGGATTCACGGCCTCGGGGAGCACCGCGGCGACCCTCGCCACGGCGCTCGACGTCGCGTCGATCTCCGCAGCCACGCCAACTGGCGGGTTTCGAGGATCGAGCACGCGTCTGATTGGCAGCCCTAGCCTCCCAGCGCTCGCATCATCGGCCAGGCGCAGCGCCGTCGTCGCGCCGTCCTTGCGGAGATAGGCGTCCGGCAGATCGCGCGGCGTCGCCTCGACGTAGACGGGAAGATCACGCATCGGATTGCCCTCCGCTGGGGACCTGTCTTGTTGATGCTTGGTCGCCGTCTGGCGATCCTGGGCTCTCGACAAACCCATGGTCCGCCAGTACGCGCACGAAGGCTTCCAAACCTCGCCGTTCGAAGGCCCGAAGGTGTGGGCGGACAATCCTTGCCTCGACGTTCGCAACCTTGGAGATGACATCCGCGGTATCGTTGAGCGCGAGCGCGAAAGCATTTTTGAGCGCCGAGACAGCCGACGCGGCGGCGTCCTGGACTTCACGGGTGGGCGTGACCGCGCCGATCCGTTCCGCCAGCTCCAGCTCGCGCATTTGGCGCTGGGCGCGGATATTCAGCGCCGCCTCATCAGCGCGCCCCACGGCCTTCGATGACGGCCTGGCGGCCGTTGTGGCCTCACGGTTGACATTCTGCGAGCGGTGCTCAGCGAGCGTTTCGAAGTCGACGACGGTGCGCTTGCCACGCGTCTCCGGATTGAGCGCATCGGCATATTTGGCCACATACCGCGACAGCGTCGAAAGCTTGATCGGGTCGCCTCGCGCGGCGAGAAGTCCGATCGCGCGCGTCAAGCCTACGGGGCCGATTTTGGCATCATGGTCGCTCATCTCGCCGTCCCCGGTCCGTGGAACAATTCAGCGCAGCGCATCATCAAGCTCGAGGGAGCGCTTCGCGGAGGCGGCGAACCAGCACGCCGCCTCCGCGCGACGGCAATCGAAGTGCGTGGTCACATCGATCGCCATTTCGGGCCGAGTCCCGAGGCGCGGCTCATCTCCGCGCGAGCGCGGCGATCTCCTGTCCCATGGTCTCGACCGCATCTTCGAGCCGAGTAGCTGAATCGATATCAATCAAATAACTGGCGTCCTCGAGTCCGCCGGCGAGCGCAATTTCGAGCATTGCGTTGCCGCGCTTGACTGCATCCAACATGAGCTTGAACTTCGCCTCGAAACCTTCGATCTCGCGGGCGACTTGGTCCTCCGCCGCACGAAGGAGTCGCTCCGCCCTCTCGATGAGCCGGCGGCGGTGTTCCGCCGCAGCCTCGCGCTCGGCGACGGCGATACGCTCGGCGAGCGGGGCCTCCATCGCCTCGGCGCGATCGATCGAACGCTGGGCCTGCGCCGCGGCCGCGTCATGCGCCGCGAGCGCGTCGTCGTCAGCAGTGACCAGGAGACTCGGTCGCGCAGCCGCGAGGCGGTCGCGCTCGGCGCGCGCCTCGGCGGCGGCATCCTGGGTCGCGGAAAGGGCGCGACGCAGATCTTCAGGGGCGCTCCCGGGCGAGGCGATCGCCGCGCGCGCGAAGCCCAGGCGCTCGAGCGCGCCGGTGAGGTTCGTCTTTAGTTGAGTAATCATGGGCGGCTCCAAATATCGTGGGCTCTGAGTTTCGACGGGCTTCACGAACGCAACGCGGAAAGCTCGGATTTGCGGAAAACCGACGCGCCGCTAGCGCTTCGCGAGGATGCTTTCGAGATCGCCGACGCGGTCTGCCAGACCAGCGTCGATGGCGTGCCGACCGACGAAGACACCCGCCTGAGTCCTGCGCGCGCCCGATGCGCCGAGCCGAGGGCGATGGACGCCAACGCTCTCGACGAACAGCTCGTAGTAGGCGTTGATCATCTTCTCGATCCTTGCCCTGGCGTCGGGGGCAAGCGGCTCGAGGCTGTTGCCGTCCTTTTTGAAGTCTCCCGCAGTCAGCAGCGTCGGCTTCACGCCCGCCGAGACGAGTAATCTCGAGTAATCCATATGAGCCCATACGACACCGATCGAGCCCACCATCGCCGACGGTGTCACAACGACTTCCGACGCGCCTGCGCCGACGGCATATGCCGCCGACGCCATGAGAGAATTCGCCAGAGCGACGACTGGCTTGATTCGGGCAGCGGCGCGAACCGTCGCCGCCAGCTCCATGGCGCCCGCCGCTTCGCCGCCAGGCGAGTCCACATCGAGCACGATGCGATCGACCTTCGCGTCGGCCATGGCGGCGCGGAGCTTCGCGCCGAGGCTCTCGCAGGATGTCACGCCGAAATAGTCGTCATAGGCCGTCGCGCGGTTGGTCATCACGCCGCCCATGGCGATGATCGCGGCACCGTCGACGATCGGGTACGGCGTTTTGTCGCCGGCGGCGGCTGCGCTGTTCCATGTCGACGCGCCGTTGGCGGACCCACGAGCCTGCGCGCCGTCGAATTCGCCGATGCGCTTCGCAAACGCTTCGATCCGGTCCGGCTGCATAAGCAGCGCCGCATTCGTGAACCGGTCTGCTATGCGAGGGAGATGGTGGGACATCACACGGGTGCCTTTCCCGCCGCCTTCGCAAAGGCCTGGCGACCGCGCTCGATTTCGGCGGCTTCCGGCGTCGACGCGCGCGGGGCCTTGCCCAACGCGGTGAGGGCCGCCGCGCGACCCCTCTCGAACTCCGAAGATTGGCGCGCCGAATCACCCGGCCGCTTCCCCATCGCCGTCAAGGCCGCCGCGCGCCCGAGCTCGAGATCGGATTGGGCGGTTCCGATCGGCGGCGAGGGCGCCCCTCCGACACCGCCGCGCGCGGAGAGAATTTCCAACCGCAAGTGACCGTGAGGGTCGCGGGCGTCGTCGATCCCCTCGATGATGCCGAGCGGTTTGCCGTTGAGGCCGAGCACGGGGCGCGTGGCGCTCATCTATCAGCTCGCTCGAGAGGGCGGCCGCTGTTGCCAGAGATGCCGCGGACTAAGCCGCTCGCGTCCTCCGCCCTTCGGATGTCCGCTTCCGTGATGCCACGCCGCATCAACTCTTGACGCAAGAGACTGCGGATGATCACGCCGGCGCTTTCGCCGTCACGGGCGACTGCGGCTCTGAGCCCTTCATAGAGAGGCGGATGCAAACGAATGACAACGGGAACCAACTTGTCGCCCATATCAAATCTCCCGGAATTGCAGGCCCCTCAATGCGCAATCGTTGCGCTGTCGGGGCTGCAATGCGAGAGAAAGAGTGGATCGGACTCGCTCTATTCTGGAGGAGGCGTCATCCAGAATTCGTAGATCAAGGCCGAGCGGCGATCACGCTCCTGCGGCGTTTGTTTATGGATTGAAGCGGTCGACCCCGCGCTTTTCCCATCGCGCAATGTGGTCGCGGAAACTCCGGACGCCGGCTTTTATATCGGTCTCGAAAACCGTGCTCTTCGGGTCTACAGGCTTCCCACTGGCGTAGTGCGCCATGGCCCTGACCAATTTGCTGAATAGGGCGCCCCCCGACTTCTGCATCGAAGCGGCGGGTTGCGGCCTCTTGGATCGCTTAGTATCCGAGGGCTGCGTGGTCCGGATTTTCGCGACAACGGGGCGGCCGTATAGGTCCGCCAAAAGCTCGCAGCAATCGTCGACTAGGGCGCGTTTTGCTGGGACGCGGCGAAGCCCCATATGGTCTCCTCCAGAAGACTTCGGCCAATCTTCCTCAAACTTGCGGCGCGCCATAGACGCGCAGGCCGCCAGCGCCTCCATCTCGATTGCGAGCGGATTGACCAGCTCGGTACGAGCGTCAATGGGCTGTCGACCATTGAGAAGCAGGTCGATTCGAGAGCCGAAGGCTTCCGCCAATTTTTGTCTGAACGCCTCATCGTTGCGAGGGCCGCGCGATGGGTCGTCAGCGCCCCACTCTTCTGCCGATCGGACGCGCGGGAGATAACGAACATCTGTCGGAAATGGGTCACGAAGGGGACCCACTAGCCATGCGAGCGACACGCTATCCAAGTTCTCACGTTTGAGGGAGACGACCAGCGATTTCGCCGCGGTCTCGATCGCCGCTAGTCGATCCACAACCTGATCTCGCGTCGGGGGTCGCAACGACCGCCGATTGAAATTGGTTGCAATCCGTACGATTGCTGGCTTGATTAGGGGTACGTCAGCGAGGTTCGGCTCGCCGAACCGCAGCAGTGCTTTTTCGGCCGCTAGAAGCGCAGCATCATCCCCGAGAGGGCGGAAATCTCCCATAGGCGACGTCTGCGTCATTTCGCCTTCCGCAGCCGAACGCCAGGGCCATCGCCGTTCTCTGCGACGAAGATGATTCCCGCGGTCTCAAGGGCCGCTCGGATGGCTGCAACGGCGTCTTCCGATACAGACACCTCGCGTTCGCTCTCCGCCCGCTTGATCGTTGGCAATGACAGCCCTGTCGCTTTTGCGACGTCGACCTGAGAGAGGCTCACCAGATGGCGGGCCGCCCGGATTTGAGCAGGACTGATCACAGGTATTGACACCTAAGTATCATTTCGCTTATTGATACCTAGGTATCACGACACAGTCTCCGGAGCAATCCCATGCCGAACGCCACCGTTCGGGCAAACGCTACCGCTTTGCCCATTTCCGCCCGATCCCAAAATGATGCCGCGCGCGGATGCGACGCTCCTGCGCCGGCGCACGACGCGCCGGGCGTGAGTAGGAGAGTCTTGATGAACATGCTTGTTAGCTCGGCTGCTTTGACCGTTGGAGTTTCGGCGGTTGGCGCGGAGGCCAAAACAAGTGCGAATTCGCGGGACGCAGCACTTTTCGATCTCGT
Source organism: Roseiarcus sp. (assembly GCA_036488815.1). Lineage (GTDB taxonomy): Bacteria > Pseudomonadota > Alphaproteobacteria > Rhizobiales > Beijerinckiaceae > Roseiarcus. The sequence continues at coordinate 19,943 of DASXGX010000074.1, forward strand.
GCGGCAGTGGCGAAAGAACGCGAGCGAATTCGACGCGGCAATGGATGAACAGTTCGATGCAGAAGAACGCACAGCATGGCCCGATGTGCCGGAGGCGTTATTCGAAAGGGCTGACGACCGCGTCCTAAACTTGCGGCCCGTGCCCCACTTTTCTGGCCGGGGCTGGTATTTTCCGAGCGCTCATCTGCTCAAGCCCGACGCCGCTGAGCCGATGTGGTTCTGGACTTTCGGCGACGATGGACGATGGTTGCCACAACAGAGCCGGGCTCGCGCCCGCGCTGAGGAGATCATCAAGGCCGCCGAACGCCATGAACAGGCCACACGGGCTGCGGAGCGCGCGAGCGGCCTCGTGGAAGCCAAGATACGCACCAAGCCTTTGAGTGCAAAGAACCGAGAACTGCGTCAGCTTGTGATCAATTCGAGCGCCTCGACGCTTGAGGGGTTGCTTGCCAAAGCATCCGTCGCCGCCTGGTGCTTTGACAGCCTTGAGGAAATCGAGACCTGCGTCAAGGAAGAGCTGGAAGCACAGGGTCCGACCGGCGACGTGATCGCGGTCAGTTTGCTGCTCGATCTCGCAAGGATGGCCGCCGCCGGGGGTACGGGCGCTGTAACGGCCGCGGCGGCGATGGGCGCGGCTCCTGCGCTCCGTGGCGATGTCAAGCCGTCAGCTCCTGTCGCGCCCGATCCGGTCTTCGCCGCCATCACGCGTCACAAGGCCGCGTGGCAGGCCTGGACAGCCGCCGAGGGAGACGGCGGCGAGCTCAGCCAGGCTGATGACGCCGCCGCTGGCGCGGCGCACAAAGAGGAGCAGAAGGCCCTCAACGCGTTGCTCAGATTGCCGCCCACGACAATTGAGGGAATGCGGGCGGCGATCAAATACACCGCCGCGGTCTGCAAACGCGGTGACGTACCTGAATACCTGGCGACGTTCACATCCACGTTGCTGGAATCGCCGGTCCTTAAGGTATGAAGCGATTGCCACAACCGCGAGGCGGCCGCCAATGTCTGAGGTAGCCCTCGCACTCGCACGCGCCAGTCGCCCGAAACCGTGGCGGAGATGTCGGCGTTCGACGCAACATATTTGAAAAGGGGGATGTTGGTTCTCAATCGGAACCAACATTCCCTGCTTCTCCCTGCGCATTGGAACGCGTCGACCGCCGCCGCGCTGGAGTTTTGGTTTTGTCGCAGAGTCCGGCGGGCCCGAACGATGGATCGCACCCCTAGCAGAAAGCTCGAAGTCGCATCCATCCCAGCGCTGGACCGCACGTTAGTGACAGCACCACGATGGCGCTCCGCTAGCCGCAGATCAGAAACGGCGCCCCCAATGGCCGCAGAAAACCTCATATTCGGACCAGCCGAAAGCGTGACCAGGGCTCTTCGATGAACGTTCATCCCCTCGCCGAACTGTTCCCGATGATGGAGGGCGACGCGCTGGAGGCGCTCGCCGACGACATCGGCAAGCACGGACAGCGCGAGGGGATCGTGCTGCTCGACGGCGCAATCCTCGATGGGCGCAATCGCTATCGGGCCTGTGCGATGGCTGGCGTGCCGCCGCGCTTTCGCGATTTCGACGGCGACGACCCGCTCGCCTTCGTGCTGTCGCTAAACCTGACGCGCCGCCACCTCAACGAGAGCCAACGCGCGATGGTGGCGGCGCGGTTGGCGCGTCTCAAGGACGGGCAGCGCCAGGTCGGCCAATTGGCCCAGGTGCCGACCCAGGCCGAGGCCGCCCAGCTGCTCAACGTCGGCGAGCGCTCGGTCAAGCGCGCGGCCGTCGTGCGCGACCAGGGATCGCCGGAGATCAGACGCGCGGTCGACCAGGGCCATCTCGCCGTCAGCGCGGCCGCGCAAGCCGCCACATTGCCGGCCGATCAACAAAGGCGCATCGCGGAGCGCGCCGAGGCGGGGGACGCCAATGCGGCGCGCAACATCCTGAAAAAGGAGGCGCGGGCTGCGCGCGAGACCGAGTTGGCGGCGGCGCAAAAGGCGCTGCCGACCAAGAGGTTCGGCGTGATCTACATGGACCCCGAATGGCGCTTCGAGCCGTGGTCGCGCGAGACCGGCCTCGATCGCGCTGCCGACAATCACTATCCGACCAGCGACCTCGCTGCGATCATGGCGCGCGACGTCGCCTCGATCGCCACGGACGATTGCGTGATGTTCGAATGGTCGCCCGCAAACCGGGTCGCCGACGCGATCAAGGTGATGGAGAACTACGGCTTCGCCTACGTGACGATGATCGTCTGGGGCAAGGACCGGGCCGGAACCGGCTATTGGGTGCGCGACAAGCACGAAGTCTTGCTGATCGGCAAGCGCGGTAAGATTCCCGCGCCCGCGCCCGGCACACAATGCGAGTCCCTCATCCCCGCGCCGGTGGGCAAACATTCGGCCAAGCCGGAAATCTTCGCCGAGATCATCGAGCGCTATTTCCCGCACCTGCCCAAGATCGAGTTGAACCGCCGCGGGCCGCCCCGGCCGGGGTGGGCGGCTTGGGGCAACGAGGCGGGCGCGGAAGAAGCTCCCCCTACCGCCGCTCCGCCAGCGGGCGCTGGCAATGAGCCGACCTGGTGGGCCGAGGCGCGGCGGATGCGCGCCGCCGGCGCGCGCATCTTCGACATCGCGGCGCAGTTCGGAAAATCGCCATCGACCGTCCACGAAGCGCTCGGCAAGAGCGGCAAGCGCGAACGCGCGGCAGGGCCGGACACTCTCGAAATTTTTTGCGCCAACAGCGGCGTCGACCACAGCGAACCGCCGCGAAAGACCGGCTCATGAACCCTTGGTTTCGTTACTATCATGCGGCGCTCGACCACCCGAAAGTGGGGAAGCTGACTGATGCACAATTCAGGACGTGGGTCGGCGTTCTATGCGTCGCTTGCCGCGGCGATGGCGCGCTCCCTCCACTTGTCGACCTCGCTTTCTTACTGCGCTTGCCGCCAAAGGAAGTCGCCAGGCGAGTCGAGGCGCTGATCGCGGCTGGTCTTGTGGACCGCGATGGCGAGAATTTGCGACCGCACAATTGGGATCAACGGCAATTCAAGAGCGACGGCTCGACCGAACGCGTGAAGCGGTTCCGCGCGAAGCAAGGTAACGTCGCCGCAGCAGCGGATGAAACGGGAAAGGAGACTGAAAACCAGAGTGCACGAAACGTTTCAGTAACGGCGGATGAAGCGGGAGGGGGCACGGAAAAAGATGGGTCGCGAAACGTTTCCGCAACGGCGAGAGAAACAGGACCAGACTCAGACTCAGACTCAGACTCAGAGTCATCGTCGTCTATGCGCGCTACGCGCGCACAGACCACGATGGATGACGACGAGCTGCGCGCGAGGCTAAGAGAGGCGGCCAAGGGCCGCATCAGGAAAACCTGCGTCAACGTCAAGCCGATCCGAGAGCTGATGGCCAAAGGCTGCGATCTCGATCGCGACATCCTGCCCTTTATCGCCGAGGCTTTCCCGGGCCTCACGAGGCCGCTCGGCACGTGGGGCGGCGACTGGCCATGTCCCGACATCCTCGCGTTCTCTCAGGAACGCCGCGCCGCTGCGGAACGAGGGGCTCGCCGCGGTGCGGCCGATCATTTCGAGAAGATTTTTATCAGCGCCGACTCCCCATTGTGGCCGCGCGCCAGTGCGCTCTATCGGCATTCTAGGAACGTAAGGACCGGGCCGCCTGCCTTCGCCCACAGCGAAACGACGCCCGGCGCCGGATGGTATTTCCCAGTCGCAGTGCTCGCGTCCGACGAAGAGCTGGCCGCCATGTTGGGATTGAGGGAGGCCGCCGAATGAAGGGCCCTCGCAAACCCGCTCCGCTGATGGATCGTACGTCGATATCGCGCTGGAGGCACTGTTCCGCTACTCCTACGGAGATAGGCGGACGCTGATGATGGCGCGGGCGGCTTCCTTCCGTCTTCGGGTCGATCCCCGCGACGTTCCGGCGGACAAGGCCGCGCGCCGCCTGGGGCTGACCTTGGCGGGGTTCGAGGAAGTGAAGGACCGGCTCTTCGCGCGCGGATTTCCCAGACCCGACCCCGATACCGGCCTCTTCGACCTCAAGGCGGTCGAGGATTGGATGGATCGACGCTCGGGCTTGACTTCGAATTTGGTCGCGCGGGATGCTTCAGCCGTTGCAAAGGGGCGGCTGGAGGCGATGCGTGGCGGAAAGGCGGGCTAGCCCCTTGAAGATTCCGTACACGTCTGTCCGCAAGGGCAAGCGCTATTTCGAGCCGCGCGGGCGCATGCTCGAGCATGGCTTCACATCAAAGGCCTTAGGGCCCGACGACGAGCGCTCGCGCCGGGCGGCTTGGGCGCTGGTCGAGGACTGGATTGCCATTCGAGACGGGCGTGCACCGCAGAGCGCCAAGCTGCCGCCAAAGGAGGCCGCGACGGTCGCCAAGGTCTATCCGCGCGGGTCAATCGGCGAGGCCTGGCAGGAATGGGTTACGACCGGCGAATGGCGGGCGATGGCGGACTCGACCCGTCAAAAAATATGGTGGCCGGCTTGGCTCAAACGGATCGAGCCGATGTTCGGCGACTGCGCGCCGAACACGGTCACAATGGACCTGCTTTCAGCCTGGCGAGCGCGGATCGAGGAAGTGTCGGGTGTCGACGCCGCCCATAAAGCGCTCAAAGTCTGGCGCGCGTTCTGGCGCGTCATGCAGGCGCTGCGCTACACGCAATTGAGCGATCCCTCCGCCAAGGTTCGCAATCGCCAGCCGCCCGCCAGGGACCAACGCTACACCCATGGCGAGGCCATGCAGCGCGCTAAGGCCGCTTGGCGGCTTGGCTATCGCGGCCTCGCGTGCATCATCGTCATCGCCTGGGATGCGGGCTTCTCGCCCAAGGACGCGCGCACGTTGCGCCGGCGGCACTTGCAGACGGACCCGGAGACCGGGCGCATCGTCTTCGACAAATCTAACGAAGGCCGCGCCAAGACGGGCGTCGCGGTCATCGGGACGTTGTCGAAGTTCGGCGATTGGCTGGTGCGGCGCTATCTCGACGGCTTCGGCGCCGACCACGCGCCAGAGTCGATCCTATTACGCATGCGCACCGGAGTTGCCTACGGCGAGTCGCGCCTTGGCGGCGACTTCGCGGCCGTCCGCGCCGCGGCCTTCCCTGGCGACCTTCGCCAGCTCCGAGACATGCGGCGGTCTGGGGTGATGGAAGCCTTCGCCGGCGGCGGCGACGCGCGGGCCGTTTCCGAGAAGTTCGGCAACTCGATCGACCGGTCAAGCTTCCTGTTCAAAACGTACAATCCAGTCGACCTTCAAAAGGTCCGTCAGACCGACGCGGCGCGCCTCGAGGGACGGCGTCGCAGGAACAAAACCTGACCTTCTTTCCGAATTCTCCAGCCGCGTTCGGAATCGCGATTTTCTAAACCCTTGAAACTACTGGAGCGGGTGAAGGGAATCGAACCCTCGTATTCAGCTTGGAAGGCTGCTGCTCTACCATTGAGCTACACCCGCATCGCTTTTGGCGTCAGCGACTTAAGCCGCTTCGCGATGACGCTGCGCTTACTTCTAGGTTCTCGTTCCGCAAAAGGCAATCCGTCGCCCCCACAAAGCGAGCAAACAAAAATCCCCGGGCGTCGGCCCGGGGATAAGGTTGTCGAAAAACCAGCGGCCGTTCGGCCGCCGATCTCCTGTGTTCGGATCAGAAGCGGATGCGCAGGCCGGCGGTCGGCGCCCAAACGGTGTGGTTGAGGAAGCCGTTCGACATGCCGCCGTTGACTTCCGAGAACATCACGCCGGCGTAAGTGTCGACATGCTTCCAGAAGCGCCAGTCGACCATGGCCGAAGCCACGTCTTCGGTGCCGGCGCACTGGCCGTGCGAGCTCTCGTTGTTGCAGTTGTTATGGCCGGCCGGGATATAGTAGCTGTTCTGGACGATGTGGTAGTAGGCGCCGGTGATGTCCAGATCCGGCGTGATCGAGTATTTCGCGCCGGTCCACATGATTTGCAACTGCTTCGAGTTCGTCGTGGTCGAACCGTAAGCGTTGTTGGTTACGTTGCTGAACGTGTACCCGTTGATGCCGCGGAACATCGAGAAGTCGGTCGTCGGGTTGTTGAAGTCGATGTGCTCGTAGCCGCCGTAGAGCGTCCAGGAGTTCCACTTGTACTTGGCGAGCAACGTCACGCTGTCGTTGTCCGAGAGGGTCGCGGTGAGCTGTTGAGCGTTGACCGCGGCAAGTTGTGTGGGGCTAAGCGCCCCCCCGATGGCGGGAACGTAGGCCGAACCCGCCACAGCGTCTTCGAGATGGCTGTAGATCGCGTCGACCGACAGGCCGCCGAAATCGCCGCCGACCTGGAACTGATAGAGGCCCTGGGCGCCATTACCCTGCTCGAAGCCGCCGGTCTGGACCATGGCGCCGATGCGGAACTGGCCGAAGTTGACGCGATACTTGAAGGCCGTGTTGGAACGGGCGTCTTCGGTGTTGCCGCCGCCGGCGGTGGTGCCGGACCAGCCGATCAGCGAGAAGGCGTACGAGCCGCCCATCGGATCGTAGGCATTGATGCCGTCGAGATCGAGGGTGTTCTGGCGACCCCAGGTCAGGGTGCCGAACGTCGTGTTGCTGACACCGGCGTAGAGCTGCGAGTTGAAAATCTGGCCCGCGCGGCTCGAGTCGGCGTTCGCGTTCTGCTGGTTCAGCGGGACGCCGTTGTTGTTGACCAGCGCGCCGACGCCGTTGCCGAGTTGGAAGGTGCCCGGATCGTAACCCGTCTCGGCGTCGAACACCACCGAGGTGCCGCCGATGCCCGGGATGGGCTCCTCACCCTTGACGCCGATGACCGACTGGCTCAGGCCGTTCGGCGTGAACAGAAACTGCGAACCGTTGCTGTTCTTCGCGATCAGCTCCTCGACGCCGGTATGCATCTGATCGTTGAACGGAACGCCGTGGCTTTCGTAGCCGACGCCGACATCGTAGGTGCCGTAGAGCGTGATGCCATAGCAGGACAGCGTGCCGGGCGTGTTGAAGAAGTCGACCGGGCTATGCATCTGGCTGAAGTTCAGCAGCGGGCTGCAGGGCGAGGCCGCGGCGGGCGCCGCCGGCGGCGTCTTCTTGGTCGGCAGGTCGGCCGCTTGAGCGGCCCCCGCCAGCAGCAGCCCGGCCGTCGAAGCCAGAAGCAGATGTTTGAAATATTTCATAATACAAGCCCCGTCAGTTATAAATGGCGCGCCGACGTAAATCTAGCGACCGGTTGCAGCTTCCAATCCGCCCTTCTTCGAGCGCGGTGCGCTTTTTGCCCGCCGAGTCCGGGAGCGGCCTTGCGACCTCTCTGCCGCCCCGTGGCGAGGTGACTTTTGTTTTTCCAGCGCACATGAAACTGTCGCCCATCAAGCGCTTACGCGCCGTGCGAGGACCCGCCGCAATCACTGGAATGCCCGCATGAACCGCTAAGGGCGGTACGTGACGCTCTTGTGACAATCAAGCCTTGGCCGTTTCTAAGGCTCGAAGCCGCCATCTTTCGAACGCAGGTGTGTCCCGAGCGCAACAGGTCTCGGCCTCTCCAGCGTCGCCTCGCGGTGACAGCCGCGCGAGCTCGGGCTAGAAAGCGCTCAGGTCGCTATCTAAAGGACGCGCTCATGCCCGCGCTGGCCATCGAGGCGCGTCAGCTCGCCAAGCGATTCGGCGCCACGATGGCGGTCGACGCGATCTCCTTCAGCATTGAGGCAGGCTCCGTCACCGGGCTGCTTGGCGGGAACGGGGCCGGCAAGACGACGACGATCGGCATGATCATGGGGCTCATCGCGCCGAGCTCAGGCGCGGTGCGCGTGCTCGGGGTCGACATGGCGCGCGAGCGCTATCGCGTCCTGGCCCGGATGAATTTCGAGAGTCCCTACGTCGACATGCCGCATCGGCTCACGGTGCGCCAGAACCTCCGCGTGTTCGGCCGGCTCTATGGCGTCGCTGATCTATCCCGGCGCATCGACGAACTGTCGGAAGGCCTGGCGCTGACGCCTTTTCTGGACCGCGCGGTCGGCAGTCTTTCGGCGGGACAGAAAACGCGCGTCGCGCTCGCCAAGGCGCTGATCAACGATCCCGAAGTCCTTTTGCTCGACGAGCCGACCGCCTCGCTCGATCCGGACACCGCCGACTGGGTGCGCGGCCGGCTCGAAACGTTCCGGCGCGCACGCGGCGCGACGATCCTGCTCGCCTCCCATAACATGGCCGAGGTCGAGCGCCTCTGCGATCGCGTCATCATGCTCAAACAGGGAGCGGTCGTGGACGACGGCGCTCCCGAAGCGCTGATTGCCCGCTACGGCCGCGCAAACCTCGAGGAGGTGTTTTTGGACGTCGCGCGCGGCATCGGGCCGGAGAGGCCCGCGTGAGGCGAGCCGCGAACCACTCAGGCTTTTCCACGGCGCGGGTCGGTGCGATGGTGACGCGCTATCTCTATCTCCTGCGCTCTTCCTGGCCTCGGGTTGCGGAACTGGTCTATTGGCCGGCGGTGCAGGTGATGACCTGGGGCTTCCTGCAAACCTACATCCGCGCCCAGGCCAATGCCTCGGGCGTCGCGGGCACGATGGCGGTCGCCGGCGGAACCTTGGTCGGCGCGCTGCTGCTTTGGGACGCTTTGTTTCGCGCCCAACTGGGTTTCTCCATGTCGTTCATGGAGGAAATGTGGTCCCGCAACATCAGCAATCTCTTGATCACGCCGCTGCGGCCGATCGAACTCGCGGCGGCGCTGATGACCATGAGCCTGGTCCGGCTGGCGGTCGGCCTCGTCCCGGTGAGCCTGCTGGCCCTTTGGGCGTTCAGCTTCAACCTCTGGGGCCTGGGTTTCGTGCTGGTGGCCTTCTTCGTCAACCTGGTGCTGACGAGCTGGGCGATCGGCCTTGCGATCGCCGGGCTGGTGCTGCGCAACGGTTTGGGCGCGGAAGGGCTGGCCTGGTCGGTCCTGTTCTTCGTCATGCCCTTCGCCTGCGTCTACTACCCGGTCGCCACCCTGCCGTCCTGGTTGCAGGTTCTTGCCTGGTGCCTTCCCCCTACCTATGTATTTGAAGGGTTGCGGGCGGCGATCGTCGCGCACGTGTTCCGCCTCGACCTGATGCTCGAAGCGTTGGCGATTAACCTGGGGCTGCTTGCAGCCGCCGGAGGGTGCTTTCTTGCTCTCCTCGAAAGCGCGCGAAAAGCGGGGTCCCTGCTGCAAATGGGCGAGTGACCTTTACGAAAGCTGGGGACAGCTACGAAAAAAGAACCTTATACCTTTGAAATGGGCGCCCCCTACCTTTTGTGTCATTGATTCGTTTTTAAGCGAACTGTACGGTCGTCGCCGACACTAACATTTCAGTGGCGCGCTGAGTCGCCGCCACGCGAGGCACGAGGATGTTTCAGGGCTATTCCTACCAGTTCTACGAGATGGCTCACGCGGCGTTGGCGCCGGCGCGGGCCATGTCGGACGCTGCGCATTTCGTATTCCGTAACCCCTTCAATCCCTTTTCGAATACGCCGCTCGGCAAGAACATCGCCGCGGGCGCCGAATTGTTCGAGCGGATGACGCGCCGCTACGGCAAGCCCGCCTTCGGCCTCGACCGGACCGTCGTGGACGGGGTCGCGCACGAGATCATGGAGGAGATCGTCTGGAGCCGTCCCTTCTGCAATCTGCTGCATTTCGCGCGGCCGAGCTTTGCGGGCGAGGCGGCGCAGCCCAAGCTGTTGATCGTCGCCCCGATGTCCGGGCACTACGCGACGCTCCTGCGGGGAACGGTCGAAGCGTTCCTTCCGACGCATCAGGTCTACATCACGGACTGGACGGACGCCCGCATGGCGCCGCTGGGGATCGGCCCGTTCGATCTCGACGACTACATCGACTATTTGCGCGATATGCTCGAGCACCTGGGCCCAGGCGTTCATACGCTCGGCGTTTGCCAGCCGGCGGTGCCGCTGATCGCCGCGGTCGCGCTGATGGAGGCGGTCGGCCACTCCTGCGCTCCGGCGTCGATGACGTTGATGGGCGGCCCGATCGACACCCGGCGCAGCCCGACGGCGGTCAACCAGCTCGCCGAGAAGCGTGGCGTCGAATGGTTCCGGGAGAATTGCCTGCAGACAGTGCCGTTTCCCTATCCCGGCTTCGGCCGGCGGGTCTATCCCGGCTATCTCCAGCTCTCCGGCTTCATGGCGATGAATCTCGACCGTCATGTCAACGCGCATCTCGACATGTTCAACCATCTCGTTTCGGGTGACGGCGATTCCGCTGAGAAGCACCGGGAATTCTACGACGAATATCTCGCCGTGATGGACCTGACGGCCGAATATTACATGCAGACGATCGAGACCGTGTTCGTGCGCCATCGGCTCCCGAAGGGCGAGATGACGCACCGGGGAACGCCGATCGACCTCTCCGCCATCCGGCGCTGCGGCCTGCTCACCGTCGAGGGCGAGAAGGACGACATCTCCGGCGTCGGCCAGACCCAGGCGGCGCAGGACCTCTGCGTCAACATACCCGCGGCGATGAAGTCGCATCACCTCCAGATGGGCGTCGGCCATTACGGGGTCTTCAACGGCTCGCGCTATCGCTCGCAGATCGCGCCGCGGATCGTGGATTTCCACGCCCACATCGACGCGCTCGCGGAAGCGAAGGGCTCGCCCAGGCGGCAGGTGGCGCGCGCGTAAGGCCGCGCCCGCTCCAAATCCCTGGGAAGACTCGATTCACCCCGTTTTCGTCGCGCCGAGGATCTGGCGCGGCGGCCGGTGTATCGTCTCCTCACTGCCGAGGAGACGGAGACCATGCGAGCTGCTTCCCTGATTTTGCGTCGCGCCATCGCGGCCGTCGCTCTCGCAGTGTCGCTCGCGGGCGCAGCGTCCGCGCGCGAGGTCGTCGAATTTCCTTCGCCCTATTCGGCCGGCACGATCGTCATCAGCCAGACCGCGCGTAAACTTTTCTTGATCGTCGATTCGCAACGCGCGATCGAATATCCGGTCGCCGTCGCCAAGCGCGGCAAGGAATGGAGCGGCTACGCGAAGGTCGACGGCAAATATGTCGAGCCCGCCTGGTCGCCGCCGGAATCGGTGCGCCGCGATCATCCCGAACTGCCGGACGTCATTCCCGGCGGTTCGCCGCACAATCCGATGGGAGCGCGCGCGATCACGCTCGACCGTGACGAAGTCGCAATCCACGGCACCACGCGCACGATGCGCGCCTCGATCGGAACCGCCGCCTCCTACGGCTGCATCCGGATGCTCAACGAAGATGTGATCGACCTCTTCGACCGGGTGAGCGTCGGCGCGCCGGTGGTGATGGTCCGCTGAAGCTCGCCGCGAAGCCGTTCAACGCGGCGGATCAAAAGTCCGAGGCGATGCCTTTGACTTCCCAATCGCCGTAGCGCGCGGGATCGTGGCCGCCGCGGCCGTTGTATTCGCGCGGACGCTCCGGCGCGCCGCGCGCGCGGCGTTCCTCGGCCTCCGCGAGGGCGCGCTTGGCCGCCTCTGACAAGGGCGCGCGGGGCGCCTGGCGAGACCGCGGCTCGATTTGAGGGCTGGAATTCGACGTCGTCATTCGCGTAGTCCTAATAGCGCGCGGCGAAGACGCGGACGCGATCTTATCGCCGAACGCGCGCGACAAGGTCAGCCTCGCCCCTGCGCCGAGCCTTAGCGTACCTCGACGAGGCGATTGCGAAAAGCCGTTTGCTTCAGCGGCCTCGGATGAATTCGCGCTATAGTCCTCTTTAAGGGGCTGGCGCGGTGGAGAAATCGGTGACATTGAAGCCAAAAAGACCCAACGGCTTCGGCGCGCACGCGTCGCGGCGCCCCCCGCAAACGCAGGACATAACGCCCGGCCTCGGCGCGCGCCTTGCGGCCGCGCAAGCCGTATCCGAAGTGATCGCTTTGGGGCGTCCCTTGGAGGAGCGCAGCGAAACGGACGGCCGTTCCGCGAGCCTCGATCCACGCGACCGCGCGCTGGCGCGCTCCATCGCCACGGTGTCGCTGCGCCGTCTCGGCACGATCCGCAAGGCGTTCAGCCGCTTCCTCGACAAGGGCTTGCCGAAGAAGGCGGGCGCGCTGGAATGGATCCTCACCATCGCCGCGGCGCAGTTGCTGTTTCTCGACGTTCCCGACCATGCGGCGGTCGACCTCGCGGTGCGCGCCGCGCGGCTCGACCCTGGCGCGACGCCGTTCGCCGCGCTCGTCAACGCGGTGCTGCGCAATCTTGCCCGCGCCAAGGCGGAAATCCTCGAGACCGCCGATCCGCTCGACGACGACACGCCCCTCTGGCTCGCGACCCGTTGGCGCGCGACCTACGGCGACGAGACGGCGCGGGCGATCGCGCGCGCTCACCGCGACGAGCCGACGCTCGACCTCAGCGTCAAGAGCGACGCGGCAGGCTGGGCCGCGCGGCTCGGCGGCGCCGTGCTTCCCACAGGCTCGGTCCGGCTCGACACGCATGTCCCGGTCGGCGACCTCGAAGGCTACGGCGAGGGCGAATGGTGGGTGCAGGACGCCGCCGCCGCCTTGCCCGCCCGCCTGCTCAACGCCGGCGCAGGCCAGCGGGTGGTCGACCTCTGCGCCGCTCCCGGCGGTAAGAGCGCGGAACTTGCGGCCGCCGGCGCGAGCGTGACGGCGGTCGACCGCTCCGCCGAGCGGCTGAAGCGACTCGCGGCGAATTTCGAGCGCCTGCGGCTCGAGGCCGACATCGTCGTCTCTAACGCGCTCACGTTCGAGGCGCCGCCGTTCGATGCGACGTTGCTCGACGCGCCCTGCATGGCGACCGGCACGATCCGCCGCCATCCCGACGTCGCCTGGACCAAGCGGCAGGGCGACCTCGCCGCCCTCGCCGAATTGCAGGGACGCCTCCTCGACAGGGCGATCGCGCTCACGAAGCCGGGCGGGACGATCGTCTATTGCACCTGCTCGCTCGAGCCGGAGGAGGGCGAGGGGCAAATCACGGCGCTGCTGCGGAGAAATCCCGACGTCCGGCGCGCGCCGATCGACGCTTCTGAAATCGGCGGCCTTTCCGAGCTGCTGACGCCTGCCGGCGAATTGCGCACGCTGCCCTGCCATCTTCCCGGGCCGACGCCGAGGCAATCCGGCCTCGACGGTTTCTTCGCGGCGAGGCTGCAAAGGAAACCGTGACGCGGGCATGACACTTCCTAGGAAACCGTGATAAGGGCGCGCCCATCCGCCCTCAACTCGCGAGTTTCCGCAATGGCCTACGATCATCTTGCGCCCGTCGCGCGCGCGCTTGTCTCCGTTTCCGACAAGACCGGCCTGATCGAACTCGGCCAGGCGCTGACCGCCCGCAACGTCGAGATCGTCTCGACCGGCGGCACGGCGAGCGCGCTCGCGCAGGCGGGCGTCAGCGTGCGCGACGTCGCGCAGCTCACCGGCTTTCCCGAGATGATGGACGGGCGGCTGAAGACGCTGCATCCCCGCGTTCACGGCGGCCTGCTCGGCATCCGCTCGGACCCCGCCCATCAGGCGGCGATGATCGCCAACAACATCGCGCCAATCGACCTCCTGGTGGTCAATCTCTATCCGTTCGAGAACGCGCTCAGCCGCGGCGCCGCTTTCAACGACATGATCGAGAACATCGACATCGGCGGCCCGGCGATGATCCGCGCCGCCGCGAAGAACCACGCCGACGTCGTCGTCATCGTCGACGTCGAGGACTATCCCGCGTTGCTCAAGGAGCTGCAGACGCAGGACGGCTCGACCAGCCTCGGCTTCCGCCGCAGAATGGCGCAGAAAGCCTATGCCCGCACCGCCGCCTATGACGCGGCGATCTCCAACTGGCTCGCGCGCGAGATCGGCGAGAGCGCGCCGAAGTGGCGCGCCTTCGGCGGCAAGCTCGCAAGCGAGATGCGCTACGGCGAAAACCCGCATCAGCGCGCCGCCTTCTACACCGGCCCGGAATCGCGGCCCGGCGTCGCGACGGCTCGGCAGGTCCAGGGCAAGGAGCTCTCCTACAACAACATCAACGACACCGACGCGGCCTATGAGCTCGTCGCCGAATTCGATCCCAAAACGTCCGCCGCCGTGGCGATCATCAAGCACGCCAATCCGTGCGGCGTCGCCACCGGCGCGAACCTGCTCGAAGCCTACCAAAAGGCGCTGGCCTGCGATCCCGTCTCCGCCTTCGGCGGGGTGATTGCGGTCAATCGGCGTCTCGACGCCGAAGCGGCGCGCAAGATCGTCGAGATTTTTACCGAGGTCATCATCGCGCCGGAGGCCGACGACGAGGCGCTCGCGATCGTCGCGACCAAGAAGAACCTGCGTCTGCTCATTGCAGGCGCGTTGCCGGATCCGTGCGCGCCGACCCTCGCCGTGCGCTCGGTCTCTGGGGGATTGCTGGTGCAGGATCGCGACAGCGGCGTTCTCGATGAGGCGGCGATGAAGGTCGTCACCAAGCGCGCGCCGACCGAAAAGGAGATGGCGGATTTGCGCTTCGCCTGGCGCGTGTGCAAGCACGTCAAGTCGAACGCGATCGTCTATGTGAAGGACGGCGCGACGGTCGGCGTCGGCGCCGGCCAGATGTCGCGCGTCGATTCCTCGCGCATCGCCGCCCGCAAGGCTGAGGACGCGGCACAAGCGGCCGGCCGCGCCGAACCGCTGACAAAGGGATCGGTCGTCGCCTCCGACGCGTTTTTTCCGTTCGCCGACGGCTTACTCGCCGCCGTCGAAGCCGGCGCGACCGCGGTCATCCAACCAGGCGGATCGATGCGCGACGCCGACGTGATCGCAGCAGCCGACGCGGCGGGGATCGCGATGGTGTTCACCGGGATGCGCCACTTCCGGCA
>DASXGX010000075.1:0-1509 GCA_036488815.1 Roseiarcus sp.
CCTGCTTCTTCCAGGCATAAATCTGGTTCGGATGCACCCCGTACCGCTTCGCCAGTTCCGGAACCGTCGCATCCTCGCGCAGCGCCTCAAGCGCAATCTTCGCCTTGAACGCCGAATCAAACTTCTTGCGTGACTTCGTCACTTCTCGCTCCATCGGTTGCGACAGAGCAGGACTTTTCACACCTTAGCCAATGGTCCTAAATCCGGGGTCCAGCTCAGGCGCCTTTTGCTGACGCTTATTTGCATGGAGCTCGCCTTGGAAGTTGTGCGCGCTTGAACGGACCGCTCGCTCGCCTCCCCTATTTGGGCGCCATGCGCAGCGCGCCGTCGATGCGGATCGTCTCGCCGTTGATGTAGCCGTTCTCGACCATGTGGACGGCGAGCGCGGCGTATTCGGCCGGCTGGCCGAGGCGGGCGGGGAACGGCACCGAGGCGCCGAGCGAATCCTGCGCCGGCTGCGGCAGGCCGGCCATCATCGGCGTCATGAAGACGCCAGGCGCGATCGTG
This sequence comes from Roseiarcus sp., assembly GCA_036488815.1. Lineage (GTDB taxonomy): Bacteria > Pseudomonadota > Alphaproteobacteria > Rhizobiales > Beijerinckiaceae > Roseiarcus. Next base: position 508 of record DASXGX010000075.1, read on the forward strand.
TTGACCCGGACGCCGAACTGCGCGAGCTCGCGGGCGATCGGCAGGGTCATGGCTGCGACGCCGCCCTTGGAGGCGGAATAGGCCGCTTGCCCGATCTGGCCGTCGAAGGCCGCGATCGAGGCGGTTGAAATGACGACCCCGCGCTCGCCGTCGATCGGTTCGAGCTTGGCCATCTCCGCCGCCGCGAGGCGGATCATGTTGAAGGTTCCGATGAGGTTGACCCGGATCACCTTCTCGAAGTCGCCGAGCGGCTGGGGGCCTTCGCGGCCGACCACGCGTTTGGCGACGCCGATGCCGGCGCAATTGACCAGCACCCGCGCGGCCCCATGCGCCGCTGCGGCCTTAGTGATCCCCGCGCCGGCGGCGGCTTCGTCCGCGACGTCGCCTGCGAGCGCGAGGCCGCCAATCGCCTTGGCTGCCTCCTGCGCCGCCGCGGGATTGAGGTCGAAGACTGCGACTTTCGCTCCCCTGGCCGCGAGCGCCTCCGCCGTGGCTCGGCCCAGTCCAGACCCTCCGCCGGTCACGATCGCCGCAACCCCATCGAGTTTCACCGCGCTTCCTCCCTCGGTCCGTCGTCCTATCAAGGGCCGGCGCGCGCCCCGCGGACGGCGCGCTGCGGATACGCGCGTGACGTCAGTTGAGCTTGATGAGCAGCCTGCCGCCCTCGACCTTCACCGGATACGTCGCGAGGTTGATGCAGGCGGGCGCGCCCTTGGCTTCGCCGGTGGTGAAATCGAACCGGCCGTTGTGCATCGGGCATTCGATGATCGTGCCCGAAACGAAGCCGTCGGCGAGTTCGACCGATTCGTGTGTGCACAGGCCGTCGGTGGCGAAATAGCGGTCGTCCGCCGTGCGAAAGAGCGCGTATTGCTTGCCCTCGTGCTCGAACGGCGCGACGTCCTCGGGCAAAATCCGGTCGATCGGGCCGGTGTCGATCCAGCTCTCGCTCATGTCAGACGGCCCGTTCCGCGTTTGCGACCCTGGCCGCAGTCACTTCCGGCT
>DASXGX010000020.1:0-15055 GCA_036488815.1 Roseiarcus sp.
GGCGTTGAGGAAATTCATCGCGATGCCGCCGCCCATCGTGCCGGCGCCGATGACGCCGACGTTGCGCACCGGCCGCGTCTGCTGATCGGCGGCGATGTCGGGGATTTTCGACGTCTGCCGCTCGGCGAAGAAGACGTAGCGTTGCGCTTTGGACTGGGTCGTCCCTAAAAGCGCAATGAACATCTCGCGCTCCTTGGCCATGCCCTCATCGAAGGGAAGCGTCACGGCGTTGCGGACGGATTCGATCGCCTTCTCCCACGCTTCGAAGCCGCGGAACTTGCGCGCGTTGGCCTTGCGGACCGTCTCGAAGATCTCGGGATTCGCCCGCGCCGGGGCGAGCTTCTCGTCGAGATCGCGCACCTTGCGCAGCGGCGCGCGGGTCTCGACGAGCTTGCGGGCGAACGCCTCGGCGCCTTCGCGTAGACTGCCCTCGGCGACGAGTTCGTCGACGACTCCCCAGTCCTTGGCGTCCTTCGCGCTGAAAGGAGCGCCCGACAAGATGACGTCGAGCGCCTTCTCGACGCCGATCAGGCGCGGCAGGCGCTGCGTGCCGCCGGCGCCGGGGATGAGTCCGAGCTTGATCTCCGGCAGGCCGAACTTCGCTGAGGGGACGGCGACGCGGTAATGCGCCGTCAGCGCCACCTCGAAGCCGCCGCCGAGCGCCGTGCCGTGAACCGCTGCGACGATGGGCTTGCTCGCGAATTCGATCCGGTCGAGCACCACGGGAAGGTGCGGCTCGCGGGGCGGCTTGCCGAACTCCGAAATGTCCGCCCCGGCGATGAAGGTGCGGCCGGCGCAGATCAGCACGATCGCCTTGACGGCGTCGTCCGCGTCGGCGGCCTCGACCGCGCGCTTGATTCCATCGCGCACGTCGGTTGAAAGCGCGTTGACCGGCGGCGAGTCGATCGTGATGGTCGCGACCGGACCGTTGACGTCGAGCGTGGTCACAGCGTTGATGGCCGTCAAACGTTCCTCCCGAGATCTGCCGCGCCCCGACATCGAGCGGCGGTCTTGACGCCATATATTGGGCCAGTCCGCCCCAATGTCCAAGGGCGCGGAGGCTATTGCGCGGTCAGGCCGCCGTCGACGACGATTTCCGCGCCTGTCGTGAAGGAGGATTCGTCGCTGGCGAGATAGAGAATCGCGGCGGCGACCTCTTCGGCGCGCCCCATTCGGCCGACGGGAATCGCGCGGCTGAGCCCGTCGCGAAGCCTGGCGGGATCGCGCGCCTTTGCAATGAAATCCTCGACCATCGGCGTCGCCGTAAAGGCGGGATGCACCGAATTGCAGCGGACGGGATAGCCGGCGCGGGCGCAGTGCAGGGCGACCGACTTGGTGAGCAGGCGGACGGCTCCCTTGCTCGCGCAATAGGCGGCCGATTGGGCGTCGCCGATGATGCCGGCGACCGACGACAGATTGACGATCGAGCCGCCTTTGGCCTTCATCACGCGGACCGCCTCGCGGCAGCCGAGGAACGTGCCTTCGACGTTCACGGCGTTGGTCTTTCGCAGGTCGTCGAGCGTCGCGGTCTCGATGTTGCCGAGGATCGCGATCCCCGCACTGTTGACGAGGATGTCGAGTCGGCCGAACGCGGCCACCGCGTCGTCGACCACCTCGCGCCAGCGCGCTTCGTCGACAACGTCGTGAGCGAAGGCGAGGTCGCCGTCGCGGCGGGCTTCCGCCAGCCCCTCTTCGTTGCGGTCGGTGAGGATCAGCCTGGCGCCTTCGGCGCGAAAACGGCTCGCGGTCGCCAGCCCGATGCCGGAGGCGGCGCCGGTAATGAGGGCGGTCTTGCCGGCGAGCCGGCCCGGTCTTGCGTCAGCCATCTGCGTCTCCCCCAAATCTTCTATGGCTCAAGAATGTCAGACGTTTCGGGGAAAGGCGAACGAAAGTCCCGCCCGCCGCCGCTTTTTTCAGTTGCGGGCGAAGCGCCGCTCAAGCAGGTTGAAGGTTCGCCGGGGAGGGGCGGACATGATGAGCCTATTCGATCTCGCCGGACGCGTCGCGGTCGTCACCGGCTCCTCGCGCGGCATCGGCAAGGCGATCGCCGAGCGTCTGGCCGAGCATGGCGCACGGGTCGTCGTCTCCTCGCGCAAGGTGGACGCCTGCTCCGCTGTGGCGGACGCGATCAACGCCGAGCGCGGCGCTGGCGCGGCGATTGCGATCGCCGCCAACATCTCCTCGAAAAGTGACCTGCAACGGCTGGTCGACGAGACGCTGCGCCAGTTCGGGCGCATCGACGTCCTCGTCTGCAATGCGGCGTCCAACCCCTATTACGGCCCGATGGCCGGCATTTCCGACGAGCAGTTCCGCAAGGTGCTGGAAAACAACGTTCTCGCCAACCATTGGCTGATTCAGATGGCCGCGCCGGGGATGATCGAGCGCAAGGATGGCTCGATCATCATCGTTTCGTCCGTGGCTGGGCTGAAAGGCTCGGAGGCGCTCGGCGCCTACGCCGTCTCGAAAGCGGCCGACCTTCAGCTCGCGCGCAATCTCGCGGACGAATGGGGCCCGCACAACGTGCGCGTGAACTGCATCGCGCCCGGCCTCGTGCGCACCGACTTCGCGCGAGCGCTGTGGGAGAACCCGTCGACGTTGCGCGCGGTCACGGCTTCGACGCCGCTGCGGCGCATCGGCGAGCCCGACGAGATCGCCGGCGCGGCGGTGTTTCTCGCCTCGGCCGCCGGGTCGTTCGTCACCGGGCAGACGATCGTCGTCGACGGCGGCGCGACCATGTCGGGGCGCTGAGACGAGCCGCAGGCTATGGAGGAGGGACAGCGCGTGAGCCTCGCCAATATCCTTGTTCACGTCGATTCGAGCCCACGCGCCGCCGAGCGGGTGGCGCTCGCCGTCCGTTTGGCCGAGCGTGAGCGGGGGCGCCTGACCGGCGTCTTCGCGGAGACCGCCGACCCGTTCCAGGTCGGCGTCGTCACGGTCTGGCCAAGCGAGCGCTACACGGCGGCGATGGAGAGGGCGCACGCCGCCTTCCAGCAGGCGACCGCCGCTCTCGGCGAAAGGGCGTCGTTCATGGACGCCAATCGCGGCAGCGGCGCGGCGATCTTCGAGCGCCTGACGGATCTCGCCAGGTCGTTCGACCTCGTGGTGGTCGGTCAGACCGAAGAGGGCGTCCCCGTGCCGGCGAAGCTGCCGGAGCGCCTCATCACCCAAAGCGGCCGTCCTGTTCTCGTCGTGCCTTTCGTCGGAACCTATCCGGACATCGGCCATCGGCCGCTGTTCGCGTGGCGCCGCTCGGCCGCCGCCGCGCGAGCCCTGGCCGACTCTCGCCTCATCGTCGTGGCGAGACCTTGCGACGGACTCGTCATGGAGGTCCTCAAGCCTTCGGAGGAGGCCGACGAATTCGCCTCGCTCGTCATCGCCGGCCTCGCCGCGCACGGCGTCACGGCGCGCTTCGAGCACGTCGTCGTCGACGACGTCGACGTGATGGACACGTTGCTCAACGCCGCTGCGGACCATTCCAGCGATCTCCTGGTGATCGGAGGCTTCGATGCGGGCGGCCTTGCGCTGCTCGGGCGCGGCGCAGGCTCGCGCTTCATCCTCGCCCACATGACGCTGCCGGTGCTGTTCTCGCACTAGGCCTTAGACATGTAAGCGCGCGGCCACAGTCGCGTTGAGGCGAGGCGAACCCTTCAAGGGTCTGTCGGATGATGCGCCAAGGCCGTCATTCGACTGAATGACTTGAGCCGCCAGCAGGCGAGCTATTTCCGGAAACGACGATCGCCCGAACAACAAGTGCGATGCGTTCGCCGCGCGCGCTGGGCTTAATTCGGCCTGAACGTTCGAGTTCAGCGAGCCCATGAAGGGCTGCCCAAAACGTCTCGGTCACGACACCGACATCGACGCAAAACGGCGTTACAACTGCCGCAAGCGCATCGAAACCGGCCCGTAGTTCCGGTCTGGTTCCGGCTTCGGCGAACCGCAAATCCGTCGGAAGGATAAACATGGCGTCGTAGAGCGCAGGATGACGTAGTGCAAAGGCGAGATAGGCCATAGCGACATTCTCGAGGGCGTTTCGTCGTCCGGTCGATCCGCTTGCCGCTTCCCGAAGAGCGACTGCGATCTCCTGAAAACCCTCGATTGCAACGGCCGCAACAATCGCATCCCTGTTGTCGAAATGTGAATAGAGGACTGGCTGACTATATTCGATCTCTTGAGCCAGGCGGCGGATTGTAACGGCATCCCATCCTTCGCGCTCTGCAATCACGCGCGCTGCCGCGACAATGCGACGCTCGCGGCCCGCCCGCTCCCTACCTTTCCGCTCGGCGATACCCAATCCTCGATCCCCCAGACCCAGAAGGCCCACGCGTCTAGACATCATACCAACGCTTGACAATCTAGCAATGATAGATTATCAATCTAGCCACGCTAGGATATCTTGCCAGGCTAGGACGAGACAGTGCGATGCATCGGCTTACGCTCGGAATGGCGTTGCTCCTGGCTACGCCTTCGGCATGCACGGCCTCACGGCGGTGCTTCTGGTCTTCGCAGCCATCCCCATGATGATTGGAGCGCCCTAAAATGGTCCATGCTCTTTCGATTTGGCTACTCGTTGCCGGATTCTTTGGCGCCGGCGTCTTCAACGCGATCGGCACGCCCGGGACGCAAAGTGAGTTCGCCCGGTGGGGTTACCCGCGCTGGTGGAACTTTATTACTGGCGGACTGGAGATAATGAGCGCCACTCTGATCGCGCTTCCTGCCACTCGCATTGTCGGCCTGGCACTTGGGGCGGTCATCATCGCGGCTGCGGTTGTGACAGTTCTACGCCACCGCGATCTTTCGCATCTTGCGCCACTGAGTGTCTTTGTCGCCTTGATTGCTCTTGCAGAGGCCTTGTCTTGAGCGCCGACCTTGCCAATCAGACTTCATGGCCGCCCCAATTCGGTCGTTGCCGTTTATAGGTTCGCGCCTAGCGAGCGTCGCAAACGTCGTCATTGGGAGCGTGAGCGAAGGACGGAATGCTTCGTCGCTCCGCTCCTCGCGATGACGGTTCGACGGGATTGCAGTCGACTTATAGGCAGCCGTCCTGCGCAACCGACGACACGCGCGCGGCTTGGCGTGTGGCGCGGGATGTCGCGTCGCCGAAGGCCGCGAGATCGTCATGGTCGGCGCTTGCCGGCGGCTCTGGTCGAGCGCCGTGCGCGCAGGGTCCGGCCATCCGGTCGTAGGGATGGGCCCCGGCCAAATTCTCGGCGTTCAGACAACCGCCCATCAGGATGCAGTCCTGCCTCATTCCGTGACGCCACTGCCACCCCGAGGCCTCCGCATTCGCGCTGGCGGCGGGGGTCGGAGCCACAGGCGGCGCCGCCGGCCGAACTGGGCGTGCGGCTGGCGGCGTCAAAAGGGCTCGTTGTGGCTCGTGAATGGCTCTTGCAAAGCTCGAACGCCGCGGCGGCTCGGGCGGGCTTGGCGTGGCGGTCGCCGAGACGGCCGGCGAGCCTTCGGTCAAGAGGGGCAGGGCGGGTTCAGGTTGCGAGCCGCCGCCAAAGTACAACCAGGCCATGCCGGCGGCGACGAGGCCTCCGCTCACAATCCACCCTGCGGTCGGAAGCAGGCGGCCGGCGAACCGCCCGAATGTCGCGCGCCCGCGCGCCGCGCCGGCGCCGAGGGAATAGACCCGCATGGGTTCGGCGATGTTCTTGAGCTGCGTCTTGCCGAGATCGTGGAATTTGAGATCGAGCTTCGCCTTCACTTGGCGATAAGCGTCCTCGGACAGGCATATCGCTCCCGGCTTGGCGACGCCCTCCAGGCGCGCGGCGATATTCACGCCGTCGCCCATCAGGTCTCCGTCGTCCTCCTCCACCACGTCGCCGACGTGGATGCCGACGCGGAAGACAATCCGGCGATCCGGCGAAGCGCGAGCGTTGCGCTGCGCCATCTTCGTTTGGACTTCGAGCGCGCAACGAACCGAGTCGACGGCGCTGCGGAATTCGACCAAGCTGCCGTCGCCCGTGCTCTTGACGATGCGTCCATTGTGCGCCGCGACGGCGGGGCCGATGACATCGGCGCGAAGGACGCGAAGCGCGGCAAGCGTCCGCTCTTCGTCGACGCCGGCCAGGCGGCTGTATCCGACGACATCCGAGACGAGGATCGCCGCAATTTTGCGAGTTTCCGTCATCGCGCTTCTCTGCTGAGAGTTCGATATCACAAAAGCGCGACGGAATCTTGCGCAAACTGCGCGCCAAGCCTGGCGCAAGGCGGAAGGTCCAATTTCGGATCAGCGACTTCCTTGGTCCATGTGATGAAATCTTCCGCCTTAGCGCCCGACGACGTCGGCAGCAGCATGACGACCCAGGCCGTCGAGTCTGTCGCTCGCTGGCTGGCGCTTGCCGAGGAACGCCTCGCGCTCGGCGACGACGACGGCGCGGAGCACGCCTATCTCGGCGCATTGCAGTTCGGCGAGGATTTCGACGCGCTCAACGGTCTCGGCCTGCTCGCCTATCGGCGCGGCCGGCGCACCGCCGCTCGGCTTGCGCACGAGCGTTCGCTTCGCCTCGAGCCGAACTCGCCGATCGCGCATGTCAACCTCGCCAACATTCTGTTCCATGAGGGCGCGCCGGATGAGGCGCGTGCGCACTATCTCGCCGCGCTCGACGCTGAGCCCGGCTTTGCGCCCGCGCATCGCGGCCTCGCGCGCGTGTACGACGCCGACGGCGATCCGCGCGCGCATGAGCATTGGCGCCTCGCCGACGAAGGCGGGCGACAGCGGCGCCCGAAGCGCGGCGTCGGGCCGGGCTTGCCGGTTCTGCTGATCGCCTCGGTTCAGCTCGGCAACATGCCGACTTCGCCGTGGCTGGACGACGGGCTGTTTGACGCGCACGTCGTCGAGGTCGAGCATTTTCCTACAGGCGCGCCGCTCCCGCCGCACGCGCTGGCGTTCAATCTGATCGCGGACGCAGACCTCTGCGGCGACGCGCTGCGACGCGCGGCGCAGATCGTCGCGACGAGCGACGCGCCGCTCCTGAATGCGCCTGACCTGGTCGCGGCGACTGGGCGGCTCGACGTCGCGCGCCGGCTCGGCGCTCTGCCCGACGTCGAAACCTCGATCATGCGTTTGACGACGCGGGCCGAATTGCTCGCCGGGCTACCCGCGGCGTTTCCGCTGCTGTTGCGGGCGCCGGGGTTCCACGCCGGCCAGCATTTCGTGCGCGTCGAACGGCGCGAGGACCTGCGCGCCGCCGTCGAGGCGTTGCCCGGCGAGGAAGCGATCGTCATGTCGGTTCTCGATGCGCGGGGACAGGACGGCTACCATCGCAAATATCGCGCTCTGGCGATCGGCGGAAAATGGTATCCACTGCATCTCGCGGCCTCCCCGGACTGGAAGGTGCATTATTTCAGCGCCGGCATGGGCTCGCGCGCCGAACATCGCGAAGAGGAGCGCCGCTTCCTCGACGACATGCCGCGCGCCCTCGGGCCGCGCGGCTGCGCCGCGCTGGCGGCGATCGCGGATGTCGTCGGCCTCGACTATTTCGGCGTCGATTTCGCGCTCGCGCCCGATGGCAGGTTGCGGGTTTTCGAGGCCAACGCAGCGATGGTGACGCTCGATCCCTCAGCGGACCCGATGTGGGACTACCGGCGCGGGGCGATCGCCGACGTCCGCGCCGCGGCCAGGACGATGACGGTGAAGGCGGTTTTGCGGGGAAAGCGCCGCCTCGCGAGGTGAGAGACCGGCCGCTCGGTTGAAATTAGATGACATATCATCTAATGGGACGCCATGGAAAACTCTTCGCTCGCCAGGCCGCCTCGCCGGCAGAACCGGGCCGGCTTCGGCGCCCAGGTCGCCTACACCGCGCGCATCTGGCGACGCGTCGTCGATCAGCGCATGCGTCCGTTCGGCCTCACCGAAGCGACTTGGCTGCCGCTGCTGCATCTCGCCCGCACGCCGGCGCCGATGCGCCAGAAGGATCTCGCGAGTTCCTTGTCGCTCGACGGCTCCTCGGTGGTGCGTCTGCTCGATGCGCTGCAGACGAGCGGTTTGATCGAGCGCAGGGAGGACGGCGACGACCGCCGCGCCAAGGCGATCGTCCTGACCGAGCTCGGGCGCGCGACGGTGTCGAAAGTGGAAAGCGTCGCCCAGCAGGTGCGCGACGACGCGCTGATCGGGCTGACGGACGAGGAACTGACGACGGCGTCGCGTGTTCTCGAACACGTCTGCCGCGCCCTCGCCCCGCACGACCCGGATTTTTCGGCATGAACCGCCACGTCGCCGATGTTCCCGCCCACAGCGAGGCCGCCGCCGGGAGCCGGCGCCACGTCCCGCTATGGATGCTGGCGATGTTCGCTTTGAGCGCGACGCTCGGCATGCACATCTTCGTGCCGGCGCTGCCGAACGCGGCGGCGGATTTGAAGTCGAGCCCTGGCGCGCTGCAACTGACGATCAGCCTCTACATCGCCGGGCTCGCGATCGGGCAGCTCGTCTATGGCCCGCTTGCGGATCGGTTCGGCCGCCGGCCGGCGCTGATTGGCGGCCTCATCCTTTTCACCGCCTCGGGCTTTGCCGCTTTCCTCGCGCAAAGCATCGACGCGCTGATCGTCGCGCGGCTGTTTCAGGCGCTCGGCGGCTGCTCCGGGCTCGTGCTAGCGCGCGCCATCGTCCGCGATACTTCGGCGGCGCACGAGGCCACGGAGCGGCTCGCTCTGATGAACCTGATGGTGACGGTTGGGCCGGGCATCGCGCCGCTGGTCGGCGGCGCCTTGGCGGGGCTCTTCGGCTGGCGCGCCATTCTCGTTGCGCTCTGCGCCCTCGGCGCGGTCAATTCGCTGTGCGCCTGGCGGTTGCTGCCGGAAACCGGCGTCAAGCTCGCCAGCGTGGACGGCGCCGCGCTGCTGCGCAACTATGGGCGCCTCCTCGCTTCGCCCGCGTTTCTTGGCTACGCGATTGGCGGCGGCTGCGCGACGACGTCGCTTTACGCCTTCATCGCCTCGGCGCCCTTCATCATCGTCAATCAACTGCATCGGCCCGAGCACGAGATCGGCCTTTATCTCGCCATCCTCGTCTCGGGAATCTGGCTCGGCAGCGTGCTGACGAGCCGCCTCGTCGCCAGATTCTCGTTGCAGCGGTTTCTCGTCGCGGCCAATGCGCTGAGCGTGGCGGCGGCGTTCGCCTTGCTCGCTCTGGTTCTGTCAGGACACCTCAGCCTCGCGCCGATGGTCGGTTTGATGCTGCTCTACAACGTCGGCGTCGGCAGCGCCTCGCCGGCGGCGCTGGTCCAGGCGATCAGCGTCAACAAGCGCGCCGTCGGCTCGGCCTCCGGCCTCTATGGCTTCGCGCAGATGGCGGTCGGCGCCGCGCTCACCGCGCTGGCGGGCCTGGGGCGCGATCCGGCGCTGGCGGCGGCCGTCGTGCTCGCGTTCGCGGGCGTCGTCGCGCAGGCGTCGTTCTTCATCGCCATGCGTCACGAGGCGCGTTTCGCGGCGAAGGATTCGGCTACAGCTATCTAGGCGTCATGCGCGCCCGGCGTGCGTGCGTTCAGGGGCAGAGAAGCCAAAAACAGCACCACGCAGACACTGAGCAGCACGATGTCCTTGAACAGGAATTCGCCGGTCAAATTCCACGCGATCGGGTCGGACGAGAAGCTCCACTCCACGACGCCAGGGGTCGTGAAGAAGAACGACCAGGTGATCAAGAATGTCCCGGCGCCCATCAGCGCTGCGAGCGCCGATAAGAATGGGTTGAACGCGCCTGCCACGAACAAGACAGCCGTAGTAAGTTCGACGACGCCAAGAAGGTAGGCTTCGCCTCTTACACCGAAGACGGAGAGCCACCAGACGAAAGGGCTGTTGTTGATGTATTGCGCAATGCCCTCGGCCGACTGCGGCGTAAATTTCTGGATGCCGAAGGTCAGGAAGATCAGGACCATCACCCAGCGCAAGATTGCAAGCGGCCAATAGGAACCCGCGCCGCGTTCGGAAATCTTGAAATACACCGACATCCTCGAGCGTCTCCCATTGCGACCTACGCTCTTGTCTGTCGGTTTGGCTGGAGACTTTGTTACAGACCGGGCTCCGCGCGATGCCGATCGCGAGCGCCATTTTGGCTAGGCGGCGTGTGGTTGATCGGGGACGTTGCGTCGTTCCACAATCGCTTCAACGGCGCTCGAATGCTTGGTTCCCCACTCGCAAAGAGGAGCCAGCGCGATTCCCAAAGTCCTTCCAAGAGCCGTCAGCGAATATTCAACCTTCGGCGGGATCTCTCCATAGTCGAGGCGTTCTATGATCCCGTCGGCCTGAAGTTCCTTGAGCTGTTGGATCAGGACTTTGTCGCTGACCTTTCCGACCGCGCGCCTTAGTTCGCCATAGCGGCGGGTTCCATGGGCGAGATGGAACAGGATCAATGGTTTCCACTTGCCACCGAGCACGAACAAGGCTGCATCCAAACCGCAGGTAAAGGCGCCTCGCGTCATCTCTCTCCGCTCCCAGCCTGGCACTTACCAAAAGGTGCATACTAGCACTGAGGATAGCGCAATCCTAGATTGACGTCGGTAGTTAACGCGTGAGGACGTCATGGGTAGACTCGAAGGGAAAATTGCGGTCGTTACCGGCGCGAACAGCGGTATTGGCCTAGCCAGCGCCAAACGGTTCGTCGCGGAGGGCGCCCACGTGTACATCACCGGGCGCCGCCAAGAGGAACTCGATAAGGCGGTCCAGGCGATCGGCACTGGCGTGACAGCGGTGCGAGGAGATGTGTCCGATCTCGGCGACCTCGACCGGCTGTTCTCACAGGTCCGGTCGGGTCACGGGCGCATCGATGTGTTGTTCGCCAATGCTGGATTAGGCGCGTTGGAGCCGCTGGGCGCGATCACCGAAGCGGGTTTTGACCTGGTCTTCGGCGTCAACGTGAAGGGAACCCTGTTCACTGTGCAAAAGGCGCTGCCGCTCATGACCGCCGGTGGATCGATCATCCTCACCGGTTCGACGACAGGCACAATGGGGACGCCAGCCTTCAGCGTCTATAGCGCGACCAAGGCGGCGATCCGCAACTTTGCCCGCAGTTGGGCCCTGGATCTGAAAGGGACGGGCATTCGCGTGAACGTGCTTTCTCCCGGCGCCACCGCCACGCCCGGCCTGATCGACGGCTTGGCGAGGAAAACCGGCGAGCCTGAGGCGCTGATCGCCGGCCTCAAGGCGCAGACACCGCTCGGACGCATGGCCGATCCAGAGGAGATTGCCGCGGCCGCCCTTTTCCTCGCTTCGGACGAGAGCAGCTTCATGACCGGCAGTGAGATGTTTGTCGACGGCGGCATCGCGCAGGTCTGAGTCGCGACCGAGACCGGCGGAGTTCTGAGCCCGAACTGCGCCGTTGCACGCGAGGACTGCGCCGCCCCCGTCGGACGTAGAGGCGGATCGACCTGAAGACAGAGCGCGCTATATCGAGAACGTCGTGCGCTCACCGTAGCCGGCTTCGCGGGGAATCGTCAGCGTGAAGCCGGTTTCGCTCTTCACCGCCTTCGGCTCCACAGTGACGATGCGGCGCGCGCGAGCTGCGGCAAGAGCGGCGCCGACGTCCGCGCTCTCGGCGAGCATCTGCACGTTGAGCCGCGTCGCGAGCACCATCGTAAAGGTTCCTGCGTCGGCCTCGGCGAGCGCGCGCAGCGGGTTGATCCAGGTCGAATCGACGGATTCTTCTCCGTCGTGGCGGGCGATCTGATCGCGCGGCGCCGCGGCGATGTAGAAGTGCGTGTCGAAGCGCTTCGGCAGGATCGGCGGCGTGATCCAATGCGCGAAGGGCGTGAGCGCGTCGAGCGCGAGCGACAGATCCTCGGCGGCGATGAGTTCCGCGAAGCTGCGACCCTTCACTTGGGCGCAAATCGCCTCGCAACGTTCTCCATCGATCAACTCGGATGCGCCGCGCGCCCTCGCGAGTAGGACGCCGCATTCCTCGAAGGTTTCGCGAATGGCGGCGACGCGCAGCGCGCGTCCGCGCTCGTCGATCCCTACTTCGGCGGCGCAGCGCGCGGGATCGGCGGCGATCGCGTAGTCCTCGGGATCGACGCTGCCGCCAGGAAACACCAGCGCGCCGGAGGCGAAATCAATCTTGTGGTGGCGCACCACCATGAAGACTTCCAGGCCGCTCGCGCCGTCCCGCACCAACAGGACAGTCGCGGCCGGCCGCGCAACGACGGTTTCCCCCATGTCGAGCCCTCACCACGGCGTCTGCCGCGCCGCCATCTCAAGAGGAAGCCGCCGCAAAAGGCAACACCTCGATCACGCCGCGCGCATCGGCGTCGGGCCGACATAACGCGACTGGGGGCGGATCAACCGTCCCGACTGCGCCTGCTCGCGAGCGTGCGCGACCCAGCCGGCCATGCGGCCCATCGCGAAGACGCAGGTGAAGGCCTCCGGGGGAAAGGCGAGCGCCTCGAGCAGCAGAGCGGTGTAGAACTCCACATTGGTCTGCAACGACCGCTCCGGCTTGCGCCGTTTGAGGATGTCGAGCGCGGCGCGCTCCACCGCCTCGGCGTAGGCGAGCCGCCCCGATGCGGGGCCGAGCGTGCTGGCGGCGCGCTTCAGCGCGTCGGCGCGCGGATCGCGCACGCGGTAGATGCGATGGCCGAAGCCCATCAGGCGGTCGCCGCGCGCGAGCGCAGCTTCGAGCCAGGGCTGCGCGTTGTCGACTTCGCCGATGGCGTCGAGCATCTCGATCACCGGCCCGGGCGCGCCGCCGTGCAGCGGCCCTTTCAGCGCACTGAAGCCGGCGAGGGCGGCGGAGGTCAGTCCCGCCCCGGTCGAAGCGACGATGCGCGCGGCGAAGGTCGAGGCGTTGAGGCCGTGGTCGCAAACCGTGACGAGATAGGCTTCGAGCGCCGCCGCCTCAGCCGCCGAGGCGGGCGCGCCGTTCATCATGTGCAGGACGTCGTGGGCATGGCCGGCGCTGTCGTCGGGAGCGATCGGCGCGGCGCCGCGGCGGGCGCGCAGAATGGCCGGCGTGAACACCGCGGGCGCGGCCATGAGCCGCAAGGCGGCGTCGAGATCGTCGCCGTCGCCGAGCCGCGCGATCAGCGCGCGCGCCGCCTCGGTCGGCGCCAACGCCAGCAGCGTCGCGTCGAGCGTGGCGACCTCCGCGAACACCTCGACCCGGCTGCGCCCCAGCGCCCTCTCCAGGGCTGCGGGCGGCGGGAGGTCGTCAAAGAATCCGTCCAGCAGCAGATGCGCGACTTCGGCGAAGCTCGCCGTCTTCGCGAGATCCCCGACCAGGCGGCCGCGGATGACGAGGCGGCCGGCGGCGCCGTCCACGTCAGACAATACGGTCTCCGCCGCGATCACGCCCTCCAACCCATTCGACATCGCCGTTCTCCTGTTGAGCGGCTTGAAGATCAGGCGGGCGCGGGTTAGAATCAATCTTGAACAATATAATCAATGTGTCTCATGAGCGACTGGCTGACCGCCGACGAGGCGATGATGCGGCTGCGGCTCAAGCCGCAGACCCTCTACGCCTACGTGAGCCGCGGCCTCATCGAGGCGAAGGCGGACGACGAGGACTCGCGCCGCAGCCTCTATCGCGCCGCCGACGTCGGGCGGCTCGCCCAGCGCAAGTCGCGGGGCCGCAAGAGCGCGGCGATCGCGGAAGAAGCCATCGCCTGGGGCGAGCCGGTGCTGGCTTCCGCGATCACGACAATCGCGCGGGGAAAGCTCTGGTATCGCGGCGAGGACGCCGAGGCGCTCGCCGGCTCGGCGCGGCTCGAGGATGTCGCGCGGCTGCTCTGGGCCTGTGGCGACGCACGCTTTCCCCCGAAACGCAATCCTCCGCGCGAAGGCCCGGCGCGCCAGCGGATGTTCGAGGCCCTTGCGACGCGCGCCGCGGCGGACGCTCCGACTGCCGGACGCGCGCCGTCGGCGCTCTACTTCGAAGCCGCCTCCGTGCTGGACGCGCTGGCGGACGCGGTGTGCGGCGGGCCGGGGGCGGGGCCGATCCATGACAGGCTCGCCGAGGCGTGGGGCTGCGGCGCCGATGGCGGCGATCTCATCCGCCGGTGCCTGGTGCTGCTGGCGGACCACGAACTCAACGCCTCGACCTTCGCCGCGAGGGTCACCGCCTCGACGGGCGCCTCGCTGGCGGCATCGGCGCTCGCCGGTCTCAGCGCGCTCTCGGGGCCGCTGCATGGCGGCATGGCGGCGCGCGTCGCCGGACTGGTGGCGCAAGCGCGCCGCGAAGGCGCGCAGGCGGCGATCCGGGAGCGTCTCGCTTCGGGCTCGCCGATCCCGGGGTTCGCCCACCCGCTCTATCCCGGCGGCGATCCGCGCGCGCGTGCGCTGTTTGCGGCGTTCGATCCGCCCCGCGATTACGTGGACCTCGCCACGGCGGCGTTCGGGATCGCGGGCGTCCGCCCCAACGTCGACTTCGCGCTGTGCGCTGTGGCGGAAGCGCTCGGCCTTCCCGACGGCGCGCCGTTTCAGATGTTCGCTTTGGCGCGCTCGACCGGCTGGATCGCCCATGCGCTGGAACAACTGGCGACCGGGCGTCTGATCCGGCCTCGCGCGCGCTACGTCGGGCCGCCGCCGGCCGCCGACTGAGTTCGCGACTTTCCTTATGTTGGCTTGATGCCGAGCGCCATCGATCCGTCTCGAATCCTTACGTCGCCCAGCGCTATCGTTCGCCTAAAGCGACAGGAGGACGCGATGCGCAAAATCTCGAGGGTGCGGGCGGAACGGGCGAGCGAGTGGGACGAAACCTACCCGACGCCTTCGCAAATCGCCCTTCGCATCGGAGCGGCGATGCTTGTCGCCTTGTGCATTGCAATCGCGGCAAATGCCTTTGTCGGCGCATGAAAGAGTCCCATGCCAGCCATAGACCCGGCGTAAAGTTGCTTCGGAATTGAGCAAAAGTTGCTCTCCGATTAAGCAGGAGGCGACGATGGTCACGCTGCCGGCCGACGAGGATTATGCGATGGCGATGCTGTCGATCTTCAGCGAGAAGGGCGTTCGTGCAGGAGAGACCCTGAAAGCTGATCAGGTCGGGGTCGAATTCGCCAGGCGCAACATGGGTCGGCCAGCCGACTACGAAGCCGCGTTGCACTATGCCGCTCACCGCGGCTGGCTGCGC
>DASXGX010000039.1:0-63297 GCA_036488815.1 Roseiarcus sp.
TCACCGGTCATGCCGAGGCTCGTGGTGTTAACGAGCAAGCCAGCATCCCGCTGGACTTTGCCCACCTCGCTCCACGGATGGACCATGATCCGCGTCGCCGAGGTCTCAAGGTCGCGCGCCACGATCTCGGCGCGAGAAAGCGTACGGTTGACAATCCGGATCTCGGTGACACCGGCATCGTTCAAGGCGGCCACCACCGCCCTGGCCGATCCGCCTGCCCCGAGGATTACCGCCGGACCCGCCGATGGCTTCCATTCCGGGACCGCTTCTCGGAGGTTCTCGCGAAACCCGAAGACATCGGTGTTGCGCGCATCGAGGGTTCCGTCGGGCGCGACGATAATCGTATTCACTGCACCGATGCGGCGCGCCGAGGGTTCGACCCGGTCAGCGATCCGGAGCGCTGTCTGTTTGTGCGGTATCGTCAGATTACAGCCGCGAAAGCCCAGAGCCGGCAGCGCACGCAGTGCCTGCTCAATGTGCTCGGGCCTCACCGGCAGCGGGACATAGGCGCCATCGCTCCCGGTCTCGTCCAGCCAGAAGGCATGCAGCAACGGTGATCTGGAATGGGCGACGGGCCAGCCCATGATACCTGCCAGCCGCGTCGTCCCCGCGATTTTCATCGGCAATGCCTCACGCGCAAAGTGCTCCTCAGGCAAAGGCTTACGATAGAATCAGACCCTTCATTCGCAGAAAACCGAGCAACTCCAGAAGCGGTAGGCCAAGGATTGCGAAATAATCTCCTTCGATGTGCTCAAATAGCTGTGCCCCTCTGCCCTCGAACCGGTAAGCGCCGACGGATCCGATGATGTCGGCGCCCTCGGCGCGAATATAGTCATCGAGGAAGGCGTCGGTGAAATACCGCATAGTCAACCGCGGGCTGCTCACGGCGTGCCATAATCGCGATTTCCCCTGGACTGCGCAGACTGCCGTGACAAGCTCGTGGGTGTGGCCGCGCAGAGCCTGAAGCTGGGCGCGCGCCTGCCCGAGATCTGCCGGCTTGTCGAACCATGCCTCGCCGCAAACCAGTAGCTGGTCTGCACCGATGATAACGGCTCGACCACATCGCGCTGCAACTTGGCGCGCTTTCGCCTCGGCAAGAGCAAGCGCGCAGGCGGCCGCGAGGCGCCCCTCTGCCCGACAGGCCTGTTTAAGGAATGTTTCGTCGAGCTCAGCCGGTTCGATCCGGAAATCGACGCCGGCGGCGGCGAGCAGCCGCGCGCGCACGGCACTGGCAGAAGCGAGAACCAAACCCTCAGTCATTCATGCCGTGACGGCGGGCCAGCAGTTTCATGACCGACGCCGCGGTTTCCTCGATCGAGCGGCGCGTCACATCGATTACCGGCCAATGCATTTGAGCAAAGATCCGCCGCGCCTCACGCACCTCGGCTCGGACTGCCTCGATATCCGTGTACTCGGTCGCACCGTCATGGTGCAGCAGATCCAACCGGTTCCGGCGCAGCTGGATGAGCCGCTCGGGATCGTTGGTCAGTCCGACGATCAACGGGCGCTCGGCTTCGATCAGTTCCGGCGGCAACGGCACTCTCGGCACATAGGGCACATTGGCGGCCTTGATGCCCCGGTTGGCCAGATAGAGGCAAGTCGGCGTCTTCGAGGTGCGAGACACACCGACGAGACAGACATCGGCATCGTTGAGACCCCAACTCGATTGGCCGTCATCGTGATTGAGGGCAAAGGTGATCGCATCGATGCGCGCAAAATATTCGCTGTCGAGCAGGTGCTGTTTGCCCGGCACCCCACGGCTCTTCCGATGAAGGTAGGAAGCCAGCGCGCCGATGACCGGATCGAGAACCGGGATCGCCGGCACCTGCAACCGGCGGCAACCCTCCTGCAGCAATTGACGAAGAGTGTCGTTGACCATCGTGAACAGGACGACCCCGGGGTTCGCTTCAACCCCGGCGATCACCCGGTCGATCTGGCTGCGGGTGCGCACCATACTCCAGACGTGCTCGACCGCCTGAGCGTCGTCGAACTGCACAAGACAGGCCCGAGCCACCGAATGCACGGTTTCTCCGGTTGAATCGGAAACGAGGTGAAGATGAAAGCGGATCACGGGAACCTCACCCGAATTATCCCGACCCGAATTATCCCGACACCGTGTGAGTCATTCGAGGCTAATGTGGGAAAACTCGGTTGAATGGGGCTTCATCTTCCGGATCTTCCCCAGCTTGCCCTGACTCGCTCATCTGTTGTGCCATGGTGCGATCGACTTTTCCCACCCTGGGTAAATCGGGCATAGGACAGACGTGCGATGGTGGCCATCCCCGATTCTCCTTCCAACCACAGCCGCCGCTTCCGCCTTGGCGCAAAGAAAGGCCACAATCTTACACACAGCGCCGATGGTCGGGCGTCTGAGGGCTCGCAGCGGGGTCAACATTCCGAGGACAACATTCAATCCTCGGTATCCACATGGATCCTCAATCTACCACTATTTTACCTATACTAAATTGAGGGAAGAAGGGGTGCATCAATGCAGACCGGGCCGGTAAAACCCCTGTTGCGCGCATTGGCGGGTGAAGCGCTTTCGTCACCACCGTGGTGGCTGATGAGGCAAGCCGGACGCTATTTGCCCGAGTACCGCGAGGTTAGCGCCAGAGCACGCGACTTTGTCGAGCTGTGCCTGACCCCGGAGCTGGCTGCCGAGCTAACCCTGCAGCCGATCCGACGATACGGCATGGATGGCGCCATCCTGTTTTCGGACATCCTGATGCTGCCCTACGCTCTCGGACAGAAACTGGCCTTCCACGAGGGAGAGGGGCCGGTGCTGGAGCGCATCGAGGACGCTGCCGGGGTGGCAAAGCTGGATCCCGGCCGCATCGCTTCGTCTCTCACCCCGGTATTCGAAACGGCTCGGCGCGTCAGAGGCGCGCTGGATCCTCGGACGACGCTGATCGGTTTTGCCGGTGCGCCATGGACGGTTGCGACCTACATGGTCGAAGGCGGCGGGAGCCGGGATTTTCGCCGGGTCAAGAGCTGGGCTTATCGCGACTCGCAGGGGTTTGACGCGCTGATCGACTTGCTGGCCGAAGCTACGATCGAATACCTGACCGGCCAGATCGAGGCTGGCGCGGAGGTCGTGCAGCTGTTCGACAGTTGGGCCGGAATCCTCCCCGAACCGGCGTTTGTGCGCTGGGTAATCGAGCCGACGAGGCGTATCGCAGCAGCGTTGAAACTTCGGTTCGCCAAGTATCCGGTCATCGGTTTTCCGCGCGGCGCCGGCATGCTTTATGAGCGCTATCTTCACGAGACCGGAGTGGATGCGATCGGCATCGATACGGCGGTGCCGCCGGGCTATGCGCATCGAAGCTTGCAGCCGCACGGGACGGTTCAGGGCAATCTAGATCCCGTCCTGCTGATCGCCGGAGGGACGGCTCTGGAAGAAGCCGTGCGCGGACTGCGCCAGGTGCTCGGCCGGGGACCTTACATTTTCAATCTCGGCCATGGTGTGCTGCCGGAAACACCTCCGGAGAACGTCCAGGCGCTCGCGCGCCTCCTGATCGAACCGATGGATGCCTGACATGATGGATGCCTGACATGATGGATGCCTGACATGGCGCGCATTGCGGTCGTGCTGATGAACCTTGGAGGTCCCGATCGGTTGGAAGCGGTGCGGCCCTTTCTGTTCAATCTGTTCAGCGATCCCGCCATCCTGCGGTTGCCTGCGCTGGTTCGGCTGCCGCTGGCGCGCGTCATCGCATGGCGTCGAGGGCCGGTAGCGCGGGAGATCTACCGTAGGCTCGGCGGCGAATCGCCGCTGCTCGCCAACACAGAGGCGCAGGCAAGAGCGCTCGAAACCCTTTTGGGGCCGCAGCACCGGTGTTTTATCGCGATGCGGTATTGGCACCCCACCAGCGAGCAGACCGCGAGAGAGGTCGCCGATTGGGCGGCTGACGAGGTCGTTTGCCTGCCGCTCTATCCGCAATTCTCGACGACGACGACGGCTTCGTCGCTCGCTGCCTGGGGCACCTCGTCCAGGCGTTGCGGGATTGCATGCCCAACGCGGGTCGTGTGCTGCTATCCCTCCGATTCGGGGTTTGTCGAAGCAGTGGCCGGGATGATCCGACCGGTACTCAGCTCGGCTGCGGGTCAGGAGAAACCGCTGCGTCTGCTGCTCACCGCACACGGTTTACCGAAAAGGATCGTGCAGGCCGGTGACCCCTACCCCACCCAGGTCGAGACAACCGCTGCGGCCGTGATCGCCGCGCTGAACCGGCCGGACCTTGACTGGACGGTCTGCTATCAGAGCCGTGTGGGTCCGCTCGAATGGATTGGTCCGGCAACCGACGACGAGATCCGCCGCGCGGGTAATGACGGGGTCCCCCTCGTCGTGGCCCCGATCTCTTTTGTTTCGGAGCATTCCGAAACCCTGGTTGAGCTGGACCTCGATTACCGCGATCTGGCTGCGGCCTCCGGCGTGCCGGCGTATCATCGGGTTCCGACAGTCGGGACCGAGCCGGGCTTCATCCGGTCGCTCGCCACTCTCGTCCGGCGTGCGTGCACCGAGGATCGGGTCGGCGGCTGCGCTTCCGATATTGCTCGTTGCGCGATGTCCGGTCTCGCCGCTTGATCGGGTGGCTTTCCGAAGCTTATCACTGGATCAAGTCACTCCATATTGTGAGCATGGTCGCCTGGATGGCTGGCCTACTCTATTTGCCGCGCCTTTATGTCTATCACTCGATGGCGCCGGTCGAATCGGACCTCTCGGAAACCTTCAAAGTCATGGAACGTCGCCTGCTGCGCGGCATCATGACACCCGCAATGCTTGCTACATGGTTCTTCGGGCTTTTGCTCGCAGGAATACCAGGCGTGGTCGACTGGCGGATGGGTTGGATTTGGTTTAAACTTGTTCTGGTTGTGGCACTGACGGCTTTTCATATTGCGCTCGCCCGTTGGCGCGGCCGGTTTTTGGTGGACCAAAATTGCCACTCGACACGGTTTTTCCGGTTGGTCAACGAGCTGCCCACCTTGGCACTGATCGCAATCGTTGTCCTCGTCGTGGTTAAGCCGTTCTAGCCCCGGTTTTCACTGCATTCTCTGATGAGCAGAGATCTTGTAATCGCATTTGACCGGCTTATCTGAAGCGAGATAAAGGGATTGCCGAGCCAGTAATCGGTTCTTTCTGCTAATCCCCGTCCATCCTCGCCTGAACCTAAGACCCTGCTCAGAGTGTTCTCAGCAGGGGTCTGGCCCGACAGGCGCCCTGGTCCTCACCTCGACACGAACCCATGAATCTACAGGAATTAAAACGTAAAACCCCGGCAGAGCTCCTCGCTTTTGCCGAAGAGCTTGAAATCGAGAATGCGTCCTCGCTTCGCAAGCAGGACATGCTGTTCGCCATTCTCAAGCAATTAGCCGAAAACGACGTGCCGATTTCCGGTGACGGCGTGCTCGAAGTGCTGTCGGACGGCTTCGGTTTCCTGCGGTCTCCCGAAGCCAACTACCTGCCCGGGCCGGACGATATTTATGTCAGCCCCAGCCAGGTCCGGCGCTTTGGCCTGCGGACCGGCGATACGGTCGAAGGTCAGATCCGTTCGCCCCGCGACGGCGAACGCTATTTCGCGCTCCTCAAGGTGAACGCAATCAACTTTGACGAACCCGACCGCCTCCGCCAGCGCATCAACTTCGACAATCTGACGCCGCTCTATCCCGAAGAAAAGCTCGGGCTGGAGTTCGACGACCCGACGCGCAAGGATCTGACGACGCGGGTGATCGATCTGATCACGCCGCTCGGCAAGGGCCAGCGGGCCTTGATCGTGTCGCCACCACGCGCCGGCAAGACCGTGATGCTGCAGAATATCGCGCATGCGATCATGGCCAACCACCCGGAGGTCTACCTGATCGTGCTGCTGATCGACGAGCGGCCGGAGGAGGTGACCGACATGGCCCGCTCGGTGCGGGGCGAAGTCATCAGCTCGACCTTCGATGAACCCGCCCAGCGCCACGTCCAGATCGCCGAAATGGTGATCGAAAAAGCCAAGCGGCTCGTCGAGCACAAGCGGGATGTCGTGATCCTGCTCGATTCGATCACCCGTCTCGCGCGCGCCTACAACACCGTCGTCCCTTCGTCGGGGAAGGTGCTGACCGGCGGTGTCGATGCCAACGCACTGCAGCGGCCGAAACGGTTTTTCGGGGCTGCCCGCAACATCGAGGAAGGCGGCTCGCTGACGATCATCGCGACCGCGCTGATCGACACCGGTTCGCGTATGGACGAGGTAATCTTCGAAGAATTCAAGGGCACCGGCAATTCGGAAATCATTCTCGACCGCAAGGTCGCCGACAAGCGCACCTTCCCGGCGATGGACATCACCCGCTCGGGCACCCGCAAGGAGGAGCTGCTCGTGCCGCCGGACATCCTCAAGAAGATGTACGTGCTGCGCCGCATCCTCAATCCGATGGGCACGGTCGACGCGATCGAGTTCCTGCTCGGCAAGTTGCGCGAGAGCAAGACCAACTCCAATTTCTTCGAATCCATGAACACCTGATTGCGTCGAGGAAAATGTGTCCGAGCCGGCCGCCGATTCGCTTGCCCAGCTTCGCGTCGAGATTGATCGAATCGACGCCGAGATGCATGCGCTGCTCATGGAGCGCGGGCGCATCATCGACCGGCTGATCGCGATCAAGGCGCGGCAGGGCGGCGGCTCGGCCTTCCGACCTGCGCGCGAAGCGGCGATGATGAAGGCGCTCGCCGAACGTCACGAGGGCCTGCTGCCGCTCGACACGGTCGAGAGCATCTGGCGCGTCATCATCGCGACGTTCACCTATGTGCAGGCGCCCTACAGCGTGCATGTCGACGTCTCCAGCGGCGACGCGGCGATGCGCGATTCGGCGCGCTTCCATTTCGGCTTCACGGTTCCCTGCGTGCCGCACATGAGCGCGAACGGCGTGATCGGCGCGGTTGCGGCGGCGAGCGGCGATCTCGGCATGTTCGCGCTGGATGGCGGCGCGGGGGCGGGGGCCTGGTGGATGCGCCTCGCCGAGCCGGCGGCGCCCAAGATCATCGCGCGCCTGCCGTTCGTCGAGCGACCCGATCATCCCGCGGGTCTGCCTGTGTTCGTCGTCGCCAAGCCGCTCGCCGACGGCGGCGCGCGCGACGTCGTGCTCGAAGCGGTGACGCTCGATCGATGGCGCGGCGAATATCCGCAGGCGATCGCGGCGATCGGCGGCGAGATCATCGGCAATGCGGCGAACGGCATGGGCCTGTCGCTGCTCGTCGCGCGACCGGGCGGTCTCGCGGCCGGAGCCGGCGGCGAAGCCTTGAGCGCGGCCGGCGCGAGCGACGTGCGCAGCGTCGAAATCGGCTCGCACGCCGCGCGCTTCGACGGATCGAATCTGCGGCCGCGCCGGACCTGAAGGATCAAGAGGAAACGATGTCGAAGAGCGAGAATTTGCGACCGCAACCGCGCGCCGAGGTTATGGCGATCGACGCTTATGTTCCCGGCAAGAGCGGCGTCGCCGGCCTCGCGAAGGTCTACAAGCTCTCCTCGAACGAATCGCCGCTCGGTCCCTCGCCGCGCGCGATCGAGGCGTTCCGCGCCAACGCCGACCAGCTTGCCGTATATCCCGAGGGCTCGTCGCGCGTGCTTCGCGAGGCGATCGGCCGCCGCTACGGGCTCGACGCCGAGCAGATCATCTGCGGCAACGGTTCGGACGAACTGATCTCGTTGCTGGCCCATGTCTATCTGCGGCCGGGCGACGAGGGGCTCTATAGCGAGTACGGTTTTCTCGAATATCCAATCGCCATCAAAGCCGCCGGCGCCGTTCCGGTGGTGGCCGAGGAGACCGACCACACCGCGAACATCGATGCGATGCTGGCGAAAGTCGGCCCGCGCACGAAGATTGTCTTTCTCGCCAATCCGAACAATCCGACCGGCACTTATGTGCCGTTCTCCGAGGTCAAGCGCCTGCACGCGGGCCTGCCCAGGGATACGCTGCTGGTGCTCGACGCGGCCTATGCCGAATATGTCGGGCGCAACGACTACGCCGCGGGCATCGAACTCGTCGCGACGTCTGAAAACGTCGTGATGACGCGCACCTTCTCGAAGATCTACGGCCTCGCCAATCTGCGCATCGGCTGGGCCTATGCGCCGGCGGCGATCATCGACGCGCTGAATCGGGTGCGGCCGCCCTTCAATGTCAACGGCGCAGCGATCGCGGCCGGCGTCGCCGCGATGGCGGATACGGCGCATGTCGACGCCGCCGTCGCCCACAACGACAAATGGCTTCCCTGGCTCGCCGAGGAAATTTCTGCGCTTGGCGTCAAGGTGACGCCAAGCGTCGGAAACTTCCTGCTGCTCCAGTTTTCAGGGGCCAAAGGCCGCACGGCGGCGGACGCCGACAAATTCCTCACCGCGCGCGGCTTGGTGCTGCGTGCGGTGTCGTCCTATGGCCTGCCCGATTGTTTGCGCTTGACGGTCGGGGACGAAGACGCCAATCGGGCGGTGGTCGCCGCGCTGGCGGACTTCATGAAGGACGGATCCCGTGTCGGATAGGTTGGGCCCGCCGCTCGACGAACCGCTGGTCGGGCGTTTGGCGATCGTCGGCATCGGGCTGATCGGCTCCTCGATCGCGCGGGCCGCCCGGCGCAAGAACGCCGCCGCGACGATCGCGATCGCGGATATCTCGCCCGAAGCGCGCGATCGCGCCGTCGCGCTCGATCTCGGCGATGAAGTTTTCGCCTCCGCCGCCGATGCGGCGGCCGGCGCGGATCTCGTGATCCTCTGCGTTCCCGTCGGCGCCAACGAAGCCGTCGCGCGGGACATTGGCGGCGTGCTGAAGCCTGGGGCGATCGTCTCGGACGTGGGATCGGTGAAAGGCGCCGTCGTTGCGGCGCTCGCGCCCTATCTTCCCCAGACGGCGCATCTCGTGCCGGCGCATCCGGTCGCGGGCACGGAGCAGTCGGGCCCGGACGCGGGCTTTGCGACGTTGTTCGTCAAGCGCTGGTGCATACTCACACCCCCTGAAGCGACTGAAGAGAGCGCCGTCGCGCTGGTTCGGGCGTTCTGGGAGGCGATCGGCTCGAATGTCGAGGTGATGACGGCGGCGCATCATGATCTGGTGCTGGCGATCACCAGCCACGTGCCGCATCTGATCGCCTACAACATCGTCGGCACGGCCTATGACCTCGAGGAGGCGACGCGCTCCGAGGTGATTAAATTCTCCGCCGGCGGTTTTCGCGATTTCACCCGCATCGCGGCCTCCGATCCGACGATGTGGCGGGACGTTTTCCTCAACAACAAGGATGCGGTCCTCGAGGCGCTGGGCCGTTTCAGCGAGGATCTGACCGCCCTCCAGCGGATGATTCGCCGCGGCGACGGCGATGGGCTGTTTGAGCTCTTCACGCGCACCCGCGCCATCCGTCGCGGCATCGTCGAACAGGGACAGGAAACCGCGGCGCCCGATTTTGGCCGCCGGGCGAGCGAGAACGCCGACTCCGAGACTTGAGGCAATGACGACGCGAGCGGCGCAGGACCTTTGGGTGTTCGGATACGGCTCGCTGATGTGGAACCCTGGCTTCGCCTATGTCGACCGGCACAAGGGGTTGCTGCGCGGCTGGCGCCGTCGTCTCTGCGTCTATTCGCACGTCTATCGCGGCACTGCGGAACGGCCAGGGCTGGTGCTTGGGCTCGACTGGGGCGGCGCCTGCCATGGCGTCGCTTTCCGCGTCGATGCGGCGCTGCGCGAGGCGACCGTGCGCTACCTGCGCGAGCGGGAACTCGTGACCGCCGTTTACATCGAACGCACGCTGCCGGTCACGCTCAGCGACGGCAGAGCGGTCGTGGCGCTCACCTATGTCGCCGACCGGGGCCATGGCCAATATGCGCCGTCAATGGAGCGCAGCGCCTTGCTGAAGCTGGTGCGCCAAGGCGTCGGACAGTCGGGCGACAATGGCGAATACGTGCTCAACACCCGCGACCATCTGCGCCAGCTTGGCATTGTCGACAGCGAGCTCGAGTGGCTGACGGCTCAGCTCCGCGCGGCGTGAGGCGCAGCGGCTGCGAGGTCGTCCAGCGTCGCCCGGCGGTCGGCTGACGACGCGGCCAGCAGATGCAGATGGAGCTCGGTTCTTTCGCCGGCCGGCGCTAAAGATCGCAAGCGGGCGATCAGCGGCTCGGGAAAGACGCCGGTGTCCGCCACCGCCAGCGCGCGCCGTCGTCCCTCCGCCGACACCGCGACCGCGATTACCACCGCATCGCAATAGGGCGGACAGGCGTTCCCGTCATAGACGGAGACGATGTAGCGCCTTCCCGACGCGCCGCGCCAGGAGCAGAACCGGGGCGACAGCGTGTCGCCGATCAGCGCGGCGAGGGGCTCTCCGTCGGGCTCGGCGACGAAAGCGGCGGGCGAGGCTGCGGACTGGGGCCAGGCCTCCGCATCGAACGATGCGTTGAAGCTCGGCGAAACGACTTCGAGGAGCGCTTCCATCGAACAGTTCCTATGCTGGGCGGCACAAGAACAAAACTAGAACGTAAGGGAAGGCCGCGTCAAGCCTCCCGGGCGCGCGGCGCCGCCCGCGGCTCGTCGATCGTGGCCGCGCCAGCGGCTAGAACCGGCGCGAGCGACGGATTGGCGGCGACCGCCTCCGCATTGAGCCGAGCGCAGGCGCTTTCGATCGTCGTCTCCAGGCGCTCGGCGAAGGCCTCGCGCGACAGGCCCGGCGGGATCGGCGGCAGATATTCGATCACCGCGACGCCGGGGCGGCGAGTGAAGCCGCGCCGTCCCCAGAAAAGCCCGGTATTGAGCGCGACCGGGAGGCAGGGCGCGCCGGTCGCGGCGTAGAGCGCGGCGACGCCGTGTTTGTAGCGCGGTGGGGCGCCCGGCGGTCGGCGCGTGCCTTCGGGATAGATGATCGTCTGCCGTCCGCCGCTAAGCACCTTTCCGGCCTGGGCGATGATCTGCGTGAGCGCGCTGCGGCCGCGGCTGCGATCGATCGCGATTTGTTGCGCGCCGACGAGATAGAGCCCGAATAACGGAATGTAGACGAGCTGCTTCTTGAGGATGATGGCGAAGTCGGGCGCGTGTTCGAGCAGTGCGAAGGTCTCGAGAAAGGACTCGTGCTTGGCGGCCAGGATGTAGCCGCCCTCGGGAATGTTTTCCAGACCGCGGAATTCCAGGCGCAGCCCGCAGATCCTCTCCATGAGCCAGATGGAGATCGTCCCCCACAGCCGCGCCAGCGCAAAAACGCCGTGACGGCCGCCGAGGATCATCGGCAGGCCGACGATCATCAGCACGACCAGATTGGCGTAAAAGGCGACGTTGAAGACGAGCGAGCGCAACCTGATCATGGCGGTCCGTCGAAAGGGATGCGGGCGCCGCTTATAGCAGGCCTCGCAGTTGTCGGAATACGATTTGCCGGGAGAGGAAGCCTGTGAGCGCCGCAATCGCGAGACAGATGAAGACGATCGCGAAATAGCCGAAGGCGCCGAGGCGGAAAGCGCCGAACAGCGAGCTGATCTCCTCGCCGCCCGCCGAGCGCGTGCTCCAGCTCGAGATCAGCGCGCTGAGGGCGAAAAACAGTGTCGCGGCGGCGCCGCCGATCGCCGCGCCTTTGAGGCCAAGCCGCAAGAAATGGCCTTGGAACTCGCGGGCGACGTAGGAATCCGCCGCCCCGACGAAATGCAGCACCTCGATGATTTCGCGCGCGCCGGCCATCGCGCCGCGCGTCGCAAAGCCGATCGCGGTGGCCATCGCCACGATCATCAGCGCAAAAAGGGCGGCGGCGAAAACGACGACGGCGTTCGCCATCGTGTCGAGCCTCGACAGCCAAAGGCGGTGATCATCTAGGCTCGCGGTCGGGGCGCCCGCCGCCAGCGCGTCGCGCAAGGGCTTCAGGTCGTCGCGATGCGCGCTCTGCATATGGACGATCAGCAGGCGCGGAACCGGCAATTGCCCGAGGTCGAAGCCTTCGCCGAGCCAGGGGGCGAGCAGCTTTTCCGATTCCGCCTTGCTGTAGGGGTGAACGTCGGCGACTCCAGGCGCTTTAGAGGCAACGTCTGCGGCGGTCGCGACCAGCGCGTCGACGTCCTCGCCGGGGCGCGGCTTCACCTGGATCGTGACGTCGCGCGATACGTCGTCGCGCCAGCCCTCCGAGGCTTCGCCGATGAGGATCGCGCCGCCCGCGGTCAGGCAGGCGAGGAAGGTCATGATCGCGATGACGACGATCAGCGCCCGGCCGGCGATCGAATCGGGCGGCACGAGCGGCATGTCGCGCTTGAGCTGCGAATCCGGGGGCAGGCTGGGCAGGGGCGCTTCCGTCACGGCGAATCGCCCTCGAAGATGCGCAACTGCCCGTCGCCGACGACAAGCCGGCGCGCATAGCCGAACTGGTCCATCAACGTCAGGTCGTGGGTGGCGATGACGACCGCAGTGCCGGACTTGTGCAATTCGACGAACAGGCGCAGCAGCCGGCGCGCGAGAGACGGGTCGACGTTGCCGGTCGGCTCGTCAGCCAGCAGCAATTCGGGACGCACGATGAGCGCGCGGGCGATCGCCGCGCGCTGTTTCTCGCCGCCGGAGAGGACCGGCGGCAGGGCGTTCATCCGGTCCCCGAGGCCGACCCAGCGCAACAGTTCGACCACTTCCGCGCGATAGCCTCCTTCGTTGCGCCCCATGACGCGCAGCGGCAGGGCGACGTTCTCGTAAGTCGTGAGATGGTCGAGGAGGCGGAAATCCTGGAATACGACGCCGATGCGCCGCCGTAGCGCCGTGATCGCGTCCTTGTCGAGCGAAGCGGCGTCCTCCCCGAAGATGCGGATCGTTCCGCGGGTTGGAAGTAGCGAAAACAGCATGAGCTTCAGCATCGTCGTCTTACCGGCGCCCGACGGACCGGTCAGGAATTGGAAGCTCTGGGGGGCAATGTCGAAATTGAGGTCGCGCACGACCTCGGGACCGATGCCATAGCGCAGACCAACATTCTCAAAGCGTAGCAACGACGAGCCTCTGGGGATGTGCGCTTAACGCCGCCTTAACCATGAACGCGACCAAATGCCAGTCTTTCCAAGCGCCGCCGGAGCGGGCCGATTCGCCATGTTCGTCGTCTGCAGAACTTGCTCCAGTTCATACCACATTCCCGACGAGATCCTCGGGGAAGGGCCGCGTGATTTTCGCTGCTCGCAATGCGGCGAAAGCTGGCGCGTCAGGCCTGGGGCGACGCTCGCCGCGCTGGCCGCCTCGACGCGTGGCGCGCTCCCCCGCGCTGAGCCGCCGAAGGTCCGCGCCGCTGCGCCCGGACGCCTTCGCAGCCTCGCCGGCAGGATCGCCGTCCCGCTCGCCGTCGCCGGCGTCCTCGCCGCCTCGATGGCGGCCATTGGGGCGCGCGAGACGATCGTCGCCGCAGTCCCGCTCGCGGCGGGGGCTTATGCGGCGATCGGCCTTCCCGTCAATCTGAGGGGGCTAGCGATCGAGGACGTGCGGGCCCGGCTCGAACAGAGCGGCGGCTCAACGACGCTGGTCGTCGAGGGATCCCTCGCCAATCTGCGCCAGGCGGAGACTCGCGCGCCAGCGCTGCGGATCGCGCTGCGCGGGGCGGACGCGCGCGAGCTTTACGTCTGGACCACCCGCGCCCCCAAGGATGCGCTAGCTCCGCATGAGCGCGCTTCGTTCGCGGCGCGGCTCGCGGCGCCGCCCGAGGGCGCCAAAGACGCGCTGGTGAAATTCGTCGCGCCGGGGGATAAGATCGCTCCGAACCCGGAGGGATCATGAGCGGCGAGCGGCAAGTCGAGGTACTGTACAAAGAGGCGGCGATCGCCGAGCGGACCATGGCGCTGGCCACGGAGATCGCCAAGGCGGAGCCCAAGGATCTGCTGGTCGTGGCGATCCTCAAGGGATCGTTCATGTTCGCGGCCGACCTCCTACGGGCGATGCACCGCGTCGGCCTCGAACCGCACGTCGAATTCTTCCACCTTTCGAGCTATCGCGAGGCGACCGTTTCGTCGGGAACGGTCACGATCCTGCGCGACATCGAATCGTCGGTGAAGGACCGTGACGTCGTCCTCATCGACGACATTCTCGAATCCGGCCGCACGCTCGCTTTCGCCAAGGACCTGTTGGCGGCGCGTGGCGCGCGGCGCGTGCTGATCTGCACGCTGCTGGAGAAGCGCGGCAAGCGCGAGGTGCCGGTTCACGCGGATTTCGTCGGCTTCGACTGCCCGGACGTGTTCGTTGTCGGCTACGGCATGGACGTCGCCCATTCCTATCGGGAGCTGCCGTTCATCGGGCGCGTCGTCACCAAGGGCGAAACGAAGTGACGACGACGTCGGCCGGCGGTTTCGAGAGCGTGCATCAGACGTTCGCCGAGATCGGCGGCCCGTCGCATGGCGCGAAGCGCGTGAAGGCTTTGCGTGCGGAGCTTGAGGCCCGCGGCCTCTCCGGTTTCGTCACGCCTCGGGCCGACGAACATCAGAGCGAATATGTGCCTGACAGCGCCGAGCGCCTGCTTTGGCTGACCGGCTTCTCCGGCTCGGCGGGCCTCGCGATCGTGCTGGAGGACAAGGCGGCGCTGTTCGTCGACGGTCGCTACACCGTCCAGGCGCCGGCGCAGGTGGATGGTTCGGTGTTCACGGTGCGCAATGTCGCCGACGCTGCGCCGACGGCCTGGCTCGAGGCCAACCTCGAGTCCGGCGCACGGATCGGTTACGACCCGTGGCTCCATACGCCTGATATGGTCGAGCGCCTGAGCAAGGCCTGCCGCACCGCCGGCGGCGAACTCGTCGCGCTCGACTCGAACCCGATTGACGCGATCTGGCTCGATCGTCCCGCCCCTCCGCTCGGCGCTGTCAGCGAGCGCCGCCCTCGTCTCGCCGGGGAAAGCGCCGCGGCGAAGATCAAGCGCGCCCGCGCCGCGCTCGGCGCGAGCGACGGGCTGGTGATCAGCGATGCGCACAATGTCGCGTGGCTTTTCAACATCCGCGGCTCGGACGTCGCTTATACGCCTTTGCCGCTGAGCTTCGCTTATCTGCCGCGCGAGGGGCGACCGACGCTCTTCATCGACGCGCGTAAATTGTCGAACGCGGTTCGGGCGCGGCTCGGCGAACTCGCCGACATCGAGGAGCCGGATCGGTTGGCTGCTTTGGTCGCCGAACTCGGCGCCAAGGGGCAGAAAATCGCCTTCGACGCGGCCACCGCGCCCGCGCGGCTCACTCAGGCGCTCGAGGCGGCTGGCGGCGCAGCGACGATTTCGCCCGACCCGATCACGCTGATGAAGGCCGCAAAGAACAAGGCGGAACTCGCGGGCGCGCGCGCCGCCCATATCCGCGACGGCGCAGCGATGGCGAATTTCCTCGCTTGGTTCGACCGCGAGGCGCCGAAGGGTAAGCTGACAGAGATCGTAGCGGCGGCGGCGCTCGAGACGTTCCGCCGCGAAACGGGCGCGCTCAAGGATATCTCGTTCCCGTCCATCTCGGCCGCGGGGCCGCACGCCGCGATCCCGCACTACCGCGTCAGCGAGGCGTCGGATCTCAAGATCGGGCGCGGCATTTTCCTGATCGACAGCGGCGGGCAGTACGAGGACGGCACGACCGACATCACCCGCACAGTCGTCGTCGGCCGGCCGAGCGCGGAGATGCGCGACCGCTTCACACGCGTTCTCAAAGGCCATATCGCCATTGCGCGGGCGGTGTTTCCGCCGGGGACGACGGGCGCGCAGATCGACGCGCTGGCGCGTCAGGCGCTCTGGCGCGCCGGCCTCGACTTCGACCACGGCACCGGCCATGGCGTCGGCTCCTATCTCTCGGTTCATGAAGGGCCGCAGCGAATCGCCAAGACGGGGACCACGCCGCTTGCGCCGGGCATGATCGTGTCCAACGAACCGGGGTATTACGCGCCGGGCAAGTTCGGCATCCGCATCGAGAATCTCGTCGTTGTCGAGGAGCGCGCCATTCCGGGCGGCGAGCGCAAGATGCTGGGCTTCGAGACGATCTCCTTCGCGCCGATCGACCGGCGCCTGATCGAGCCGAAGCTGCTCGACAAAGAGGAAACCGCTTGGCTCGACGCGTACCACGCGAAGACGCGCCAGCTCCTGTTGCCGCTGGTGGCGCCGCAGACGCGGGCATGGCTGCGCGAGGCGACCAAACGGGTCGGGTGATTCTTACGCCGTCCTGGCCGGGCTTGTCCCGGCCATCCATGCCGAACCGCTGCGCCACAGTTTGAACAGTTGGTTCCGGCGGCGCCGCGCGGATGGCCGGGACAAGCCCGGCCAGGACGGGTTAGCGGGCTACCCCCTCAGCTTCCTCGCATGCGCGATCAACCCGGCGGTCGACGGGTCGAGCGCGCTCAGATCCGACTTCGGGTCGGCGACGATCGGCGCCAGCCGCGAAGCCAGCTCCTTGCCGAGTTCGACACCCCATTGGTCGAACGGGTTGATCTCCCAGATCGCGGCCTCGACGAACACTTTATGCTCGTAGAGCGCTATGAGCCGGCCGAGGGTGCGCGGCGTGAGCTTGGCGTAGAGAAACGTCGAGGACGGCCGGCTGCCCGGGAAGGTCTTGTGCGGCGCGAGCCGCGCGGCCTCTTCGGCGCTGGCCCCCTGGCGCGCGGTGATCGCCTCGGCATCCGCCGACGAGCGCCCGCGCATAAGCGCTTCGCCCTGCGCGAAGCAATTGGCGAGCAGCAGCTCGTGATGTTGCAGGTCGGCGTTTGTCGGCGTCGCGGCGACCAGGAAATCGAGCGGTACGATCTCCGTGCCCTGGTGCAGCAACTGGAAGAAAGCGTGCTGGCCGTTGGTGCCCGGCTCGCCCCAAATGACGGCTCCGGTCGCCTCATCGACCGGCGAGCCGTCGCGGCGCACGCTCTTGCCGTTGCTCTCCATCTGCAATTGCTGGAGGTAAGCGGGAAAGCGCGAGAGCCGCTGGTCGTAGGGGATGACGGCCTGCGCGGCGTAGCCGAGCACGTTGCGATTCCAGACGCTGATGAGGCCCATCAGCACGGGGATGTTCGACTCCAGCGGCGCCAAACGGAAATGGCGATCGACGTCGAAACCGCCGTGCAGGAATTCGAGGAACGCTTCGGAGCCGATCGCGATGGCGAGCGGCAGGCCGATGCTGGACCAGACCGAATAGCGCCCGCCGACCCAATCCCAGAATCCGAAGACGCGCGTCGCCTCGACGCCGAATTCGGCGACCTTGTCGAGACGCGTCGAAACCGCGGCGAAATGGTCGGGCACCGCGCTTTCGCCGAGCGCGCGGACGATCCATGCGCGCGCGCTGCGAGCGTTGGTCATCGTTTCCTGCGTCGTGAAGGTCTTGGAGGAGACAATGAACATCGTGCGGGCGGGATCGAGCCCATGCAGCGTGTCGGCGATGTCGGCGCCGTCGACGTTGGAGACGAAATGCATGCGCAGATTGGCCGCGCCATAGGGCGAAAGCGCCTTCGTCGCCATGGCGGGGCCGAGATCGGAGCCGCCGATGCCGATGTTGACGATGTCGGTCATCGGCTGGCCGAGCGCGCCGCGCAGCCGGCCGCCGCGCACGTCGTCGGCGAAGGCGAGCATCCGTTCGCGCTCGCGTTCGACCTCGGGCATCACGTTCGCACCCCCCACGAGCACCGGCTCGCCGGAAAAGTTCCGCAGCGCGCTGTGGAGCGCGGCGCGTCTTTCGGTGGAATTGACGAGATCGCCCCGGAACATCGCGTCGCGCTTGGCCTCGACCTCGGCCGCGCGCGCGAGCCGGAAGAGCAGGTCGCGCGCCGCGACGTCGATCCGCTGCTTGGAGTAGTCGTAGAGCAGATCGTCGAGGGTTGCGTGGAAACGTTGGAAGCGAGCGGCGTCGGCGGAGAATTCGGCGCTGGCCGAACGGGCGAGGACGGCGTCGCGCTGGGTGGCAAGCTCCGAGAACAGAGCGGATAGCGCGGTCTGCGTCATGGACCTTTTCCTTTTTCGCCTGGGGCTCTATGCCTTCGAGCCCCTGTCAGAGTGTGCTTCATATGCCGCCCCAATTGCAATTGCGAGACATTCGCCTCACCCTCGGCGGCGCCCCGCTGCTCGAGGGCGCGGAGCTGACGATCTCGCCCGGCGATCGCATCGCCCTCGTCGGCCGCAACGGCTCCGGCAAGTCGACCTTGTTGCGGATCGCCGCGGGAGAGACCGTCGCCGATGGCGGGACGCGTTTCGCCCAACCGACCGCGCGACTGCGCTATCTCCCGCAGGAGCCTGACCTTTCCGGTTTTGCGACGACGCTCGATTACGTTCTGAGCGGCCTCGGCGAAGAGGACGGCGCCTACCGCGCGCGGGCGCTTATGGACGAACTCGGCGTCGATCCGGAAGCGGATCCGACCCGCCTGTCCGGCGGCGAGGCGCGTCGCGCCGCGCTGGCGCGGATTCTCGCGTCCGATCCCGACATTCTGCTGCTGGACGAACCGACCAATCATCTCGATCTCGTCGCGATCGAATGGCTGGAGAAGGAGCTGGCGCAATCGCGGGCCGCATTCGCGGTGATCAGCCACGACCGGCGTCTGCTCGCGGATTTGACGCGGGCGACCGTATGGCTCGATCGCGGCCGCACGCGGCGGCTCGACCAGGGCTTCGCGGCGTTCGAAGCCTGGCGCGACGCGTTGCTCGAAGAAGAGGAAATCGCGCGCCACAAGCTCGACCGCAAAATCGTCGAGGAAGAGCACTGGATGCGTTACGGCGTCACGGCGCGCCGCAAGCGCAACATGCGTCGCGTCGGCGAACTCGCGACGCTGCGCAAGGAGCGCCGCGAGGAACGGCGCGCCCAGGGCGTCGCGACCATGGTCGCCCAGGACGCCAAGACCTCGGGCGCGCTGGTGATCGAGGCCGAAGGCGTCTCGAAGGCCTTTGACGAGCGGCCGATCGTCAGCGACTTTTCGTTGCGCGTGATGCGCGGCGACCGCATCGGCATCGTCGGCGCGAATGGAGCGGGCAAGACGACGCTGATCAATCTGCTGACCGGCGCGCTTGCGCCCGATACGGGATCCGTGCGCCTCGGCGCCAACGTCGCGATGGCGACGCTCGACCAGCGGCGCGCCTCCTTGCAGCCGACCACGACGCTGGTCGACGCGCTCACCGGCGGCGGCAGCGACTTCGTCGCCGTCAACAACGAGCGCAAGCATGTGATCGGCTACATGAAGGACTTCCTGTTCGCGCCCGAACATGCGCGCACGCCGATCGGCAAGCTGTCGGGCGGCGAACGCGGGCGGCTGATGCTGGCGCGCGCGCTCGCGCTGCCGTCGAATTTGATGGTGCTCGACGAGCCGACCAACGACCTCGACATCGAAACGCTGGACCTGCTGCAGGAACTGCTCGGCGAATACTCCGGCACGATCCTGCTCGTCAGCCACGATCGCGACTTCCTCGATCGCGTCGCAACCTCGGTGATCGTCAGCGAGGGAGAGGGGCGGTGGCGCGAATACGCCGGCGGCTATTCCGACATGGTGACGCAGCGTGGATATGGCCTCTCTGGTGCGCCGGCGCCGGAAGCGCCCAAGGTCGAGAAGACAGCGCCGCGCGAAGCGTCGCGGCCGGCCGCAAAGCGAAAATTGTCGTTCAACGAGAAGCGGGCGCTGGAGACGCTGCCTGCCCGCATGGAAAGCTTGCGCGCTGAGATCGCCAAGCTCGAACGCGCTTTGGCGGACGTCGATCTGCACGGCCGCGATCCGGCGGCCTTCGAGCGCGCGACGCACGCCTATTCGCAGAAACGCGCCGAACTCGAGCGCGCTGAGGACGAGTGGCTCGAGCTCGAGATTTTGCGCGAGGAAATCGAGGGCTAGCGGCTTGACGTCCCGCCGGCCCCGAGTCCCAATAGGCCGTCACAAAAGTGACGGAGGCGGCAATGGCGCGAAAAGTGCTGGTGCTCGTCGGCTCCAAAAAGGGCGCTTTCATTCTTGAAAGCGACGAAGGGCGGAAATCCTGGAGCCTGAGGGGTCCGTTTTGCGAGACGTGGCCGATGAACCACGTCATCGGCGACGCGTCGAGCGGGGCGATATATGGCGCGGGCGGGAACGAGTGGTTCGGCCCTGCCGTCTGGAATTCAACGGATCTGGGCGCGACCTGGACGCATTCCAGTCGCGGCTTGGCCTATCCGGAGGGCGAGACGCCGATCAAGTCCGTCTGGAGCCTCGCGGCGGGACACAGGCGGCTCTATGCCGGAGTGGAGCCTGCCGGCTTGTTCGTGAGCGATGACGGCGGCGCTGGCTTTTCGCCCGTCGAAGGCCTGCACAAAGATCCGACACGTCCGCATTGGCTCCCTGGCGGCGCCGGGCTGATCCTCCACTCGCTGGTGCTCGATCCAAGCAACGATCGGCGAATCTGGGTCGGAATTTCAGCGGCGGGCGTTTTTTACACTGAAGACGGCGGCGAGACCTGGCGGCCGCGCAACAAGGGCACGCGCTCGGACTTCTTGCCGGAGGGGCAGCAATATCCGGAGTTTGGCCAGTGCGTGCATTGTCTCGTCATGGCGCCGGGCAAGCCGAACCGGCTCTATCAGCAGAATCATTGCGGCATGTATCGCAGCGACGACGGCGGCGAATCCTGGCGTAGCGTCGAGGCGGGCCTGCCGTCGAGCTTCGGCTTTCCCGCCGCCGCGCATCCGCATGACCCCGATGGCCTGTTTCTCTTTCCGCTGAACGGCGCCGAGAAAGGCCGTTTTCCACCCGACGCCAGCGCTGCGGTGTGGCGCACCAGGGACGGCGGAGCGCATTGGCAAGCGATGCAGGAGGGACTGCCGACGAAGCAGGCCTATTTCGGTGTGCTGCGGCAGGCGATGGCGACCGATTCGCTGGAGCCGGCGGGCGTCTATTTCGGGTCGAGCTCCGGCGCGCTCTATGCGAGCGCCGACGAGGGTCAGAGCTGGACGCGCATTGCGGAGAATCTACCGACAATTTCGTCGGTCGAGACGATGATCGTCGAGGCTTGAGATGGCGGCGACCGAATTCCACCGCGGCCGGCCAGCGCTCGTGCGGCTCCCTGCGGCGCTTGCTCCCTTGTTTCCCGATGCGGATCGCGTGCTTGCGATGCGCGTCGACACGGTCGGCGCCCTATTCGATACGCTCGATCGGCGCTGGCCCGGCATGCGGGACCGCCTGTGCGATTCCTCGCCGGCGATCCGCCGCCACATCAACGTCTTCGTCAACGGCGAGCGCGCGACCTTGGCGACGCGCGTGCCCGACGGGGCCGATGTGTTCATCCTGACGGCGATCAGTGGCGGGTAGCGCGTAGCGTCGTCTGCTTTAGGTGAAGAGGCCCTCACCCCAACCCCTCTCCCGCAAGCGGGAGAGGGCGGAGGGTTCTTCAATTCCGTCACATCCCAGGCGCCGGCAGCATCTCTTCTACGCCGCGAGCGCCGTCTCGACGATGCGCGCCCAATAGGCCATGCCGTAGGGCAGGGCGGCGTCGTTGAAGTCGTAGCCGGGGTTGTGCAAACCAGCGGTGTCGCCATTGCCGAGCAGGATGAAGGCGCCGGGGCGCGCCTCGAGCATGAAGGAGAAATCCTCTGCGCCCATCACCGGCTGGATTTCCGTCAGCACCTTGTCGGCGCCGGAGATGTCGCGGGCGACCGAGGCGGCGAAATCGGTCTGCTTGGGATGATTACGCGTCGCGGGGTAGCCGCGGTCGTAATGGACGCTCGCCGTCACGCCGGAGGCGGCGGCGACGCCGGCGACGATTTCCTTGAGGCGGCGCTCGGCGAGGTCCCGGGTCTCGGGGTGCAGAGTGCGCGTCGTGCCGAGGAGCTCGGCGCTTTGAGGCAGGATGTTGAACGCCGTGCCGGCGTGGAAGCTCGTGACCGAGACGACGCAGGAATCGAGGGGGTCGAGATTGCGGGCGACGATGGTCTGCAGCGCCGTCACCATCTGGGCGCCGGCGACGATCGGATCGACGCATTGGTTCGGGCTGGCGGCATGGCCGCCGCGGCCTTCGAGGCGGATGGTGAAGGCGTCGGCCGCCGCGAGCAGCGGACCCTTGCGCAGCGCGAAAACGCCGAGCGGCACCTTCGGCATGTTGTGCATGCCGTAAACTTCCTCGATCGCGAAGGTCTCCATCAGGCCGTCGTCGATCATCGCCTTGGCGCCGGCGCCGCCTTCCTCGGCCGGTTGGAAGACGACGACCGCCGTGCCGGAAAAATCGCGGGTCTTCGCGAGATAGCGCGCCGCGCCGAGCAGCATCGCGGTGTGGCCGTCGTGGCCGCAGGCGTGCATCTTGCCAGGGACGGCCGAGCGATAGGGGAGGTTGGTCGCCTCTTCGATCGGCAGGGCGTCCATGTCGGCGCGAAGCGCGATCACGCGCTTGCCGTCGCCCTTGCGGCCCTTGATGACGCCGACGACGCCAGACTTGCCGATCGCGGTTCTGACCTCGTCGCAGCCGAATTCGCGCAGGCGCTCGGCGACGAAATTCGACGTGCGCGGCAGATCGTAGAGAAGCTCGGGATTGCGGTGGAGCTCACGCCGCCACTGCTGCGCGTCCGGGACATATTCCTGAATCGCGGGATTGACTGACATTGACGCTTCCTCCGTGGACGACGGAAGAAAACGCCCATGAGGCGAGGCTGTCAATCAGCGGCGCGTTTGCGATGAAGCAGGAAAACCGCCTGTTCGCCCAAAAGGTTCCACGCCCAGGTCGGCAGGGTGACCTGGAGCGGATTGCCGTGCCGGTCCAACGCCACGCTGCGATCGATCGTCGCGCCGATCTCCCGCGCCAGGGCGATGAAGTCCGCGATGGTGCAGAAGTGAATGTTGGGCGTGTCGTACCAGGAATAGGCGAGGCTCTGCGTGACCGGCATGCGCCCGCGGAAAGCGAGCTGCGCGCGCACCCGCCAATGCCCGAAATTGGGCACCGAGATGAGGGCCCGCTTGCCGATCCGGAGCATGTGCTCCATCACGACGCGGGGACGGCGGGTCGCCTGCAACGTCTGCGAGAGGATCACATAGTCGAAGGAATCGTCGGGGTAATCGACCAGATCGGTGTCGGCGTCGCCCTGGATGACCGACAATCCCTTGGCGACGCACTGATTGACCCCGCTCTGCGAAAGCTCGATGCCGCGGCCGTCGACGGCGCGCGTCTCGCGCAGCAAGGCAAGCAGTTCGCCGTCGCCGCAGCCGACGTCGAGCACCCGCGAGCCGGGCTCGACCATCTCGGCGACCACGAGCAGGTCGACGCGGGGCGCCGCGGTCTGGGGAGTGGGTGCGCGAGACTGGTCCATCACGCGATTCCCCGCTCGCGCGCTGCAGCGTCGATGAAGCCGCGCGTTGTCGCAAAAAGCTCGGGCAAGTCGAGCAGGAACGCGTCGTGCCCGCGATCCGTCTCGATCTCGACGAAAGACACGGAGGCGCCGCCAGCGTTGAGCGCGCGAACCAGGGCGCGCGAATCGCTGGTGGGGAACAGCCAGTCCGAAGTGAAGGAAACGACGCAGAAGCGCGTGCGCGAGCCGCGAAAGGCGTTGACCAGCGAACCGCCGTAGTCGGCCGCCAGATCGAAATAATCCATCGCGCGCGTCATGAAGAGATAGGAATTCGGATCGAACCGTTCGACGAAGATCGAGCCCTGATGGCGCAGGTAGGATTCGACCTGGAAATCCGCGTCGAACGAGAAAGTGCGGGCGGCGCGGTTCTGCAGATTGCGACCGAACCGGCGGTGCAATGCGCTGTCGGAGAGGTAGGTGATATGCGCGGCCATCCGCGCGACGGCCAGACCCTTCGACGGGCGCGCGCCTTCGGCGAGGTAGCGCCCGCCGCGCCAATCGGGATCGGCCATGATCGCCTGGCGCCCCACTTCGTGAAAGGCGATGTTTTGCGAGGAATGGCGCGCCGCGGTCGCGATCGGCAAAGCCGAGAACACGCGCTCGGGGTAGAGAGCGGCCCATTGCAGCACCTGCATCCCGCCCATCGAGCCACCGGCGACGCAGAACAAGGTCTCGATGCCAAGCGCGTCGATCAGCATCGCCTGAGCGCGAACCATGTCGCCAATCGTCACGACAGGGAATTCGAGACCGTAGGGCTCGCCCGTCGCGAGGTTGAGCGACGCGGGGCCCGTGCTGCCCATGCAGCCGCCGACGACATTGGCGCAAATGACGAAGAAGCGGTCGGTGTCGAGCGGGCGGCCGGGTCCGACCATGGTCTGCCACCAGCCGTCCCGGCCGGTGACGGGATGGCGGCTGGCGACGTGCTGATCGCCCGTGAGCGCGTGGCAGACGAGAATCGCATTGCTCTTGGCGGCGTTGAGCGCGCCGTAGGTCTGATAGGCGATCGTCAGCGGGGCGAGGTCGACGCCGGCCTCCATGGCCAGCGGACGGTCCAGTCCGAGCCGTAGCGTGAGGCTGTGCGGGTCGTCCGCTTCGCTCGTCGCGGGCGGCTTCGTCAAGGCGCTGGCTTCACCCAAGTGGGGATTTCCCGTTTGCGGCCGCTCTCGGAGAGAGTTCGGTTTGGAGAACAGATCGTTTGATATAACGGATAACGTTGGCGCGCAAGCAGGGGCTGGCGCGCAGCGCGCGCCAGAGGGTCGGCCCGTTAACAAGGCATTGAGCGTCCCGCTAGTTTTGCCGGCGGCGTAACGGACTCCGCAAGGCGTCGCGGCTACCTTTGGGCCACAACGACCCAAATGGGCGTGGCATCGACATGAGCGGCATCATCACGCGCGACGGCCTCGGGCCGTTCGATCCCTATTGGACCGACGACATCCGGCCACCTCTACGCCGACGGCGTGGATGGCT
Organism: Roseiarcus sp.; assembly: GCA_036488815.1. Taxonomy (GTDB): domain Bacteria; phylum Pseudomonadota; class Alphaproteobacteria; order Rhizobiales; family Beijerinckiaceae; genus Roseiarcus. The sequence goes on from DASXGX010000039.1 coordinate 24,666, forward strand.
CGTTCGGGCGGCGTTCGGCTTGGCGACGGCGTTCGGCCTCGTCGGCGTCGCGTTGGTGATGTCGACCAGGTCCGATGGGCCGTCCTCGGTCGGGCCGGCTCGCGCGCCGGACCTCGTCGAAACGCTCGACCCGAGCCTTGCCCCGCTTTTTACGATCGACGCCGGTGACGGCGCGCGCCCGCGCTATGAAGCGTACATCGTCGCCGCGACCGGCGACCGGCGCGATCTCTACAGTCTGGGTGATTTCGGGCGTGATGCTCCAGCGCTTCGTCTTGAACTCTGGAAGCGCGCGAAGGCGTTGGCGCCATCGAGCTTGTTTGTCGAAATCGCCGAGCAGGCTGCCGCATCCGGGGCCGCGGTGGAACGGCTGGAAGTTTCGCGATACCTCGCGACGTCGCAAGGTCCCGTCGAATGGGCGGAGCTGAGCTTGGCCGGCGCGCGCCGCAGTTGCGTCGGTTTCCGCCTTCTGGGGGGCGGGAAGGCGGGTTTGCGGGGCCTCGCCTGCGCGGCGGCGGGGGCGAAGATCGACGCCGCCGCCTTGGAGTGTCTGTTCGACCGCCTAACGTTGACGCAAGCCGGCCGCGAGGCTGGGCTCGAGTCCCTCCTGAAAGGGGCCAGCCAGCGCCGAGCCGCTTGTCGCGCGCCGATCGGCTGAAGGACGCGGCTTAGGCCGCGCCGCGCTCCAATTCGGCCACGATCGCGTCGCCCATTTCGCGCGTCGAGACGAGGCGGCAGCCCTCTGAGCGGATGTCGGGCGTGCGTAAGCCGCTCGCGAGAACCCGCGCAATCGCGGCGTCCAGCTTGTCCGCCGCTTCGGCGAGGCCGAAGGAATAGCGCAGCGCCATTCCGAACGAACCAATCATGGCGATCGGGTTGGCGAGGCCTTTGCCGGCGATGTCGGGCGCCGAGCCATGCACCGGCTCATAGAGCGCCTTTCGCTTGCCGGTCTTGGCGTCGACGTCGCCGAGCGAGGCCGATGGCAGCATGCCGAGCGAGCCGGTCAGCATCGAGGCGACGTCCGACAGCATATCGCCGAACAGATTGTCGGTGACGATAACGTCGAACTGCTTGGGCCAACGCACGAGCTGCATGCCGAGCGCGTCGGCGAGCTGGTGCTCGAACTTCACGTCGGGGAATTCCCGCTTGTGCAGCGCGGTCATCACCTCGTCCCACAACACCCCCGACTTCATGACGTTGCGCTTGTCGGAGGAGGTCACCTTGTTGCCGCGCTTGCGCGCGAGGTCGAAGGCGACGCGGCCGATGCGCTCGATCTCATAGGTGTCGTAGACCTGGGTGTCGATGCCGCGCCGCTGGCCGTTGCCGAGGTCGATGATCTGCTTGGGCTCGCCGAAATAGACGCCGCCGGTAAGCTCGCGCACGATCATGATGTCGAGCCCTTCGACCACCTCGCGCTTCAGGGAGGAGGCGTCGGCGAGGGCGGGATAGCAAATGGCCGGACGCAGATTGGCGTAGAGGGCCAGCTCCTTGCGCAGGCGCAGCAGGCCGGCTTCCGGACGGACCTCGTACGGCACGCTTTCCCACTTGGGACCGCCGACCGCCGCCAGGAGCACCGCGTCGGCTGCATCGGCGAGCTTCATGTCGGCGTCGCTGATCGCCTGGCCGTGCGCGTCATAGGCGCTGCCGCCGACCAGGCCCTTCTCCGTCTCGAAATGCGCGATGCCGGCGCGCGAGAAATAGCCGGTCACCTTCTCGACTTCCGCCGTGACCTCAGGGCCGATGCCGTCGCCGGGAAGAAGGAAGAGCTTGTAGGTCGCCATGGGATTTCGCCACTTTTGCCTGCGTGATGGCCGGGCTCGTCCCGGTCATGACGGAGAGGGGGCGCACCGCCCCGAATGGCGGTTTTGCTAAACGATTTCGTCGCGGCTGTCATGCTCATGAAGCGGGCGTGACAACGCAGAGGCTTTCCGCTGGTTCGGCCCCGGTTCCCTCTCGCAGGCTCGCCCTCTAGAATGCGCTTTGCGGTGATGCTTTGGGGCGAGGCTGGCGGGGTTGTGACGACAATCAGCAATACGACGGCGGATGCTTTTGTCAGGCGCCCGCCGGCTGCGGTGCGGTTCTTTCTCGTTCACGGAACGGATGAGGGGCTCATCCATGAGCGCGTGAAGGCGCTCGTCGGCGCCGCGCTGGCCGGCGAAGCCGACCCGCTTCGCCTGACCAGGCTGGAGGGCGACGCCGTGGCGCGCGATCCCGGTGCGCTGGCCGACGAAGCCTACGCCATCTCGATGTTCGGCGGTTCTCGCGCGCTCTGGATCGAGGCGCAGGCGCGCGACCTGATGCCGGCGCTGGAGCCTCTGTTCGCGCGTCCGCCGGGGGACTGCGTGGTGATCGTCGAAGCGGGGTCGCTCAAGAAAGGGACGGCGCTGCGAACCGCCTTCGAGAAGCTCGACGTCGCCGCCTCCATCGAGTGCTATCCCGACGACAAGCGCTCGCTCGGCCCCCTGATCGAGGCGGAGGCGCGGGCGGCGGGGCTTTCGATTGCGCCGGACGCGCGGGACTATCTCGTCAGCCTGCTCGGCTCCGATCGCATGACGACGCGAGGCGAGGTCGCCAAACTGATGCTCTTTGCGCAAGGCAAGCCGAGAATCGAGGTCGAGGACGTCGAGGCGATCGTCGCCGATGCTGCGCCTTCGAGCCTAGACGCGCTGATCGACGCGTCGCTGCTGGGCGACATGGCGGAGGTGGAGGCGAGCGGCGGCCGCTTCTTCGCAGAAGGCGGCGACGCGGGCTTCCTGGTCATTCGCCTGATTGCGCGCCTGATGCTGCTGCATCGGCTGCGGCTGGAGATGGAGCACGGCCGCAGCTTCGACGCAGCGATGCAGGCGCAATATGTGCGCCTGTCGCCGTCGGCGCGCGGCGCGCTCGCCAAGCAGGCGGAGCGGTGGACTTCCGCCGCGCTCGCCAAGCGCCTCGCGGCGACCGCGACGCTGAGCGGTCGCGTGCGCCGCGACACGCGCCTAGGCGGCATCCTTGCGACCCGAGCGCTTTGGTCGCTGGCCTCCAGCGTGCGCCGCGGCTGAGATTGGCGCGACCGCGCACCGGCGCGCGGCAGAGCGGTCCCGTTTTAAGGCTCTTCGTACCGCCCGTTCGGCTGGCACAGCCGGCGGCAGAAGTCGTCGAGCTGCTCGAAGTTACGGAAAGCGAGACGCATTTCTCCGTTGTCGCCGGAATGACGGATTGTGACCTTGGCGCCCAGCGCGAGGCTGAGCTTCTCCTCCAGCGCGCGGGTGTCGGGATCGACCTCCTTCGGCGGCTTGGCGGTGCGCTGTGTCTGTCCGGCGCGTTCGCCGAGCCGCTCGACATCACGGACGGTAAGACCCTGCTCGACGATGCGATCGGCCACGGCGTCGGGGTCGGAGACGGCGAGCAGCGCGCGCGCGTGCCCGGCCGAGATTGCGCCGGACGCCAGCAGTTCGCGGCTATGGGGCGGCAATTGGGTCAGCCGCATCGTGTTGGCGATGTGGCTGCGGCTCTTGCCGACGATGCGCGCGACGTCCGCATGGACATAGCCATGATCGGCGACGAGCTTGGCGTAACCGTCCGCTTCTTCGAGCGCGTTGAGGTCGGCGCGCTGCACGTTCTCGACAATGGCGAGTTCGAGCGCTTCCCGATCGCCGGCCTCGACGACGAGGATCGGAATTTCGTGCAGGCCGGCGCGCTGCGCCGCGCGCCAACGGCGCTCGCCGGCGATGATCTCGAAAGCGTCGGCGACGCGCGGGATCGGCCGCACCAGCACCGGCTGGATGACGCCCCGCTCACGGATGGAAGCCGCGAGTTCGTCAAGCTCTTCGTCGGGGAAGGCCTTGCGGGGATTATGGGGATTGGGATGCAGGAATTCGATCGGCGCCTTGCGGGCGCCGCCCCGCGCCTGGGCGGGCGTTTCCTCGACGGCGTCGCCGAGCAAAGCGGCAAGACCGCGTCCGAGGCGCGGACGATGTTCGGCGTGGCGGGCGGCGTCTTCGGCCATCACAGCTCCTCTTAGAGCAATACTCGTTGGAATCGTCGTTGCGAGGAGCGTGAGCTCCGAAGCAAGTGGGCCTGATTTCGCTTCGCTCCGCCCGCCCGCAACGACGGCAAAGATCTCGAACGACGCGCCTCAGGCGGCGCGCCAGCGTCCCTCGCGTTGAATGACCTCGGAGGCCAGTTTCAAATAGGCTTGGCTGCCCGTGCACTTGAGATCGTAGAGCAGCACCGGCTTGCCGTGCGACGGCGCCTCGGAAACCCGGACGTTGCGCGGGATCACCGTCTCGTAGACCTTTTCGCCCATGAAGGCGCGGACATCCGCGACCACCTGGCTGGCGAGCGAGTTGCGCGGGTCGAACATCGTCAGGACGATGCCGTGTATGGTTAGCGAAGGGTTAAGCGACCGGCGGACCTGATCGACCGTCTTGAGCAATTGCGACAGGCCTTCGAGCGCGAAGAACTCGCACTGCAACGGCACCACCACCGCGTCCGCCGCAGCAAGCGCATTGATGGTGAGAAGGTTGAGCGAGGGCGGGCAGTCGATCAGGACGTAGGTGATCGCCTCGTCGTTGTCGGTGGCGAAGAACGACTTCATCGCGTTCTTGAGCTTGTAGGAGCGGTCCGCGTGACCGGAGATCTCCAATTCGACGCCGAGCAGATCCATCGTCGAGGGCGCGATGAACAGTCGCGGCACCGCGGTCGGCGTCACGATCTGTTTGAGCGAGCGTTCGCCCACCAGCACGTCGTAGCTTGAGGAGGTGCGCGACTTGCGGTCGATGCCGAGGCCGGTGGAGGCGTTCCCCTGCGGATCGAGGTCGATGATGAGCACCCGCTCGCCGATCGCCGCGAGGGCGGTGCCGAGATTGATGGCGGTTGTCGTCTTGCCGACGCCGCCCTTCTGGTTGGCGAGCACGAGCACGCGCGGCGACAGAACACTGGCGGGCTTTTCGCTGGGTTGGTCGAGATCGGGCGAGACGGCGTCGGTCATGTCTGGGCCTTTGAAGCAGCGCGAACCCTCAGGATCGCGGCCCCAGGATCGAGCTTGCTGGGGACGAGGTCGATCATGAAGTCTTGCGCTGCGGAAGCGGATTCGAGCTGGGCTTCGGCGGAGCGTCCGCGCGGGAAGACGCCGACCGCGCCTTGGGTTATCCACACCTTGGCGAAATCGAGCACGCGCGGCAAGGGGGCGAAGGCGCGCGCGGTGACGGCGTCCACAGGCGAGAGGCTGTTCGGGTCGATGGACTCGATGCGAACGGCGTGAACCTGCGCCGGAGCGCCGGTAGCGCGCGCGACCTCGCGCAGGAAGGCGCATTTGCGCTGGTCGCTTTCGAGGCAGTGGACGCGCGCGCCGGGAACGTCGGCGAGCTGAATCGCCAGCACCATGCCCGGAAAGCCGGCGCCGGAGCCCATATCGACCCAGCGTCGCGCGTCCGGCGCGAGGTCGAGCAGTTGCGCGCTGTCGGCGATGTGACGGGTCCAGACCTCGGCGAAGCTCGCTTCCGAAATAAGATTGGTGATCTTCCGCCAGCGCGCCAGCAGATCGACATAGATGGCAAGCCGGGCCTCGGTCGCCGCGGGGACGGGCGCAAGCGCGAGCGCCCGGGAACGGTCGTCAGTCATGGGGGTGTTTCACGTGAAACAGGAGGGGCAGGGCGGCGCGTCCATTGTCGTCATGGCCGGGCTTGTCCCGGCCATCCATTCGGTCCGATGCGCCGCCGGTGACCGTTCCGATGCGACGCGCGGATGGCCGGGACAAGCCAGGACAAGCCCGGCCATGACGCGGGTAGGCGGCGACACGAATACCGGCGCAACGATCGGTCCGTGTCGAAAGGGACAGCAGGCGAGGATCGGTGAGCGACGTTTGATCGGAGCGATCGAGCGTGGTCTGGCACGGAGCTGCGGCTCAAATGTTTCACGTGAAACAGACCAGGGGATGCACCGCTCCGCGCCCGCCAGGCAAGGCTCATGCTTCCACCGGGCTGGCGCGCGTCTGAAGCCGCCTCGCGTGGGCGGCGATCAATGCAAGGGCGGCGGGAGTGGCGCCCTCTATGCGCCCCGCCTGTCCAAGGCTCGTCGGTCGCGCGGCGATGAACTTCGCCTTCAACTCGTTCGAGAGGCCCGAGAGGCTGGCGTAGTCGAGATCGGGCGGGATCGCCGCCGATTCGCTGCGGCGATAGCGGGCGATGTCCTCGTCCTGACGATCGAGATAGACCGCATATTTGGCGTCCGCTTCGAGACGGCGGGCGAGGGCCGGTTCGATGGCGCCGAGCTCGGGCCAGACGCGGGCGAGCACGTCGAGCGTCAAATGCGGCTGGGCGGCGAGCTCGAAGGCCGAGCGGCGGATGCCGTCCTGATTGACGGCGAGGCCGGCCGCGGCGAGCGCATTTGGCGAGGCGGCGGCGGATTTCATCAACGCGCGCGCGGCCTCCAACCGGGTAGAGAAGGCCCTATGAATCGCCGCTCGTTCGCCGCCGACGCAGCCCAGGGCGGCGCCCTTGGCGGTCAGACGCTCGTCGGCATTGTCGGCGCGCAGGGAGAGGCGGTACTCGGCGCGCGAGGTAAAGATGCGATAGGGCTCGCTCACGCCCTTGGTCACGAGATCATCGATCATCACGCCGAGATAGGATTCGGCACGGTCGAAGGTCGCCGGGGCGGCCCCTCCCGCGAGACGCGCCGCATTGAGCCCGGCGACGAGCCCTTGCGCGCCAGCCTCCTCGTAGCCGGTGGTGCCGTTGATCTGGCCGGCGAGGAACAGACCGGGGACGCGCCACGATCCCAGGGTCGGATCGAGTTCGCGCGGATCGATGTAGTCGTATTCGATCGCGTAGCCGGGGCGCAGGATGCGCGCCCGTTCCAGCCCGGGGATCGTGGCGAGGAACGCCTCCTGCACGTCGGCGGGCAGGGACGTGGAAATGCCGTTGGGGTAGATGGTCGTGTCGTCGAGCCCCTCCGGCTCGAGGAAAATCTGGTGGTTATCGCGGTCGGCGAAGCGAATCACCTTATCCTCGATCGAGGGACAATAGCGGGGTCCCCGGCCGGAAATGGCGCCGGAATAGACGGCGGTGCGGTGGGCGTTGGCGCGCACGATCGCGTGGCCCGCCGCCGTGGTCCGCGTGATATGGCAGACGACTTGCGGCGTCGTGACCGCGCGAGTCATCGCCGAGAAGGGCTCGGGCGGATCGTCGCCCGGCTGCACCTCGAGGCCGGACCAGTCGATCGTCGTCCCGTCGAGCCGCGGCGGGGTCCCCGTCTTGAGGCGGCCAAGCGCGAAACCGATGGCGTCGAGCGAGCGGGCCAGGTCGTTCGAGGGCGGATCGCCGACCCGCCCAGCGGGCGTGCGCTGTTCGCCGAGATGGATCACGCCGCGCAGAAACGTGCCTGTCGTGATGACGACCGCGCGGCAGGAGAGTTGCCGACCGTCGGCGAGATCGAGGCCTACGATCGCGCCGTCATGAAGCGCCAAACCGCTCGCTTCCGCCTCGACCACGTCGAGATTCGCCGTATCGCGAATCAGCCCCTGCATGGCGAGGCGGTAGAGTTTGCGATCCGCCTGGGCGCGCGGCCCTTGGACGGCCGGTCCCTTGCGTCGGTTGAGAACGCGGAACTGGATGCCCGCGGCGTCGGCGGCGCGCGCCATCAGCCCGTCGAGGGCATCGATTTCGCGGACGAGATGGCCCTTGCCGAGGCCGCCGATCGCGGGGTTACAGGACATGACGCCGATGGTGTCGCGCTTTTGCGTGACGAGCGCCGTGCGGGCGCCGTAGCGCGCCGCCGCGGCCGCCGCCTCGCAGCCAGCGTGGCCGCCGCCAATCACTATGACGTCGTAGTCGCTCATCCCAGTCTCGAGTGTTTCACGTGAAACAGCTTGGCGCGCTGCTGCCCTGCACGGATCGATCGTACCTCATTTGCCGACGCAAAGCCGCGAAAATATGTCGCCGAGCACCTCTTCGACATCGATCCGACCGGCGATTCGCTCCAGCGCCCGCGCGGCCAGACGCAGATCTTCCGCCACCAGCTCCAGCTCCTCGGCGTGCGGATCGAGGGCGCGCTCCAAAGCGTCGAGCGCATCGGCGAAGGCGGCCCGGTGCCGCTCCTGCGCAATGAGCGAGGGTTCCTGTCCTCCCATCTCCTGTTCCGCGACGTCGGCGATAGCGTCAAGCAACTGCGGAAGCCCGTCGCCCGTCAGCGCCGAAATCCGAATCGCCTGGGGCGGGCTCTCCTTGTCTTCGGTCGTCCTTGTACGGTCGGCCTTCGTCAACACGAACAGCATCGGACCTTGGCCGGGCGGCGCGATGGGCGCGGCGGCGTCGTCGCTCAGCCAGAGCGTCAAGTCCGCTTCGTCGGCGCGGCGACGGGCTCGCGCCACGCCCTCGCGCTCGATCGGCTCGTCGGTTTCGCGAATCCCGGCGGTGTCGACCAGCGTGACGGGGAAACCGCGCAGCTCCAACGGAACCTCGACAAGGTCACGGGTCGTTCCGGGAATCGCCGAGACGATCGACACGTCCCGGCGCGCCAAAGCGTTCATCAGCGTCGACTTGCCGACATTGGGGGGACCGGCGATCACGACGTTGAATCCCTGGCGCAATCGCGCCCCCGCCGCGGCGCCGGCAAGCACGGCGCGCAGCCGATGCGCGGCTTTCGCCGCCAACGCGCGCGCCGAATCCAGCGACAGCGCGTCGGCGTCCTCGACGTCGGAAAAATCGATCTGCGCCTCGATCAACGCCATCGCCTCTACGAGCGTGGCGCGGATCGCTTCGCTCTCGCGGCTCAGCGCGCCGCCGGCGATGCGGAGCGCCTGACGCCGTTGCGCCGCCGTTTCCGCCTCGACGAGATCGGCGAGGCCCTCGACCTCGGCGAGGTCAAGCTTGCCGTTCTCGAAGGCGCGCCATGCGAATTCGCCGGGCTCGGCCGGCCTCAGGCCGGGCACGCGGCCAAGCGCAGCGAGCACGCCCGCAACCACGGCGCGGCCCCCGGTGACCTGCAGCTCCGCCATCTCCTCGCCGGTGAAACTGCGCGGGGCCGCGAAGCGCAGCGCCAGCGCCCGGTCGATCGTCTCGCCGGTCGCCGGGTCGCGCAGCGTGCGCAAGGTCGCGACGCGGTCGGCGAGATCTGCACCAGGGGCCAGCGCTGCGAGCGCGGCGGCACAGGCTCGTCCGGAGATTCGAATGACCGCGATCGCCGCCCGTCCCGCGCCGGAAGCCGGTGCGAAGATGGTGTCGCGAGGGGAACGAGAGGACCGGGTTTCGTGCATGGTTGAACAGTGCTCGGGAAAAGGAGCGACGCCCGCGGCATCGCTCGCGAGCGCGGCCTATATAATGCAGCGCGCGTCTCGCGTCGTCGGCGATCGCAAGATGCGGGAGTCGGCGCGCGTTGCGCTGGCAAGCGGGAGGAGAATCTCATGCTGGTCGACGGACGGTGGAGCGCGGACTGGCATCCGCTGCAAGCGAGCGACGCCAAAGGCCGCTTCGTGCGGCAGACGTCGAGCTTTCGCAATTGGGTGACGCCTGACGGCGCGCCGGGCCCCACGGGGGAGGGCGGCTTCGCCGCTGAGTTGGGGCGCTACCACCTTTATGTCGCACTTGGCTGCCCTTGGGCGTCCCGCACGCTGATCGCCCGCAAACTCAAGAAACTCGACGCGGCGATTTCGGTGACGGTGGCCGAGCCGATCATGACGCGGGAGGGCTGGCGCTTCGGCGACCTTTTCGGCGCGGATCGCGACACGCTCAACGGCGCGACTTACCTGCACGAGATCTACGTCCGCGCCGACCCGCACTACACGGGCAGGGCGACTGTGCCGGTGTTGTGGGACAAGCATCGGAAGACCATCGTCAACAACGAATCGGCCGACATCCTGCGCGTCTTCAACTCGGGCTTCGGCAAGCTGGCCGATGCCTCGCTCGATCTCTACCCCGCCGATCTCGCTGCGGAGATCGACACGCTGAATGCTCGGCTCTATTCCGGCCTCAACAACGGCGTCTACCGTGCGGGCTTCGCGACGACCCAGGATGCCTATGAAGAGGCGTTCGCCGGCGTCTTCGCGACGCTCGACGAACTGGAGATGCGGCTCGCTCCCGGACCGTATCTTTTCGGCGACCGCTTCACCGAAACGGACATCCGGGCTTTCGTGTCGCTTGTCCGCTTCGACGTCGCCTACAACGGCGTTTTCAAATGCAACAAGCGGCGCGTTGTCGACTATCCCAGACTGCAAGCCTATCTGCTACGCGTTCTCGCACTGCCGGGCGTGCGGGAGACGGTGTCCATCGAGCACATCAAGCGCGGCTATTATTCGATCAAGGCGCTCAACCCCAATGGGATTACGCCGCTCGGGCCGGACGTTGCGGGACTGACGGACGGGTGAGGTCTTTGGGCTCGAATTGGACCTGCTGTGCGCGGGCGCGAAACAGCGCCTTCAACTCGCGTCTTGGCCGGGCTTGACCGGCCACCCATGCCGCCGCTGCGCTTCCGGCCGAGGTTACGATGAGCGGCTCCGCGGGGATGGCCGGGTCAAGCCCGGCCAAGGCGGCGAGCGGCGTCGCCTCGATATCCTACGACAATTTCTTTCCGATTCGCCAAACGCGGACTATCCTTAGCCTCGTTCACTTGGCGGCATTGCGCGGCCGCTGCGTCAAGACGATCGCGCGGAGGCGGCGTTGGTCAAGGCATGGCGGGCTAAGTGATTGATATCCCGAGCGGGAGCGTCAAGCTTTGCCTTGACAAAACTTGACGCCGCTTGACCGAATGGCGGGAAAACTTGACGACGGCCTTGACGCCCTCGGTCCCTTCGCGCGAGGGCCGCCGCTCTCACTTATAAGGCGGCGTGCAGACGACGTATTGGTCGGTGATCGTCTCGGTGTCGCCCTGCTTCTCCCGCTGGAAATAGAGGTAGCAGATGCTCAGCGCGCCGGTGCGATAGTCGACCCGGAATACGCCGCCCTCCTGTTCGTGACGGGTGGCGACGAGGCCATAGTCGCCGGGGTCCTGTTTGGTCGCGCCGTCGCCGCTGCGGTAGCAATTGGTGATCCCGAACGCGCCGGGTTCGATGTCGGTCTTCCCAGGGTTATGCGCGTATTGGCAGGCGATCACTTCCCCCGTCAGCTTATCTAGACGATAGACCAGCGAGAGATTGATTTGCGGCGCAGCCAGGAACTCGTACTGCGGCGAGGCCGTCGCCGCTCCGGCGCCCGCCGCCATGAACGCCGCCAAAAACGAAAGTCTGAGCCGCATCGTCCGCTTCTCCCTGCGAATCACCCGGCGAGAGTCTAGAGCACGCGGCGATGCGATGGAATCGGACGGTCCGGCAGGCGGGAGAAGAGGCGAGGGGCCTTTTTCTCCTGATCAGTCCGTGAGGATGTCCTTCGACTCGACGGTCGAATCCGCCCGCAGCCGATAGACGAGCGGCACGCCGGTCGCGAGCTCCATCGCCGGGATCGTCTGCGGCGTCAGGCGGTCCAGCACCATCACCAGCGCGCGCAGGCTGTTGCCGTGGGCGGCGACGACGACGCGCTTGCCGTTGAGGACGGCGGGCAGAATGTTCTGGCAGTAGTAGGGAAGGGCGCGCGCCACGGTATCCTTCAGGCTTTCGCCGCCGGGAGGCGCGACATCGTAGCTGCGCCGCCAGACCTGCACCTGCTCCTCGCCCCACTTCTTGCGGGCGTCGTCCTTGTTGAGGCCCGACAGGTCGCCGTAGTCGCGCTCGTTGAGCGCCTGGTCGCGGGTCTCCGGCAGGCCGGATTGGCCTAGCTCGGCGAGGGTGAGGGCGAGCGTGTGCTGGGCGCGCGTCAGCGCCGAGGTGAAGGCGACGTCAAAGGCGAGTCCGCGCGCCTTCAGCCGGCGGCCCGCCGTTTTGGCCTCCTCGACCCCGAGGGGCGAGAGATCCGGATCCTTCCAGCCGGTGAAGAGGTTCTTGAGGTTCCAGTCGCTCTGCCCGTGGCGCAGCAGAACGAGCAGACGGTCCGATTGGGGCATGAATCAAGTCTCCGGCGGAAGCGTTGGCGCGTTAAAAGCATGATCGACGCAAGCCGACAATGACGAAAAACGAGCGGGTTGGTGGTGCGCGGCCGGCGCGAGGCCCGGCTGGAGCGCCAGCGTCTGGCGCCGGGCGACGCGACGCACGCCGACCGGCCGGTAGACCTGCTTGGTCGCCTCGACAATGTGCACGCCGGCGAACGGTAACCCGAAAGCCGAGCCGATGCGCTCGATCGCCGGCGCCGAATTGATGAAGAACCGCCGCCGAAATGGCGGCGCATAGAGCGCTTCGCCCCAGAACAGCGGCGAAAACAGCGCGTCCCGCATCAGATCGCGCAATTGCCCCTTCGAATAGGGCTGGCCCTGGCCGAAGGGCGTCCCATCGACCCGCGCCCAGACGCCCCGCCGCGACGGTGTGACGACCATCAGCCGGCCGCCGGGATTGAGGATGCGCCAAACCTCCTCCAGCACGGCGCTCGGATGCTCGGCCGTCTCCAGGCCATGTACGATCAGCACCCGGTCGATCGAGCAATCGGGCAGCGGCAGCATGTCGGGCTCGACCAGCGCGGACGCCGAGCGCCCGCTCGCCGGCCAATTGACGACGCCCTGCTCGGCCGGCATGAAGGCCAGCACCCTTTGCGCCTCGTCGCGGAACCGCTCGAGATAAGGGCCGCCGTAGCCGAGGCTGAGAACCGAGAGCTGCGCGCAATTCTCCCATCGCGTTCTGAGGACGCGCCCGATCAGCCGCCGCGAGACGTCGCCGAGCGGCGAAGAATAGAAAGCCAGGAGATCGTTGACGTCGAGCGGCATGGGTGGTTACGCCTAGCGGCATACGCCAGCAAATTTGGACCAGTCCGCGCTGCGGCGCAATCGAAGCGCCTGCCGCCGCGCCAATCAGGAAAGGCTCCCCATGAGCACGCACGTTCATCAATTCCTTTGCCTCAAGGACAATTACGGCGTCCTCATTCACGATTCCGGCTCGGGCGCGACGGCGGCGATCGACGCCCCCGACGCCGATGCGGTGATCGCCGCCGCGGCCTCGCAGGGCTGGGAGCTCACGGATCTCCTCGTCACGCACCACCACGCCGATCACACCCAGGGCATTCCCGGCCTGCGCGCCCGCTTCCCCAAGCTCCGCATCGTCGGCCCCGCCAAGGAGGCCTCCCGCATCGGCGCCCTCGACGGCACGCTCAGCGAGGGGGACTACGCGCGCGTCGGCGGGCTCGAGGCGAAGGTGATCGAGACCCCCGGCCACACCGCGGGCCACATCACCTATTGGTTCGAACAGGACGAGATCGCCTTCGCCGGCGACACGTTGTTCGCGCTCGGCTGCGGGCGTGTATTCGAGACGCCCTATCCGGTGATGTGGGATTCGCTCGTCAAACTGGCCGCGCTGCCCGGCGAGACCACCGTCTACTGCGGCCACGAATACACCGAATCCAACGCCCGCTTCGCGCTGACCATCGAACCGGACAATGCGGTGCTGAAGAACCGGGTCGAAGATATTATGGCCCTGCGGAAGGTGGGCAAGCCGACAGTCCCCACCACCATCGCGGTCGAACTCGCCACAAATCCGTTCCTTCGCGCGGAACGCCCCAGCGTCCAGGCCGCGGTTGGCATGCCCGGCGCCGACGCGGCGGCCGTCTTCGCGGAGATCCGCACGCGCAAAGATCGTTTCTGAAGCGTAGTTGCCGATACGTTAAGCGTATACGTTGCATTAACTCCTTCGTCGCATTCTCGTTCGACCCCTCCGAAAAGGGCCGAACGGGGAAGCGCGTGCAGGACACCGAAACCTTTTCCGATTGCGATGCGGCGTTTCGAGCGGAGCGGATCGCGGAATCTGCCGAAGCGGCGGAAATGGGCCGCGCGCTCGATCCGCGCGCGGTGCTGCGTTCGCTCAGCGCCGTCGTCTACGACTGGGACATCGTCAGCGATCGGCTGAGCTGGGGCGCCAACGTCGGCGAGACGCTTGCCGCTTTTCCCGCGGCCTCGCTCGAGAGCGGCGCCGCGTTCGCCGAGCTGGTGACGAGCGATTCTGAGTCGTCGCGTTTTCAGGCGATCAACAATTCGACCGCCCGCGATGCGGGCGAAGGCGCACCCTATCGCCTCGCGTATCGGCTGGCGCGCTCGGACGGCTCGTCTTGCGCCGTCGAAGACGTTGGCCGCTGGTTCGCCGACGCGGAGGGGCGGCCGGCGCGCGCGCACGGCGTCCTCAGGATCCTCCATCGCAACGAGGCGCTCGGCGCGCTCGGCGACGGCGGCCGAGGCGGGGACGCCACGCTCGGCAATCGCCGGGCCTTCAATGAGGCGCTGGATGCGCGCTTCGCCCACGCTCGCCCCGGCGACGGCGCTTTCGCGGTGCTCATGGTGGGCGTCGAAAATCTGGTCGCACTCAACCGCCGCCACGGCTACGACGCGATGGACGAGGTGATCTCCGCGGTGGGACGCCGGCTCGCCGCAAATGTGCGCAAGATCGACGAGGTCATGCACTATGCGGGAGGCAAGTTCGCCGTCCTGCTCTCAGCCGGCAATCCGGAGCAATTGGCGCTGGCGGCGACCCGTCTCGCCCGCAGGGTCAACGCGGATCTGTTCCTGACTTCGGCCGGCGCCGTGAAAGCGTCGATTCGTGTCGGCGCCGCGCTCGCGCCGCGCCACGGCCGCAGCGCCTGCCGGTTGCTGCAACGCGCCGAAGAGGCTTACGAACAAGCCGATGGCGAAGAGAGCCGCTACGCCCTCTACGCGCCCGGGCAGGCGCTCAGCGAGGCCCAGCGTCGCGAGGCGGCTGTCGCCGACGAGATCCTCGCCGCGCTCAACCAGCGGCGCATCGTCGTCGCCTACCAGCCGATCGTCGCCACCCAGTCGGGCGCCGTCGCCTTCCACGAGGCGTTGCTGCGCGTTCGCCAAGCGGACGGCGCCGTCGTCGGCCCCGAGATCCTGTTGCCGGTCGCCGAGAAGGTCGGCCTCATCACGCAACTCGATCAGCGCGTTTTCGAGCTTGCGCTCGATCGCCTATCGGCGGAGCCGGAGCTCAGGGTTTCCGTCAACATCTCGGTCGCCACCTTGCGCTCGCCCGAGTGGTTGGACGCCATGAAGGCGGCGCTCAGCCTGCGCCCGGGCGTCGCCGAACGGCTGATCGTGGAGATCGTCGAAACCCTGGCGGTCGAACCGATCGACGACGCCATGCGCGTGATCGCGCGGATGAAGGCGCTAGGCGTGACGATCGCGATGGACGACTTCGGCGCCGGGCATACGTCGTTTCGCAATCTGCGCCGCCTCGGCGTCGACATCGTCAAGATCGACGGAGCCTTCGTTCAGAACGTCGCCCGCTCGCTCGACGACCGCTTTTTCGTGCGCACGCTGGCGCAACTCGCGCGCCACCTCGGCATTCAGACCGTCGCGGAATGGGTGGAGGACGTCGAAGCCCGCCGCCTGCTCGCCGAATGGGAGATCGACTTTCTCCAGGGCCACCTCGTCGGCAGGCCGGAACTCCACGCGCCCCCGCAAGCCGCGGTCAGTTCTTCTCGGTAAGGCTGTCGAGCCGGCGGCGCATCTCGGTGAGTTGGGTGCGCAATTCGTCGAGGTCGGCGCTTTGCGGCGCGGGCTCCGGCTTCTTGGGCTCGGGAGCGGACGCCGCGCCGGCCGCGAAGGGCGAAAACAATCCCAGCGCCTGATTGAACGCCGCCAGGTTCTTGCGCGTCATCTCCTGCAGCGCATTGAACGAGGACGGGGAGAAGGGACCCTGCCCGAACACCCGGGTCGCCGCCTCGCGGATCGCCTGCTTCTCGCCGTTGAACTGGTCGATCGAATATTCGAGGTAGCTGGGAAGCAAAGCCTGAACGCTATCGCCGTAAAGGCGGATCAATTGCCTGAGAAAAGTGATCGGCAGCAGCGATTGACCTTCAATCCCTTCCTGCTCGAAGATGATTTGCGTCAGTACGGAGCGGGTGATCTCTTCGTTCGTCTTCGCGTCGTAAACGACAAAATCTTCGCCCGTCTTCACCATCTTCGCCAGGTCCGCCAGCGTCACGTAAGCGCTGGAGGCCGTATTATAGAGACGCCGGTTCGCATATTTTTTAATTGTGATCGGCGTGGCTGGATTCGACATCGTGCGGGGTCTCGACTCGACGCTTGCGCGGCCTGAACTCCTATAAGATAGGCTTTTTTTCGCGCTCTCGGAACACTTTTTTGCAACGCGGTAACCGCCGCGGTCGAATTTTCGCCATCGGCGTCAAGGGTGGCGGCAAAGGATGGTCGAGTCGCAGTCTTCTTGCCGGAACACTGGCGCCCAAGGGGGCCGTTCGTGTAAAGAAAAGGGGAAGCCAGCGCCTGCATATCGGCGCATCCGCCCTCAAGGGAGCTCCCCATGTCCGCACCGGAAATCGTCATCGCCAGCGCCAAGAGAACCGCAATCGGCTCGTTCAACGGGGCGTTCGCCAATACGCCCGCCCACGAACTCGGCGCCGTGGCGATCAAGGCGGCGATCGACGCCGCGCATGTGGACGCTTCGGAAGTCGACGAGGTGATCCTCGGCCAGATCCTCTCCACCGCGCAGGGCCAGAACCCGGCTCGTCAGGCGGCGATGAAGGCCGGGATTCCTCAGGAAAAGACCGCCTTCGGCGTCAACCAGGTTTGCGGCAGCGGTTTGCGCGCAGTCGCGCTCGGCCTGCAGCAGATCGTCAACGGCGACGCTTCGATCATCGTCGCCGGCGGGCAGGAGTCGATGTCGCTCGCGCCGCACGCCGCGCATCTGCGCGCCGGTGTGAAAATGGGCGACCTGAAGTTCGTCGACACGATGCTGAAGGACGGCCTGATCGACGCCTTCCAGGGCTATCACATGGGCAACACCGCCGAGAACGTCGCCGCCAAGTGGCAGATCAGCCGCGAGGACCAGGACCGTTTCGCGACCGCTTCGCAGAACAAGGCCGAGGCGGCCCAAAAGGCCGGCAAGTTCAAGGACGAGATCGTTCCCTTCACCATCGCGACCCGTAAGGGCGACGTCGTCGTCGCCGACGACGAGTTCATCCGGCCGGGCACGACCTACGACGCCCTCGCCAAGCTGCGTCCCGCCTTCACCAAGGACGGCACGGTGACCGCAGGGAACGCCTCGGGAATCAACGACGGCGCCGCGGCGCTCGTGGTGATGACCGCCGCCGAAGCCAAGCGGCGCAATCTCACGCCGCTGGCGCGCATCGCGTCCTGGGCGACCGCGGGCGTCGATCCGTCGATCATGGGGACCGGACCGATCCCGGCCTCGCGCAAGGCGCTCGAGCGCGCCGGCTGGTCGGTCAAGGACCTCAACCTTGTCGAAGCGAACGAGGCCTTCGCGGCGCAGGCGCTCGCCGTCAACAAGGACATGGCCTGGGATCCGGCCATCGTGAACGTCAACGGCGGCGCGATCGCGATTGGACACCCCATCGGCGCGTCCGGCGCGCGCGTGCTCGTCACCCTGCTGCACGAGATGAAGCGCCGCAACGCGAAGAAGGGCTTGGCCACGCTGTGCATCGGCGGCGGCATGGGGATTGCGCTGACTGTGGAGCGCTAACAGCGTTTCGCAAGTCGAGCGAACAATGATGCGCCGCCCAGCGAGGCGGCGCGGGAGGAGGCGCGAGGAGGTCCTATGGCGAGAGTCGCAGTCGTTACGGGTGGAACGCGCGGGATCGGCGGCGCGATTTCCAAAACCCTTGCCGGCGCCGGCTATGCCGTCGCGGCGACCTACCAAGGCAATGAGGAGGCCGCGGCCAAGTTCAAAGCCGAGACCGGCGTGAACGTCTACAAGTGGGACGTCGGAAGTTTCGAGGCGTGCTCGGCCGGCCTCGCTCAGGTCGCCCAGGACCTCGGGCCGGTCGAAGTGCTGGTCAACAACGCCGGCATCACGCGGGACGCCGCGTTCCACAAGATGTCGCTCGAGCAATGGCGCGCCGTCATCGACACCAATCTCAATTCGCTCTTCAACATGTGCCGCCCTGTGATCGAGGGGATGCGCGAGCGCGGCTTTGGCCGGATCATCAACATCTCCTCGATCAACGGCCAAAAGGGCCAGATGGGGCAGACGAACTATTCCGCGGCCAAGGCGGGCGATATCGGCTTCACCAAGGCCCTGGCGCAGGAGAACGCGAGCAAGGGAATCACCGTCAACGCCATCTGTCCCGGCTACGTCGCGACCGAGATGGTGATGGCGGTTCCGCAAGACATCCTGGACAGGTCGATCCTGCCGCAAATCCCGGTGCGAAGGCTTGGCCAGCCCGAGGAGATCGCGCGGTGCGTCGTCTTTCTCGCCTCGGACGAAGCGGGTTTCATCACCGGCTCGACGCTGACCGCGAACGGCGGCCAGTACATGGCCTGAGGCGCAAGGGCGCTACGCGAAGCGGACGCCAAGCCAGTTCACTCGATCGGCTTGCAGCTCTTGGTTCGTCGATCGACGACGAAGTCGGTCATCCATGAGCGCGGGCTGCAAAAGGCGGTTGTGCCGCTGAAGCGGCAGTCGTTGTGCGTTTCCCAGGGATCGCCGAACTGAACCAGAAGATGGTCCGCGTCGCCGACGACCTGGATCGTGCAGCGCTGCGAATCGGCGTCGAGCGGTTGGTCCTCGTCCTTGGCTTTCAGCACGAGGCCGACATCGCTGGGCACAGGGGTGAAATCCTCGAGCGAGTAGAAGCATCCCTGCTCGCCGTCCTGCGCGGACGATTCGGCCGCCGACGCCTTCAGCGCCTTCAGCGCGCCTTTCGCCAATTCGAGGGTGAGGGACTGACGGAAGGTCCAGCCTTGCTTCTGCTGCTTGACCACGCAACGAAAGAGGCCGCTTGCATCGGCCAGGGCCTCGCGGTTCTCGGTCATCGAGAACGCGAGCGGCGCGCCGCCGGCGGCGTTTCGCCACTCGCCGTTCCAGCGTCCTCCCGCTGACTTGCCCTCGAAAACGCCGGTCTTGTGGGCGTCGACGCTCTCATCGAGTCGGAAGCTGCCGCTCGCATCGATTTGGCCCGAGAGTTGGAGTTCCTTGCCGACCGCTGGATAGAGATACCAGCCGCTCAGCCTGTCTCCTTCTTGGTCCACCGCGGCGAGGACCGAGGACTTCCCGATCTCGCCGAAGAGGTAGACGGGGCGAGCCTGAAGTGTCGCCGGAACGATAAGAGCGACGAGAAAAGCGAGAATAGCGGCAAGCTTCATGGCCGTCTCGTCGACCGGCGTCTATCCCTTCGCCTTCTCCATGAAGGCCATGAAGGCCGCGCGCGCCTCAGGCGAGCGCAAGCGCTTGTGAAAAAGGCGCAGCTCTTCGTCCATGCGCGCCAGCAGCGGCGCGGGATCGCCTCGGAGCAGACGCCGCGCGGCGAGCAGCGCTTCGCGCGGTTTTGCCGCGAGCGCCGCGCTCTTGAGGAAAGCGTGTGCGGCCAGCGCTTCCGATTCGACGACCTCGTTGACCAGGCCGAGTTCCTTCGCCGCCGCGGCGTCGAAAGGTTCGCCGAGCAACAGCGCCTCCGCCGCTTTCGCCATGCCGAACCGCAGCGGCGCCAGCATTGAGGACCCCGCCTCGGGCACAAGGCCCAGGTTGACGAACGGCATCGAGAAACGCGCGCTCGGCGCGGCGTAGACAAGATCGCAGTGGAAGCACAGCGTCGTGCCGATGCCGACCGCGGGACCTTCGATCGCGGCGACGAGCGGCTTGTCGAACTTCGCGAGCGTATAGATGAAGCGCGAGCCGGCCGGGGTCGTATTCGCCGCGGAGGCCGCCATCGCCGCAGCAAGGAAATCGCCGATGTCGTTGCCGGCGGTGAAGACGCCTTGAGATCCAGAGAGCAGCAAGGCGCCGATGCTTTCGTCGGCGCTCGCCTCCTCGAATGCGAGCGTCAGCCGCTCGTACATCGCACTCGTCAGTGCGTTCTTCTTCTCAGGCCGCGCAAGCGTGACGCGGCAGACCGCAGCCTCGCGGCTGACTTCGACGAATTCGCTCATCCGGCCTCTCCTAAAATCGTGTCGTAATCCTCCAGCGCCCCCGCGCCGGAGAGGATGGAGCGCGCGAGACCCGGCGCGGCGGTCGCCAGCTTCTCCGCAAAGAAGCGCGCAAGACCAATGCGGCCGCGCTGCGACGCGTCGCCCGCCTCGGCGAAATCCTGCGCGGCGAGCCCAGCCTTCGCGAGGCAGGCGCCGCCGAGCGCGAGGCCGAACAGCCTGAGGTATGGCGTCGCGCCGGCGAGCGCTGAAGCGGGATCGCTCGCCAGAGCGTCGCGCATCGCCGCGGTGGCGGTTTCGAGCGCGTCGATCGCCTCGCTGAGAAGAGCCGACGTCGCGCCGAAGCCGACCTCCCCGCGCCGCGAGACCTCGGCGACGACCGCGCGCATGGCGGCGATCTCGTTCGCGACGACCGCGCCGCCGGAGAGCGGAAGTTTCCGCTGAACGAGGTCGATGGCCTGGACGCCGTTCGTGCCCTCATAGATCGCGGCGATGCGCGAATCCCTGAGGAATTGGGCGGCGCCGGTCTCCTCGATATAGCCCATGCCGCCATGCGCCTGGAGGCCGAGCGAAGCGACCTCGTCGCCGATATCGGTCGAGAAGGCCTTGGCGATCGGCGTCAGCAGCGCCGCCCGCTCGCCCGCGGCCGCCCGCTCTTCGGCGCTCTTGGCGTGGAGCGATCGGTCGATCGCGATCGCGGTCAGATGGCAAATGCCGCGCGCAGCCTGCACGAGCGCTTTCATCGTGAGGAGCGTGCGATGGACGTCGGGGTGCTCGATGATCGGGCTCATGCCGGCGCCGCCCTTGGGGCTCTTGCCCTGGCGGCGCTCCCTGGCGTAGGCGACCGCGTGCTGCAGCGCCTTCTCGCCGATCGCGACGCCCTGCATGGCGACGCCGAGCCGCGCGCTGTTCATCATGACGAACATCGCCGCGAGGCCGCGATTTTCCTCGCCGACCAGCCAGCCCGTCGCGCCGCCGGCGTCGCCATAGATCATCACGCAGGTCGGCGAGGCGTGGATGCCGAGCTTGTGTTCGATGCTGGCGCAGCGCACGTCGTTGCGCGCTCCCAGCGAGCCGTCCGGCTTGACGAGGAATTTCGGAACCAGGAACAGCGACAGCCCGCGCGTCCCTTGCGGCGCGTCCGGCAGGCGCGCCAGCACGAGATGCACGATATTGTCGACCATGTCGTGCTCGCCGTAGGTGATGAAGATCTTCTGGCCGAAGAGGCGATAGGTCCCGTCGCCGGCGCGTTCCGCGCGGGTCTTGACGGCGTTGAGGTCGGAGCCGGCATGCGGCTCCGTCAAATTCATCGTGCCGGTCCATTCGCCGCCGACGAGCTTGCGCAGATAGGTCGCCCGCAGCGCCTCGCTTCCATAAACGTTGAGCGCGCCGATCGCGCCTTCGGTGAGCAGCGGGCACAGCGCAAAGCCCATTGAAGCGCCCGACCAGATTTCGCCGCAGGCGAAGTTGACGCTGTGCGGCAGCCCCATCCCGCCGTCGTCCGGCGTGGCGGTTACGCCGGCCCAGCCCGCTTCCGCCCAATGGCGGAAGACGTCGCGAAAGCCGGGCGGCGTCGTCACGGCGCCGTTCTCGTAGCGGGCGCCGACCTCATCGCCGCGACGGTCCAGCGGCGCGATCTGTTCCGTCGCAAACCGCCCGGCCTCCGAGATGACCGAGGCGGCGGTCTCGGGGTCGAGGTCGCCGAACAAGCCGGCGGCGATCGCCTCGTCGAGGCCGGCCACATGTCTCAGAGAGAAGAGAATGTCGGCGACGGGCGATCGGTAAGACATGACGCGCTCCCTCTCGATGACCGCGGCGAGCGACGCCTTTGCCTCCCGCGCCGGTTGTCGGCTAGCTTGTCGCGCCGCGAGGCGCCCGGCAAGTGGGCTGAATGTTTATATATAAACCAAGTGCCGCGCAAGGCGGCGAGGCGCATGTCATCACTGTCTCATCGCACGACCCGCATCGCGTCTCCCGACCCTGGCTCAATCGCCGCCGCGGCCGCCTCACTCCGCGCCGGCGGCCTCGTGGCGATGCCGACCGAGACCGTCTATGGCCTGGCCGGCGATGCGACGTCGGAGACCGCTGTCGCGGCGATCTACGCCGCCAAGGGCCGGCCGGACTTCAATCCGCTGATCGCCCATTTCGCTACCGCCGAGGGCGCCGCTGGGGAGGCGATTTTCGACGATCATGCGGTGGTCCTGGCGCGCGCCTTCTGGCCCGGGCCGCTCACGATCATCGCCCCGGCGTCGCTGAACTGCCGCGTCAGCCTGCTCGCGCGCGCAGGCCTCGATACGCTCGCAACGCGCGTTCCCTCGCATCCGGTCGCGCAGGCGCTGATTGCGGCGGCGGGCGTCCCTCTCGCCGCGCCCTCGGCCAATCGCTCCGGCCGCGTCAGCCCGACCCGCGCCTCCCATGTCGCCGCCGACCTCGAGGGGCGGATCGATTGGATCCTAGACGACGGGCCGACGCCGTTCGGCCTCGAATCGACAATTGTCGCCTGCCTGGGCGGCGCCCCTCTGCTGCTGCGGCCGGGAGCCATCGCGCGCGAGACCATCGAGGCTGCGCTCGGCTTAGCGCTGGAGCAGGACTCCTCCCAAGGCGCGGACCATGCGCCGCTGGCGCCGGGGCTTCTGACTTCGCATTACGCTCCGCGCGCGGCCGTGCGGTTGCAAGCGATGGGCGCGGCGGCGGACGAAGCCGCGCTCGACTTCGGCGGCGCGCTGGCCGAGAGCCCGGCGCGCCTTCGGCTCGATCTTTCACCAAGCGGCGATCTCGCCGAGGCGGCGGCCAATCTGTTCGCGCATTTGCGCGCACTCGATGCGACCGGCGCGCGCTTCATCGCTGTGGCTCCCGTCCCGGCGCGCGGCCTCGGCGTCGCGATCAATGACCGCTTGCGCCGGGCCGCCGCGCCGAGGGACGGCGAGGGACTGCCTACGCAATGAACCCGGGCCTGGACTGGGACGAATTTCGGCTCGTCAAGGCGATTGCGGACGCGCGATCCCTGGTCGGGGCCGCGGAGGCGCTCGGCGTCAACCATTCGACGATTTTCCGGCGGCTGGCCGCGGTCGAGGCGGCGGTCGGCGCGCGGCTGTTCGAGCGCTCGCGCGCCGGCTATCAGCCGACCAGCGCCGGCGAAGAAATGATCGCGCTGGCGACGACGATGGCCGAATCGATCGCCGAGTTCGAACGACACGTCGCCGGGCGTGACGTCTCGCCCACCGGGCAATTGCGCGTCACGACCGTCGACACGATCGCCGTCGCGCTGCTGCCGCCGGTGCTCGCGCGCTTCCGCAAAGAAACACCCGGCGTTCAGCTCGACGTGATTGTCGCGGCGCAGACCCTGAACCTGTCGCGGCGCGACGCGGACGTCGCGATTCGCGCCACCAACGAGCCCCCGGAATCGTTGGTCGGCAGGCGCATCTGCACGATGCGCTGGGCGGTTTACGCCTTGGCGCGCCTCGTTGAAGAGTTCGGCCCGCAGCTCGCTGCAGCCGGGCCGTGGCTCGGCTTCGGCGAAGGCCACGCGCCGCCGCGCGCAAGGCGCTGGCTCGAGGAGACGGTGGGGCCTGGCCGCCAGGCGTGCCGCATCGACTCGGTGCTCGGCATGGCGGAGGCCGCGGTCGCGGGTGTCGGAGCCGCGCTCCTTCCCTGTTTCCTCGGCGACGTGCGGCCCGAGCTCGTCCGCGCCGGGCCGCTGCTCGCCGAACTCGACGTCGACCTCTGGATCCTCACCCACGCGGACCTGCGCCATTCGGCGCGGGTGCGCGCCTTCATGGAGGTCGCCGCGGCCGAGCTCGTGAAGATGCGCAAGCTGCTCGAAGGCGGGGCAGGGCGGGCCTGAGGCCTCGCCTCGTCATGCCGCGCGAAAGCGCCGCCTCAGGCCTTGGCGACGCTCGCCGCCGTCTGCCCGAACAGCAGTTTCTTCCCCTCCTCCGTCACGGCGGGCTGCGCCGAAAACGGCTCCGCCTTGGCGTAGGCGCGCTCCGTCGCCGGCCTATGGCGAACGGCCTCGAACCAGCGGCGAAGATTGGAAAAATCGTCGAGGTTCTGCTGTTGGCGTTTCCAGGGAACGATCCAGGGATAGGCCGCCATATCGGCGATCGTGTAATCCGCGCCGCCCAGGAACGCGTTGTCAGCCAGGCGTTTGTTCATCACCCCGTAGAGGCGGTTGGTTTCGTTGACGTAGCGGGTGATCGCGTAGGGAATCTTTTCTGGCGCGTAGGTCGCGAAATGGTGGTTCTGCCCAGCCATCGGACCGAGGCCGCCCATCTGCCAGAAGAGCCATTCTGTCACCGCCTTGCGGCCGCGCAGGTCCGCGGGGAGGAAGCGCCCCGTCTTCTCCGCGAGATAGAGCAGAATGGCGCCGGATTCGAACACGCTGACCGGCTCGCCGCCGTCGGCGGGATTGCGGTCTATGACCGCGGGCATCCGGTTGTTGGGGGAAAAGGCGAGGAATTCTGGCTTGAATTGATCACCGGCGCTGATGTTGACGGGGTGGATGACGTAGTCCAGCCCTGCCTCTTCGAGGAACATCGTGATTTTGTGGCCGTTGGGGGTCGGCCAGTAGTAGAGATCGATCATCTCGCTTGCTTCCCGTTCATCATCGGTTGGGTCCTCGGCTCAAAGCGCCGAATGGTCTTTTACGGCTTCTTCCAGAGCGGGTTTCAATTCTAGAAACCGCTCGTCCACGGCGGCCGGATCGTCGCGATTGCGGGCGATCATCTTGGCGCGCGCCTCGCCGCCCCGGATCACGTCGTAAGCGTCCGTCTCGACCCCCTCGACGATGGCGTCCGCAACAGCGGAGGCCGGCTCGCGCGAGAAGCCGAGTTCCGGGCCGGCGCGGTTCGATTTCATCATCGGCGTGTCCGTCCCGCCGGGATAGGCAGTCAGCACATGGACGCCTTCGCCTTTCAGTTCCCGTCGCAGCGCCTCTCCGAAGC
The DNA here is from genome assembly GCA_036488815.1 of Roseiarcus sp. Classification (GTDB taxonomy): domain Bacteria; phylum Pseudomonadota; class Alphaproteobacteria; order Rhizobiales; family Beijerinckiaceae; genus Roseiarcus. The sequence goes on from DASXGX010000039.1 coordinate 49,499, forward strand.
GGGCGAGTCCGGCTTTCACGCCCGCGTAAGTCGTGTAAAACGGCGCGCCGATCAACGCGATTCCCGACGCGACGTTCACAACCATGGCGTCGCCGCTGGCGCGCAGGGCCGGCAGCGCCGCGCGGGTAAGAAGCACCGGCGCGACGAGATCGACCGCGACCATCGCTTCGATGTCGGCTTCTGAGGTTTTCTCCAGCCGGCCCGCTCGAACGCCTCCGGCGTTGTTGACGAGGATGTCCAGCCCGCCCAACGCGTCGAGCGCCTGTTTGAGCGTCGCCGCTCGGCCTTCCCTCGTGCTGATATCGGCGGCGACGCCCTTCACGAAAGCCCCGTCTGTCTGGAGTTCGCCGACGGCGGCCGCCAGTGCGCTCGGCCGCCGGCCGGTGATGACCACCCTCGCGCCTTTGGCGATGAGGGCCCGGGCGAGGGCGAAGCCGATGCCGCTCGAGCCGCCGGTGACGAGAACGCGCTTGCCTTGCAGAATCATGATCGCCTCCTCACGCGGCCGGAGGATAGTTCGAGGGGAACAGGGCGCGCTTCGTCTCGTCGTCGTTGACCTTCTTGAAGGCGTGATCCTTGCCTACCGCGCCGGCGCGCGCTGCGGCTGGTCGGGCGTCGACCGTCTCGAACAGCCGTTTGAGATGCGGAAAGGCGCCGAGCGGATCCGCTTCGCCCTTTCTCACGCGCGAAGCACGGTCGAGCCATCCCCAGGCGGACATATCGGCGATCGTATAGTCGTCGCCGACGATGAAGTCGCGTCCGGCCAAGTGGTCGTTGAGGACCTGATAGTGGCGTTCGGCCTCACGGCGGTAGCGGTTTACAGCGTAGTCGAGCCCCTCCGGCGCGGCGAACTGGAAATGAACGGCTTGACCGGAGAACGGGCCAAGGCCCGAGGCGATGAACAGCAGCCAGGAGAGCAACTCGGGCCGGTCGGCCGGCGAGCCGCCGAACCTGCCCGTTTTCTCCGCGAGGTAGATCAAAATGGCGGTCGAATCGAAGACCCGCACCTCCCGGCCCTCGGGGCCGTCCGTATCGACGATCGCTGGGACCTTGCCGTTCGGGTTGATGGCGCGGAAGGCAGGGGCATGCTGCTCGCCTTTGCTGGTGTCCACGGGAATCGCGACGTAGGGAAGGCTCGCCTCCTCCAAAAAGAGCGCGATCTTCGCGGGGTTTGGCGTCGGATGGAAATAGAAGCGGATCATTAGCGTCTCCGTGGCGTCGGGTCGGGCGCCTTGAGTTTTAGTTCGATCGTTCTAGAATGCATCTTCAGCAGGAAGATGGCAAGATGCCGAGGGCATTCGCCCGGCATGGACGACGGAATGGCGAGACCGAGGGAATTCGACGAAGAGACTGTGCTCGACGCGGCGGTCCGGTGCTTCTGGCGCCGCGGCTACGAGGCGACGTCGGTGCGGGACCTGATCGACACGACGGGGATCACTGGCGCCAGTCTGTACAACGCCTTCGGCGACAAGCGCGCGCTCTATCAGCGGGCGCTGGAGCATTACGTCGAAGGCAGCATCTCCGCGCGCATCCGGCGATGCGAGTCTCTGCCGCCCTACGACGCGATCGCCAGCTTCTTCGCCGAAATTCTCAGCCGCTCGCTGGGCGATCGCGACCATAAGGGCTGCATGCTGGTCAATGCGGCGCTCGACGTCGCGCCCAACGATCCGGGCTTTCAGGAGATCGTCGCCGCCGTCCTCGTGCGCGTCGAGGCGTTCTTTCTGCGCAGCATCGAGGCAGGCCAGTCCAACGGCGCGATCACCAAATCACAGTCCGCGGAAAATCTCGCGCGCCACCTCCTCGGCGTTCTCATGGGCGTACGCGTTCTGGCGCGCGTCCGGCCGGAACGGGCGCTGCTCGAGGGCGTCGTCGAGACGGCTCTGGCCCTTCTCAAAGGCCCCTCTCGGCCCGACACGGCGAAACCATGAGACGCGTCGCCGCTGCATCTCCCGCAGACCGCTAATTTGTGTTTTGCGCCGCGGCGAGCGCGGCGAGCGCGGCCAGCGCCGGGTTTTCGACGCGCCTCGTGCGGGTGCGCATCGTCACCAGCTCCTCGCCGGCGGTCGGGTGGACAGCCATCGTTGCGTCGAGGTCGGCCTTCGTCGCGCCCATCTTGATTGCGATCGCCAGCATCTGGATCATTTCGCCGGCCTCGTGGCCGAGGATATGCGCGCCGACGACGCGATCCGTCGTCGCATCGACGACCAGCTTCATGATCGTGCGCTCCTGGCTGCCGGAGAGCGTCGCCTTCATCGGTCGGAAATTGGCCTTATAGATGTCCAGCGCCGCATAGCGATGCATCGCTTCGTTCTCGGTCAGTCCGACGGCGCCGATCTCCGGCGTCGTGAAGACGGCGCTCGCGACGTTTTCATGATCGACGATCCCGGCCTTGCCGCCAAACAGGTGATCGGCAAGCATATGCCCCTCGCGGATCGCGACCGGCGTGAGGTTGATGCGGTTCGTCACGTCGCCGACCGCGTGGATCGACGGGACGTTGCTGGTCGAGGCGGCGTCGACGACGACCGCGCCGGCCCCATCGAGCGTGACGCCCGCCGTCTCGAGCCCGAGCCCTTTCGTGTTGGGCGTGCGACCGGTGGCGATCAAGACCTGGTCGACTTCGAGCGTCTCGCCGTCCGTGAGTTCGACATGAAGGGTCTCGCCGCGCCGCTCGATGCAGGTCGGCAGACATTCGAAGCGCAGCTTGACTCCGGCACGCTCGAGCTCTTCGCGCAGGCCCTCGCGCATGTCCTCGTCGAACGCGCGCAGAACGTTGCCGGCGCGCATCACCTCGGTCACGTCGGAGCCGAGCCGGGCGAACAGCGAGGCGAATTCGACCGCGATGTAGCCGCCGCCGACCACCAGCAGGCGCTTCGGGAAGATCGCGAGATCGAACACCTCGTTGGATGAGATCGCATGTTCGAGGCCGATGATGGAGCCAAGCGGAACCGGATGGCCGCCCGTCGCGACAAGGATATGCCGCGCGTTGACCGTTCGGCCATCCGCTAGCCTGACCGACCGGGGGCCGGTCACGACAGCGCGCTGCTCGACGATGTCGACGCCCGCCTTCTCGAGGTTCACGCGGTAGATGGCCGACAGGCGCGAAATCTCGCGCTCTTTGGCCGCCACCAGGGTCGGCCAATCGAAATGCGTCGATCCCACAGTCCAGCCGTATCCCTCGGCGTCGGCAAAATCGTCGGCGAAGCGGCTGGCGTAGACCAGGAGCTTTTTGGGGACGCAGCCGCGGATGACGCAGGTGCCGCCGATGCGAAACTCCTCGGCGACCATCACCTTGGCGCCGTGCTGAGCCGCGATGCGCGCCGCTCGCACTCCGCCCGAGCCGGCGCCGATCACGAAGAGATCGACATCGAACGCCATCGCCTCAACCTTTCCTTTTCCCCAGCCGATCCATTTCGCCAGCCAAGAGCACTTCGCTGCTTCTCAGAACGAGTAGCCCTTTTGCTTCATCTCTGCGCGAGAGCGCGCGAGCATGTCGTTCGAGATCTTCTCGCGCCAGGCGCGCGCCAGTTGCCCGACCTGGCCGAGCACCACCGGCTGAACTGCAAGGAACTTCTTGCCCGCAGGACCCTCGAAGAAAGCCACGGTCTCCTTGAGTTCCTCCTCTGTCATGCTGCTCGCTAGCGCTTTTGCCGAATCGGTCAGAACGGCGCCCTCGGTCTTGGCGAAGTCCGGCTCGATGGCGACCAGAGTCTGATGGAGCGGCTCTTTGAGTTCCGGGCGGGTCGTGGTGATGGTGCGCTCGAGTTCAGCCAGCAGCGCCGGCACGACCTGATCGAGCGACGACTTCATGCCGATGTCGACGAAGAGCTTGCTGGCGTAGCCGATGGCGGCGGGCGAGGGCTGCGCATCCTCCGCGCCGGCGCTCGCGCCGGCGAGCGCGAATAAGGCGATAGCGCCGAGCGAGGCTTTGAGAATCGAAGGGAACGAGGACACGATTTTAACTCCGTTGCTTATCCAGGAAGCGATCAGTCGACGGCGCCGAGGACGGTCACCCCCTGCGGGCCGGCAAGGACCGCCGCGTTGGCCATGCCGAGGAACAGTCCGTGGTCGACGACGCCGGGAGTGAAGGCGAGCACGTTGGCCAGCGCTTCGGGGTCGGGGATCGCCCCAAACGCGCAATCGAGAATATAGTGGCCGCCGTCGGTGACGAAGACCTGGCCCTTGCGCTCGCGGAGCGCGATGGTCCCGGCGAGGCCGAGCGCGGCTGAGGCGCGCTCGATCCGGCGGCGCGTCGCGCCGAGGCCGAACGGAACCACCTCGACGGGAAGCGAAAAGGCGCCCAGCTCGGCGACGAACTTCGAGGAATCGGCGATCACCAGCATCCGGCGCGAAGCCGCGGCGACGATCTTCTCCCGTAGGAGCGCGCCGCCGCCGCCCTTGATGAGGCGCAGCGACGAATCGATCTCGTCGGCGCCGTCGACCGCGAGGTCGAGCTCGGGCGTTTCATCGAGCGTCGTAAGCGGCACGCCAAGCGCGGCCGCCTGGTGGGCGGTCGCCTCGGAGGTCGGCGCGCCGACCACGTCGAGGCCGCGCCGCACGGCCTCGCCGAGGAGGTCGACGAAATGCTTGGCGGTCGAACCCGTGCCGAGGCCGAGCCGCATCCCCGGACGCACGAAAGTCATCGCCCGCTCGGCCGCCTGACGCTTGAACACATCGCTGTCCGACATCGGCCGAACTCCGCTATTGGCATCGGCGCCGGTCCAGCGGTCCGAGACGTTGCCTCGGCCTTGCCGATACCGACCCGGCGCATCTCGGCGCGATGGGGTAGCGATTCGGCGGGGCAAAGGCAACTCGCAGCGGGAGGTTTTTGGAAGCCTTGCGGGGGCGCCTACCTTCGCGCCGCCTCGACAACGTCCTCGAAGGTGCGTAGGCCCGCCTTGGGCGCGCCGACCAGCACCGCCATGTTTCCAGGCGCGTGCTGGTTTTTCCACATCTTGGTGTGCGCCAGCGGAATCTTATCCCAGGGAAACACTTCCGACATGCAGGGATCGATGCGCCGGTCGATGACGAAGTTGTTGGCGGCCGCCGCCTGCTTGAGGTTGGCGAAGTGGGAGCCCTGGATGCGCTTTTGCCGCATCCAGACGAAGCGGGCGTCGAAGGTGAGGTTGAAGCCGGTCGTGCCGGCGCAGAACACCACCATGCCGCCTCGCTTGACGACGAAACAGGACACCGGGAACGTCTGTTCGCCCGGATGTTCGAACACCGTGTCGACGTCGCGCTTGCCGGTGATGTCCCAGATCGCTTTGCCGAATTTGCGGGCGCCGGCCATGAAGGCGGCGTATTCCGGCGAATTGACCTTAGGCAATTGGCCCCAGCAGTCGAAGTCCTTGCGGTTGACGACGCCCTTGGCGCCGAGCGACATCACGTAGTCGCGCTTGGATTCGTCGGAAATGACCCCGATCGCGTTCGCCCCTGCGGCGGCGCAGAGCTGGACGCCAAACACCCCGAGGCCGCCCGAAGCGCCCCAGACGAGCACGTTGTCGCCCGGCTTCAGGCGGTGCGGCTCGTGGCCGAACAGCATGCGATAGGCGGTGGCGAGCGTCAGCGTGTAGGAGGCGCTCGCCTCCCAGGACAGGTGCTTCGGCCGGGCCATCAACTGGCGGTCCTGCACCCGGCAGAACTGCGCGAAGGAGCCGTCCGGCGTCTCGTAGCCCCAGATGCGCTGCGAAGCCGAGAACATCGGATCGCCGCCGTTGCATTCCTCGTCGTCGCCGTCGTCCTGGTTGCAATGGACCACGACCTCGTCACCGACCTTCCAGCGCTTCACTTTCGATCCGACCGCCCAGACGATGCCCGAAGCGTCGGAGCCTGCGATATGATAGGGGTTCTTGTGGACGTCGAGCACCGAGACCGGCTCGCCCAACGCCGCCCAGACGCCGTTGTAATTGACGCCCGCGGCCATCACGAAAACCAGCACGTCGTGGCTGTCGAGCTCCCAGGTCGGCACGACCTCGACGACCATCGACTGTTCGGGCGGTCCGTGCCGCTCCTTGCGCACCGTCCAGGCGTACATCGAGGCTGGCACGTGGCCGAGCGGGGGGATCTCGCCGATCTCGTACAGGTCCTTTTTCGGCGCCGATCCGACGTCGGAGAGTCCGGCCGCCGCGCCGCCCGGTGGGCGTGTGCTCATGACGTTCCTCGCATCGCGGTCCGGCTGGAGCCGGCGTTTTTTGCACCGCACCATCGAACATGGCGCGGCGCCCAACGAAAATCAATCCTACTTTCGGGCGCGCGTGCCGCCGCCGCGCATTCACTTCGCGCAAAGGAATTGGACGTAGGTTCAAAGGTGTTGCGTCGCCGGACAACGAGGACCGCCGTCATGGCCGCCATGGCCCCGTTCTTCAAAATGATCAACGGGCTGCAGGGATTCGAGCTCGCCTGCTTCTGGCTCGCTTTTTTCGTCGTGCTCGTCCTGATCGGCTTCCTGCTCGATTACATCATGGGTCGCCAGGGTTTCGGGCCGTTCGGCAATTCGGCGCTGGCGTTGGCCGGCATTTTCGCGGGCTTGTACCTGCGCTACAATTTCTTCCTCGGCTATCTCCGCTATGAGCCTTACCTGAGCTTGACGCTCCTTCTGGCCGTGCCGGTCCTGCTCATCGTGATGCTGAGCTTCCTGAGAACGCGCGTTTTTTAGGCCATGCGCCGCTGGCGGACAGCGTTTCCGAGCGCTGCAGGGCGACCGTCTACGCCCTGCATCCCGTGCTCGGTCTTGGCCCAATAGAAAGGCCGCACAGCCAGATCGATGAGAGCGATCCAGCTCGCCGCGGAAATCAGGAGATAATAGAGCGGCAACGACGCGAGAACGAAGCCGCGCGTCAACCCACGGCTGCGCCCGGTGACGAGCGCGGGCGCCAGGATCGTCAGCAGCCCCGAGATCATCAGCGTGTAGATGGCGACGTCGCCGGCGACGCGCCACGGGCTCGCCCCCGCCAAGCCTCCGAAGCCAGCGCGCAGCAGCGCTTCGCCGGCGAGGGCGGGACCGAACAACCCGCCGAGCACCGAACCCCCGATCATCGCCATCGCCGCGGCCGCCCGAGCGAGGCCGAGCTCGCGCACGATCCGCACAGGGCGGCGGGTGTGCACGATCAGGGTCTGCATCCAGCCTTTTTGCCAACGAACCCGCTGTTTCAGCCACGCCCAGAGGCGGACCGGAGCCTCCTCGCGCGTGTCCGAGCGCAGCGCGCCGACGCGCGCGCCCCGGCGCGCTAGGCGCAGCCCGAGATCGGCGTCCTCGGTGACGTTCCAGGCGTCCCATCCGCCGGCTTTGCGTAGCGTTCGTGTCCGAAAATGGTTGGACGTGCCGCCGAGCGCGATCGGCAGCCCGAGCGCGGCGAGGCCGGGATTGATCAGATCGAACAGCGCTGCGTATTCGATCGCGAACATTTGGCTGATCCAAGCCTCTTTTGCGTTCTCGATGGTCAGTCGCGCCTGGAGGCAATCGAGGGTGGGATCGGCGGCAAAGCGCGCCGCCGCCCTGCGGAGCTGGGTCGGGTCGGGCGCATCCTCGGCGTCGAAAACCACCACCAAATCGCCGCGCGCCACAGGCAAGGCGACGTTGAGGGCGCGCGGCTTGGTGCGCGGCCAGCCGGCCGGCGCCACGATCGTCTCATAGCGCGGCGGCAGTTCGAGCGCTTGGATCGCCGCCAGCGTCGCCGCGTCATCCTCTTCGACGAGCAGCTTGATGTCGAGCTTGGCGCGGGGATAGTCCGGTATTATGTAGCACCGGTCCAAAGCGAAATCCGCCAAAGCCCTTATATTTCGGGCATGGCCGAGATCCGAACCGTCACCACGCTCCGCTCCAAGAAGGCGGAAATCCTCGCTTCGATCGCTCAGTATGAGAAGCGCATAGCTCAGGCTCGCGCCGATCTCTCGCACGTCAATGCTTGCATTGCGCTGTTCGAGGCGACCGGCGAACCAGGCGCGCTCTCGCCCTACGTCGATACCCATCGTCTGTTCGCCAGAGGCGAACTCATGCGCCTATGCAAGGACGCGCTCGCCAGCGGGCCGAAGTCGACCAAGGAACTTGCGCTGCACGTCATGGCGGCCAAGGGGCTCGACACTGGCGACAAGGTGATGGCGCGGGCTATGGCGATGCGGCTCATTCACGCGCTGCGGATGCAGTGGCGAAGGGGGATGATTGATGGGGACGGGAAGGTGAAGGGGGCGCGGGTGTGGGCAGCACCATCAGGCGGCTGATTTCTTTGCGAGCGCCCACCAATCCCCGACCTTGTCCTTTGGGCTGGCCCCTGACGCCTTGAAATCGCCTATCATCCTGACGAACTCTTTGACGTCCTTCGCGATTGCTGCGACCGGCCTCCGATGCTCGGCGATGTAGCGCTCGGCTTCGTCCAACGTGACGTCTCCGATGCTTTTCATAACCCTTTGGGGGCCATCCGCATTTTGAATCGTCACGTAGATTGTTGGCTGCACGCTATAGTTTCCAAAAAGGTCTGGCTCCAAGTTCGGCGTAGCGTTTGAATGCCGAGATCCAATTTGAGAAACAATGCGAAACAGGGCGACTTCCATCAGGTCGTCGCGATCCGCCATCACGTCCTCAGGATACTCTTTCTTTAAGGACTCGATTATTTTCGCTGTTGTCATGCCCTCGCTCGGGAGTCGCCCGATGATTTCCGCCAACTTGGCTCGCACCCGTGGCGCATGAACTGCCTTCATGACGACGCGACTCCTCTGCGAATCGTTTGAGCCAACTTAGCGCAGATTCTAGTTTCTCGCGAACGGCTGGCTCGGAAAATACGTCAGAGCCATAGCCGATTACTGTTGACGGGTCGTGCCGATTCTCCGCTAACGCGCTGATCGCAGCCATGGTGCGGTGAATATGGTCGATCTGCTGTGCCCACTCTCTGCGGCGTTTCTTTATGGATCGTATAGCAGCGCGCTCTGATTCCGTAATCTGGGGCTGCATACTTCCGTCGGCCGCCCGAACCCGCGCTCCCATAAGCCTTCCGATCGCCGCGGCTTGAGCGGTAGAGGGGCGGCGCCCATGCTTGCGTAGGAAATCAGAATACGGATTCGAGCCGTTTAGCGCCTCAGTCTTATCGGCCTCTAGATCTAGCTGGCTCTCGACTGGCGCCCGCGCGGAACCTTGCAGCGGTGACTCGACCAAGCGCAAGAATTGCGCCGCCGTATGCTTTTTGATTTGCACAGCCATCCTCGTTCGCGTAGATTGGGTCAACGCGGCGCGGGACCATGCATCTTGCGGCGAACGGGGTGCCAGCCCCACCCATCCAGCCTTCAATGATACGACCTTTCCAGCTTGAGTGCCAGCTCAAGCTGTGATGTGCCGCTGCCAGTAGCCGCAGAAATCAACGCTCGGCTTGCTCTTGGCGACAAGGCCAATGATCGAACGGAACTGCTCGCCGTTGCTCATGAAGCGATGATCATCGCGCCAAGCGGACTCAGAGGCGTAGCGCGCCAGATAGACGCCGCTGATGTGGTGATGGTGGCCGATCTCAGCGCGACGCAGGCGGCTGAAAAGGTTCTCGGCGCCATTCGAGCAAGCGCCGTCTTCGCTGTAGGCCTCTTGATGGTTGATGCGCTTCACGTCGAACGCGCTGTCGAGATCGTTCCATGAGGCGGCTTCGTCGGTCATCAATTCCGTGCCCTTGGCGACGCGCGACTTAATGAAAGAGACCGAAGCGGCCTCCGTCCTGAAAACCTGAGTGATGGTGCGGCCATCGCGCTCGCGGATGGCGACGACGACCTTGCGCTTGCCGTTCTGGTTGATCGCGAGGCGACGGTCGCGGCGGTTCTCGACGTGGTTCGCGGGCTTGATGTAGCCACCGAAGTAAGCGCCATCGACCTCCGCAATCTTGCCTTCACCGCCGACGTGGGCGCCCTTCATTTCGGACGCTACGGCCTCGCGGATTTTGTGGGAGAGGACGAAGGCAGTCTTGTACTGGACGTCCAGATCGCGCGAGAGCGCCAGCGCCGACTTTCCCTTGACCTCGTTGCAGTAGATCGCGATGGCCGCAAGGTAGGTGCGCAGCGGGAGCTTATGGAAGGCGAACAGCGTGCCGGAAGTGAGCGAGAACGACGAAGCGCATTCCTTGTTCTTGCAGCGGAAGCGGAGCGAGCCGCCCTTGCGGCGGTCCGTATAGACTTCCAAGTCACCGCAATGCGGGCAAACCGGCTCGCCATTGGTTTCGGCCCAGCGGATCGAGGCGAACAGCTTCTCGGCGTCCGCGTCGCTCATGCGATTGATCTTCGCGAGGCTCAGCGTGCGGGCGGCTGAAGAGAGGAGGAAATGCTGAGCCAAGTTCGTTACCTATCGTTTTCGATAGCTAACGAATATGAGAGCTTTGACGCCACGTCAAGAACAATCTATCGTTTTCGGGAGCTTTCTTAAACGATAGGTGCGGCGATGGGCTTGGCGAAGACCGAGGAAGAATGGCAGGCGCGAGCGAGCACCTTTCTCAAAGCCAAAATGAAGGAAACCGGCGTCACTTACGTGGATCTGGCCAGGCGCCTAGAGCCTCACGGCTTCAAGGAGACCGAGGCTTCCATCACGATGAAACTGAAGCGAGGGACGTTCGCCGCGACGTTTCTCTTGGCATGTCTCGCAGCGCTGGAGATAGAAGGGATAAGGTTAGAGGACCTGTGACGCTGGCTCTGGGGTCATGCTTGGATGCCGGCGCCCTGTCTGCGGCTCTCGGTCTCAGCGCTGAGGCGCGCCATCTGAAATTTTATCAGCGTAACCGGCAGCGCAAAAGATAGCGTGAAGGCGCTGACTCCGAAGAAAAGATATGCCCGATCAATCCATACCTTTATGTCTTCTGAGATAACGGCGGCCGGGGCCTTTTCAATCAACACCCCTGTAAACAAAAGCCCAATAGCGATAAAGTACAACATAAACAGACCACTGTGCAAAATCAGTCTATCTAAGATATCTTCCCTGTTTACCTCAATCGACCTCCAATTATCTCCTGGAACGAAGGATGGGTCGCCAATTAGCGTCATGATAGCTATTAGAAATCCTGCAAATACGGTGAACACCGTAATCATTATCGTAATTGCATCGCCGTTCCCGTGCATGCATGGCTGACCGTAATAGGCGGCAGCGCCGCCGACCAGCAAGCAAAAGAGTATATATGTCGGTCTCATGTCACGCCTCAAATATGCCAGCAGCGTTGAGCTCGCCATAAAATACTTTCAGCGCCTTGAACGCCTTCCCTTTGTCTACCGATTTGCCTTTCTTGTCAAGTATTACTTTCGTTTTTAGAAATATTTCGCTCTGCGTTATCCTCTGCCCACTTTTTGTTACGATAACAAAATCATCACCATCTTCCTGATTTTTCAATAAATCCTCTGCGATCGTTTCAATCCGCTTTTCCCCTAGCGCAATGTGCTTCGAAGACCTTTGGTCTGTTTTCAAAACCAGTTGCACCCGCAGGCTGTCGTTAGTCACGTCATTTGCCGACGCTCCGACGAATATCCGATACAGTCTTGCGAATCCGCCCGCAAGATTAGCTGCATGCTTCTGTCTCCGACTGTACATCTGGGAAGCCTTAAACGCGGATGCTCTGATCTCCACTTCCTTTATTTCCTGGGAATGGATCAGCTTTATTTTGTCGATGCTGGCGATCTTGAAAAGCTCGAACTTATTTGAATCCGCTCGTATTTTTGCCTTTAGAAACAGAGCGAAAAAGAAGCTCTGCAACAGCCTGTCTCTGAGCAACGTTGAGCAAATACATACGTGATCGCCAACGACATAAATGAACGCGTCTCCGTCCATGAACTCTGCTTTATCTGGCGGGTCCGCCGTACTGACTTCAATCGAAGTATCGCCATCCTCAGGAGTCGGGACTATGGATGCTGGCTCTCCGGGGGTGTCGGCCGTAATGTGAAGGAGCACGCCTGACGTGGCGGTCACATCGAAATCCGCGCATCTGATGAATTGGTCGGCGGTCGTCTTTACCGTCCGGTCTTCAATGGTTTTGAGATTGCTGTGCGTGTCGCGTAGGCACCTTTCGAGAGTGACGTGCTTTGCGTCGCCCAGCCATTCGGCGTGCCTGTAGCTGATAATTTTTTCGCGCGTATCGACCATTGGTCGAGCCCCTCCCCCTCTTTTTTGGAGAGGCTGCCACACAATAGCCCAGAATGAAAATGCCAAAACGATCGGTCGACTTGGGCTGCTTGTGGCGTCTGCGCACTTTGGACCGGTGCTACATAATACCGGGATAGTCGAGCGCCTCGAACGCTCCGACCAGCTTGGCGACCATGTTCGCCTCGCGGTAGAGGGGCGCGAGGATCGAATAGACCGGCAGCGCCGCATCTTCGAGAGGCGTTTCGGCTCCGCCGCTGTCGGAGGCCGCCGCGACGGCGAGATTTCTCAAGACGATCCATGCGGCGAAGACTGCCCAAAGGAGCGTCGAAATCACCCCCTGCAGCGCTCCGGGCGCAACCGACGCCAAAGCGGCGGCCATGGAAAGCGCCGCCGCCGCGCAGGCGATCTGCGGCCACGAGGGTCCCGCATGGGCGCAAAGGTGGGGATCGCGGCGCTCGAGATCGCTCGACGCCGCCTCGGCGACCTTCGCCGCGGCGCGCTTGCGCACGAGTTCACCGAGGATGCGCGGCGAGGTGAGTGCAAGCCCAGCGGCCGAGCGTCCCTCGGCGGCTGCGGCGATAAGAAAGCGGATCGCGACGCCCCGCGGGGCGACGACGGCGCGCAAGCCGAGCGCGTTGGGCGTCAGGGGAGCAACGCCCGTCGCCAGCGCCTTGGCCGGGTCAAGGGCCTCGTCGAACGCGGTCTCGCCGTCGAAAAAGGGAATGCGCAGGTGGCGCGCCAAGGCTTGATAATAAAAGCCTTCCCCGACCAGCCCGTCTCCGAGCAGGACTTCGTCCACGGCCGCGCCGCACTGACGGGCGGCCCGCGCAGCCTGCAGAAGAACGCCCGGCCTGACGCCTTGGGCGCCGAGGAAAGCGATCTCGGGTGGAATGTTCCCCAACCCGACGTGCGCGCCGTCGCGGCGCTCCCGCATCGGGTCGCGGCTGTCGAGGGATCGCGCCGCCATGGCGCTGGCTTGCTTGAACAACTCTGGCACGCTACGAACTCGCAACGACGCAAGCGACTTGGGGGCGGCCGTCTCGGGCAGACCCGAACAAATTTATCCACAGTTTAAATGTAAAAACTCTTCTGTCATGTGGATTTTGCGCACAGATCGAAAAATTGTCGTGATTCTGGCGGGGCTGCTCGGCCTCGGCAGCGTCGCCGCGGCCCCGCGCGATGGCGCGCCGAGCTTTTGGGACCCCGGCCTGCATTCCGACCGTCCCGATCTCTCCGCTTTGCGCGCAATTCGGTTTCTAACCGACGACGACTATCCGCCGCTCAATTTCGCCCTCGCCGACGGCTCGCTGACCGGCTTCAACGTCGAGATCGCCCGGGCGATCTGCGAGGAGCTGCACATCGGCTGCACCATCCAGGCGCGGCGCTGGGACACGCTGATCGACTCCCTCGAGACGGGCAAAGGCGACGCGGTGATCGCCTCGATCGGCTCGAGCCCCTCAGTGCGGGCGCGGATCGACTTTACCCAGCCTTACTACATGACCCCCGCGCGGTTCGCGACGCGCAAAAATTCGCCCTTGAGCCAACCGAGGCCGGCCGCCCTTATCGGCAAGACGGTCGGGGTGGTGGCCGGTTCCGCCCACCAGTCCTATCTCGCGACGTTCTTTCCCGGCGCGCTCGCCAAGACCTTCCCGAATTTCGCGGCGCTGCACGACGCCCTGCGCAGCGGCGCGATCGACGCCGCCTTCGGCGACGGTCT
>DASXGX010000058.1:0-6692 GCA_036488815.1 Roseiarcus sp.
CTTGCCGACGGCGGCAAGCTGGTCGGCCACGTCGGCGACGAGCCGGTGCTGCTGGTGCGGCGCGGCGCACGGGTGTTCGCGGTCGGCGCCGTCTGCACGCACTACAGCGGGCCGCTCGTCGAGGGGCTGATTGTCGACGACACGGTGCGGTGTCCCTGGCATCACGCCTGCTTCGACCTCGCGACGGGAGAAGCTGTGCGCGCGCCGGCGCTGAGTCCGATTTCGGCGTGGTCGGTCGAGCAGCGCGACGGCAAGATATTCGTGCCGGGAAAGCGCCAGCACCCGGAGCCAAAGCCTCGCGCCAAGACGGCGGGCGCGGCGCCCGGCAGGATTGTCATCGTCGGCGGCGGCGCGGCCGGTTTCGCGGCCGCGGAGATGCTTCGGCGCAAGCAATATTTGGGCGAGATCGTCATGCTGAACGCCGACGACGCGCCGCCCGTCGACCGGCCGAACCTCTCCAAGGATTATCTCGCCGGCTCCGCGCCGGAGGACTGGCTGCCGCTTCGCCCGGACAGCTTCTATGCCGAGAACGGGATCGACCTCCGTCGTCAGTCGAACGTAGCCGGCCTCGATGTGCGCTCGCGCGAGGTCGCGCTCGGCGACGGGAGCAAGCTTTCCTACGACCGGCTGCTGTTGGCGACGGGCGCCGAGCCGATCCGGCCGACCATCCCCGGCGCCGATCAGCCGCACGTCCGTTTGCTGCGCTCGCTCGCCGACAGCCACGCCATCATCGAACGGGCCAAGGCGGCGCGCCGCGCGGTCGTGCTGGGGGCGAGCTACATCGGGCTCGAGGTGGCGGCCTCCCTGCGGGCGCGAGGGCTCGAGGTCCACGTGGTCGCGCCGGAGAAGCAGCCCATGGAGCGAACGCTTGGCCCCGAGCTGGGCGATTTCGTGCGCACGTTCCACGAGGAACACGGCGTCGTCTTCCATCTCGAAAACACGGCGGCCTCGATCGACGGCAAGCACGTCAAGCTCAAGAGCGGCGGCGCGCTCGAGGCGGATCTCGTCGTTGCCGGCATTGGCGTGCGCCCGCGGATCGAACTTGCCGAACGGGTTGGGCTCACCCTCGATCGCGGAATTGTCGTTAACGCCTATCTCGAAACCAACGCGCCCGGGATTTTCGCAGCGGGCGACATTGCCCGCTGGCCCGATCCGCACAGCGGCGAGGCCATCCGCGTGGAGCATTGGGTGGTCGCCGAGCGTCAGGGGCAGGCGGCGGCGCTCAACATGCTCGGCCGCCGCGAGAAATTCGCCGCCGTCCCCTACTTCTGGAGCCAGCACTACGACGTTCAGATCAACTATGTCGGTCACGCCGAGACATGGGACGAACTCGCCGTCGAGGGCGACATTGCCGGCAGGGACTGCGTGGTTCGCTTCAAGCGCGAAGGCCGCACGCTCGCCGTCGCCTCGATCTTCCGCGACGTCGCGAGCCTGCAAGCCGAGGTGAGCATGGAACGGGAGACGGCGGCTTAGACCAAGGCCCCGCCCGCGGGAGAGTCCTTCGCCAGCGCCTTCTCGATCGCCGCGATCTCCCCCGCCGCCGCCTCGCGCATCTTGCGCTCCGCCTCGCGGTAGAGCGCGACCACCCGCTCCCCGGTTTCCGTCAGGCTCGCGCCGCCGCCGCCGGGACCGCCGGGGCGGGCGGTGACGAGGGGCTGCTTGAAGATTTGGTTGAGGTCCTCGACCAGCAGCCAAGCTCGCCGGTAGGACATGGCGTGGCGGCGGCCGGCTGCGGAGATCGAGCCGGTTTCGCCGATCGATTCGAGCAGGGCGATCTTGCCCGGGCCGAGCCGGCGCTCGCCGTCGAAATCAAACCGGATGGTCAGGCGGGTGGGCATGGGGGGCGTCGTTGAAGCGGGCGTTCCCCCCTCTCCCGCTTGCGGGAGAGGGCAGGGGTGAGGGGCTCGGGCATTGGCCGCTGCGTGACCAGGCCCTAACCCTCTCCCGCAAGCGGGAGAGGGGATCCGTCAGCGCGAATGCGCAAAATCCCAATAAAGTTCGCGGGCGCGGCGGAAGGCGGGGCCGGGTTGGAGGTCGCGGCTTTCGATCCGCCTGACCGGCGTCACCTTGCCGTAGTTGCCGACGACGAAAATCTCGTCCGCCGTCTCGAAATCGGCGAAGGAGAGCGTCGCCTCGCGCACGTCGGCGCCGTCGGCCTTCAGCAGCGCGAGCACGCGCTGGCGGGTGACGCCGTTGAGGAAGGAGCCGTTCGCCATCGGCGTCAGCACGACGCCGTCGCGCGCCATGAAGACATTGGCGGTGGCGAGTTCGGCGACATTGCCGAGCATGTCGGCGAGAAGGCAATTGTCGAAGCCGCGGGTGCGCGCCTCCATCAGCGCGCGCGCGTTGTTGGGGTAGAGGCAGCCGGCCTTGGCGTCGATCGGCATCGTCACGCCGAGCGCCTTCGCGTAGGGCGAGCGAGTGATCGAGACGCCGGTCAGCTCCGGCAGCGGCGCCTCATAGATCGAGAGGCAGAAGCGGGTCGTCTCCGGGTCGGGCGGGACGGAGCCCTGACCGTTGTGCTCGGCCCAGTACATCGGGCGGATATAGAGATGCGCGCCCGGCTTGAATTTCTTCACGCCCTCGCGCGCCAGCTCCTCGATCGCCCCTGCGCTCATCAGCGGCTTCAGCCACATGGTCTTGGCCGAGCGGTTGACGCGGGCGCAATGCTTGTCGAGGTCGGGCATGACGCCCTCGAAGGCTCGGGCGCCGTCGAACACGCTGGAGGAGAGCCAGAAGGCGTGCGTGCGCGGCCCGACGATCGGCCGATTGCCCTCGAACCACTCGCCGTCGAGGAAGGTGAAGGTTTGCGACCATTCCGGCATTGCGCGGCGCCTCCTTGGAAGGACGATCCGACATAGGCCGTTCTGAGCCGGGGATAAAGGACAAAGTGCGGGTCCCTTCTCCCGCAAGGGGAGAAGGTGGCGCGAAGCGCCGGATGAGGGGTCGGCGTAGAGCGCTGTCGCGTCGTCGAATTCCGGCGGTGCGCGTCATGAGCGCGCCTTGCGGCGCGACCCCCTCATCCGGCTGGCTGCGCCAGCCACCTTCTCAAGGCGAATGCGCAGCATTCGTCCGCCCCCGCAAGGGGAGAAGGGACTCTCCTAACAGCACCCAAGCCGCTCGCGGCAGAATTGCGCGACGCCCGCCTCGAGCGGACCCCAGGCCTTCAGGAACGGGGCGCGGCCCGGCATTCCCGCGCGGTAGGCTTCGCGCACCGCGGCGTCGGTTGCGTCGAGATCGACGCCGGTGAGGCGGCCGTCGGCGAAGACCTCGCAGCCGGCGACGATCAGGCGCTCGACATGCGCGCGCGTCGCCCGGGCGAAGAGGAGATCGACGGGGGCGACCGGCATGATCGCGTCGCGGTCGAGCTTGGCGAGGTCGAGCACGAGGATGTCGGCCGGCGCGCCGACCTTAAGCGCGCCCGCGCCCGGCGCCCCATTGGCGAAGCGGCCATTGGCGACGGTCTGTTCGAGGAACGGCTCGCGCTCGATGACGCTGTCGAAGCCCCAGCCGCCGTGCAGGAAGTGGGCGAGGCGCATCTCGCGCAGCGCGTCGTCGTCCTCGTCGAGCGCGGAAGCGTCGACGCCGATCGCCACCCGGCAGCCGCGCCGAATCGCCTCGCCGATCGGCGCGATCCCGGAGCGCAGATGCAGGTTGGAGCTGGCGTTGGTGACGATGACCGCGCCGGCGCGGGCGATCGCGTCGAGTTCCTCGGGCCGCGCATAGACGCAATGGGCGAGGGCGAGACGCTCGGTCAGCAGGCCGAGCTTGTCGAGATGGGGCAGCAGGCCCTCGGGATAGGCGGCGTCGGCGAAAGCGCGCTGATATTTCGTCTCGAGCAGGTGCATGTGGACGCGCCGGCCGGTGTTCGCCGACGCCTCAGCGATGGCGGTGAGCAGCTCGTCCGAGCACCATTGCGCGCCGGCCGGGCCGAATTCGACCGTGAAGGTCGGGCTCTCGACCGCCGCCGCAACCGCTTCGACGCGGGCGACGTGCTCCTGCGGGCTCAAGGGCGGGGCGGAGAGGAACTGCGCCGCGACGACGGCGCGGGCCTCGGCGGGCATCGTATCGAGCACCGCCTCGGAAGGGCCGTAGACCAGCGGATTGCGGTCGCGCATCGCGATCGCCAGTGTGACGCGCACGCCGACGTCGGCGGCGGCGCGGGCGAGAATGCGCGCCTCGTCGATCAGCGACATCGGGCCTTGCGGGCGCGTCTGGTGCATCATCAGCGAGCCGACGCCTGCCCGCGCGGCGTGGCCGAAGGCGGCGACGGCGTTGAGATAAGGGTCGACCGACGGCATCGCGCCGATGCGCAGCAGCCACGTCTCCAGCGGCTTGCCGGCGCCGCCGAACGAGGTCGTCGAGACGCCGCGCCCGTGATCGTGCGCATTGGCGAGCGCGGGCATGGCGAGCGAACGCGGCGCAGCGTCTCCAGGCGACGGCTCGATCGCGGCGATCAGGCCGTTGGCGATGACGATGTCGACGGGTTTTGCGCCGTCGGCATGGGGGAAAAGCGCGACGTGTTCGAGTTTCATTTTGCCTCTGGATCGTCGATGACGCTGACATGGGCGGCGACGATGCGCCAGCCCTCCGGCAGCCTCACCCAGCTCTGCATCTGGCGGCCGACCTTGCCCGGCGCGCCGGCGCGCCGGAATAAAGTGGCGGCGATCGCGAAATCGCGTCCGTAGGTCGTGATCTCGGTGCGCTCCAGGTCGCGCGCGAGCCCCGCCGGCGAGCGCGCCGCGCGAAATGCGCGGATCGCCTCGATGCCGTAGAGATTCTCAGCCCCGCCGTAGCGGATCGTCTCGGCGCCGTCGCGAAAGAAGCGGTCGAGCGCGGCGACGTCGTTGGTCACCAGCGCCTGTTCGTATTGCTCGAACAGCGCCGCGACTTCGGCGCGCACTTCAGGGTCGTTGACGATCATCGCGCCGCCTTGCGCGCTTCCATCGAGCCGCGCAGCTCCTGCAGGAAGGGAATGTCGCGGAACTGGTCTTCGCGCACGCGCGCCCAGTCGACGCCCGCCTCGGAGGGGCTTTCAGCGCCGGTGCGGATCAGCTCGTTCTCGGTGGCGATGAAGATCAGCGGATTGTCGTGCGACTCCATGACGACCTTCGCCTCGGAGACGACCTGGATCGAATGGACGGTGGTGGCGATCGGCGTGTCCTTGGTCGTCTTGCCGAGCTCGCGGAAGATGCCGTGCTCCAGATCGGCGAAGCCGGCGCCCTTGCCGGTGCGTCCGCCCGAGCGCGTCACCGCGACGCAACCGACGACGCAGAAGTCGAGCTTGGGCAGGTCATCGAAGCCGATCGGCTCGCCGTGCTGCTGGTAGCCCTGCGCGGTCGCCGCGGTCTCGAATTCAACGCCCTTGGCGGCGAGCTTGTCGGGATCGATCTTGAGATAGGGGAAGCCCTTGGTGAGGTACGGCACCGGCGCGAACAAGACCTTTCCGTCGTACAGCGCGCGCAGCCGGATCGGAATCTGCGACGGGTCGGGGTTGCACTTGACGAAGCGCGCGCGCTTCCACTCCTCGAGCTCGGTCAGCCGCTTGGCCGCGGCGTCGGCCCCGACGAAATTGGGAATGCGGTCGAACACCGGGCCGACGCTGACGCCGTGATATTCGAGCGCGCTCCAAACTTCGGCGCGCACCACGTCCTTGACGGTGTTGCGGCCAGCCCAGCGGGATTTTTCAGTCGTCGTCATGCTCTTGTCTTCCAAGGTTAGGCTCCCCTTCTCCCCTTGCGGGAGAAGGTGGCGCGTAGCGCCGGATGAGGGGTCGCGCCGGAGGCGCGTTTCACTGCGCGATGCAACAACGCATCGCGCAAATCTCCTTCGGAACGTTCATGAAGAGCGCGCCTTGCGGCGACCCCTCATCCGGCCGACTTCGTCGGCCACCTCTCGGGAACGCTCTGCGTTCCCTGACCCCCGCAAGGGGGAAGGGGGCGCCTGATCCTACGCCGCCCCGCCGATCGGCGCTTTCACGACTCCTTCGCGTTCGAGCGTGCGCGCGACGCGCAAAGCGAGATCTTCGCGCCAGGGCGGGGCGATCACCTGGACGCCGATCGGCAGGCGCTCGCCATCGGTCCAGACGGGCACGGCGCAGACCGGCAGGCCGATGAAAGAGATCGGCTGGGTGAAGAGGCCCATGTTCGGGCGCACCAGCATTTCCTGCCCGTCGAGAACGAAGGTTCTCTGGCCGATGCGCGGCGCGCGTGTCGGCGTCGCCGGCGCGAGAACGACGTCGACGTCGCGGAAGATTTCGAGCACGCGCTCGCGATACCACCGCCGCAGCTTCTGCGCCTTGACCGCCCAGGCGCCCGGCAACATCGCGCCGGCGATCAGCCGGTCGCGCACATCGGGATCGTAATCGGCGGCGCGCTCGCGCAAGCGGTCGGCGTGGAGCGAAGCGCCCTCGACCATGGTGATGAGATAGGCCGCGGCGCGCGCGCGGTCGGATTCGGGAAATTCAACCGTGCGGTCGGCGGCGAGCGCGCGCGCGACGCGATCGACCGCCGCAAAAGCCGCCGCTTCGCCGCCGCGCGCAAAATAACCGCCGAGGCGCGCGATGCGTAGATCTGCGATGCCGGCGTCGAGCGACGGCGTCACAAGTTCGACCGGACGCGCGGCTTGCGCATGATCGTCCGGATCGGCGCCCTGCATCGCGTCGTAGCTGAGGGCGAGATCGGCGACCGAGC
>DASXGX010000100.1:0-1689 GCA_036488815.1 Roseiarcus sp.
GAGCGAAGGCGCTCGCCCCTGTCGCAGCGTCCGCGCGCGCGGGTCATCTTCGTGTTGGTTCCCGTTTCGTCGATGAAGACCAGCCTATGCGGCTCGGTCCGCATCTTGGGCTGTCGTTCAGCCTTCCACGCCTCGCGCGCCTGGCGCACGTCGGGCCGATCGCATTCGCTGGCCTGAAGGCTTTTTTTTAAAGCTCAGGCCGTTGCGGATCAGCCAGCGCGACAGGGAGGCGGGGTCGGCTTTCACGCCGCTGGCGGCTTGGAGTTCGCCGGCCAACTCAGGCATGCTGATGTCGTCCTTCTCCGCCACCCGGCGCAGGATGAAGACGCGGTGCGGATCGAGCTTGCTGTGTCGCCAGCCGCCGAGCGCCTTGGGTGCAACCGCCCCGCGCTCGCGAAAAGCCGTCATTAAATTGATCACAAACGAGGGCGAAACCCTGAAATGGGCCGCCGCCGCACGCCGCGAATGCCCGGCCTCAACGTAACTCACCACACGCTCGCGAAGATCAAGCGAATAGGGCTTCGGCATCGCAAATCACCTCCAACCGGAAGTGAATCACATTCTCATCCCCGCTGGAATCCCCAGCGATTCAATCTGACCGTCCGATGCTCTAGGACACGGGGTCAGGACGAAACGGGCGCAGTCTCTGGCGCTTATTCAGCGGCTTGGCGCGGAAGCGACGCCTTGTCGAGCGCTTGGCCTAAGTCCTCGATCAGATCGTCGACGTCCTCGAGGCCAACCGACAATCGGAGCAGGCCCGGCGCAATGCCGAGCGCGGCGCGCTGCTCGGGCTTCAGCCGCTGATGGGTCGTCGTCTCCGGATGAGTGATGAGGCTCTTGGCGTCGCCGAGATTGTTGGAGATGCCGATGATGGTGAGCGCGTTGGCGACCCGGAACGCCGCCGCCTTGCCGCCCGTGACCTCGAAGGCCACGATCGTCCCGCCGCCTTCCATCTGCCGCTTGGCGAGCGCCGCCTGCGGATGATCGGCGCGGCCCGGATAGAGCGTGCGGACGACCGCGGGATGATGGCTGAGGAAATCTGCGAGCTTTGCGGCGCTCTGTGTTTGCGCCGCGACGCGGACGGGCAGGGTCTCCAGCGACTTGAGCAGGGTCCAGGCGTTGAATGGCGATAAGCACGGTCCGGTCTGACGGAGGAAATTGTGGATGTTGTCGGCGATGAACTTCTCGCTTGCGAGGATCACGCCGCCGAGCACGCGCCCCTGGCCGTCGATATGTTTGGTGGCGGAGTAGACGACGCAATCGGCGCCGAGCTTCATCGGATGCTGGAGCAGCGGCGTGGCGAACACGTTGTCGACCACCAGGGTCGCGCCAGCCCCATGCATGATCTCGGCGACGCCGGCGATGTCGACGAGCTCGAGCGTCGGATTGGTCGGCGATTCGAGGAAGGCCGTCTTGGTGTTGGGACGCAGAGCCGCTCGCCAGGCGTTAAGATCGGCGCCGTCGATCAGGGTCGAGGCGACCCCGAAACGCGGCAACAGTTCCTCGACCACATAGAGGCACGAGCCGAACAAAGCCCGCGCAGCGACGATGTGGTCGCCAGCCTTGAGCTGGCCCATGAGCGAGGCGGTGACGGCGGCCATCCCGCTTGCCGTTGCGCGCGCCGCCTCCGCGCCCTCGAGGATCCCGGCTTCATCTATTCGCGGTTCGCCAATCCGACGGTTTCGATGT
>DASXGX010000064.1:0-58599 GCA_036488815.1 Roseiarcus sp.
CCCGCCGCGCCAAGACACGGCAAAGGGCTCTTCAAAGCCATTTTGGTCGGGTCCGAGCAACGAGAGGACCGTTACACGCTCCGCGCCGTGATTTTCGCGCAGGGCTTGGATCTGATAGCGGCAATAGCGGCTGATGCCGCCTTTGTCGTAGCAGCCCGGCGTCAGATAGAGGATGCGCAGGGCGTTCGGCGCACGCTCGGTCGACGCAAATACGCTCGCCTCTCGGCCCCATCGGAGCCGTGCGCTCACGGTCACGCTTCCGCCTCCGTTGCAAGGTCTGCCCAAACGCTTTTGACAATCCCGGCGATCTTCCGGACGTCCTGCTCGCTGAGATCAAAGTAAGTCGGCAGATTGACGCCGCGCGAATAGACGCTGTGCGCCACCTTGGTCGGGGCGGCCTTGAAATAGGGCATGTCCGACATCGGATAGAAGTAAGGCCGCGTATCGACGCCGCGCTCGCGCAACGATAGGATCAGCCGGTCTCGCGCCCCTTCCGCGATGGGAGAAAATTCGGCGCAAACCATCCAAAAGCACGGCTCGGCCCAGGCGCCCCGTCGATTGAGCGAGATGCCATTTACGCCCGCAAGATGCTTCGTGTACCAAGCAAAGATGTCCGAGCGGCGGCGCAGCAGCTCGCCAGCGCGATCCAATTGCGCGCAGCCGACGCCGGCCTGCATGTTGGTGATGCGGTAATTGTACCCTGGCTCGTTGTGCCAGTAGCGTTTTTCCTTCGACATGGCGTGATCGCGCAACGTGCGGCAGCGCGCCGCCAACGCGTCGTCGTTGGTTGTGATCATGCCGCCTTCGCCGGTCGTCAGGATCTTGTTGCCAAAGAAGCTGAACGCGGCGCAATCGCCGAGGCCGCCGACCCTGCGCCCATAGGCGCGCGCGCCGTGAGCCTCCGCGGCGTCCTCGATGACGATCAAGCCATGGCGCTTCGCCACGACATTGATGGCGTCCATGTCGGCAGGGTGGCCATAGAGATGCACCGGCATGATCGCCCTCGTGCGCGACGTGACCAGTCGCGCGACATCCGCCGCGTCGAGACAAAGCGTATCCGCCTCGATGTCGGCGAACACCGGTCTCGCGCCACATTCGAGAACCGCGTTGGCTGTCGCGATGAAGGAGAGATCCGGGATGATGACCTCGTCGCCGGCGCCGACGCCGCAAGCCCGTAGCGCAAGGTGAAGAGCGACGGTCCCGTTGGAGACGGCGACGGCATGCTTGCATTCGCAGAATTCGGCGAACTTTTCCTCGAACGCCGTCACGAATTCGCCGCTCGACGAAATCCAGCCCGAATCGAAGGCGTGCAGCAGGTTGGATCGCTCCATAGGTCCGAGCGAAGGACGCGAAATCGGATATGAGGGGTCCAAAGCGATCAGCCTCTTTGGTGTTGCAAATGCGCGCCATGACCACGCCGCTAGCGCCGCAGTTGAGCGGCGCGCGGCGCGCGGCCTCTGTGCCAGGTTCAAAGATCTGGGTTCAGCGTGAGCGACGGCGGTCCGCTTCTGACGAGGGTGCGTGGACTTCGCGCGCGCGTGTAAGCGGCGAACCTATAGAGAAGCCAGACGGACAGGATGGTGAGAGGGATGCCTCGCGCCAGATATGCCGCTGAGGCCAGTGCGGTCGTCGAAACCGTCATCCAGACAAGGACCTGCGGGATGACGGCTATCCAAAGCGCCGGCATCGCCAGCAGGTTCTTGAGCAATTCGACCTGAATGAGCGCAAGCAGAAATTCGACCAAGGAGACGAAGAACAAACCAACCCCGCCAACCATCGTGTAGAGCTCGCACGCGTTGGTCACCTCCGGCCGTCCGACGTTGCCGTAGTCGCGCAGGCCGAGCTCCCAGGTAAGCCGGTCGCTGTAGATGAGATCCTTCTCCTGACCGACGTTTGGCAAAATCGCGGACATCATGTTGCCGATCGCTCCCCAAGCGACACGGTCCACGGAATGATAGCGACCACACACGCTGTCGAGCATCGGCAACGCGACAAAGCGCGCCGACAGGCTGTCGACCCCGGAGTAGTACGGCATGACGAAGGCGTTGTTGTAATCGATGACGTACGATCTTTGATCGACGCTGGCGGCGGACGCAGACTTATGGAACGGGTTGATCAGCGCCTCGACGTTGTCCAGGCTCACCAGCTTGGACACGACGCTCTCCACGGACCGGTTTTCGTTGACGTCCCGCTGGTTGAGCCGTAGATCCAGCACGATGTCCGAGAACACGTTGAGAAATCCGAAGCCGAGATAAATGGCGACCAGGTATCGCACTCTCAGCAACCGATCGGCGTAGTATATCCAGCACAACGCGATGAAGAAGATTGCGAGAATGAGGATCGTTCGCCCGTTCGACAGGGACGCGATGAACGCGAACACGACGAGAAACGCGACGGTCTTCAGGTCGAAGACGAATCGGCCCTTGCTCATGAAATGGAACGCCAATCCCAACCACAGCAGGCTACTGAACTGCGAAGCGAACGCCGACAACGTCGGATTGGGAATTGCCCCGTTCAACAGCTGCAGAGCGACGCCCACGACCAGAAGGATGTTCTTGTACGAGCCGAGCGCGAGCGCGCGATCGTAAGTCCGCAGGTCGGGCCGCCACGGAAAATAGGCTTGCCACAGCAATCGGAATATCGCGTAGGCGACGACGCACCCGAGATGAAAGTCGAAGGCGAGGCCGATGCTGTCCTCGGCGCCGAACAGCTTGTCGTCGACGAGGCGAAGGTGGCTCGTGGAATAGACATAGGCGGAGAACGAAAAGACCCAGTTGGCGTTGGTGGCGAGAACGAAGACGAGGAGCTCGCTTTCGAAGCGGGCCACCGCCAATGCGCTCAAGCAGAACAGCAGGTTGAACAGACTGAAGAGCAGCGAGGCGCCTGCCAGGAGATGCGCGAAGATGAGCCCGAGTTGAACATAGAGCGCCAAGAGCGCCACGAACATCGCGCGCCGATTGAACCGTGCGTACAGCGCCGATTCGCGCCGGTGAACCGCCGCGATCGCGCTTTCGTTCGGGATGCGGCTGGGCGTCAACGATCAGCGCTCTTGCGAAGGCGGAACATCAGGATGAACGACCGCTTCGGAGACGGCAGCACGAACGCCCGATCGATCGAACGTGCGATGAATCGAAGCCGCGCCGGAAGATAGGTGTCCCATTGAACGTTCGGCGCGTAGTAGAAATCGATGTGCGAAACCGGAAGTCGAAGCTTCTTGACCGCCCTAAGAACGGCTCGATCATCAGATACGCGATAATAGGCGGGATAGTCGTTCGCACGCGGATTGACAGTCTTCACGTACGCTTTCTTGAGGCCGAGCCATTGTGCGATCCGCGTCGCCCACGTGAAGGGATGACGCGCGTTAGGCGACATCGACCAATAGACCGCGCCCGGCTTGATGATTTCGATGACTTTGGCGAGGAAGGATTCGACGTTCTCGACGTGCTCCACGACATTGTAGGAATAGGCGAGGTCGTAGGTGTCGGCGCCGACGGGAATGTCCTCCAGACTGCACGTCCAACGATGAACCAAATGCGCCGGCGGCGTAACGACTGGATAGGGATCGACGCCGTCCATGAGACCGATCTTGTCGATGATGCGCTCGAGGGCCCGATTCTCGCCGTGCCCACAGCCGACGTCGAGCGTGCGGCCACAGAGGCCGGGCTCCGCGGCCAAGTGGCGGGCGTAGAGGCCGATGAACTCGGATCTCCGCCCCGTGTGGTGCGCATAGGGCTTCCCGACGTCGAGGAAATGGTAGTTGACCTCCGGCTTCGCCATCGCTTCGCAGGCCGCTCCAATCGTAGGCGCGTTCACGCTAACCAAGCGCCTCTCCAGGCTGCTCAATCGCGTCCAGCGCGCCGACGGTCGCGCCAGCGGGCGCCTGGGCAATCGGCCGCCAGCGAACCGCGAGCGCTTCGAAATTTCGCAGGCCGTCGCGCTTCGAGAAGGTTTCGGCGAGCCGCAGGCGTCGGCGAATGATCGCGGCGTCCTCGGGGCCGGCGTTCGCCGCCTGTTCAATCGCCTCCGCCAATGCGTCCGCGTCGTCCGGCGGCGCAACAACCGCCGCGTCCTCGACGACCGCGGCGAGCTCCGTGCCCGCCGCGGCCGTCACGATCGTACGCCGCCCGCTGGCGAGCATGCCGCCGAGCTTGGAGGGAAGAACGAGATCCGCGGCGGCGGCGGCTTGCGGCAAGACGTGGATGTCCGCGAGCCCCAAGAATTCCGACAGCCGCGCATAAGGTTGGAAAGGGAGAAACCTGACATTGGGCAGGCCCTTCGCGCGCGCGATCAGCGCGCTCTTGGCGGGCCCCTCGCCGGCGATGAGGAACTTGATGTCGGCGCGCGGCGACAGACGACGGGCCGCGTCGATCAGATCGTCGAACCCTTGCTTGGCTCCGATGTTTCCTGAGTAGAGGACGACGCAGTCGGTCTCGGCGATCTCCAGCTCCCGCCGATAGGGGCTCACACCTGGAAAAGGCTTGACCAGATCGAGGTCCACCCAGTTGCGCACGACCGCAATGCGGTCGGCGTCGACGCCCTTCTGCACGAGGCGCTCGGCCATGCTGCGCGAAATGGTGATGAGGCGATCGAACCGACGCAGCAATCGCTTTTCGAGTGCATGGGCGAGCGCTTTCAGCCACGCGCTCTGGGCAAGATGGCCGACGGCGAAGGAGGCGTCGACTTCGAGGTCCTGAACGTGCAGCACCGTTCGCGCGCCTACGATCCGTGCCGCCACTATGGCGACTGGCGACGTCATCAGCGTCGGCTCGATGCAAAGCACGGCGTCCGGACGGCGCCGCAAGATCTGCCAGAGGGCGACCGGCGCCGAGGTCAGCGCGAACGACAGCGGCGCAATCAGCCGCCAAAGACCGCCCATGCGCTCGCGCAAAACGAGCGGGCAGCGGACGACGCGCACGCCCTCGACCGTCTCCGAAGCATATCGCCAGTTGCGATAGGGAGGCTGCGCCTTCCATCCCGGGTAATGAGGGATCGCCGTCACGACGGAGACCTCATGTCCCATCGCCGCGAAATGCGCGCCGATCTCGCCGTTGTAGCGGCCGACGCCGGCAAGCTCCGGCGCGTAGTTCATCGCGTAGATCAAGATTTTCGCCATTTGCCGATCCGTAGAGGCGGATATCCGGTGCGGCTCAGCGGACGCTGAGGTTCGATGCGCGGCCGCTTAGCGCCGGAGGTCGATTCCTCGACCCAGGTCGCTCCTGGCGAATCCACGCCTCGATTTCGCCCTGACGGACGAGATCGACGTCGCGCCGCTGGACCGTAATGAGTTCGCAGCCCTCGCCCGCAAGACGGCGCACGAGCGCCGAGCCGACCATGCCCGTGTGCCCGGCCACCCAGATCCGCTCGCCCGCCAAGGGAAAGACGGCCTCAGACATAAGCGAACCCTTTGCCGACCGCGGGCTGCGGCACGGCCCGCGCCATGATCTTCAGATCTTCGCGCATCATCTCGGCGACGAGATCGTCGAGCTTTGTTTCGTGACGCCAACCGAGTTTCTCCCGCGCCTTGCCCGGGTTGCCGATCAGGAGGTCGACTTCCGTCGGGCGGAAGTAGCGTGGATCGACTTCCACCAGCACCCGTCCATCGCTTGCGTCGATCCCTTGCTCTTCGACGCCGACGCCCTTCCATTCGAGATCGACGCCGATCCTGCGAAACGCCTTGTCGACGAAGCTGCGCACGCTGTGCGCCTCTCCGGTCGCAAGGACGTAGTCGTCCGGTTCGGGCTGCTGCAGCATCAGCCACATGCCCCGCACATATTCGCGCGCATGGCCCCAGTCGCGTTTGGCGTCGAGATTGCCGAGATAGAGCCTGTCCTGGAGGCCCAAATGGATCGCGGCGACGGCGCGCGTAATCTTTCGAGTGACGAAGGTCTCGCCACGAATTGGACTTTCGTGGTTGAACAAAATGCCATTCGAGGCGTGGATGCCGTAGGCCTCGCGATAGTTGACGGTGGTCCAGTACGCGTACAGCTTGGCGGCCGCATAAGGCGAGCGCGGATAGAATGGCGTCTGCTCATCTTGTGGAACGGCTTGCACTTTGCCGTAGAGCTCCGAGGTCGACGCCTGATAGAAACGGGTCCTTCCCACCAGCCTCAGAAGGCGGATCGCCTCGAGCAGGCGCAGCGTTCCAAGTGCGTCAGCGTTCGCGGTGTATTCGGGCGCTTCGAAGGAGACTTGAACGTGCGACTGCGCCGCCAAGTTGTAAATCTCGCGCGGCTGCGTCTCCTGTATGATGCGGATGAGGTTGGTCGCGTCCGTCATGTCGCCGTAGTGAAGAAGGAATTGCGGCTCGCCGGCATGGGGGTCTTCATAGAGATGTTCGATGCGGCCGGTATTGAAGCTTGACGAACGTCGCTTGATCCCGTGAACGACGTAGCCCTTCTCGAGCAGAAATTCGGCGAGGTAGGCTCCATCCTGACCGGTCACGCCGGTAATCAAGGCAACTTTTCGCTCGTTCACGGCGCCCTCTCGACAAATACAAGTTAGATCTGATGTTTCGCTTTCGACGCGGGATTCGGAACCGCGGCGACTTCTCGCGAAGGTCGCCGCCGATCGCGCTGCATTCGCGTCGCTTCCTTTGAAGTCGACCTTTGCGTTGCGGCCCCTGGGGCGCGAGAGGCGCGGGCATGCTACCGCCGTTGCGGTGAATCGCCGCCCCAGAAACAAACCCAGCTTCGCGCCACCGTTCAGGGCGCGGCGGCGACCATGCTTCGTTCCGCCGTGACTTTGACGGGGCCGCCGAGCAATTGGAGCAACACTTGGACGCGCGCTGCGCCGTCAAGACGCTGCAGGATACCCAGCGCGCCCGCGAACGGGCCCGCGACGAGTTCGACGCGGTCGCCGATCGCCAGCTTACCCGCATAGCTCAAGGCGCCGCGCTGATCGCTCGATTGAATCAGCGTCTCGACGATGCCTTTGGCGACCGCGAGCGGCCGCTCGCCATCGGTGATCAGACGCAAGACGCCGAAGGTGCCGTTCACGCTGCGCCAGCGATGACGTTCGACGTCCAGCGCGACAAAGATGTAGCCGGGGAAGACGGGCGCAAGCACGGTCCTGAACTTGCGGGCGTGACGTCGCGTCTCGACTTGAATCGGCAGAAAGCTGCGGAAGTTTTGGTTCGCGAGGTTGAGTTCGGCGACGCGCTCCCGCTGCGGCAAGGTCATCGCGACGCACCAACGCTCGCCGGGCGCGAGGGCGCGGCGCGAAGCGCATGTCTCGGTCGGTGTTTGCGAGAGGGCGTGTTCGGCGATCATTGCGGTTGACGCCCGTCGTCGACGCTAAGACGGTCGATCTCGGCGATGACCGCTCGCCTCCGCGCTTCGATCTGCGCGTCGATCAGCGGGCGCAGGGCGGCGCGTAATTTGCCCGGCGCCGCGACATAGAAAGCCGCAACTCGGCCTATCGGCTCAAGCGCGACATAGC
This sequence comes from Roseiarcus sp., assembly GCA_036488815.1. Taxonomy (GTDB): domain Bacteria; phylum Pseudomonadota; class Alphaproteobacteria; order Rhizobiales; family Beijerinckiaceae; genus Roseiarcus. The sequence continues at coordinate 7,438 of DASXGX010000064.1, forward strand.
GCCTGAGATCGTTCAGGTATTCGCTCGAGACGCTCTCAACGCCCGCGAGGTGGAGATTCGTCGCAAACGCCAGGCGTGGCTCGATGACCCAGCTCTCGCTCGGCGCCGCCCAGTACGAAACGCGGAGCGCGCCGAGCGCCGAAGCGACCGGCCCATTCGCCCGCGTGAGGACGATCGCGTAACGAAGCCAAGCGTTGCCGTCGAGGGGGTTGCAGATCAGCCGACGTTCGGCGGCCCGCCTCGCGTTCCGCTCCGCGGAGTCGATCAGCGTCGTGTCGAGCGCGTTCGTCGCGGCCTCGAGCCCGGCCAGATTGACGGTGAGGCTGGCGCGCGTGACGGGATCGCTGCACCCGATGGAGGCGCCGTCATGCGCCGCGCCGGCGACGAAGCGGGCGAGATAGACGGCGTCCGGCTGCGCTCCCTTTTCGATGGCCGCCGCCAAATCCAAAAGATCGGCGTTGACCGCGAACAGGATCAACGTGCGAACGGCGAGACACGCGACCGCGAGCGCGATCCCGGTGAGGATCAGCGACGTGACAAGCGTCGCGGGAGTCACGGTGGCGCGTTGAACGTTCAAAGCGCCGCCTCCACGTTTCTGTCTTTATTGTAGTACGCGTTGTAGCGGCCGTAGTAATAGTCCTTTGAGCCGTAGCTCTCGTAGAGATTGACCTTCTTCAAATTGACCTTGTTGTAGAGAACGCCGATGCATTTCTCGAACAGAACGCTGTCCGCGCTCAACATGTTTTGAACCATGACGCGCGGCGTGCGCCCCCATTCCACCACCAGCAGGAAGGCGTCGAACATCGAAGCTGCCGCCCGCACGTCGACCACGGGCCCGAGCGGAGGCAAATCGACAACGATGTATTGATAGGTTTCGCCCGCGTTCGCGAGAAGGCTGCGCATGCCGGGGGACGACAGCATTTCGCTCGAATGTTGCACCCGCTTTCTGATGATCGCGGGAAGCACGTCAAGCCCGGAGTCGGGTTCCGACAAGAGAAGCTCTTGCATCGACCGGTCGCCTCGGATCGCCTCAACGAGGCCGGCGTCGGCGTGTCGGGCCATGGCCCGCGTCAATCCCGGATTGCGTAAATCCGCGTCGATCAGCAGGCAGCGCGCGCCAAGGTGCGCAAGCAGCGAGGCGAGGTTCTTCGCGATGGTCGACTTGCCTTCGTGAGGCAGCATGGAAATGACGCCAACCACCTTCGATTGCTGATCCCCCAGAGCGAGGTCAATCGCGACTTTCGCGGAGCGCAGGGTCTCCGAGAAACTCGAGAGCGGATGATCGATCGTATAGCGCTGTAGAGACGTGTTGGCGTGGATCTGTCTTGGATTCCGATGCGCAGCGGTCTCGTTCTCGACCGAGACCTGTTCTTCGACAATTTGCAACATGCCCAGAAACTCAAGACCGAGTTCGTCGCGAACATGCGACGCTGCGCGGAACACGCGGTCGCGATACTCGCGCAAAGCCCCGAGGCCAGAGCCGACCATCGCGCCGAAGATCAACGACAGCGCGAGGGTCAGCCCCCGCTTCGGGTAACTCGCGATGTCGGGCTGCGTCGCCGCCGTGATGACCCGCGCTTCGCTGACCGGAAAGGATTGCTGCTGAAGCGCTTCCTGATAGCGCTGCATAAACGTCTGATAGAGGTTGCGATAGGTCTCGGATTCACGCTCCAGCTCGCGCAACTGCACAAGAGTCTGATTGGTCGAGGCGTTCGCGCCGACGAGGCTCGACATCGCCAAGGTCAGCGACTGCTCCTTCTGGCGCGCCACCTCGGCGTCGCTGCGATAGCTCTCGGCGATTCGCTGCAGTTCCTCGTAGATCAGGCGTTCGAACTCAGCCATCTCCTTTCGCAGATTGATCACCTGGAGATGGCCGCTTCCCAGCTTGCTCTCGAGCTGCGCTTCGAGCTTCGAGGCGTTGAGATACTTTTCGCGCAAGTCGGTGATGACGGGATTGGCGAGCGAGTCCGGCACCGACGCTCCCGTTCGGCCCGACTTCAGCAGCTCCTGGATCTGGTCGTAGCGCGCCTCGGCCTTCGCCGTGTCGGCGCGCGCGAGCACCATCTGCTCGTTGAGCTCGGTGAGTTGCTGATCGGAAATGAGCCCCGGTCGATCGCCGCCGGTCACAACGATGCCTTTGGCGGCCTTGAAGTTCTGCACGGCGAAGTCGGCGGCGAGCGACTGCTGCTTCAACTCCGAAATGCGGTTCTGCAGCCATCCGGCCGCCCGCCGCGTCGCTTCGAATTTCGCGTCGAGTTGATCCGTGAGATACGCGTCCGCGAAGGCGTTCGCGATCGCCGCCGCCTTACCGCGATCGGGCGAGGTGTAGTCGACCGCCAACACATAGGTGCGCGCAATCCGGTGCACGTCGAGATTCGCGCGCAATTGCGCGATCGCCGCGCGCTTCAAGACGTCCTCCTCTTCCGCGTCCGACCGCTCGCGGCTCATGAACCAGCCGTTGAAGTCGAACGCAGCGCGCAGCAGCGCTATCGCCTGTCCGATCAGGGCGCCGCGCGCGCCCATGAATTCCGGGTCATGCGTCAGGTTCATCGCCGAAATGACGGAGAGTGCGATCTTCTCTGACCTCAGCACCTCCACCTGACTGTCGATCGCGCCCGTGTCGAACGTCAGTTCGGCGATCGAAGCCGAGAGCGAGTTCTGATCCTTTTGGCTGTCGATCAGGATGTCGGTCGTCGCCGTATATCGGGGAACCGCCGTGAGCGTATACGCGAGGCCCAGCAGGGCGCCGACGCCCGCCGCGACGCCGACGAGACGAATCTGCCGGCGAACGGCGGCCAGCAATTGGTCGAAGTCGATCGGCACGGCCGGCGCAACCGTCGGCTCGACGCTGACGTCCGGATATTCAGCGCGCCGCACGTCGAGACGCTTCAGCATGAGCGAGTTCCAAGCAAATTCCGGAGCCGCAAAGCGAACTCGTCATTCCAAACTTTCGGCAGGGCGTGCATCGTCGAATTTCCTACAGCGATGACTTGGATGGACTTGTCGATTGGCTGGTCGGATAAGTCAGGCCGCCGCCGGCGCCGACCGAGTAGGATGGCGAAGCGTTGTTGGAGGCGCCGAACGACTGACCGCCCGAACTCGACCCGACATTCGACCCGCTTAGAGTTGTGACGCCACCGATCTGGCCGCCGCTGCCTGCGCCACCGGCTCCGCCGGCCGCGCCTCCGGTCGCCGCCGTGCGAACTCCTCCGGCGCCGGCGACGAACGCCGCGATCAACATGTCGACCCCCGACTGCGCAATCGCCGCCTGAATCTGCGCCGCCTTCTGCGGATCGACGGCCGCCAACATGCGGGCCGCCTCGGCGAGGCCGGCGCCGATGGCCGCCCTTTGCGGATCGGTAGCGTCTTTCGCCAGATCGACGAGCGTAGCGAGCAGGTCAGGGTCGGATAGAAAGAGATTGCGCGCACGGGTCGAGAGCGGAAGTCCCGCTGATGGGTATTCCGTCAACAGCCCTCGCGGATTGGCCTTGAACCCCTCGATTTCGGAATTCGGCAATTTTGGAAACGAGATGCTCCGCGGTGAGGGCGGGGCGCTCTGCGCGACGGCGGCGGCTCCGCTCAACACGGCGAAGGCGCACAAGACGGCCGCTGCGCGCCGGATTGCGTTGTTCGGCATCACGCTCCCCTCCATAGTCGCGCCCCACTTCGCTGCCGCAGGTCGATTGATCTCATGACCGCCTCAGCACCCGCTTTCGATGCATCGATTCTGCAGATATCGAACCGAGGCCTTCGTCGCCGCCGCGTCGACCGCAACCGACGAGGCCCCGCCGGTGATGGTCGTGAGCATGGCGAGGAATTTCGTGATCTCGACCTCTGCGGCGTTGTCGACGTAGATGACGTCGTTGTCGCGCATCGGAAATCGGCGCGCCGCGAAGAAGCCGGAGGGATCGCGGAAATTGACGCGGAAGATCGTCGGGATGTCCTGCCGGTCGCTGGCGAACTTCTCCGTGTCGACGCCCATCCGCTCCAGCGTCGACCGCTTTTCGATCCTGTAGACGAAGACCTGTCCCGGCTCCGCGCGGTTGTCGAGAAGTCCGCCCGCTTTGCCGACGGCGTCGCTGAGCGTCACGTTCTCCTGCAAGAATTTGAACTGGCCGCTCGCGCCCGTCGCGCCGAAGGCCATGAAGGCGCGTTGATATTGATAGACGTACAGCGTATCGCCCGGCGCGACGAAGACGTTCTCGCGCGGGTCCCTCACGAGATTGATGAAATAGACCGTCCCTTTGAGGCCGTTGCGCTGCAGCGTGACGAATTCTTCGTAACCGGGATTGCGAATGCCGCCAGCCCTCGAAATCGCGTCGAGCACACGGTCCCCGGCGGGGTTGATCGCGATCTTGCCGGGCGTGCCGACGTCGCCGATGACGGTGACCTGGGTCGACGTCTGAGCGACGATGGAGACGATCGCCTGCGGGTCGATCGCGCGATCCTTCAACCGGTCGATGATGTCCCTTTGGATGGCCGGGGTTCCGCGGTTCAGCGCCCGCACCTGCCCGGCGTAGGGAACGGTGATGTAGCCTCTCGCGTCGACGGTCTGATTCGGAAGCGATACGAAATTTCCCGGCCGGCTGCCCGCGTCGGTTGGGATGAAAAGGCCCCCTGCCTGCGCCTCGAAAAGCGTCACTTGAAGCGTGTCGCCGACGCCGACCTCGATTTCGGGCGCCGGGCCATGGCCGGCGCCGAACGTCTGCAGCAATGAGCCCGGTCCGAGGTCCTCGATCCAGGGAAGGACGAAGCGGTTCAGATCCACGAGCGCATAGTCGAGAAGGGCGCCGCCGCTCGCGTCGAGAGTCGAAACGGTCGCCTGCGATTCGACGGCGTGTCGCGACGGCCCGCTGTCGGGAACCATCGAGCAGCCGCCTAGAGCCGCGAAAGCGACCGCGAGCACCGTCAGATACCCAGAAAGGCGCTTTGTCGACCCCGCCCAGCCCATGCCAGAATGCAACCTATGAGTGTCGTGCGCTTGCTATAACGCATTTGGTGTAAATCGCAACCCTTGAAATCGAATTGTTTTCAAAGAATTGGACCGACACGGCGGGTCGCGCCTGTCCAGCCGGCTCAGCGGCTTCGACAGGGCGAAACGGCGCTGGGAATGGTCGGGATGCGCGTGGCGTGACCCAACGGCGAAGGCGCGCCGCCTTCGCGGGCCGGGAACGCCGCGCAGCGCCGTAGGCCTAGTAGGCATCGAAGCGGACCAAGGCGACGCAGGTCATCGCGATGATCTTGAGGTCGAGCGTGAGCGACCAATTGTCGATGTACCAGAGGTCTCGCTCGACTCGCTGCTCCATCTGCGAAAGGCGCCGCGTTTCGCCCCGCAATCCCCGCACTTGCGCCGCGCCCGTCAGGCCCGGCTTTACGTGATGGCGCAGCGCGTAATTGTCGATGCGCGCCTTGTATTCGTCGTCATGCGCAAGCGCGTGCGGCCGCGGTCCGACGAGCGACATCTCGCCGCGCAACACATTGAGGAGCTGCGGCAGTTCATCGACGCTGGTGCGCCGCAAGATACGCCCGATCCGTGTGACGCGGCTGTCGCCGCGCTGGGCTTGGATGATCGGGCCGTCCTCCAGCACCGTCATCGTCCGGAATTTGAACATGACGAATTCGCAGTTGTCGAAACCGCAGCGAACTTGTCGAAAGACGGCTGGTCCCTTGCTGTCGAGCCGGATCGCAATGCCGATCGCCGCCAAGAACGGCGCGAGCGTAACCAAGGCTAAGGCGGCAAGGCCGACATCGATCGCGCGCTTGAGCGCACGCTCACGCGTGCTCAGCGGCTCGCGCTGCAACTCGACGGAAAAAGCGCCGCCGAATCCGCGCGCGTTTCTTTCCCGCAGAATGCCGCGAATGCGTCGGTCGGGATAGAGACGCACCGACAGCGGCGAGGCGCGCAGCAGCGCGCAGACTTCCGAAAGCTCGCGGTCGCGGCTCCACGGCATGACCAGCGCAAATTCGAGAGCTTGTCGCTCGCGGGCCGCCTTGATCGCGTTAGCGACGCGATCCCGATCCTGCGGTCCCAGCGCGCCGTCGCCCGCGCTCCCGTCGCCGTGCAAAGCGATCCGCGCGACCTCCTCCATCCCGAAGGCCAGGAAATCGAACTCTCGCATGCTCTCGAGTTCGGCGGCGTGGCCGAGCGTCACGACGCGGCGACCTTTGACGAAGCCACGGCGGATGCCGGCGCGAACCCCGCGTGCGAGCACAAAGCGGCCGACCGGAATCGCGACGGCGGCGGCGGCGGTGAAAGCGATCATGGCGCCGCGCGAGTATTCAGACCCGATTTTCAGCAGGAACAGGATACAGACGATGCCGAGTTGAGCGATCGCCAGGATTGTGATGAGCCGGGCGAGATTGGCCGCCGGGGCCAGGAGCGCAGGAAGGCGGTAAAGCCCCTCCACTTGGGCGGAAAGGCCAAACAGCGCGGCCGAGATCAGCCCAATGCCGGCCGCCGCGTCGAGCGAGGCCAGCGTTCCGGTCGCGTAGAGCTGGTAGGCGCCATCCCCCAAGGCGCTTGCCGACAGAAGAAGGGCAGCGTCGAGCGCCGCCGCGATCGGCGGCACGGCGCGGGACGACAGGCTCCAATCCTTAGCCGCCGCAGGGGCGGCGTAAGGCGACTGGCGAACTGCGGTCACGATCCCCTCTTCGATTCGGCAGCACACGTATAAGTAGCATAAATGGTTGCAGACACGCAATGACTGCGATAGTCGAATCGTGAAGCGGCTGCCTGCCGACCGCGACGCCCTCAGAGGAGCCGGCCATCCGCCTTCAACTGCTCGCCAACGCCGCGGCCGGCGCCCTACGGGTTTGCGACGGCCAACGACGCCCCGACACGCCTGCGAAGCGCAGGACCCTCGTCCCGGCGTTCCTCGGCGCCCCGGTCAGTGTCGAAGTCGCCACGGCATGGGAGCGGAGCGCTTCATGACGCTGGCGCCGACGTCCGCGTTGACGCACGCGCCGCTCGCCTCTCGCGCTTGGCTCGAGCGAGGCTTCCTCGCGGCGATCGTTTTGACCACGTTCGCCTACGGGTCGGCTTCGAGCGTGCAGTCGAGCTTCGCGGCGATCGCCTTCTCAGGCTTCGCCATCGTGTCGGCCTTGCGGCCGATCGGCTCGGCCCCGATCCGCGTCGTTCGCGCTCTAGCGATCCTGCTCGCCGCGGTCCTCCTTGGCTACGCGGCCTTCCAGACGCTGCCGATCCCCGGCGCCGCCGTCGCCAACGGCGCATGGCGGTCGGTCACCGAGAACATTGGGACAGCGCAGGCGACGATCTCGGTCGCGCCCGGCATGACGCTCGACGCCCTACCCTCGCTCGCGCTTCCCTTCCTTGCCTTTGTTGGCGCGCTCGTCTTTTTTCAAGGCGACCACGAAGCGCTACGTCTCTGGCGCGCGCTCGCCTATTTCGGCGCCGGCTACGCCGTGTTCGGCATCCTGCAAGAGCTGTTTTTCCCCGGCCAGCTCCTCTTCGAGACAAAGAGAGCTTACGTCGGCTCGCTCACCGCGACCTTCGTCAATCGCAACACGGCGGGCGCCTTCTTCGGGCTCGCGTTCCTGCTCAACCTTGGACTTGGGCTTCGTGAGCTCCGCAACGTCCGGCTCCGTTCCTTGGTTAAGAAGGCGGCCGGTCTCGACATCCGCTGGCCCGGCAGGCACGCCCAGGTGCTTCTCCATGCCTTCACCGCTCTCGATTGCGCCGTCGCACTCTTTCTCACGCAGTCGCGCGGGGCGGTCGGCGCGACCTTCGTCGCCGCGTTCGTCGCGGTCGCGCTCATCGCGACGCGACCGATGACCCGCGATCAGCCGGTCGACGGGCTCGATAAATGGCCGCGCCGCGCGGCGGCGATAGGCGCGCTTCTTGTCGTCGCCAGCCTTTTTGCGCTGCTCGCCGGCCGCTCCGCCTATCGAATGCAAGAGGGCGGAGTCGACGATGGCCGCTGGTGCGCCTTCACCTCGATACTTCAAGCCATCCGCGACAACTGGCTCTGGGGCGCCGGGTTCGGCGCGTTCCAGGACGTATTTCCCGTCTATCGCGACTTCGCCTGCGCCGGCATTTTTGGCGTTTGGGAGCGGGCGCACAACCTCTTCCTCGAGGGCTGGCTCGGCCTGGGCGTCCTCTTCCTCGCGGTTCTGGCAGTCGGCTATGTGACGCTCGCCGGGGTCTTTGTTCATGGCGTGAGGGTGCGCCACAAGCTCCGTTTCGCGCCCATCTTCGGGCTTGCAGCGCTCGTCCTCGCTACGCTGCACTCGATCGTCGACTTCTCGCTGCAGATTCCCGGCTTCGCGGTCTATTTCGCCGCGGTCATGGCCGCCGCGACGACGCTTTCACTCGGGCGCGCCCGGCGCTAGGTGGCCCCGCTGTCACGCCTCCGCTGTCGCCGGGACGCCAGCGTGCGCTTCCTCGAGCGCGTTGGCGATCGCGTCCTCGACACGCTCCAGCCAGACGAATTCGAGCTGCTTGCGCGCATCCGAGGGGATGTCGTCGTAGTCGCGGCGGTTGCGCGCCGGCAGCATCACGCGCGTCAGGCCAGCCCGCGCCGCGGCCGTGACCTTCTCCTTGATGCCGCCGACCGGCAGAACGAGGCCGCGCAACGAGATCTCGCCCGTCATCGCCGTGTCGCTGCGGACCGTTCGGTTGGTGAACAGCGAAACGAGCGCGGTGTAGATGGCGACCCCCGCGCTCGGTCCATCCTTCGGCGTCGCCCCTGCGGGCACGTGAATGTGCACGTCGCTCTTTTCAAACGCCTCGAGGCCGACGCCGAGCGCCGAGGCATGGGTCTTCACCAGCGTCATCGCCGCCTGCGCGCTCTCGCGCATGACTTCGCCGAGCTGACCGGTGAGGATGAGCGCGCCGCGGCCGGGCGAACGGGCGGCCTCGACAAAGAGGATGTCGCCGCCGACCGGCGTCCACGCGAGGCCCGTGGCGACGCCCGGCACGCTCGTGCGCATCGCGACTTCGTTCTCGAATCGCGGCGGCCCCAGGATCTGCGGCAGGTCAGCGGCGCCAATCGCGGCATGGTCCGCGCTGCCCTCGGCGATCTTGACGGCGGCGTTGCGAAGGGCCCGCCCGATCTCGCGTTCGAGATTTCGGACCCCCGCCTCGCGCGTATAGTCGCGAATGATGCCCAGCAGCGCATCGTTCTCGATCTCGGCCTGCCCCGCCTTGAGGCCGTTCGCCTCCATCTGGCGCCGCACGAGGAAGCGCCGCGCGATCTCCAGCTTCTCGTCGTCTGTGTAGCCGGCGAGGCTGATGATCTCCATGCGGTCTCGCAACGGTCCGGGGATCGTGTCGAGAAGATTGGCGGTGGCGATGAACACGATGCGCGACAGGTCGAAGGGAACGCCGAGATAATTGTCGCGGAAGGTCGAATTCTGCTCGGGGTCGAGAACCTCGAGCATCGCGGCGGAGGGGTCGCCCTGGATTCCTCTGCCCATCTTGTCGATCTCGTCGAGCATCATCACGCAATCGCGCGACTTCGCCTTGCGGATCGCCTGGATGATATTGCCGGGCAGCGCGCCGACATAGGTGCGGCGGTGGCCACGGATTTCAGCCTCGTCGTGCACCCCGCCGAGGCTGACGCGCACGAAGGCCCGGCCCATCGCGCGCGCGATCGACTGGCCGAGCGAGGTCTTGCCGACGCCCGGCGGCCCGACGAAGCACAGAATCGGCGCCTTGCCGCTCGGCGCGAGCTTGCGCACCGCGAGAAACTCGACGATGCGCTGCTTGATCTTCTCGAGGCCGAAATGGTCTTCGTCGAGAATGCGGCGCGCCTCCTTGATGTCGATCGGCCGCTCCTCGGGCGGCGCCCAGGGCAGATCGAGCAGCCAGTCGAGGTAGGTGCGCACCATCCCCGCTTCCATCGCGCCTTCCGGCATCCGTTCGTAGCGGCGCAACTCCTTGCGCGCCTGCTCCTCGATGTCCGCCGGCATGGCGGCGCGGGCGAGCTTCTCGCTCAGCTCGTGCACCTCGGCGGTCCGAGCGTCGCCTTCGCCGAGTTCGCGCTGGATCGTCGCCATCTGCTCGCGCAGCACCGCCTCGCGCTGCCGCTTGTCGAACGCCGCCCGGGTCTGCTGGCCGATTTCGTTGGTCAGACGAAGAACCTCGAGGCGCTCCGCCAGAAGCTTCGTGACCTTGTCGATGCGCGCGGTGAGATCGACGGTCTCGAGCAATTCCTGTCTTTGCTCGGCGGTGATGTCGATATAGGCGGCGACCAGGTCGGCGAGCGCGCTCGGCGAGGCGATCGACTGGACGGTGACGACGAGCTCGCGCGGCGCCTGAGGCAGCAACTCGAGCGTCTCCAACGCCTGCTGCTTCAAGTTCCGGAAGCGCGCCTCGATGTCCGGCGTGTGCGCCTCCGGCTCCTCGATGCGTTCCGCCCGGGCGATAAAGAAGGGATGCTCGCGCACGAATTCGACAACGCGAAAGCGCTGCACGCCCTGCAGCACCACATGATGCGCGCCGTCGGGCGCCGTGACATAGCGCAGCACATTGGCGATCGTGCCGGTGCGATGGAGGTCGAGGGCGGACGGGTCCTCGACGGAGGGATCGCGCTGCATCAGGACGCCGATCTGACGCTCCTCGCGAACCGCCTGCTGCGCCGCCTCGATCGAGCGCGGCCGACTGATGGTGATCGGGAATACCGTCCCCGGCATGAGCACCGTGTCGCGCACCGGCACGACGATGAGGGCGTCCGGGGGCAACGGCGGCCCGCCGCCCGCCGCGTTCGATCCCGCTTCGGGCAGCGCCCTATCCGGCTCTCGGCGCAAGTTCATGATCGACGCTCCCTCACACCTTGTGAAGCCTGATGAGCAGGCATCCATCGCTGACCGTCCGCGCCACTGCGTCGTAACGCCCCGGCGGCAGGGACACGCGTCGCTCGAAATATCCTTGCGGAAGTTCGAGCCGATGAATGGCGGCGGTGCGCAACTGCGGCGGCAGAACGCGCCGGCCGGCAATGATCAGGTCGGGACCCTCGATCACAGTTTCAACCTGCTCTGGGGCGACGCCGGGCAGCGCGGCGAAGATGAGAACCTCCTTGTCGGTCTCCAGGACGTCGACCGGCGGCTCCCAGGCCGGCCGAGCGGCCGGCGAGAGCGCGAAAATGTCGCGGCGCATTCGCTCGGCCCGCGCGAGCATGGCGAGCGCCTCCGGCCACATCCAGCTTCTCGGATCGTCCGCGGTCATGGAGCACCCCTTGCCGTCTCGAAATGGTACAGACTCAAGCGCGGATGTTGGCTTCGATCCAGGCGGCGAAGGCGGTCATGAAATCGGTGAGGAATTTCTGCACGCCTTCATTGGCGACGCTGCCGTCCTGGGCGAAAATGGTCGCCGCGCCACCGATATAGGCTTCGGGCTGCGGCATCGCCGGCACGTTCAGGAACACGAGCGACTGACGCAGATGGTGGTTCGCGCCGAAGCCGCCGATCGCGCCGGGCGAGACGCTCACCACGCCGCCGGGCTTCCCGTTCCAGGCGCTGCGGCCGTAAGGACGGGAGGCGACGTCGAGCGCGTTCTTGAGCGCCGCCGGCACCGACCGATTGTATTCCGGCGTGACGAAAAGCACGGCGTCGGCCGCCCTGACCCGATCGCGGAACTCGACCCAGGTCTGCGGCGGCGCGGCGTCGTCGTCCTGGTTATAGAGCTGCAGTTGGCCGATTTCGATGATTTCGGCTTTGAGCTCCGGGGGCGCGGCCGCGATGAGCGCTTTTGCGATCAGCCGGCTGAAGGCCCCCTTCCGTAGGCTCCCGACGAAGACGGCGACATTGCGAGTGGCGGGCATTTGTTCGCTCCCTGGCTTTGGGCGACAAGCGAGACAAGTCGAACGAGCATTCGCCGTCAGCGAGGCGAGCCTCGAAGGGGCAGTCTAGAACGAAGTCGCCGCAATCGGCAAAACCGAACTTTGGCGCTTCGGCCGGCGGAGGCGGAATTGGCGCGCTTGCGCCACCCGGCCGCCCCGTCGCAAATCCTTGACATGGCGCCTCTATGAAACGGTCCCATGACGCCCGCAGCAAGAGCGACACCATGACCGCGCGCGACCGGCGGACCGGCGGCGGCGGCTTGGCGGCCGAAGACGGCTTTTCGTTGATCGAAGCGCTCGCCTCGGTGGCGGTGATGGCCGCGATCCTCGGCGCGCTCGGCGTCATCGCGGGGCAATGGATTCCGAGCTGGAGCCACGGTCTCGCCGACGCTCAGCGCGCCGACCTTACGAGTCTCGCGATCGAGCGCATGGCGGCCGACCTCGCGGCGGCGGTCTACGTCACGCCAGGGGGCGATTCGAAAATACCCTTCTTCGACGGCTCCCCCTCCTCCGTCACCTTCGTTCGCTCGTCTTATGGCCCTGCCGCGCGCAGCGAACTCGAAATCGTGCGCATTAGCGCGCGGCGGGACGGAAACGGCGTCGCGCTCGTGCGCGAACAGGCGCCTTTCGTCCCGATGGCGCCCGGCGCCGAGGCTGGCGTAATCGCGTTGAAGGATCCGGTCGTTCTGACGCGGGGATCCGTCCATGTGAACTTCGCCTATTCGGGAGCGGGCGTCGCCTGGGCGCCGAGTTGGCGCGGCGCGAAGAAATTGCCGACCGCCATGCGCATCACGTTGCGCGACGCGACGGCCGGCCGAGTCCTCGCCGCCTCGACAGCGTTCGCGCTTCACGTCACCGCGCCGCCGCCCGAGAAAAAGAAGCAGGACGAATCCAGCCAGCCCACGACCGGGCGGATGACAGACCAACCGAGCCAGTAAAGAGCGATGCGCGTGGGAAAGCCTTCAGGCGACGGCGAGAGCGGCTTCGTGCTTGTCGCGGCGCTGTGGATGATCGCGGCGCTGACGGCGCTCGCTTCGATCTATCTCGCCTACGCCAAGACGAGCGCGTCGGCGTCCGTCCTGCCGGGCGAACGGGTGCAAGCCGAGGCGGCGATCCGCGCCGGGCTGGAACTCGCGGCCTATCACGCGCTCGCCACGACCGATGCGCGGCAGAAAGCCCACGGCCATATCGAGACTCGATTGGGTCGCGCGCGCGTCGTCGTGGACTGCCGCCCGGAATCGGCGCGCATCGATCTCAACGCCGCGCCGAAGGAGGTGCTGGCGGGTCTGATCTCCGAACTCGGAGTTCCTGCCGACAAGGCCGACGAAATGGTCTCCCACATCCTCGCCTGGCGAGGCGACGCCGACGAGAAGACGGCGCAGCAGGAGACCGACGCTTATCGGGCGGCGAAGCTACGCTACGGCCCGCGGCTGGGTCCGTTCGGCAGTGCGCTCGAACTCAGCCTCGTGCTCGGCCTGCCGGAGCCGCTGGTCGCGAGAATGCAGCCTTATGTGACGGTCTACAGCGGCGAGGCGAAGGTGGATGCGCTCGACGCCGATCCGGCCGTGCTGGCCGCGCTGCCGCAGATGACGCCGGACCTGCTCGCGCCGCTGCTGAAGTTGCGTTCCGACCCCGACGCCGACCCCGCCGCCATCACCAAAGCGCTGGGCCCAGGGGCGCAGTTCACAAACCTCACGCCCTCCAAGGCCATCCGGGCCGAAATCGTCGCCGACTTCGGCGACGGGCGCAAATACCGCGCGGAGATCGTCTTCGTCTTGAAAGACAAAGGTGACGAGCCGTTCGACGTTCTCGCTTGGAGCGACGATTTCGACGGCGCGCTCCCGCCCGCCTGAGGCTGGCGCTGCAGGCTTCGCCCCGTCCCGCGCGGGGCGGGCAGTCTGCTAGAGCCATTTGCAAATGGGTTGACGCACACCGTCTTGGCCGGGCTTGTCCCGGCCATCCACGCGGCGCCGTCACGAAGACCCTATGGACATTAGAATTGTAGGCGCGGCGTGGGCATGACGAAAAGAGCTGCTCGGCGCGTCGACCAGAATGGAGAATGCGCTAGCTGATCAATGTCGGAAGCGCGGCAGGACGCCTGGGCCGGCTGGAGCATCGCCGTCGGGCCTCCGGGGCGTGTCGGGGTCGGCGCCGTTAGTGGGCGGAAGGACAGGCGCGGTGGCCGCGACCGCCCCGTCCGCATCGGCTTGCGCGCTCTGTTCCGACGGATCGTCCGCCGCAGCGTCCGGCTTCGGCAGGTCCAGCGTCACCGTGTCCGCCCCGCGCGCCAGCACGATCGAGCGCGCCGCGACCTTGACCGCGCGCCATCCCGACTGGGTCTCGCCCTCGTGCACGCGCAGCACGGAGCTGCTGGACCGGTCCTTCAATAGCGCGACGCGGGCCTCGAGGCCGACGATCGTGCCGAGCAGCTTGAACGGCGGCGGCTCGGGCGCGGCCGGCTTCGCCACGACAGTCGCGGTCGGCGTCGATACGGGCGCGACGGCGACGGCGGCCGGACGGCGCGAGCGGGAAAAGAGCGGCCGGTCGCGCGTCGCCGAGAGACTGTCCGAGGGAATCGCCCACAGCGGATTGCCCTCAGCCGCCGCCTGCGGGGCGCTCGCGGACGAAACGCCTTCCTCGGCCGCGGCGGCGAGCGTCGCCGCGGCGAGCGCGGCGATAACGATCGATGCACGCTTCAAAGGCCCGGCTCCCATTTCGACGACACGGTGAGGGCGACATGCATCGGGCCCGCCTCAGCCTCTCCCGTCGCCTCGGGCGATTGAATGTCGAGCGACTCGACGAACAGATACGGCATCCCGGCCTCGAGATCGTACAGCAGCGGCTGCAGTCCGGCTTGCGTCAGGTCGAAATTCGCCGTCAGGCGAATGAAGCCGTCCTTGTCGCCGAGGCTGTCCAATTGCTCCTCATCCGACTGGAGCGATCCGCCAGCCTTGGCGACCGCCTGCTCGACGCGCTGCTGCAGCGCCGCGCCCGCCAGCGTCACCGTCGCTTCATGCAGGAAGGGCGAAGCGTGGGCGGCGTTCGCGCCCGCGCCGGCGCCGCGGTGCGTATGCGCTTTGAGCGCCGCAAGCCGCTCGCTCAGCGCATCCACGTCGGCGTGCGCGGCGACGACGCTCCATGTTGCGGTGATCGCATACCCGGCGAGGCCAAACACGGCGACCGTGTAGACCAGAGCGGAAAGCGCCTGCCTGCGGGCATGCGCGTTTTGGCGAATCCAGTCGATCATGGCTGCACCGTGAAGACAGGTTCGGCATGAGCCTCGATGTGAAACCGCTCGCCGCGCTCGCCCGGCGATTGCGTGGTCGGAGCGTCAAACTCGGCGTGCTTGAAGGACGGCGACTGTTCGATCAGCCGGATCAAGCCCGGCGCGTCTTCCGTCAAGCCGGCGATTTGCACCTTGCCGCCCTCGACGTGTAGCTGCGTGAGGTAGGTGTTGTCGGGCACAGCGCGCGAAAGCGCCTCCAGCACGAGGACGCTGGCCGGCGTGCTGCGCTTTTTCGCATTCATCATCGCCAAGGCTTTTTGCTGAGCGCCGCCGCCCCCCGTCAGCGCCGAACGCCGCGCCGCGATCTCGTGACGCAGCGAATCGGACTGCGCCTCGAGATCGCTCTCCAGGAAGGTGGAGGCGAGCCCCGCGAGGATCGCGGCGAAAGCGGCGAGCGCGAGCGCGACTCCGAGGACGCGCTTGATTGCGATCTCCCGCTCGGCGGCCACAGGGCGTGCGCTCGAGACGACGATGCGCGCCTCGCCCGGCTCCTCGCCATTGGCGGGAGTAGAGATCGTCCAGGAGCGCACCCGCCCCGCCTCGAGCGCCTGCGTGAGCGCGGCGATCGAGCCGCGCGGCGCGGCGGCCACCGTGACCAGGATTCGGTCGGCGGCGACATTTCTCGGCTCGGCCCATCCAAAGACTGCTTCGCGCGCGGTCCAAGGCGTCAGACGGTCGATCTGCGCGCGCACGACGCCGCCGAGGAACGCGGCCGCCTGACGCGGCAATTCGATCTCGCGATAGACGAAGCGACGCGAAGCGAGAGCGACCTCGACGTCTGCGCCCGCAAGCCGCGGCGCCGGGCCGCCGGAGACCATCCAGCCGCCCTCGACAAAGCGCAGCCGCGATGTCTCTCCCGCCTCGCCCGACTTCTGAGGCGCAAGGGCGAAGTCTCCTTCGGGGCGCTCGATGAGGATCGCGCGGCGCGGACGCCGCATCGCCTCGTAAGCGATCGTGAACGCCTGGGCGGCGAAATCAAGCTCGCGAGCGATCCAGCTTCGCGCGGTCGCCAAGGCGTTCATCGTGGTGTCCTGGAATGCGGGCTCATTGGGATGCAACGGCCGCCGGTTGAAGACGAATGGTCTCGATCTGCAAGGTTTCGCCGCCGGGCCCCCGCACCTGCAACGAGAGCCGCCGCGGGCTCCATGGCGTTCCCGCCGTCGAGGGCAGCGCCGCCGTCTGGAGCCGCCAGCGATAACCGTCCACGACGCCGGAACGCTCGCCGCCGCCCAATTGCACGCGAGAGGGCAAACCGACTTCGATCATCCGCGCCGCCTCGGCAAGCGCGCTCCTGTGCTCGGCGGCGAGCGTCGCGCTCCGGCTCTGCGCGTTGAGCTCGGCCAGCGCGCCAAGCGCCGCCGATACGACGGCGAGCGCCACCAGCCCTTCGATGAGCGTGAACCCGTGCTCGCCCTGGCGAACAGGTTTCTTTTCGCCCTGACGATCAGGATTTTTCGGATGCGACAATCTCGACGCCTCCCGTCAACCAATTGACGCGAACTTGATAAGCGGCGCCAGGGCGCGAGAGCGCGATCGCGCCGCCGCACGATAGGCCGCTCGGAAAGAAGTCGATCGAAGACCCGACGACCCGGCCGTTGCAACGCTGCGCGAGGATGGCGTCGAAGGCGACATCGGCGGGAAGCTGCAGTACCCCGCCACCCGCCCCCGACCGAACGGTGCGCGAAGCCGCGCTGAGCGCCGTCGAGACGAAGACATGCCGACGAATCGCCGCAATGCGATCCGCTTTCAGCATCGCCGCGATCTCGACCGCATAGCCGCGCAAGCCCTGCGCCGTCGTCGCGCGCGGCGACTGCGGCAGCGCGATCACCGCCAGCAGCGCGATGATCGCGAGCACGCACACCACCTCGATCAGCGTAAAACCGTCCTCGCCGCGCATCGCGCTCTACTTCTCGGCGCTGGTGATCAGCGTCGCCGCCGACCCGCCGCTCTCCGGACCCGCCGAACCATAGGAGTCGATCTCATACGGCCCATGGTCGCCGGGGACCTTGTAAACGTACGGGTGGCCCCAAGGATCGACCGGCACCGAGCCGGTCTTGAGATAGGGCCCGTTCCACGCCGGCGCCGACGACGGACGCTCGACGAGCGCGACGAGCCCTTCGTTCGCGCCGGGATAGCGGCCGTTGTCGAGGTAATAGAGATCCATCGCCGCGACGAGGCTCTCGATCTGGATCTTGGCGGCCTTGCCCTTCGACTGGCTGAGATAGGACAGCACGCGCGGACCGACCAGGCCCATGATCAGGCCGATGATGGTGATGACGACCAGCATCTCGACCAGGGTGAACCCGGCTTCGCCGTCGCGGCGCGAAACCCGCGAAGAGGACGCGCTGGCGTCTGTGACGTTCGACATCGGTTCCAATCCTCAGTTTACGACTTCGTTGACAGAAATTAGGGCGGTCATCACCGACACGATGAGGCCGCCGACGATCGTGCTGACGAACATGATCGCCAGCGGACCGACGATCCCGAGCATGCGATCCAGGCTTCGTTGCAGTTTGGCCTCGTAGAATTCAGCGACTCGCCCCGAGAGCATCGGCAATTGTCCGGAATCCTCGCCGAGCCGCAGCGTCCTCACCGCCATCGGGGGCAAGGCCCGCGACGCGGTCAGCGCCTCCGACAGTCTTCCGCCCTGGCGGACCTTGTCGATCATATTTGACCACTGTGTGAACCCCCCTGCGGCGGTCATGATCTCGCTGAGGATTCGCAGGCTGATCGGAAGCGGAACGCCGCTGGAGAGCAGCAGACCGAGGTTTCTACAAAAGAGACTGGTTCGATAATATTCGAGCGTCGGCTTCACGAGCGGCAATTGGCCGAGCGCGCCGATCGCCGCGCCGCGCGCGGCGGGCTGCCGCAGGATCAAGACGATCGCCAGCGCGAACACGACCGCCCCGATCGCGAGCGATTGCGTATGCGAGCGCAGATAATCGGAGAGCGCAAGGAAGGTCGCGAGCACCGGATCGAGCTTGGTGTTGAAATCGCGAAACACGTTGGCGAACTGCGGCAGCACGAACGTGAGGAAAAAGAGCATGACGCCGCCCGCCGCGAGCAGAAGGAAGGCGGGGTATCGCAGCGCGTCGGCGAGCCGGCGCCGCAGCGCCTCGGAGCGCTGACGCTCCGCGCTCAGCGCTTCGAGAATGGGGGCGAGCGTCCCCGAGGCCTCACCGACCTTGACCAACGCGACATAGATCGGCGGGAACACCGCGGGGTGCTTGGCCAGCGCCTCGCCGAAACTCTCGCCGGCGAGAATCGAGGCCGCGAGCGCGGCGATCGTCGGTCGCATACGGCCGATGTCGGCGTCCGTGGCGAGCATCTCCAGCGCGTCGTTGATGCGCGCGCCGGTGCGCAGCAACAGCGCGAGGTCGCCGGTGAAGATGGTGAGATCCTCCGCGCGCGGCTGCGAGAACATCGAGAAGGCGCTGGAGCGACCCGCCGCGTTCTCGTTTTCCTCGGCAAAAGTCTCGATCGGAATCAAACCGAGATGAGCGATGCGCTGCGCCACCTCGGAGGCATGCGGCGCGCTGACGGCCCCGCTGACGATTTCGCCAGCCTCTGTGAGCGCCCGGTAGCGAAAATTCGGCATGACCTACCTCGCCATCGTGACGCGCAGCACTTCGGCGACTGAGGTCAGGCCGGCGCGGCACTTGCCGACGGCGTCCTGCATCATCGTCGTCATGCCGTTGCGGATCGCAGCTTCATCGAGCGTGTGGGCGTCGATCTTCGGCGTAATCAGGTCGCGCGTCTGACCAGCTGCCTCCATCGCCTCGAACACGCCGATCCGGCCGCGATAGCCAGAGCCGCCGCAGCGCTCGCAGCCCGCCGGCTCGTGAACGACGTCGCCCGACGAGAAGCCACAGATTTGATAGCGCGGATCAGCGGCCAGATCGCTGGCGCCGAGCGTGCGCCGCGTCTTGCAACGCTCGCACAACTGCCGCACCAGGCGCTGGGCGAGAACCATCCGCAGGGTGGATTTGAGCAGGAAGCTCTCGACGCCGAGGTCGATCAAGCGCGGTGCGGCGGCGGCGGCCGTCTCCGTATGCAGCGTCGTCAGGACGAGGTGACCCGTGAGCGCGGCGTGAATTGCGATGCCGGCCGTCTCGTGATCGCGGATTTCGCCGACCATGATGACGTCGGGGTCCTGACGAACGAAGGCGCGCATGGCGGTCGCGAAGGTAAGGCCGATCGACGGCTTGACCTGCGACTGGTTGATGCCCGGAATCTCGTATTCGATCGGATCCTCGATGGTGAGGATCTTGCGCGTGGGCGTGTTGAGCATCGACAGCATCGTCGCCAGCGTCGTGGTCTTGCCGCTGCCGGTCGGCCCGGTGATGACGATCATGCCGTGCGGAAATTCGATCGCGCGCCGCACCTTCTGCTCGTCGCCGCTCGAAAAGCCGAGCTTGCCGACGTCGATCAGACCGCGGTCGCGCGGCAGCAGACGCAGCACCGCCGCCTCGCCGTGCTGAGTGGGCATGGTCGCGACGCGAATGTCGACCTCGACGCGCGCAACCTTCAACCGCGCAGCGCCGTCCTGCGGCAGACGCCGCTCGGCGATGTTCAGACCGGAGACGATCTTGATGCGCGAGATCAACGCATGCGGCATCACGTCGTGCGGCGCCGCGACCTGCCGCAGCAGGCCATCGACGCGAAAGCGGACCGTGAGGCCGTCGCGCGTCGGCTCGATGTGGACGTCGCTCGCCCGCAAATCGATGGCCTTCTCGAGAATCTCGTCGAACGCCCGGACGACCGGCGCGCCGCTGGCGAGGTCACGTAGATTCTCGACGCTCTCCTCCGCAGCCGCGCTCGAGGCCGTCGCGACCTCGCTGTCGACGGCGCTCGTCTCGCCGATCCGCTGCGCAAGCGCGGTCGCGATGTCGTCGAACGAAGCGACCGCGATCTCGAGCGGCGCGCCGAGTTCGATCTCTGCGGCGCGCAGCACCGCCGAATCGCCCGGATCGGCCATGGCGAGACGCAGCACGCCGTCGCCGGCCTCGAAAGGAAACAAAGCGGCGTCGCGCAGGAAGCGCGGCGAGAAGCGTGCGCACAACGCGCGCGTCTCCATCAAGTCGCTGAGGCCCAGCCGAGGCAGGCGGTAGCGCGTCGCCACCTCGTCGGCGAGGTCGTGCGCGGAAACGTCGCTCGCCTCCCACAAATGACGCAGAGGAACTCGCGACAGCGTCTTTGCGGCGCGAGCGGGGTCCTCCCCGCGCGCGTCCGCAGCGCCGCGCCGCAAGAACATCACAAGCGCGTGATGCTCGTTTTCGGCGTCCAATACTGTGGACAACCCGTCAATTGAAGGTTTCATGACAATGTTGTTTCATTATCGTGACTGGGGAAATATTTGTGTTCTTGACACCACCCAGCCATTAATGATTTTTCGCCGTCGTTTCAACGTGCCTCTCGCATTTCCATAACGGTGGCGCCCTCGTGGTTTTTTGTCGAACTGTAACTCGGCACGGCCGTCGGTGCCTTGTCGTTGCATCCATGCTCGTCCTTGCCGGATGCAGTCCAATCCTCGAGGAGCGTAGTGACGAAGCGCCAACCGCAGCCGACGCGTTGCGCTCGGCGAACTTTCAGCCTCGCAATACGACGCCGGCGCCGGACCCTCACCCGAGCGGACCGGGCTTCAGAGGCTTCTCGTTTTTCGGATCGTCAGCAGCGCCGGCGCAGTCGCCGGCGCCGGCGCCGGACACTGGGACAGTCGTAGCGACCGCGCAGGTCGACGGCGGCGGCGACGGCTACTCGCTCAATTTCGAATCGGCGCCGATCGCGAATGTCGCCAAGGCGGTTCTCGGCGACATTCTCGGCGTGAGCTACGAAATCGATCCGAGAGCGCAAGGCACGGTCACGCTCGCCACCGGCAGGCCGATCAGCAAGAAGGACGTGCTGTTCGTTCTCGAAAGCGGATTGCGCGCCAACAATCTCGTCATGATTCGAGAGGGCGCCGGATACCGCATCGCGCCGATCGCCGACGGTTCGCCGGGCTCGATGGATTTCGGCGGCGGCCAAAGCGCGCAAGCGGGATACGGAATGAGCGTCATCCCGTTGCAGTATGTGTCGGGCGCGACGCTCGCCAAATTGCTCGAGGGTTTCGCGGCGCGGCCGGGCGCGATTCGCACCGATCCCGCCGGCAAGATGCTGATGGTGGTCGGCACCGGCCCCGAGCGTCAGTCCGCGCTCGAGACGGTGCGCAGCTTCGACGTCGACTGGCTGCGTGGACAGTCGGTCGGCATGTATCCGGTGCACAACAGCGAACCCGATCCGATCGTCGCCGAACTCGAAAAGATCATGGATTCCGGCGAATCCGGCCTCGGCCACGGCCTCGTGAAGCTGCAGTCCGTATCGCGCCAGAACGCGATCCTGGTCGTCGCCGCCAAACCCGAATTGTTGCGCGCGACAGCGCGCTGGATCGAGCGACTCGATTCGCCCAACAGCGCGAGCTCCGGCGTCACGGTCTACAAGGTGCACTACGGCGACGCCAAACAGATTGCGGCGCTGCTGCAGAACATCTTCTTGGGGGGCGGCGGCGCGGATGCGGGAGGCGACACCGCGCCGTCCTCGGGCTCGAGCACTTTGAGCTCGACCGAACGCCTGACCGGCGGCGCGCCCAATAATGGCGCAGGCTCCAGCTCCGGCTCCAACTCTAACTCCAGCTCGAATTCGAATTCGAACGCCAAGAGCGGCTCCTCATCTCCCTTCGGCAGCGTAGCGACGGCGGCATTGACCAGCGCCTTCGGGCAGGGCAACTCGGGCCCCGCCATTCTCCCCGGGGTGCGAATCACTCCGGACGAAAGCACCAATTCGCTCCTGATCTACGCCAACGCGGAAAGCTATCGAACCATCGAGCGGGCGCTCAACCAGCTCGATCGGCCGCGCATGCAGGTCGCCATCGACGTGACCATCGCCGAGGTGACGCTCAACGACCAGCTCAACTACGGCGTTCAGTACTACCTGACCAACAATTCGGGCTCGTTGATCAACTCCGTGACGGGCCAGCCGACCGCCGGCGCCGGCGCCAGCCCCGGCTTCAACGTGTTCGTCGGCGGCAGCACGACGCCGAATGTGATCATCAACGCGCTGCACGCTTTGACCGACGTGAAGATCCTCTCCAACCCGTCGCTCGTCGTCGTCGACAATGAGAAGGCGTCGCTGGAGGTCGGTGACCAGGTGCCGATCACGACCGGCAGCGCGACGGTGCTCAGCGCCAACAACGCGGTCGTCAACACCGTCGACTACCAGAACACCGGCATCATCCTGCATGTCCAACCGCACGTCAGCCCGAACGACAACGTAACGCTCGCCATCGAGCAGGAAATCAGCAGCGTGCCCGACAACTCAACCACCAACCTCACGCCGACCATCTCGGAGCGCAAGGTCCAGAGCACGATCTCGGTCGCGAGTGGGCAGACTGTGGTGCTCGCCGGCCTGGTCAGCGATACACGCAACAAGTCGCGCTCCGGCATTCCGGTGCTGGATCAATTGCCGATGGTGGGCGGCGCCTTCTCGACGACCGCCGTGTCCGACGCGCGCACCGAGCTCGTGGTCATGATCCATCCGCAGGTGATTCACGATAGCGCCGACGCGTCCGAGGTCGCCGAGCAACTGCGCGCCAAGATGCGCAACGGTAGGATCGACTCCACCAACCTGCCGGCCGCACTCAACGTGCTGGCCAAGCCGGCGCAGTGACGGGCGCGCTCTTCGCGAGCGCCGAGGGTCTTCTCGGCGCGCTCTTCGCGCTGCTGATGTTGGCGATCGCAATCTCCGATCTGCGCGCCCTCATCATTCCCAACGCGCTCAACGCGAGCGTCGCCGGTCTCGGCCTCGTCGACATCTTCCTGGAGCGGCAGCCGGACTGGGGCGCGGCAACGCTGGAAGCCGGCGCGCGGGCGATCGTGGTCGCGGCGCTGCTCTATGGCTTCGCAGCGATTTATATGCGCCTACGCGGGCGCCAGGGGCTCGGCCTCGGCGACGTCAAGCTCGCCGCCGCAGCGGCAATCTGGCTCGATTGGCGCGCCCTTTCGGCGTCGATCGAACTCGCGGCGCTGTCAGGCCTCGCGCTCGCGCTGATCATGCGCCTGCGCTCGGGCCAAGGGCTCGACCGCTATGCAAAACTGCCGTTCGGCGCCGTCCTCGCGCCGTCGATCTGGCTGTGCTGGCTGGCGAGCCGCGCGGGGTTGTGAAGACTTCTCAACCCGCCCCGCAAAAGGCGCCTTGCGATGAGGGCCGAGGCGCGCTCGTGATCACGGCGCCGCGGGAGCGACCCAGGCGCGTGCGCGGCGTTGCGCCTCGTCGACCTCGGCCTTGCTGAGCTTGCTCGCGACCGCGTCGCGCATGCCGGCCCAGAACTCGCGATTGCTAGGGTCCGCATGGGCGGCGGCGAGATCGTACCAAATCTCCGCGACGACAGGATCGTGCTTCACGCCCTCGCCGCGATCGTAGAGGCCGCCGAGAAGGTATTGGGCCGTCGGCGCGCCCTGCTCGGCGGCGAGCGTCAACCATCTTGCAGCGATCTCGAAATCCTGGGGAACGCCGAGCCCATTCTCGTACATGTAGCCGAGGTAGGCCTGAGCCGTCGGCCACCCCGCTTCGGCCTCCGGCGCCAGCAACCGGGCGGCGCGAACGTAGTCGCCATGCGCATAGGCCAACTCGCCCGCCGATCTCTGCCGTGCAAACGCTCCGCCGGCCCAGGGGCCAAACGTGGCGCAAACGAGGGTCGCCGCGAGCCCGGCCTGGATCAGCGCCCGGCGCGAAGCGAAACGCGGACAGCGCAGGAAGCGCGCAGGCGCCATGCCATTCTCCTTTTTCGACCGGCGCGCAAAATCGCGCCGGCGCAATCGATTGTCGTCTTTTTGTGTCGGCTGCGTGACGATTGCGCCGCGAGCCGATCGAGCCTCACTGCGAGATGATGGCGCCGCGCTCGCCGTCGGGATCGTTTTCGCCCATGTACGGGAAGCGGCCGACCTTCAACGGACGGACCAGCACTTTGCGCGTCTCGCCGGGCTGCAGGCCCTGCTCGAGCGGCGGAAACAGCATTTCGAATTCATCCGCCGCGCCGCTCGCGTTCGTCACCACGACATAAAACGGCTTTCCGCTCGCCACGTGGATTTCCGACGGCGTGTACTTATGATCCTTCAGGGTGATCGCGTAGCTGGGGAGATCCTCGGCATGCGCCATGCCGGCGAGCGCGAAGCTGAGGGCTCCAGCCGCAGCCAGACGAAGAAGCGAGAAGGACATGAAACTCTCCTTTTAAGCCGGGCTTTCGATGCGCGGCGGGTCCAATGACGGCGGCGCCAGGCCGCCGTCCGTGAGAAAAGGCCCGGCGCGTGCGCCGGGCCCTGAAGTCGCATTCGACGAAAGGGGGTCGGCCCGCCTTGGCGGACCGACCTTCCTCACGTCGGTTAGCCCTGGTGACCGTGGTCGCCCCACCGGTCGGCGTGACCGTTACCATCACCGTGACCGTGACCGTTGCCGTCACCGTTGCCGTTGCCGTTTCCGTTGCCGTGACCGAAGTCGAACAGGTCCCACAGATCCCCCAGCGCCGGCGAGTTGACCGGCACGTAGGGGTTGTTCCCGTAGGTCGGGTCCGGGAGGTTGTCGCGGCTGCGGTTGGTGATCGGCTTCAGGTTCCAGTTACGCTCGATGAACTTCGAGATCGAGACGTGATCGGCGTAGTCGTGCGAGATGTGGCCGCCCTTGCTGTACGCGGAGACCGCGATCAGCGGGATGCGGGTGCCGTCGCCGAAGAAGTCGAGCGGCTGCACGTAGCCCGAGTCCCAATAGCCGCCGCCTTCGTCTTCCGTGATGAAGACGACGGTGTTGGCCTTGAGCGTCGGGTTGGCGTTTACCTCGTCGACGATCTTCTTCACGAAGCCCTCGAAGAGGATGAGCTTCGAGGAAGCCGGGTGGCCGTCGACCAGGCCCGAAGGCTTGACGTAGGACACCGCGGGAAGATTGCCGGACTGGATACCAGCGTAGAGAGACGTGGTGTCCTGCAGGTGCTGCTTGCGGAGCGTCGGGTTGGTCATGATCGCCGTGTCGTACTGCGCCCAGTTGCAGATGGTGCAGTATTCGTCCGTCGCGGCCTGCTCGTACTTGTCGTCGAGATAGCGATCGAACTGGTCGCCGTAATAGACCCACGACACCTTGCTGTTGATCAGCAGATCGCCAATCGTCTTCACGTTCGACGGGGGAACCGTGAAGACGGTGTTGGCCGGGTTGTTGTCGGTGTAGGCGTTGGAGCCGTCGCCGAAATAGCCCGGGTTGTAGTTGTTGACGAGATAGTAGTGGCCGTTCTCGCAGTTCGGCTTGACCGCGTTGGGCAGCTTCTGGAGGTACGTCTCCCTCTCGCCAACGCCCGGCTGTTTCGTGTCGGCGCAGTTGACGTAGGAGCCGCCGCCGTAGTTGGCGTTGGGCGAGGCCGCCGTCGGCGAGCCGCTGCCGCCGCCGTAGCCGTCCTGGGTGTAGTAGTTGTTGGTGCCCGCCATCGGATTCGGGTTCTCGACCTCGCTGAGCGCGCTCGTGGAACCGGTGGCCGGCGTGCCGGGCGTCACAGGGTTGACCGAGTTGGTCGGCGGGACGGTCGACTTGAAGTTCGCGTCCGAGAACCAGATCGCGTCGCCGGTGCCGAGCATGATGTGGTTCGCGCCGGTGCCGCCGTTGACCGACTGATGGAAGTTGTCGCTCATCGCGTAGGTGTCGGCGAGCTGCTTGAGGTACGGAGCGTCGCCCTGCTGCACGTTGTAGAAGCCGAGCGACGTCGAACCCTCGAACGGCGTGGACGGAGTGATCGGCGACGTCGAAGCCGCGCCGTTCGCGCCAGCTCCCACGGTCTCCTCGACCCAGGCGAAGAGGCCGTTCGAGCAGCCGAAGCTTTCACCCTTCTTGGCTTTGCTCGCGTCGCAGTCGAGCTGCTGCTGCATCTGCATGAAGCGATGCACCGGGCTCGCCGCATACGAATCGTAGGGGAACGGGTGGGCCGGGTCGACGTTGTTGGTGAGCTGGTAGGGACCAGGCGGCAGCGTCGTCGCGGTCTGACCGTCGTAGTGGACGCGCAGGTCAGCCGTATTGTTCTTCTGGCCGGTGCCGCCCGTCAGCAGGTATTGCTGATAGTCGGGTTCGAGACCGTTCTCGATGCCCTGCTTCACCAGGCTGGTGTAGTTTGGACCGTTCGGATAGTCGTTGCACGACGTTCCCGACGTGGCGCCGAAGAACTCGCAGACGTAGGGCGTCGCCGTGCCGCCGACCGTCGCGGTCGGCAGCGCCTTGTAGGGCTGCTGCATCGGCGCGAGGTGATAGACGTCGGTGTCGGTCGCGCTGTACTGGACCGCCTTGTTGTAGTTCGGACCAGGCGAGCCGTCAGCCTTCACGATGCCTTCGGAGAGAAGGTTCAGAACGGTCTCGTTCTTGTTGACCGGCTTGTAGGTTGCGAAGATGTGATCAAAGCTGCGGTTCTCGCCGATAATGACGATCACATGCTTGATCGGCGAAGCGGTTGCGTTGTCATTCGCATCCGCGAGGACCGGCAGAATCGAATTGCCAGCGAAAATTCCGACGGCGGCGCAAGCCAGCAGCCGTCGGCGCAGACTCCCCCGTTGCATTCCATAACTTTGCATATCGCAATCCCCAACATTACGGGAACGAACAGTTCCCATGCTGGGTCTTAAAGGAGGGATTTCACGGTTCGGTGACACTTCATTGAGCGCCTGATGACACCCAACAATCACGCCTTCCTAACGTACACGACGCCTTCATATACGGATGCAATATATTCGCTGGCGAACGTTATCGCCGATACGCAACGCGCGAGGTCCGCATATCATCTGCGCTAAGCGCGAAGCCTCATTCGGCGTCGTCACATGACGTTCCATCATCTCACAACAGAAACTGTGGACGAGTCGCGCTCGCCGGCGCCGCGCGCGCACGACTGCAATATGGCAGTCGTGATTGCGTCCTATAGGCGCGCGGTCCTCAAATTCGCCTCTAGGAGCGGAATGATGAAAAACGGAAAGCGCGCCGCGTGGGTTTTCGGCGCGATTGCGATCGTTGCGGCCTTCCCCGCTTTCGCCGGGGAACCCGCGACGATCGACCGGCACGCGTTGTGGAACATCATCAACCTCAAATGCTTGCGCCACCTGACGAAGTCCGAAGCGCCCATCCCCTGCGACCGTGTCGACGTCTCCGCCGGCTGGGATCGCGGGCTCGCGCTGCTCAAGGACCGCGTCGGCCGTGGACGCATGCTGGCGATTCCGACCAGCTTCATGACCGGCATCGAGGATCCGTCCGTGCTGTCGCCCGACCAGCCGAATTTTTTCGCCGCCGCGTGGGCGGCGCGCGACAGCATGAATTGGCGGCTGCGGCGCAATTTGCCTGCCGAGTCGGTGGCGATCACGGTCGACTCGAAGCCGCGGCGCGATCAAGACGTGCTCAACTTCGCGATCGACTGTCTCGACAAAGGCGTGGCCGCCTCGCTCGCGGCCAACGCCGCTTCGATCGACGATCGGTGGAGCCGAATGAGCGTCGCGTTGAAGGGGCGGACCTACTGGGCGCGTCGGCTCGATTCGCAGACCCTCTCGCCCTCCCCGTTCCAGTTGCTCGCCGACGGCGTCGAGGGCGCGAAGAACGACATGGGGGCGTGGTCGCTCGCCGTGACGCAGGTGAACGTCTCGGGCAACGTGCGCTTGATTCTGCTCGCCGACCGCGCGGAGGGTTCGGCTGGCGGTCGCGCGTCCGATTTGCAGGACCCCGCCTGCGCAATCGCGACCCCGTAATGGACGACGCTCCTCTCGCCCCGCGGCGCCATACCGTCGCGGGGCTCTCGCTCACGTGCGAGCGCCTCGCTTAAACGGTGCAAGCGCAAGACGCTGGCGCAAAATCCGCTGCGCGAACAAAGCGGAAAGCCCTAGCGCTGCTCGAAGCTTTCCTTGAGCGCCAGCCGCGTGCATTATGGCGGGCCTACATGTGATCGCAGGCGCGCGCACGCGCGTTCGCGACGGGTCTGGAGCGTGGTGGTTCAAATCAACGCACTGAAAAGCTCAGTTCCGCGCAGTCGGCTACCGCCCGGCGGCGGCATAACGGGGGAATTGATCCGCAGTCGAGACTGGTCCGCGACGCCTCTCGGACCGATCGGCGCGTGGCCGCAAAGCCTGACGACCTCGCTGGGTTTTCTCCTCCACTCCCCCATCCCCATCGTCATGCTGTGGGGCGAAGAGGGAATCATGCTCTACAACGACGCCTATTCCGTTTTTGCGGGCGGGCGTCATCCCGAACTGCTGGGTTCGAGAGTGCGCGAGGGCTGGCCGGAGGTCGCCGCTTTCAACGACAACGTCATGCGGGTTTGCCTCGCCGGCGGCACGCTCGCCTATCGCGATCAGGAACTGACGCTCTATCGGCACGGATACGCCGAACAGGTCTGGATGAACCTCGACTACTCCCCGGTGTTCGGCGAGGACGGCCGCCCTGCCGGCGTCGTCGCGATCGTCGTCGAAACAACGGAGCGCGTCAGGGCGGAGGAGCGTCGCAATTTCCTCAATGATCTCGGGGAGGCGTTGCGCACTTTGCATGAACCGCCGGCATTGCTGGCGACGACGGCCGAACGGCTTGGCCGCTATCTCGGGGTCGATCGCGTCGGCTACGGAGCGGTCAGCGGAGAGGCCGAGATGACGGAGTTGCAAATCGACGCGGAGTGGCGCGCCGGGGGGGCGCCATCGATCGTCGGCCGGCACAATATCGCCCGCTTCGCCGAGGCGTTCAGGGAGGATTTCCTCGCCGGCCGGTCGATGGTGGTCAAAGATTTCGCGACCGATCCCAGAACGGCCGGGGCCATCGCGGAAGAAATGGCGATTTTCTCGATCGGCGCGCAGATCGCCCTGCCCCGTTACAGCGCGGGACGATTCGCGGGGGTGCTGTTCGTTCAAAGCGCCACCCCGCGCCAATGGTCCGACGACGAGGTGCTTCTGGTTCGCGAGGTCGCCGAGCGGACGTGGGCGTCAGCGGAGCGGGCCAAGGCCGAAACGGCGTTGTCGGCCAGCGAAACCAGACTGCGGCTCGGGATGCTGGCGGGAAGGATGAGCACCTGGGAGCTGGAGCTCGCCACGCTGAGAATTCTGCGCTCCGACAACGCCGACGAGATTTTCGGCCGTGGCGTCACCGCGGAAGAATTCTACAGCCGCGTCCCGAGCGAAGATCAGGTGGCCGACCGCGCCCGCTTCACCGCCGCCCTCAACGATCCGGAAGTTCACTACGACAGCGAGCTTCGCTATCAGCATCCCGACGGGCGCTGGATGTGGCTTCACATCCAGGGACGCATCGTGCGAGACGCCGCCGGACGGCCCTACCGCGCCTACGGCGTCTGCATCGACGTCACTGCGCGAAAAACGGCGGAGCTCGAATTGCAGCGCCTCAACGCGCTGCTGGCCAAACAGGTCGAAGCGCGCACCAAGGAGCGCGACCGGCTTTTCGAACTCACCAGCGATCTCTTCGCGGTCGCGGGCTTTGACGGCCGATTCAAGATCATCAATCCCGCTTGGACCAAGCTGCTTGGCCGTCCCGCGGAGGAGATCCTGGCGACGCCCTATCTCGAACTTGTCCACCCCGAGGATCGACGGCCGGCCGAGGAGGTGCTTGGGACTCTGCGGGCGGGCGGCGTCATCGCGGGATTCGAGGTCAGGGCGCACACCGCGGACGGCAAGACGGTATGGATCGCCTGGACGGCGGTGCCGTATGAGGACAGCATTTACGCCGTCGGCCGCGATGTGACGCGCGAGCGCGAGCGGGAAGAGGCGTTCCGACAATCCCAGAAGATGGAGGCGGTCGGTCAATTGACCGGCGGGATCGCGCACGACTTCAACAATCTGCTGGGAGCCGTGGTGGGGAGTTTCGAGCTGATCCGCCGCCGGGCCGACGATGTCGAAAAAGTTCGCCATTGGGCCGACCTTGGAATTGCGGCCGCCGACCGTGGCGCCAAGCTGACGAGCCAGCTCCTCGCCTTCTCGCGATCGCAAAAAATGGAGCTGCAGCCGATCGTCTCCTCCAGCCTCATCGAGGGCATGCGCGAAATGCTGACGCGCACGCTGGGACCGATGATCGCGCTCGACTTCCAGCTCGAGGGAGGCGGCGCGACGGTCCGCAGCGATCCGACGCAGCTCGAAATGGCTGTCTTGAATCTCTGCCTGAACGCTCGCGACGCCATGGCCGCGGGAGGAGAAATCACCGTGCGAACCGCGCGCGTCTGGTTGAGCCACGATCCCGAGCTGCCGGCGGGCGAATATCTCGAATTGTCGGTCGCCGACAAGGGCGCCGGCATGCCGGTTGAAGTGCTCGGCCGCGCCCTCGACCCCTTCTTCACGACGAAGCCGGTCGGCAAAGGAACCGGCCTCGGCCTCAGCCAGGTTTACGGGATTGCGCGCCAGGGCGGCGGCACGGTTCGCCTCGATAGCACGCCTGGCCTCGGTACGATCGCGCGCATCCTCTTGCCGATCGTCGCGGCCGAGGACTTCGCCGAGGCCCGAACCGAAGCGGACTGCGCCTTGCAGCGCAGGGAAGGCGGAACGGCGCTGATCATCGACGACGATGCGGACATGCGCCGCTCGTTGCGGGAGTTTCTCGAGGTCCTCGGCTACGCGGTCAGGGAAGCCGAGGACGGCGAAGCGGGCTTGGCGTTGCTCGAGCGCGAAAGACCCGACGTGATGATCGTCGACTTTGCAATGCCCGGCCTGAACGGAGCCGACGTGGCGCGCTCAGCCCGCAAAATGTTCGACGATCTGCCGATCGTGCTCGTCAGCGGCTACTCCGACACGGCGATCATCGAAGAGCGGATCGGCGACGGCGCGATCCTGATCCGCAAGCCATTCCGCATCGACGCCTTGCAACGGGCGATCGACGAGGCTTCCGCGAAGATCATCGTCTAAGGGCACTTTGCGTTTTGTCTGAACCGTCCCCGTTGCGCTATAGCGCGCCGCTGTTAGGTTGACGCGGAAGATCCCTTCTCCCCGCTCGCGGGGAGAAGGTCAGGATGAGGGGCTTGGTGATTAGCTGGAAGCGTGCGGCTAGTCGCTGCTCGCCTCGCAACGACCGCTTCACCTCACAGCAGGCCGTTCTTCTTGAGAATGTCGTCCGCGTTGTCCTTGTCGATCAGCATCGTCGGCAAGGTGATGACCGGCTCGATCTTCTCGCCATTGAGCAGCTTGATCGCCTGGCGCAACCCTTCGGCGCCCGGCGTCGCATAGAGGAAGGTGGCGGTCAGCTCGCCCTTGTGCACCCAGGTCACGCCTTCGTCGGGCAGACCGTCGATGCCGATGAAGAACTTGATGCTCTTTTCGCGCCCCGCGTCCTTGGCCGCGAGATAGGCGCCGTAGGCCATCGGATCGTTGTGGCCGTAGACGAGGTCGATCTGCTCGTTGTTGCGCAGCGCCGTGGTCATGATGTTGTAGGCCTGATCCTGCTTCCAGTCGCCCGACTGGTTGTTGAGCAGATATTTGACGCCCGGCTCCTTGTCGGTGTGGGAGTGGAAGCCGTCATGCCGATCGTGCGCCGGCTGGGTGCCCATGCCGCCCCAGATTTCGACGACGTTGCCTTGCGCCTTGCCTTGGCCGCCGAGCAGCTTGACCGCATATTCGCCGGCCGCCCGGCCGATCAGCGCGTTGTCGCCGCCGATGAACTGGGTGATCCGCTTGGTGTCGACGTTGCGGTCGAGCACGATGACCGGAATCTTGGCGTCGATCGCCTTCTCGACGACGCCGGTCAACCCGGCCGATTCCTTCGGCGAGACGAGCAGGACGTTGACCTGCTGCACGATCAGGTTCTCGCAATCGGCCACTTGCTTTTCGGTCTTGTCCTGACCGTCGGTGATGATGAGATTGACCTCGGGATGTTTCTTCGCCTCGGCCTCGATGTCCTTGTTGAACTGGACGCGCCAAGGCTCGAGAGTCGTGCATTGGCTGAAGCCGATGTTCCATTTCGCCGCCGCCTTGGCCGGGCTCCAACCGACGGGCAGGTAGGTGACGATCGACGCGCCGGCGACGCTTGCCGAAAGCTTGAGGAAGTCACGACGTTTCATTGATGTCCTCCCTTGCTGCAGTCACAACGCTGCGCGGCCGAGCTTTGTCGGCCGATCCCACCGGCGCCGGCGGAATAGGCGGCGCGGTGCGCCGCCATCTCGCCAAGAGCTGGCCAAGATTCTGTTCCTGCACCAGCACGGTGCAGACGATGATGAGGCCTTTCATGACGAGCTGGACGTTGGAATCGATGTTCTGAAGCTGCAGGATGTCCGAGAGCAGCCCGAAGATGAGAACGCCGACGAAGGTTCCCGCCAGCCCGCCGCGGCCGCCCATCAGGCTCGTGCCGCCGATGACGACCGCCGCGATCGCATCGAGTTCGAGGCCGGAGCCCGCATCGGGCTTGCCCTGCCGGTATTGCGCGACGAACAGAACCCCGGCGACGCCGGCGAGCAATCCGGAGATCGCGTAGGCTGCGAATTGAACCTGCGCGACCTTGATCCCCGAAAGCTTCGCCGCCTCGAGATTGCCGCCGATGGCGTAGACGTAGCGCCCGAAGGTGGTGAAGCGCAGGATGGCGCCGAACACGACGATCGCCGTCAGAAAGAAGAGGCTCGGCATCGGCAGCACGCCCCACAGCATCGAGCGCAAAACCTCGAAGCTTTCGGTCGCGTTGGTGCCGGTATAGACCGCGATGACCGCGTTGTCCTGACCGGCGGTCAGCCGCCCGATGCCGAGGGCGCCGACCATCATCGCCAGCGTCGCGATGAAAGGCTGCAAGCGCCCGAATACAATCAGCCCGCCGTTGATCGCGCCGAGCATCATGGCGACGCAAGGCGTCACGAGGAGGACGGCGAGCACGCCGAATTTCGTCGGCACCTCGCTCACCGCGAACGCCGCGACCGCGCCTGCTGCTGCAAGCCCAAGAAGGGCGGGAACGCCGGCGCTTCGCCAAGGGCTGAGCGGCGCGTCGTGGCGCACTCCCGCGCTCGCGTTGCGGCCGCGCGCCATCCCCGCGAATACGAAGCGCGTCAGCAAAGCGAGCGCGAAGAAGCCGACCAGCGCCGCCGCCGGCACGCCCATCGCGGAGGCGGCCGTCCAGCCGGGCTTGGTCAGCAGCATCGCGCAGACGATGGTCGAGAAGCCCATCACCGAACCGACGGAGAGATCGATGCCGCCGAGCAGGATGACGATCGTCATGCCCGTCGCCACCAGCCCGGTGATCGACACCTGCCGCAGCACGTCGGTGAGATTGCCATAGGAGAGAAAGATGTTCCGGCCGGCCGACGTGTGCGGCGAAGCCAGCGCGCCGATCAGGCAGATGATCAGGAGACCCCAGTAGAGCTTGGTGCGCGAGAGGAGGCGGAGGAGGTTCATGAATGCAGCCCCTCCAGCGTAAGGCCGGTTCCCGGCGCGGCCAGGCGCATGACGGCTTCCTGCGTCGCCTCGGCGCGCGGCAGAAGCCCCGTCTGGCGCCCTTCGCACATGACGAGAACCTCGTCCGACAACAACAGCAGTTCTGGCATCTCCGAGCTCACCACGACGATGCCGAGGCCGCTCGCCGCCAACTTGAAGATGAGCTCGTAGATCTCCTGCTTCGCGCCGACGTCGATGCCGCGCGTCGGCTCGTCGAGCAGGAGAATACGCGGCCGCGTGGCGAGGCACTTGCCGATCACGACCTTCTGCTGGTTGCCGCCGGAAAGGGTCGCGGCGATCTGGTCGATCCCCGAGCAGCGGACCGACAGCCGCTCGACGACGTCCTCCGCCAGCGCCGCCTCGCGCGCGAAGTCGCGCAAGCCGAAGCGCGCCATGGCGCCGACCGACGGCAAGGCGACATTGTCGCGCACCGAGGCGGCCAGATGCAGGCCGCGCGATTTGCGATCCTCGGTCACCAGCGCGACGCCGAGCCGATAGGCGTCGGCGGCCGAATGGATCGAGACCTCCTCGCCGTCGATGGCGATCCGGCCGCCGCGCCAGCCGGGCGCGACGCCGAAGATCGACTCGAGAATCTCCGTGCGGCCGGAGCCGAGCAGGCCGCCGACGCCGAGAATCTGGCCGCGCCTGAGATCGAAATCGACGCCGTGCAGCACGCGGCGCCATCCCCGGCGGTTGAGGACGTCCAAAGTGAGGCCCCGCACGGTGAGGACGACGGGACCCCGTTCCTCCTGCGCGGCGCGGCGGCTCGGCGGCATTTCGCGCCCGACCATCGCGGCGATGATGGCGCCGCGCGACAGCTTTTCGATTGGCGCGGTGATGACATGCCGGCCGTCGCGCAGCACAGTCACCCTGTCGGCCAGCGCGAGCACCTCGTCGAGCCGGTGCGAAGTGTAGACGATCGCGACGCCGTCAGCGGCCAGTTGGCGCACGACCTTGAACAAGGTCTCGCATTCCTGGGACGACAGCGCCGAGGTCGGCTCGTCCATGATCAGAATGTGCGCGTCGAGCGACAGCGCCTTGGCGATCTCGACCAGCTGTTGTTCGCCGACCCTCAGCTCCGCGACTCGGCTGTCGGGATCGATGTCGATGCCGAGGCGTTGCAGCAGCTTGACCGCCGCCGCAACGATCCGCCGACGATCGATCAAGAGGCCTGCGATCAGCGGCTCGCGGCCGAGGAAGATGTTCTCCGCGACCGACAATTCGGGAACGAGATTGAGCTCCTGATGGATGATCGCAATCCCCGCGCGCTCGGCGTCGCGCACGCCGGTCAGGCGAAGCGGATGGCCGTCGACGCAGATCGTCCCCTCGTAATCGGTCAGCACGCCGGCGAGGATCTTCATCAGCGTCGACTTGCCGGCGCCGTTCTCGCCCATCAGCGCATGCACTTCGCCGCTGTCGAGATCGAAGTCGACGTCTTGCAGGGCCGTGACGCCGGCGAAGGATTTGACAATGTGACGGGCGGAGAGCGCAGGAAAGGCTCCGTCCTGGTCGCGATCGGCGTCGCGCGCCTCGGCGGCCGGATCGACTTTCAACGGCGCACGGACGTTGCGCTGCCCTCGTGGGCTGCCGAACTCCATGACGGTCTCTTCCCACAGGATCGCGTCTTGCGACGCCGCGCGGCTGACCCCAGGGTCGCCGTGTCGTTGCTGGCATGCTAGGTTTACTCGCGGTGGCGCGTCAAGCCTTTGCGCGCTTCACGTTCCGCGCGGCTTGGCCCTGCTTGTCGGCGCGGCGCTCGCGGGATCCTCGGGCCAGAAATGGCGGGGATAGCGGCCGCGCAGATCGGCCCGAACGGCGCCCCACGAGCCCTTCCAGAAGCCGGGAAGATCGCGGGTGATCTGGATCGGGCGGTGGGCCGGCGACAGAAGATGCAGCGTCAGGGGCACGCGCCCGCCCG
This sequence comes from Roseiarcus sp., assembly GCA_036488815.1. Taxonomy (GTDB): domain Bacteria; phylum Pseudomonadota; class Alphaproteobacteria; order Rhizobiales; family Beijerinckiaceae; genus Roseiarcus. The sequence continues at coordinate 42,862 of DASXGX010000064.1, forward strand.
CCAGCGAGGGATGCTCGCCGAGGCCGAACAGCTCCTGCACGCGCAGCGCAATGCTGGGGCCGCCTTCGGCCTCGTAATCGACAGGCGCCGCGGTGCCGGTCGGCGCGACGAAATGCGTCGGCGCTTCCGCCTCGAGACGGCGCGAGAGATCGTAAGGCAGCAGCGCCCGCAGCGCGTGCGCGAGTTCCTCGCTCGACAGCTCGTCGAGGCGCGTCTTGCCGAACAGCGCCGGCGCGAGCCATTCGGGCGCGGCGACGAGCGCCTCGTCGGTGAGATCCGGCCACGCCTCCCCCTCGGCGCGGCGCAGGAACCTCACCCGGCCCCGCCACTGCTCCAGGCTCTTGGTCCACGGCAACCGGGCGAGGCCAAGACCAAGCACGCCGCGCGCCAAGGCGAGCGCGCTTTCCTCGTCGGCCGGCACAGGCAGGTTTTGCTCAGCGAGAACCAGCGCGCCGAGCCGGCGGCGCCGGCGCGCGCGGAGCGACGCCGTGGCGCGATCGAACGTCGCCTCCTCGCGCGTTTCGATCGCGTCTCCCGCGACGCTCTCCAGCGCCTCCAGTGTGAGCGGCGCGGCGGTGAGAATGCGGGCCGCAGCGGCGCGGCCGACGATCTCGCCGATCGCGAGATAGGATTCGCCGGCAAGCGCGTCATGCGGTTCGAGCGAAGCGGCGCGGCCGTTCGCCATCAGGAAATCGCCGCGCTTGCCGCGCGCGATGGCGATGCGGTCTGGGAAGGCGGCGGCGAGCAGGGCCCCGACATCGGACGCCTGGACGCCCTCATCCGGCCCTTCGGGCCACCTTCTCCCGCGAGCGGGAGAAGGGTCTCGCCCCCCTCGCCCGCTTGCGGGAGAGGGGTCGGGGGTGAGGGCAAGCCGCGCGCGATCGGCGAGGCTTCTGGCGAGACGGCGCGCGTCGTCGGCGCGAGCCGAACGGTCGCGGCGGAAGTTTTCGAGGCGGTGAACGAGATTGGTCGCGTCGCCGCCGAGGCCGCGCTCGGTCAGCGCGACGGCGATCTCGGCGGCGAGCCTTCCGGCGCCCTGCCGGGCGGCGTCGACCACCATGCGGGCGAGACGCGGCGGCAGCGCAAGGCGCGAGATCGCCCGGCCCTCCTCAGTAATGCGCCCGTGCTCGTCGAGGGCGCCGAGCGTCGTGAGCAGAGCGCGCGCTTCGGCGAAGGCGCCGCGAGGCGGCGGATCGAGGAAGGCGAGCTTGCCTGGATCGCCGACGCCCCAAGCGGCGAGATCGAGCGCAAGGCCGGAGAGGTCGGCGGAGAGAATTTCGGGCTGCGCATAGGGTTGCAAACCGCCCGTCCCCGCCTCCTCCCAAAGGCGATAGCTGACGCCCGGCTCGACGCGGCCCGCGCGCCCGCGCCGCTGGTCGGCGTTGGCGCGCGAGACGCGCACCGTTTCGAGCCGCGTCAGGCCGATGTCCGGCTCGAAGCGCGGCACGCGCATCACGCCGCTGTCGATGACGACGCGCACGCCCTCGATGGTCAGCGAGGTCTCGGCGATCGAGGTCGCCAACACGACCTTGCGCCGACCCGCCGCCGCCGGCGCCACCGCGCGATCCTGCGCCTGCGCCTCCATCGCCCCGAACAGCGGCGCGACGTCGACGTTCGGCGCCTTCAGCCGCTCGGCGAGCAGTCCGGCGACGCGCAGGATTTCACCCTGCCCCGGCAGGAAGGCGAGGATCGAGCCGCTCTCCTCGCCGAGGGCGCGCAGGATCGCGCGGGCGACCTGCTCCTCGATGCGCAGCGCCGGATCGCGGCCGAGATAGCGCGTCTCGACCGGGAACGAGCGGCCCTCGCTTTCGATCAGCGCCGCCTCGCCCATCAGCTTGCCGACGCGCGCGCCATCGAGCGTCGCCGACATCACGACGAGGCGCAGGTCCTCGCGCAAGCCCTCCTGCGCGTCGAGCGCCAGCGCAAGCCCGAGGTCGGCGTCGAGCGAGCGTTCGTGGAATTCGTCGAACAGCACCGCCGAGACGCCCTCCAAGGCGGGATCGTCCAGGATCATGCGCGCGAAGACGCCCTCGGTGACGACCTCGACGCGCGTGCGCTTGGAGACGAGGCTCTGCATGCGGACTCTGAGGCCGATCGTCTCGCCGACCTTTTCGCCCAAGGTAGCCGCCATCCGCGCCGCGGCGGCGCGTGCGGCGAGCCGGCGGGGCTCGAGCACGATAATCCGCCCCCGCACGGCGAAGGCTTCGTCCATCAGCGCGAGCGGGACGCGTGTCGTCTTGCCGGCGCCGGGCGGCGCGACGAGGATCGCGCGCGAGCTGGCCCCGAGCGCCGCCACGATCCGCGGCAGGACGTCGTCGATCGGCAAGGGCGAGGGAAAGGCGCGCATCGGCGCTTGATCGCAGCCGAGACCGGCCGAGGCAAGAGACGAGATGCGCGTCACCAGACAGTGATTTGCGGCGCCCTTGACAGCGGCCGGCGCGGCGATGTCTCTCCTGTCGAGCGCTCTCGTTTCACGAGACGCCGGGCAGGAGGCGCGCCGCGATGGCGTTTACAAGGGTGAACGGCGCGGTCGTCCACTACGCCGACGAGGGGCGGCGCGACGCGCGCGCGATCGTCTTCATCAACTCCCTGGGCACGGACTTTCGCATCTGGGACGGCCTCGCCGGCCCGCTGGCGCGTTCCTACCGGATCGTGCGCTACGACAAACGCGGGCACGGCCTCTCGGAGTTGCCCGCCGGCGCGGCGCTGATCGCCGATTACGCGACCGATCTCTCGGCCCTGCTCGACAAGCTCGGCGTGAGCGGCGCGGTGATCGTCGGCCTCTCCATCGGCGGCATGATCGCCCTGGAACTCTACCGGCTGCGGCCCGACCTCGTCGCCGCGCTGGTGCTCTGCGACACCGCCGCGAAGATCGGCACGGAGGAATCGTGGCGCCAGCGGATCGACGCGGTGGCGCACGGCGGGATCGAAGCGGTCGCCGATAGCGTGATGGCGCGCTGGTTCACGCACGACTTCCGCAGCCGTCGGGCGGACGAACTCATGGGTTGGCGGCTGATGCTGACCCGCACGCCGAAGGACGGCTACATCACCGCGTGCGGGGCGCTGATGCAGGCCGATTTGCGCGCGCAATGCGCCAACATCCATATTCCGACGCTCTGCGTCGTCGGTCACGAAGACGGCTCGACGCCGGTCGCGCTGGTGCGCGACTTCGCGGCAATGATCGGCCATGCGCGGTTCGAGGTCATCCACGGCGCGGGACATATCCCCGCCATCGAGCAGGCCGACGCGTTGCGCGCCCTGATCGAGGCGCAGGCCAAGGGAGCCGCGGCGTGAAGATTGCGCCGATCTGTCCAGGGCGAACGGGGCTATGAGCATCTCGGCCTTCGACCATCCCATCCTCGGCGCGCTGCTCGGCGACGCCGAGACGGCGCGGTTGTTCGAATTCGAAGCCGACCTCGCCGCCATGCTCGCGTTCGAGACGGCGCTCGCCGACGCGCAGGCCGCGCTCGGCCTCATCCCGCAGGACGCGGCCCGCCGCATCGGCGAGGCGTGCCGCGGCTTTGCGCCTGATCGCGCGCGGCTCGCCGCCGGGACGGCGCGCGACGGGGTCGTTGCGCCTGCGCTGGTCGCGATGCTGCGCGAGGCGGTCGGCGAACCGCATGCGGCTTTCCTCCATCGCGGCGCGACGAGCCAGGACGTCATCGACACCAGCCTGACGATCCGCCTCAAATCCGTCTGCGCGCTGATGGAGGCGCGGCTCGTCCGCCTGGTCGAAACCCTGCGGGCGCTCGCCGCGCGCGATGGCGCAATCCCCGTGATGGCGCATACGCGGATGCAGCGGGCGCTGCCGTTCACCGCGGCCGACAAGCTGAAAACCTGGCGCGAGCCGCTGGAGCGCGCGCTCCTCCGCCTTGCGGAATTGAAGCCGCGCCTGCTGGTTGTTCAGTTCGGCGGCCCGGTCGGAACGCGCGGCGATCTCGACGGCAAGGGGGACATGGTCGCGGCGGAGCTGGCGCGCCGGCTCGGCCTCGCCGCGGCGCCGTGCTGGCAGGCCGAGCGGGACGCCATCGGCGAATTTGCGAGCTGGCTCAGCCTCGTCGCGGGCTCCCTCGGCAAGCTCGGCCAGGACGCCGCGCTCATGGCGCAGAACGAAATCGGCGAAATTCGTCTCGCCGGCGGGGGCGGTTCGTCGGCGATGGCGCACAAGTCCAATCCGGTCGGCGCCGAAGTGCTGGTGGCGCTCGCCCGATTCGCAGCCGGTCAGCTCGGGACCCTCCATCAGGCGCTGATCCACGAAAACGAGCGCTCGGGGGCCGCCTGGACGCTCGAATGGCTCGTCCTGCCGCCGATGGCCGCCGCGACCGCGGCCGCGTTGCGGCACGGCGCAACCCTCTGCGAAGGCATGCGCTTCGTCGCCGCGCGCGAGAAGGCCGGTTAGCGCCGGGGAACCCGACAGGGGCCCTGCGAATTTGAGGATACGGACATCCCTTCCCGCGCGGCGGCCGACCCTATATAGAGACCGGCGATCGTCGTCGCCGCCTCACCAGCGGGCGGCGGCCCCATTCGGACGCTACATGTCGAACGATTCATCGCACGCAGCGCTCGCGCACGCGACCACTGGTCCCGACGCAAGCGGAGCGGCGCACAGTTCCGGAAATTTCTGGATCCTCGCCCTCGGCTCGGTCGGTGTCGTATTCGGCGATATTGGAACGAGCCCGCTCTACGCGCTGCAGACGGCGCTCGGCCATTTCCGGGGCTCGAACCTCACCCCGATCGAGATCGTCGGCATCGTCTCCCTGATCATATGGGCGCTCCTGATCGTCGTAACGGCGAAATACGTCCTGTTTTTGATGCAGGCCGACAACAAGGGCGAGGGCGGCATACTTTCGCTGAAGGCGCTGGCGCAAAGCGCGCTCGGCAAGCGCACGCTCGCGGTCTTTCTGCTCGGCGTCGCGGGCTCGGCGCTGTTCTCCGGCGATGCGATCATAACTCCGGCGATTTCAGTCCTTTCGGCCCTGGAAGGCCTCAAGCAGGTCAACGCGAACCTCGCCCCGTTCGTGCTCCCGGCGACCATGGTCATCCTGATTCTGCTGTTCACCGCCCAGCGACGCGGGACGGCTGGAGTGGCGGCGTTTTTCGGCCCAATCATGGTGTTGTTCTTCGTCGTCAACGCCGCGCTGGGCGCCTCCCACATCCCACACGCCTGGATGATCTTGAGCGCGCTGAGCCCGGAGCGCGGCATGAGCTTCCTGTTCCACCACGGCGGGATCGGCTTCATCGTGCTCGGCAGCGTCTTCCTGGCGGTCACCGGCGGGGAGGCGCTCTACGCCGATATGGGCCACTTCGGGCGCAAGCCGATCCAGGTCGCCTGGCTTTTCCTCGTCCTGCCGGCGTTGATGCTCAACTATCTCGGCCAGGGCGCGTTGATCATCGCCGACCCCGCCGCGATCGAAAGCCCCTTCTATCTGCTCGCGCCGGCTTCGCTTCGGCTACCGCTCGTTTTGCTCGCGACCGCCGCGACCGTCATCGCCAGCCAGGCCGTGATCACCGGCGCCTTTTCGCTCGCCCGCCAGGCCATCCAGCTCGGCCTGCTGCCGCGCCTCGAGATCATCCATACGTCGGACATGCAGGAGGGGCAGATCTTCATCCCGCGCGTCAACCGCATCCTACTGCTCGGGGTGCTGGCGCTGGTGCTGCTGTTCCGCTCCTCCGACGCGCTCGCCAACGCCTACGGCATCGCCGTCTCGGGCACGATGGTGGCGACGACCGCCCTCGCCTTCTTCGTCGTCTGGCGTTTGTGGCGCTGGCCGCTGTGGGCCGCCCTGGCGCTGGTCTGCGGCTTCCTGACGATCGACATCAGCTTCTTCGTCGCCAACCTCTCCAAGGTGTTCGACGGCGGTTGGGCGCCGCTCATGATCGGCGCCGCGATGTTCGTCGTCATGTGGACCTGGTCGCGCGGCAGCGCGATCCTGACCACCAAGACGCACCGCGATTCGATCCCGATGAAGGATCTGATCAGAATGCTGGAGAAATCGAAGCCGGTGCGTGTGCCCGGCACGGCGATCTTTCTCACCAGCGACCCGAGCGTCGCCCCGTCGTCCCTCATGCACAACCTCAAGCACAACAAGGTGCTGCACGAGCGCGTGGTGATGATGTGCGTGAAGACGGAGCCGACGCCGCGCGTTCATGCGGCCCACCGTTTCGAAGTGAAGCCGCTGTCGCCCGACTTCCTCTCGCTGACGCTCCATTTCGGCTACATGGAATCGCCGCGCGTGCCGGTCGCGCTGGCGGCGCTGCGCAAGACGGGACTGAAGTTCGACATCATGACGACGTCGTTCTTCCTTGGCCGCCGCACGCTGAAGCCGGCGCAGAATTCGGGCATGCCGAAGTGGCAGGACCATCTCTTCATCGCGCTCGCCAAACAGGCGGCCAGCGCGCCCGACTTCTTCAACATCCCCTCCGATCGCGTGGTCGAGCTCGGCGCGCAGATGAAGGTGTGAGGCTCGCGCCCCTTCTCTCCTTGCGGGAGAAGGCGCCACGCGCAGCGTGACGAGCGGCGCAGCGCGTTGTTCCAACCCGCAAGGCCCCGATCTCCCGGGGCCGCTACGCTCCGGCGCTCCCGTGCTCCGGCGCCTCGTTCCATAGCGTGATGACCGGCGCGGCGAGCGCGTTGGTTTCGCGAGCGAGAATGCCGAGCGACGCGGTGCGGGTGGCGAAATGGCGGCCGGCCGAGACAGTCAGGCCGATCCAGCGCACGGCGAGCACGCGGCCGAAATGGCCGTGCGAGACGAGCGCGATGTCTCCGTGGGAATTGACGAGGCGGTCGAGCAGCCGGTCGGCGCGGCTTGCCGCCTCGTCCGGCGTTTCGCCGCCGGGACAGCCATCGCGAAAAATGTCCCAGCCCGGACGCTCCTGCCAGATGTCGACCGAACGCCGCCCCTCGTAATCGCCATAGCTCCATTCCGCGAGATCGGGCTCGATCTCGGCGCCGCCGAGGCCTGCGAGTTCCGCGGTCTGTCGCGCCCTGAGCTTAGGGCTCGTCAGCACACGCGCGAAGGAAACCCCGGCAAGAAGGCGGCCGAGCGCGCGCGCCTCCTCTTCGCCATGCGGCGTCAGGGAGAGATCGGTCGAGCCGGTGTGCCGCCCCGACAGCGACCACTCGGTCTCGCCGTGACGGATGAGGAAGAGGCGGGGATTGGGGGTCTGCGCACTGGACAAAAGGAAGGGTCTCCGTCTGATGTTTTGCGTAAGCGGGGGACCGCCCGCGCCCCCGCGATCACGACCGGCGTGGCCCGGTCATGACGGCGTTTGACGCGGCGCCGCCCTCATCCGCGCTCCATCGTGGGCGTATATTCCCCGCGCGCCGCCGCCCGGTTCAAGCGGGCGCGGCGGACAAGGGCTTTTTGCGCCGCCGCGACGTTGGCGTCGTCGCCGCGCCAAATCTCCAGCGCCGGCTGCTGGATTGCGCGGGAATAGGAGAACGTGAGGGTCCACGGCAGCCGGCCCTTGAAGCGCACATGCATGGCGTTGAGGCGCGCGGTCCCCAGTTCCGGGCTCTGGCCGCCGGAGAGAAAGGCGATCGCCGGCACCGCGGCCGGCACGAACTCGCGCAGGCAGGTCACCGTCGCGTCGGCGGTTTCCTCGACGCTCTCCTGCTTGGAGGTGGCGAGGCCGGGCAGGACCATGTTCGGCTTCAGCAGCATCCCCTCCAGCATCACGCGTTGCGCGTGGAGATGGACGAAGACGCGCTGCAGCACTTCGCTCGTCGCCGCGCGGCAGCGCTCCATCGAGTTATCGCCGTCCATCAGGACTTCCGGCTCGACGATCGGAACAATGCCGTTCTCCTGGCAGAGCGCGGCGTAGAGGGCGAGGATTTGCGCATTGGCCTCGATACAGCCGCGGCTCGGAATGCGCTCGCCGAGCGCGAACACGCCGCGCCATTTGGCGAAGCGGGCGCCCATGCCGACGTATTCCTGAAGGCGCGAGCGCAGGCCGTCGAGCCCTTCGGTGATCTTCTCCTGGGGGTGGCCGGCGAGGTCTTTCGCCCCCATGTCGACCTTGATGCCGGGAATGATGCCGGCCTCGGCGAGCACTTTGACGAATGGCCGGCCGTCGCGCGTCGATTGGCGGATCGTCTCGTCGAACAGGATCGCCCCGCCGATGCCTTCATTGAGGCCGGCCGCGGTCACGATCAGCTCGCGATAGGCGCGGCGCGCCTCGACCGTCTGAGGAACGCCCACCGAGGCGAACCGTTTGTTGCAGGTGCCGGTGCTCTCATCCATCGCCAGCAGGCCTTTGCCGTCGGCGACGAGAGCCTTTGCGGTGTCGATCAGTGTTTGCGCATTCATGGGCGGCCTCCCTTGGCGGATCGTCGCGCCAGTTCATGGCGGCATTGCGGGCGTCGCTGCGTCCGCGCCGCAAAATTAGCGGGACCGCTCGACGCTGGCTAGGCGTCGCCGCTCTTCGGAGGCTATGAGGCGTTGCGGCGCGGCGGCCGTCTTGTCGCCGGCCGGACTCTCATAGATCCCCGGAGTCCAGAAATCCTCGGGCAGGCGCTCGCAGCACGCCACCGCCTTTTCCTCGTCGCCCAGCCTCGCATGGCAATCCGCCTGGAGCAGCGGGCCGAAGCCGAGGTCCTCCCATTCGCCCGGCGGGGTCGTGCAATACAAGACCGCTTTCGTGCTCTCCCACAGGATCTGCGAGCCCGTTGCGTCCGAATTGAAGGGCACCCACGTCGGCCGCGAAGACAAGATTGCGTGCGCTTACTTCGTCGGCTACATCAAGCTCGCGAAACCAAGTCGAGAACCGCCGCCACCGTCGCCTTGCGATCAACCAGAACGGTACGCGCAAGGTCGTCATCGCGATGGGACGGCCGCACTTTACTCAGATTTTCAAGACGAAGGCCGCTTCGGTCTCTTTCATCAAATCCCGCTTCGCCAAGGGCACGGAATTGGTGACCGACGAAGCCAGCTCTCATGGAACGAGGTGGACGGCGCCTTCGACGTGAAGCGCATCAATCACCAAGAGGCGTACAGCGAAGACGGCAACTTGCTGGAATCGTGCCGAGAGCCTTTTCAGCCGCCTTCGCCGCGCCGAGATCGGCCACCATCACCATATCTCTGGCATCTACCTTGCGCTACGCTTCCGAGTCCGCTGGCGCGACGACCACCGCGGCCTGAGCAACGGCGAGCAGTTCCGTTCGATCATTGGCCTTGTCGCCAAGAACAAGCCTAACGTCGATTTCACTGGCTATTGGCAGCGCCATTTGGCTTAGGCAATTTATGCAAGTCAATGAACATTATAGGATGATCTCTATCGCGATTTTCTTGAGTATCCAGCATCGTGAACCCGCACTTGACGTAGAAATCCATGGATTGTTTTTTGGAATCCACCATGACGAAGCGGCACCCAACGGCTGGGCAAATTGTATCCTTGGCTATTCCCAACGCGAGCTCAACGAGCGTTCGGCCAATGCCAAATTTTCGTCTCTTCGAATCAACCGCTAAGCGCGCCACCTTGATAGCCGGAAAGTGCTTGTAATCGTAATCGTCCTCGTCTATCGGATTACTGTCGCCGTCCTTGACGCTGACTTCCCCGCAGACAAGGGTGATGTACCCAACTATTTTTGTTCCATGGAACGCCGCGTAAGTGCGGGCTAGATTCTTATCCTCGAATTTGCGCGCCTTCCTCTGAAGAAACGTTTTCAGCGGAACGAACTCTTCCCCGAGAGAAAGCCCGGTGAGTCTGTCACCGGGCTTAATGGGCCGAAAGTCTATTTCAAGTTCTTGTTCAGCCACTCTTCTTCAAAGTTAGCGTCACCTTCCCGCCGGGCTCGCGCAAGGACCGTGACAGCTCAACCCCCCTCTTCAAGCCGTTCACGGCTTCTGTTTTTGGCTTACCGTGTTTAACTTGGTGCTCGAACTTCTTCGCGTCGCCCGCAGTGAGCGTCACGCGACCGAATATTGACGATTTGATCGCCATGGTGCGCCCCTTTCTGGCAGGTGGGTGTCGGTCAGAACCAAAATCGCTTTCAGGCCAGTGACTGGCTGCTTCGCCAGAGAACTACAACATGTGAACTACAATCTGTTCGCCGCTAATTTAAGGCCGGTCAACAACAGTTGACAAAAGCGAAAATCGACGCTACAGCGGAACGCAAAGTTCCGCTGTCAAGGCGGTTGCAAAAATATTCCTCGACTCCATCATAGTTACCGAATTGCCACATGGCGATTCGGCGCCGGGAGTCAAGCCCCTTCGGAAGCGACCCGCACCCGAGCCCACTTAACCTTCCCATTCCCGTTAAGCAGCCGCCGCCGCCACTGCATCCGCAGGGCGTGAATGAGCTGCATCGGCCAGACCCCGCGCTATCACGTTGTCTCCGGGGTCGAGCACGTTGGTCGCCACGACGCGCAAGGCAAGTTCCTGTCCCGTTCGTTCATGATATGTTCAACTGAGTCTTAGTCAACAGAATGTCGCTTCCAGCGGTGCCCGGCGCTCGCCATGTCAAACCGTTACACGGGGACACCGGGCGATTTAGCGCCAGCGGCGAACCCAGATGCGCACGGCACGAAGCTACCGCCCCGTCAGCGCGGCCCAACGCCCCGGCGGCATGCCGAAGGCCTTCTTGAAGTGCCGGTTGAGATGGCTCTGGTCGGCGAAGCCGGTCGCGGCGGCGACGTCGGCGAGCGGGTCGCCGGCGCCGATCATCGTGCGGGCGCGCTGCAGGCGGCGCATGACGAGATAGCGGTGCGGGCTCGTCGCATACAGGGCGCGGAAATGCCTCGCCAGCGCATAACGGTCGAGGCCCGTCGCGTGCTCCAACTCGGCCGAGGAGACCGCGCGGCCGGCGTTCGCTTCGAGATAATCGCGCGCCAGCTCGGCGCGGCGGGCGGCCGGTTTCGCGAGCGAACGGGCGGGACGGCCGGCGCGCCGCGCGAGCGCCCGGGCGAGGCGGCCGACGATGTCGTCCGTTTCGAGCTCGTCCAGCGGCGTGTCGAGCGGGCCGAGCGCTTCGCTCAGCACGCCGTACAGCGCCGGATCGTCGAACACCGGTTCGGCGACAAAGGGCGGCGGCGCGCCTTCGCCGAGCGCGGCGCACAGCAGCGCCGGCTCGACATAGAGCATGCGATAGCGCAGGCCCGCTTCATCGCCCGCGCCGCCGTCGTGAATCTCGTCGGGATGCAGCACGAGCGTCTGGCCGGGCAGGCTGCGCCGTTGCGCGCCGCGATACCAGAAGGTCTGCACGCCTGCGAGCGTCACGCCGATCGCGTAAGTGTCGTGGCGATGGCGGGCGAAAGCGGGGCCGAAGAATCGCGCCTCGATCCGCTCGAGCCCGGCCGAGGCGGGCGCCGCGACAATGCGCTCGCGTCCCGCGGGTTCGCACGAACGTTCAAGACCCACGGCGATCCCGGCGGCTAGATCGGCGCGCATCATCGCAATGCCGCTCGGAGACGGCCCTTCATGTTCGACACCAAATTCGCCATTGTGCTGCGCGACGACTTGGCGCCGTGGCAGGCGCTCAACGTCACGGCGTTCCTAACCAGCGGCGTCGTCGCGCAGGACCCGAAACTCATCGGCGAAGCCTATCGCGACAAAGCCGGCAACGTCTACAACGCCATGGCGATCCAGCCGGCCATCGTCTTGGCGGCGGATGCGGCGACGATCGGGGCGATTCACCGCCGCGCGCTTGCTCAGGGAGTCAGGTCTTCCGCCTATGTCGAGGAAATGTTCTCGACCGGGCATGACGCCGCCAATCGCGCCGTCTTCGCCGAATTCGGCCCCGAGGACGCGAAAATCGTCGGCGTCGCGCTGCGCGCCGAGAAGAAGGCGGTCGACAAGATCGTCAAAGGCGCCCGCATGCATCCGTGAGGCGCCGCGCTCACTTCTCCGGCAGGCCCCGGACGAACGCCAGCGCCGCGTCGATCAGCTTGCCGCGCAGCGCGTCGTCGCCGTAGGCCTCCGGCGCGGCGCGCACCCAGCCGCGCATGGCCCGGCCGCGCGAGATCATCGGCCCAATCCCCGGCGTCTTCAGCGCCCAGGCGTCATTGCCGGCGCCGAGGCGCACGAGCAGGCCGTCGTCGCGCGCGCCGCAGAGGAGGTTGCCGCCGAGCATCCAGCAGCGGCCGCCGAACATCGCCTTTTCGGCGAGCCCCGTTTGTTCCGCGAGATCCGTCCGCAGCAGTTCCTCGAGCCCTTCGTCACGCGCCATGGTTCGTTCCGCCGTTCGACCGCCAGTCCCGACCCTAGCGCAAGCGCCGGCGTCGGGGCGAGCGGTCATGACGCAAAATCAATCCCGGCTGCGCTGGGCCAGGAAGCGTGCGAGCACCGGCCCGATCAGGATGACGAGGATGAACCGCGTCATCTGCATCGCCATGACGAACGGGATGTCGACCTTGCTCGACGCCGCGATGATGGCGACGGAATCCGCGCCTCCCGGGCTCGTCGCGAGGAACGCGCTCAGCGGATCGACGCCGGCGGCGTAGTGCAGCACGACCGCAAAGCCGCCGCAGATCGCGATCAGCGCGACGATAGCGGCGAAAAGGCGCGGCAAGGCGCGCGCCGCATGGCGTATGATCTCGGGCGTAAAGCGCACGCCGACGCCCCAGCCGACCACCGCGTAGCTTGCCGCCAGCAGCCATTGCGGCAGCGCCAGCGGCAGGTCGACGGTTCCCTTCAGCAACAGGCCGAGCGCGAGCGGCGCCAGCATCGCGCCGCCGGGAATGCGGCCGCTCCAGCCCGCCGCGAGGCCGATCGCCGTCAACGCGAGCGTCGCCGCGAGCGCCAGCGGCGGCGTCGGCGCGAACCAGGCGACAGACGCCTGCGGCGCGCCGCCGCCGGTCGCCCACAGGCGCGAAACGAACGAGGCGGCGACCGCGCAGCAGACGACGCGCAAATATTGCATCAGCGCGACGAGCCGCATGTCGGCGCCGTAGCCCTCCGACATCAAGGTCATCACGGTTGCGGCTCCGGGCGACGAGCCCCAGACGGCGGTCGTCCCGGGGAGCACGCGCCAGCGCGCCAAGAGCCAGCCTAGCCCATTCGCCGCGACGATCACCGAGGCGACGCCGCCGAGGAAGATCGGCCAGTTGCGGCCGACCTCGCCCATGAGCGAGAGCGGCAGCTTGTCGGCGATCATGCAGCCGATGACGGCCTGCGCGACGTAGAAGGGCGGCAAGGGCAGCCGCGCCCTGCCGCCATTGGCGGAGACGGCGATCCCGGCGATCATCGGGCCGAGCAGCAACGCGGCGGGCACGCCCGCGGCGATGAACCCGAGCGCGAAAAGCGCGGAAAGGACAACCAGCAGCGCCCACTGCGCGCCCAGCGGCCAACCCGACAAGAGCGAGCGAACAGTGGCGGGGGTCATCAGGCGAATGCGATCTCGGCGCTCTGCGTGACGCGGGCGATGCGAGGGAAGATGCGCTTGATCGCGAAGTCGTGCAATTCCTGCGACATGCTGGTGCAGGCGTCTTCGGCGACGACGGCGTCATAGCCGTGTTCCCAGGCCGCGCGCACCGTCGATTCGACGCCGAAATTGGTGGCGACGCCGCCGACGACGAGCGTGCGCACGCCGCGCCGGCGAAGCTGCATGTCGAGCTCCGTGCCGTAAAAGGCGCCCCATTGGCGCTTCGTGATCAGAATGTCGCCGGGGGCGGCGAGGCCTTCGGCGAGTTCGCTCCAGCCGGGCGGCAAGTCGCCCGGGCGGCGCGGGCCAGGCTCGTCGACGTTGGCGGGCGGCGCATCGGCGAAGTCCGGCGCCCACTCGACGCGAACCAGGACGACAGGCGCTGCGGCGGCGCGAAATCGCTCGGCCAGCGAGCGGCCGATGGCGAAGATCTCCGCTCCCGAGCGGGGAGCGAGCGTCCTGCCGAGAATGCCCACCTGCAAGTCGATGAGGACCAGAGCGGAGCTGCGCGGGTCGAGCGTTGGCATGGGGAATCCTTTCGTATCAGCAGGCGGCGTGATATGCGAGGGTCGACTCGCATTTTGGTTTGTTGAGGATGGTCTCGCAAAAGTCAAGCGCCCCGGCGGTCGAGCCGAAGCGCCAGCGCGGACGCGATCGCGTCGCCGCGATCCTGGACGCCGCAGCCGTGGTCTTCACCGCCAAGGGCTACGAGGGGGCGACGATGACCGAGGTCGCCGCGCTCGCCGGCGCGGCGATCGGCTCGCTCTACCGGTTCTTCCCGACCAAGGAGGCGCTGGCCGACGCGCTGGTCGCGCGCTACGGCGCTTCCCTGGTGAACGCCTTCGCCGAGATCGAGCAGAAGGCGGCCGAACTGACCCCGCCGGATCTCGCCGACGCGTTGATCGAGGTCATGCAAGGCCACGAGCCGGCGCGCTCCGCCGCCATCGAACTCACCGACGCGCGGGCGGACGCCGTGGAAGTTCGCACGACATTGCGCGGCGCCGTGCGCGCGGCGATTGCCGGGATCGTGGCCAAGATGGCTCCACGCCTGCCGTCGCGAGACGCGCAAGCGGCGGCGACGCTGCTGCTGCACGTGCTGAAATCCTTGCGCAATCTGCCGCGCGGGGAGGATGGAGCCGACGCCCGGCTGGCGCTCGAAGCGCGCGCCCTTGTCGCCCGCTATATCGCCGGATTGGAAAACGAGCCCGAGACGGCCTGACCGGCGTCACGCGAAAGCCATGTTGCGCCGCACAATGGCCCCGCCTGCTTCTCCTGAGGGCCTGCTCGCCAATGAACTGGATCGAGACCGCGCTGGCGCGGATCGGATTGCACGAACCTGCGCGCGCTTGGCCGCCGCGCAGGCTCTCCCTCGCCTTGCAGGGCGGGGGGTCGTTCGGCGCCTTCACCTGGGGCGTCCTCGACAGGCTGCTCGAGGAGCCGGACATCGCCTTCGACGCGGTGAGCGGGTCGAGCGCCGGCGCGGTCAATGCGGCGCTGCTGGCCTCCGGCCTCGCCGAGGGCGGACGGGCCGAGGCCAAGGCGCGGCTCGAGCGCTTCTGGCGGCGGATGAGCGCGTCGGCGGCGTTTCTGCCGAGCGGCGCGCTGTCGGGCTCTCCGCTCGCGGCCGGCTTCGGCCTCGTCGTGCGGGCGCTCTCGCCCTACCAGCTCAATCCGTTCAATCTCAATCCGCTGCGCGAGGCTCTGGCGGCTGAGGTCGATTTTGCGCGGCTGACGGCGCACTCGCCGCTTCGCCTGCTGATCGCGGCGACGCGGGTGCGCGACGGCAAGCTGCGCATCTTCACCAACCGGGAGCTGACGGTGGACGCCGTACTCGCCTCCGCCTGCCTGCCGCTCATCCATCACACGGTCGAGATCGACGGCGAGCCCTATTGGGACGGCGGCTACGCCGCCAATCCGCCGCTGCTGCCGCTCGTGCAGGCCTCGAGCGCGCCGCATCTCCTGATTGTTCAGGTGACGCCGAACACGACCGAGCGCCTGCCCACGACATCGCGCGAAATTGCTCACCGGCTGGAGCAGATCCACTTCAACGCATCGCTCAACACGGAGCTGGAGGCGCTCAAGTTCAGCTTGATCGTCGGCGCGGCGCCAAAACTGCGCCGCCTGCGCATCGGCCGCATCTCGGCGCAGGACGAATTCGAGGGCCTTGCGAACGAGAGCGCAGGCAATCTCGGCTGGGAATTTCTCGAGCGCCTGCGCGAGAGCGGGCGCGGCGCCGTGGAGGCGTGGCTGGAGGAGGCGGCGCCGCGCGCGGCGGCGTAGAGCGCTTTGCTTTTTGGTTGACGCAGAGGATCCCTTCTCCCCGCTCGCGGGGAGAAGGTCAGGATGAGGGGCTTGGTGAGAGCCGCAAGCGTGCGGCT
>DASXGX010000122.1:0-10645 GCA_036488815.1 Roseiarcus sp.
CGGCACGAGCCCTTCCTGCGTCGCCTGCATGCGCAAGGTCTCGCTGGTGGCGCGATTGACCTGGGCGACGAAGGCGGAGGCGGGGACCGAGAAGGCGTAGCAGATGACCCGCGCCAGCCATTCGTCGTACTGATCTTTGAGCGGAGGCTGGCGCGCCTCGATCAGGCGGAACTCGCTCGGCATGAACTTGACCATGCGCCGGCGCGCGAGATTGCCTGACATCAGCGCGTCGAAATATTCCTGGAACTGGCGGATCTGATCGACCGTCCAGTCCTTCGGCAGCGTCGCGAACGCGTCGGGGACGGAGCCGGCGCGATAGTAGTCGAGCGTCGCCGCGTCGCGCCTGAGCGCGATGTTGACGGTGAGCGCGATCTGCTCGACGGGGCTGAAGCCGTAGAGCTTATGGGCGCGCGCGTTGCGCGGCAGATACAGCAATTCGTCGCGCGTGAAGTCGGCGGCGGGCACGCCGTGCAGGATTTGCTGATAGGCGGGATCGGGCGGCTCGGGCGAGCGGCCGTCCTCGCCGATCAGCGGCGTGACGGTGGCGCCGTCGATCACGTCGAGCGAGAAGAGCCGGCCGCCGCGATCGAAGCGTGGATAAAGGCACGCCGCGTCGATGACGAGCATGTCCTCGAGCAACATGCGCAGCCAGGCGGCGAAGGAATGGCGGCGGTCGGGGCGGGCGAGGAAGGCGGCGACGGCGTCGATGCGCGCCTTCGCGTCGGTGGCGCGGGCGGGATCGCGCGAGCGCACGGCATAGCTCAAGCCGGCGATTTGGTCCTTGCGGGTTTCGATCACGGCGCGCAGCAACGGCAACGTGTCGGCGAGCGCGCGCAATTCGGCGAAAGAAATGCCGCCGGTCGAGCGCGGTACATAGGAGAGATTGACGCCGAACGGATAGTCCCATTGCCGGCCCTTCACCTCGGGCGGCGCCTGCGGCGCCAAAGGCTGTTGCGGGCCGAACCACGTATCGGGCGAGACGCCCGATATGGCGAAGCGCGCCGCCTGCGCGAGGCGCGCGAACAGGCTCGGCGGCAGCGGCCGCTGCTGGCCGTCTAGGGACATGGCGGGGTTCCTTTGCAGAAAGGGCAGGCGGAAGGGCGCGCGCTTGCGGGTCGCGCGGGCCTGTTCGGCCATCGCGATCAATTCCGATGGCGTTGAGCCACTTCGGTTAATGCGATTAGTCGCTTGTGGCGGAATACGGGTCCCGCGGCGTCGCTGAGGTGCGGGTCAACGCCGTCAACCTCTGGCGCGCTTAGGCGAGTTTCGCCTCGCGGGCGGTGACGCCGACGACAAAATCCTTTTGGTCGTTGACGAGAACTGCGCGTTCGGCGGCGCCAATCGTGAAAATGATTGCATGGCCGCGGCCGACCGCGACGGAATCATGCGTTGGTCAGCACCGTATTGCCGTGTCGCAATGTCCGGGCCTCGCACTGCTCCCTCGGGGAAAAACAGCGAAACTCCTCGTTGCGGCGTCTGCGACATCACTCCGTCTACAGGCAAGCCTTGATCGACCAACTCCCCGCCCTCGATCGCGGAGGCGGATTCCTTTGTCCCGATCGGTCTCACGCCAGTGAAACGCAGTCCAATTGTGGGGCCGACGGAAGCCCAGTCCAAGGAACCTGGTTTGCTGAGTGCGTCGGCTACGACGCTCAAAGCGATCAGCACATGTAGCATGGCGAGCCCATCAGTACGGCAAGAGCGGCGATAGCGTCAGTCTTATCGAAGGTCTGCGGGCCGCCGCTTCTGATTGTGAATTCGCTCGATCAAGGCCACGAGATCCGCCTTGCTCACACGCTTGCCGTCGTATTGGATCGAGACATAGTCCGACGGGATCGCATCGACGAGCTTTGGCGGCGCTTGGCGTCCCTCTAGGGCGAGGAAGTAGCAGTAGAGGAACATCGCCTCTAGCGCCAAGGCTGGGAATTGATCCATCTCCTCGCCCCACGGCGCCGCCCGCAACGCTTCTATCGCCGCGGCCTTGTCGCCCATTCGCCAGTAAATCTCGCTTCTCAGATCGCAAATCCCGCACCGGCATGGAAACTCGCTCTCGAGCGCGTCGAGACGGCGCAAGGCTTCGTCGAAGTTGCGCAGCCCGATTGGAACCATGACGCTCCAATACGCATGAGTGGATCGTTGGTCTGGATCGTCGCTGGGAGGATGATTTGCGAGAAACGTCGCCAAGCCTACCCAGTCGTTCCGCTTTGCATAGGGAAATATCTGATCGAGAAGACTCACTGACGTCTCGTCAGCCGACGGGGTTTCCACCGCAACGCTGACTTACAACGAGCCAACGGGTTGCTGCGGCCGCTTTTGATTTCGCTCGATCAACGCCAAGAGATGCCCCTTGTTGACTCGTTTGCCGTCATATTGAACGGAGATATAGTCGGGCGGGATTGCGTCGACGAGCTTTGGCGGAGTTTCGCGCCCGGCCTTGGCAAGAAAATAGCAGTAGTGAAACATCGTCTCGAGAGAGAGCGCCGGGAACCGATCCATCTCGTCCCCCCACGGCGCCGAGCGCAGCGCCTCGATGGCGGCGTTTGGGTTGTCCATCAGCGTATAGATCTCCCCACGGAGGCTGCAAACCAAGCAACGGCATGCAAACTCGCCGTCGAGGGCGTCAAGGCGGCGCAAGGCTCCGTCGAAATCGCGCAGGTCCATTGCGACCCTCACGCTCCAATAGGCGTGGCCCGCTCGGTCGTTTGGATTGTCCCCAGGGGGATGGCTCGCGAGGAAGCCCTCCAAGCCTCTCCAGTCGCGCTTGTTCACGAAGGGAAGGATCTGATCGTCGAGGCTCATTGGCATCTCCTCAGGCGACTGGGTTCCCGCCGCATCGTTGACTTACGAAGCCCTTTGCGCATCCGTCGACCGTTGTGTGGCCACCGGTCAATCCAAGAGGCGGGTTCGGTGTCGACAACAATCGCTGGCCGAACTTGCGCGCCTGCCTCCATTCTTCTTCGCATCCGTGCGGCAGCACAAGCCCAAGGTCGTCGACGAGTTCGTGAGAGTGCTGACGGTCGCTCAAGGTAACTGCATCGTCGTGCGTCCACCGGCCGCCGTCAGGATTGCCTGACGGCACGCGCGGTTGATCAGGATCGTATTTCTCGAGGGAGATGCCGCAGTCGCGCGGATCGGTTCCAAGCCCCTTCAGGATGGTCAAAGGATCAGCGCCCTCCGCCAGCAGTGCGTCGACGATGAAGAGCCATCGCGCGTCTTCATTGGGGTCGACGAGCTTGTTCAGCCCGCTGAGCGCAAGGTGGGTATAGGCCAGCGCCGCTTCCCCTTCGCGCATCGCGTCGAAGGCGCGCTTGAAGTGACGCAACGGCATGGCCGCGATCGGCAGGCGGTGAGCGGCGGCGAGCCGCGACCCAAGGCGCAGCTCGTCCAGCGCGCTCACTTTGCCGAGGCGAGTTCCCGCGCCGACGACGAGAAAGCCGTCAGCGAAAATCATCACCGGTCTGATTGGATGCGTCGCCGCGTGCGCCTCCCAGCGCTTTTGCAATTCCGCGATGCTCATCGTGGTCTTCCCTCACGGCAGCACGAGCTTCACGCTCACCACCGCCAGCCCGTCGCCGTCGAGGTCGCCGGGGTCGCGCACCGGCGCGCCGGCGATCTTGCAGTCATGAACGGCGCCGCCGAGCGTCTGGCGGCCGAGCCCGCTATCGGCGCCGCTCGGCGCCAGCGCCGCGTCGAGCGCGTCGAGCGCCGCGTTGATCGCGCTCGCACCTGGCGTCGAAGGATCGCGCGCGTCGAAATAGAGGAAGAGCTTGGCCTCCAACGTGCGCTTGGGCGTTGCCGGCGACGCCCATTGATAGGTCTCGGGCCCCGACTCGAGCTGGAACAGCGCCGGTCGCATCGTCGGCGGGATCTCGCTCCACAATCTCATCCGTCGCGAGGCGAGCCCCCAGGGAAAGGCGGCGCAGACGGCGTCGAACAAGGCGGAGAAGGCGGCTTCGCGGCTCATAGGCTCTCCCATGTCTCGGCGGGCGCCGCGGCGAGCGCGGCGCCGATCTCGTCGCTCGCCTCAGCGAGGCTCGATCGCAGATAGGAGCGCTCGGGGATCAGCGATCCCGGATGCTCGACCCGTCGCGCGAACCGCATCGCGCCGCCGACGACGAAGGCAAGCGCCGCGGCCTTGCTCGGCAGGATTTCATGCGCGCTGGTCTTGCCGCCGTATTCCTGGATCGCCGCATATTTGACGTCGCCGACCGAGGCGACCGTCGCGACGACGTCTTCGCCGTCGGCGCCGACCTCCGCCGCGATTGAACCGCGCAGCGCGCCCGAGCGCGCGTTGAGCGTCTGGCCCGAGAGTTTCTCATTGCGCACCTTGTCGGCGAGCGCATTGCTCATGACTTGGGCCTTGTCGTCGAGAGCGCGTGTCAACGCGTCGGCGAAAGCGTCGAGGCGCGCGGCGAAGGCGTCTTCGCCGGAGAGCGTGATTGAGAGCATGGTGAGAAACTCAATGCCCGTAAGCGGCCAGAATTCGAGCCTCACGGCGTCGAAGCTTGGCGGAATCCAAGCGATTAGGGCGACGAAGTCTGCGTGTAGTCGAGTAGAAAATGATAATCGACGATACGGCCGTCGAATTGCGAGATGCGCGCAAAAATCGGGCCGGCCTCGGCAGGGAGGCCAAGTCGAGTGTGCTGCGGACCTGAAGTTCCCGTGACAACCCAATCGTCGCCTTCCGCCTGAACGGGAGCGGCTCGTTGCGATCGAGTTCATCCTGCCCGTATTCGTCTTTGACGATCATCCTCACCAACTCGGCAGCCGTGTTCGCTGGGGTAGAGACGAGGCCACCAGTGAAAGTACGCGGATACATGCTTGGCGTAGAGATTAAGACGGGTGATGATCCGGAGTTCACACCGCAGCAGCAGATAGTCCCTCATACCGCCACCCGCCGGTACGGCTGCAGCAGCGCCAGCACCGGCGCCGAAATGGATGACACGTCGTAGGCGATCGTCTCCTGTCCGCCGAGCGACTTCGAGCGCAGTCCGATCCGGTCCGCGGCGCGGAACCGTTCGGCGGCGAGTTCGAGCGCGGCTTGCGCGACATCCTGCGGGACATAGCCGTAGGAGATCGCCACCGCTGAGCCCGCATCGTCAGCGCTGAAGACATAGGCGCCGCGCGAGACCGAATATTGTCCCGCCGCCGGCGCCGAGGCGACGCGCGTCAACGCCTCGCCGTTCGCCGCGTAGGCGACGCCCATGTCGTGGCCCCATGGCCCGTATGGCGCGCGAACGTCGATGGTCCATGGCTCCGCCGACGAAACGACATGGGCTTCGCCTTGAATCGCATAGCCGGCTACGTACTCGACGGCGAGATTCTGTCGCCCTGGACGAACGCGCCGCCCGAAAATGTCGAGCGCTTGTTGGCGTCCGGGCGGCGCGTTGTCGTCGGGCCGCAGGAGCCAGCCGAGCCCGTGACGCGCGTTCGCGGGTGGGGCAGGGGGAACCGGCTTGCCGTCAAGCGTCACCGCCTTCACTTCGAGCACCGGCCAGCAGCGCAGGAACACCCGCTCGCTCTCGGCGTCGAGCACTTCGCTATAGGATTGCGGCAGCAGCGCGGGGCGGCTGAGCGTCGCATAGATGGATCGGCTCGCAGCGCCGATCAGCGCGGCGAGCGTCGCGTCTTGTGTCGAAGCGCCTGCCGGCATGCCGAGCCAGCTCTTGAGCGCGGCGAGATGCGTCAGATCGTGCGACATGCGGGCCCGTGGGTGAGAGGTGAGAGCGAGAAGTGCGGAGGCGGCGGGGGACCGCCTCCGCGACTGCGTCAGCCGTTGCCGATGTTGGTGATGAGGCCGACGCCGAACGGCGCGTAGACCGCGAGCGTCTCTTCGGCGTAGACGCCGAATTCGCGCCGCCGCGTGCGCAGCGGCCAGTCGACGCGATAGTAGTCGCGGCGCGTCAGCACCTCCGCGACATTGGGCGTCTGGTTCGACTGATACCAGACCGGCAGCCGCTCGCAGAGCGCGAGGATCGTGCCCGGCGGCAGATCGGGATGCACCTTCACCGGAACATCGAAACCGCCGTCGACGCTGAACGGATTGTAGTACCAGCGCACGACGCCCGAAGCCGAGACGCCGTAAGGGCCGCCGTTGTCGCTGTCGGCGGCGACGTTGTAGCGGATCAGCGGCCCGGAGGCGTTGGTCAGACACTTGTTGGTGATGTTCTTCTGCTCCTGCGCGTTGACGTAGAGCACGGTCGGCGAGAGCCGGTACGTGTTCCACATCTCGACCAGCATGTTGTCGATTTCGACCACCGAGCCGCGGCCCGAGGCGGTGAGGTAGGTGCCGGATCCCGCGACGCCCGAGGCCAGGCTCTGCACATAGGCCGAATTCGCAGGGTTGAAGCCGACGGTGAGCAGGCCGTCGAAGGCGAGCGTCGCATTGCGCGAATTGTCGCCGGCGATCACGCTCGCGGGCTGTTGCCCGGTGAGCAGGGGCGATGAAAACGCAGCGCTGTTGATGGTGGTGATCGCCTGCAGGGTCTCGGAGCCGGCGGCGCCGACATACCAGGCGTAGGCGATGGCGCCGGTTACGACAGGCGCGGTGGCGGAGAGCGTCTGGCCGAGCGTCACCGCCTGCGTCGCGTTGCTCGACTTGTTCGAGGAGCCGCCGTTGAGCGTATAGGTGGCGCCGTCGTTGCCGGTGATGGTCTTCGTCGTCGCGACGCCGTTGGCGAGGCTCGAATTGGCGTAGCCCTCGAAGCTCAGGGCGACGACGATCACCGAATAGGTGGCGGCGGGCAGGGTGGCGCCCGTGCCGGCGGCCGCCAGCGTCGGCGTTCCCGGCGTGCCGAGGGCGAGCGAGGAATTGCCGCCGAGCAGCGCGGTCTCTTCCTTGCGCATCGTCTTCTGCAGAAGGCGCAGCGTCGCGGTGGCGTCGATGTCTTCGAAGCCCTGCGCCGCGGCCTCGGCTTCGAAGGTCACCGTGTCTTCTTCGCCGAGCGTCAGATACGGCGCGACATTCAATTGGGCGGCGTAGGACATGCTGGCGGTGCGCTGTCCCTCCGGAACCCAGCCCATCGCGTCATAGCCCGAGCCAGTGATCGAGGTGATCGTGCGCCAGCGCGCCGCGTCGCCGGGGCTGACCCGGCCGACGCGCGGCAGCGAATTCCTGAGCGGCGTGACGATCGGATAGAGGTTCTTGGCCGGCGCCATCAAATCGTAGGCGCTGAGGCCGGTCGCGAGCGTCACGTTCTTGGTGAGCGACTCTTTCATCAGGCCGAGGGTTTCTTGCGTGCTCATAGCGATGTCCATTGCATGGTCCTGTGCGGTTGCGTGTTGGAGGAAGGGCGCGCGAAAGCGCCCGCGGCGCGTGACGGCGCGGGGTTGGAGCGAAAGGAAAGAGTGGGAGGGGGCGAGTTCGGCGCGAGCTAGCGGCCGAGCGCTCGCGCGGTTGACGACGTCAAGGTTGGCTCAACGATCGGGGGCGGAGTAGACGCTCTGCTGGGTGACGGCGGCTTCGGCGTCGTCCAGAATGTGCTCGATGTAGGTCTCGGGCGTGATCCGAGGCTCGTCGAGCCATTGGATCATGGAGTAGGCCTTCCGGCGAAGCCGGGCCCTCGTCGCCTCGCGGGCCAAGCCGAGCGCGGCGGCCAGGTAAGCGACGATCGCTGCCTGGCACGCATCCCCCCGTGCGAATCCATAGCACCGGCTCTTCGTTCCGATCGACGAATTCCAGAAGCGCCGCCAGCGATACGACGCCGCTCACGAAAGGAACGAGCTTGGATCGTACGCGCTCCGCCACAATTGCCGCCACCTTGCCCGGAGGATAGACCGACATGTCGAGCTGTCCGCTCATGCCCCAGCCGAATAGAGCGACGCCGACGTTGAAATGCGTGGGGCAGAACCACGGTGGAAGGGTGTAGCGCCCCTCGCGCAAGAATTGTGTGGCGAGCGACATGGCGTAGCGGTCCGCGCACTGCTCCGCGAAGGCGTGCGCACGCGAATGCCCGCTTCGTAGAGCCTCAGCGTCAGACTTGCCCGGCCGACCTCGTCCCTATAGGGCGTCCAGCGGCGCCGTCGCTGCCTAGGCGCTCTGCCGGGCGACAACGGGCTTCGGCGTCGTCCAGAATGTGCTCGATATAGGTCTCAGTTGAGCATGACTGGCTTGGGAGGCGTGGCTTTGGGATCGAAAAGAATCCAGCGCAATTCGACGCCCATGCCTGCCAGATAGGGCGTGAGATTGTTGACCAAGTTCCGTCCATCCTGGCTCAGTTCGTGTAGGGAATAGATCGCGATCGCGTATGATTTCCCCCGCGCGAAAGGGACCTTCTCGGCGACCTCTCCGGATTCGATTACATCGAGCTGGCGGTAGACCTTAGCCTGCAGCAGTTCGAGGTGTCGTCCTTCGTCGTCGTCCCATGGCAAATGATCGGTGATGACCAGCACGACTCGGTCCGTGTCGGGATCGCGGTAGACGCGATCGATCTTGTCGAGATCTTCGATGCTCATGGGAAGGTCCCAAAATCGAGGTCGTCTAAGTTGTCGGGCGAACGACCTCGACAGTGGGAGGGATATTCGTCCCGCTCGAGAATGCCGGCTTTCCCGCGCCGACTACGGTCGCTCCGTTTGCGTCGATCTCAGGAAAAGCGGTTCGCTGGTTGGTCGTCAAGGGCGCCGTCGCCGATGATTTGCACTCGATGCACCGGTTTAGAAGCGCGGGGCGATGGGGTTGGCGAGGCTCAGCTTGGTGAGCGCGAGCGCGCGCTCGTGCGGCGGCAGGTCGGCGAGGCGGCGGATCGCGTCGTCGACCGGATCGCTCGCCGTGTCGCGGCCGACGTCGGCACTCTTGGCGACCGGCCGCAGCGCGGCGCGCGCCGGCAGCGGCTGCGCTTCGAGCGCGGCGATGCGGCCGGTGAGGTCGGCGACGGCCGGCGACAGCGCCTCGAGCGCATTGCGCAGTCGCGCGGTCTCCTCGGTCGCCTTCTCCAATCTGCGAACGGCCTCGGACAGCGCCGAGGCGGCCTTGGCGAGGGCTTCGAACGAGGTCGGGGAGGGCGGAGCTGCGGCGTCGCGAACAGTCTCCCTCGCCGCCGCTAGCGGCGCAGCGGCGATCGGCTCAGCGGCGGCCTCGGCGACATCGACGGCCGTCGCGAAAGCGCGCTTCTCGACCACGCCGCCCTTGACCACCTCGAAAGTCGCGCCAGGGACACAGGGCAGATCGACGAGCGAGATTTCGTTCGGCTCGGCGGTGTAGCGCGTCAGGCCCGTGTCGGCGTCCGGCCAGCGCTTCACATAGCGGCCGCCCTGGCTGAAGCCGGTATAAACGCCCTCGGTCACCTTGCGCCATTCGTCGTCGTCGACGATCTGCGCCGCGACGAGAATGCGCTTGTTGTCGTCGTCGAAGGCGATGTCGGTGAGCTTGCCGGCGGCGACGCGGCCGTGCATCGCCCGCACGGCGCCGTGCGACTTGCCGCCGCTGGCGGCGAGCGCTTCGTTCGACCAGGCCTCGAAATAGGGCTTGGTCGAAGCATAGTCGCAGATCTCGCCGACCCGATCCGGCACTTCGGCGGTGGCGACGCCATGCACGACGCGCTGGTCGAGATCGACTTTTGACAGAGACACGAAAAGTTCAAGCGCCGACATGCGTCGCAGCTCCGTTGACGGGGGTGAAGGAAGGATTGCGGAGGAGAGGCGCGTGGCGCGCGTCGTGGGATCGGGGAGGGGCGCGGCTTTGCGCGCCGCCCGCTCAGCGCCTCGGCGCCATTTCCCCATTGTTGAACACTATGCCGCGAACGGCGTAAGGGGGCAAGGAAATGTTCGTGTTTTGTTCTAACTGCCGCCAGGCGCGCGTTGCGCGAGCCAGACCCGTGCTCGCGCCGCTCCTTGATTGATTGCTTGGAGGCGATTGTGCGTGAGGGAAAGATGAACTCAAGGATGGCTCGAAGGGCCGCCGCCGAAGGCGGCGCCTCGCATCCTTGAATCATCTTTCCCTCACGCTTCGCTCCGCTCCGCCAAGCAAACAATGAAGGCCTCTGCGCTCGTTGCCCAATCCTACTGGTGGCCGCTTGCGTCCGCCTCTCCGCGCGCTTATGGCGGAAAGCGAACCTGGGCCCGCCGCCATGCGCTCTTTCGCGACGTCGATTCTGCTTGCGCTGCTGATCGGCGCCGCGCCGGCTCAGGCGAGCGCGAGCTGGACGTTCTGCCTCGCTGTTTCGCCCGGCGGCAAGGACGTCTGGATCACCGACGTCTTCGCCGCCGCGCGCGATCGCGAGCGGCTGGAGACGGATCTGAAGAGCTATCTTAAGACCCAGGGCGTCGCGGGCGCCACGGCGCAATGTCCGCTACCCGGGAACGACAAAACCGACGTCGTCAACGCGCAATTCACCGCCGCCGAATTCAACCGCAAGCTCGGCCACGCGCTGCACGAGGTGACGGCGCCGGAGTTCGAGCCGAGACGGTGATATTCCCGAGGGCCGGCTCAACCCTGGAATTGGGCTTTAGCGCCTTCTGCATTCTGGTAGAAGCAGCCTCTCCGGAGCCCACTTGTCATGCCCGCGAACGAGCGTGTGAACAAATTGGCTTTGCGGACTGTCCGTGATTCACTCGCGCTCGACGGGGCGGGGGCGAATCATGGGCGAGGCGCGGGTCATCAAGGCGGATCGGTCTCAGCTTCGCTGGGACATGATCGATCTCGATGGAT
>DASXGX010000125.1:0-60684 GCA_036488815.1 Roseiarcus sp.
CGCTCCATCGCCGCATCGAACCGCCGCACGCAATTGTGGCCGTCGTTCTTGGCGGCGTAAAGTGCGAGATCGGCGCGCCGCATGACGCGCGAGAACTCTCGCTCGCCCTCGATGAAATTGACGCCGATGCAGAGGCCGAGCGAGATCAGCCGGCCGCCGACGTCGATCGGCCGTTGTACGGTCGCGATGAGGCGCTCGGCGAACCGAACGGCGCGCTCTGCGTCGAGCCCTGCGTCCGAGATCACCGCTGCGAATTCGTCGCCGCCGAGGCGCGCGACGAAAGCCTCGCGCCCGTCGGCGCAAAGTCGGCGGCCGACCTCGATCAATACGTCATCGCCGATCTCATGGCCGTAATTGTCATTCACTTCCTTGAAACCGTCGATATCGACGAGAAGCACGGCGATCGGCGCGGCCGGCTGTTGCAGGAAAAGCCCCAACAGGTGATTCTTGTAAGCTTGGCGATTGGGAAGCTGCGTCAGCGTATCGTGAAGCGCGGCATGGGCGAGCTCCTGGGCGGCATGCGTCCGCTCGGTCACGTCCTCATGGACGACGACCCAGCCGCCGCCATCGACCTCCCTCTCCCGCACGAAAATAATGCGTCCATTCTTGAGGTAGTCGAGCCGCGCGGGCGAACACGGCTCATCGAGGGTCCGCAGGTAATCCTGAGGCGTCGCTCCGGGGTAGGCCCCATTGGCGATGCGCAGCGCGAAGATGTCCCGCGCGTTCATCCCGGGCCGGATCTGGTCGACGCGCAAACCGTACAGTTCGGCGAAGCAACGGTTTGCGAACACCAGCTTCTCGCTGGCGTCGAACATCGCCATCCCCTGCGACATGTGGTCGAGGGTCAGGCCGAAACGCTGGCGGGTTTTGAGCAATTCGCTCTCGCTCGCCGCCAGCCGCTTGCCGCGCATCCAATCGCGAAGGCGCGAACGCGCCAAGCGGTCGTTTAGCCGCAGTTGCAAAACGAGCAATGCGACGACGAGCGCGATCCCGATCACGCCGCCGCCGATGATCGTCATCATGCGGTCGCGCCAATGAGCGAGCGCGGCTTGCTCGGTGACGGCGACGTTGACAATGAGGGGATAGCCGTCGACGGGCCGAACGGCGACGTATTTCGCGTGTCCGTCCAGCGCGCCGTAAGACCGGTACAATCCGCCGCCCTGCGCGGCGACGTCCCACCATTGCGCTTCACGTGTGATGCGCTTGCCGACCCAGGCGTCGCCGCCGGGCTCGCGTACGGCGATCGTGCCGTCCTGGTGAAACAGCGAGAAACTCACAGCGCCATTTCCCGTCATCTCGGGATGGGGCCGAAACAGCTTGGCCGGCTCGACGCCGATGTAGGCGACGCCAAGGAAGCGGCCGTCCGCAGCTTCGATGCGGCGGCTGAAATAGATCGTCCAGCGGCCGCTCGATCGGCTGACCAGTGGCCGACTTACCAACAACCCGATGGAACGATCGTCGCGCAAGCGCGTGAAATATTCGCGGTCGGCGACGCTCGCGGGGAAATGCGGGCGATCATGGGCGGCAGCGACGATGTCGCCGGCCGCGTTCGCGACAGCGATCACATCGGCGCGGCCTATGGCGAGACGCCGCGAGGCGAGGGCGCCCCGGAGAATCTCGGCGTTCTGCTCCGTGATCGGGCCGCCCTGCGTGACGCTCGAAGCGACGTCGATGGCGTCCCGCAAGGTGAGGTCGATGGTGCCTGCCGTATCCTGGACGTCCTCGGAGAAGATCGTCGCCATGTCGCTGACGTGGTCAGTCGCGATCGCAACGGCGTCGGCGCGAAGCTCCCAGACGGCGTAGCCGACCATGGCCGTGGCGGTGGCGGCGAATAGGATGGCGACGCCGACGAAACGGGGGCCTCCCGACATCCCTCTAATCGACGCCATTACGCAGCTTCCCCACACCCTCGGGGGGCATGCTATGGAGCGTCTGTTAATTATCCCTTGGCCAGCGAAGCCGGCCGACCGCAACTTCGCGTTAGGTAAATCGATCGTTCCGCTACGATCGTCCTATGGCGCGCCGGCGACGAATCGCGTCCAGGCGAGCCTGGCCGCAAATCCCAATCCGCCGAGCAATTGCCGCAACACGCTCTTGCGTTCTTCGGCGAAGACTTCGAACAAGCGCGCATCGGCGCGCGCCCGAAACAGCAGTTCGTCGCCGGTCGACAGGGCGTCGACGAGGCCCAGATCGAGCGCCTCGGTCGCGAGCCACACGTCGCCGTTGGCGACCCTGGCGATGTCGAGGCTCGGCCGGCGCTGCGCGACGAAGGTTTTGAAAGCCTCGTGGGTCGCGTCGAGCTTGCCCCGGAAATGCTCGCGTCCGGCCGGGGTGATCTCGCCCAGCATCGAGACGCTGCGCTTGAACTCCCCCGCCGTCATCTCCTCGAAGTCGATGTCGTTGCGCTTGAGCAGTCGGTTGAGGTTGGGCACCTGGGCGACGACGCCGATGCTGCCGATCATCGCGAACGGCGCCGCGACGATCGCATCGGCGGCGCAGGCCATCAGATAGCCGCCGCTGGCTGCGACCTGGTCGACCGACGCCGTCACGCGGATCTTTCGCTCGCGCAGCCGCATCACTTGCGCGGCCGCGAGGCCGTAGCCGGTCACCGTCCCGCCGGGACTTTCGATGCGCAGCACGACCTCGTCGACCTCCGGCCGGGCTGCGGTGATCACGGCGTCGATCTCGGCGCCGAGCCGCCGGACCGCATGCGCGCGCACGTCGCCTTTGAAGGCGAGAACGAAGACCCGTTTCCCCGCAGCGCGCGCTTTGGCGGCTTCTTTGAACTCCTTCTTGCGCGCCGCGGCGAAGGCCTTGCGCGCCTTCTTGTCGAGGATTTGCGCGTTCACGGCGTCGCGCATGGCGTCATAGCGCTCGTCGAGCGCGCGGACCTTTATGTCCGCCGGACGGGGCCGGTCGCCGCGGGTTAAGCGAAGCAGCAGCGCGGCGAGCGCCCCGACCGCCGCGACGATCAGGAACGCCTTTAGGGCGAAGGCGGCGATGTCCAACCAGAAGGCCATCCGCGGGCTCCATTTGCGCGGCGACGCCTGGCTGAAGCCATCCGTCGCCCAGTAGATACGCAAATTTCACGCCGATGCGGCGATGGCAAGCCGCCTTTTTGGCCCTCTGAGGGCTGGCGCCTCTGTTTCCATCAAGCCCGCGAGATCAAGTCGTGGCGGCGGGCCGACACGATGTCGCGTAGCGAGCGAAGCGCCTCGTCGCCCAATTCGAACGTTCGCTGCAACTCCTGGACCGCGAATTGGACCTGCTCAGAGCGCCCTGCCCGGTTCGTCTGGCTTGAGAGGGTCCGCAACTCGTCCTGTAGCGCCTCCGCGGAGGCGTAGAAGCTCGCCGACAAACGGGCGAGGCGCACCCCGAGCAGGGCGATCCGAGGGGCATCGATCCGATAGCTGAGCGTTGGCAGCAAGGGCAGGCTCGGCGCGAGGCGCCCATCCTCGGCAAAGCGGGCGAGGCCGTGCTCAACGTCGTGGGTTTCGAGAAGATTCAGCGTTTCCGAGATTTCGCCGATGAGGCCCGCCGCCAACGCCCGGCGTCCAGCTCGGATCGCAACGGCGGCTGCGATCGCGAGGGCGGCAATGACGAACACGAGTAAGATCATCACGCTCATCCCGGCCTCCTCTCGGAATTCGGGGGGTGGACCTAATCAACGACGGTCCTGATCGCGACGCAAGCCGAATTGGCGCCGAATTGACATTGTCGGCCGATCGCCTAACCTGAACCTTCTCCACGGGGATGGGGTCCCCCAAAACCGCCTGTCCAGGCTGATGACTCCTGCCGCGTCGTGTGCGTGGTGGGAGTTGCATGGCCCCCTGCTCGCCCTGCCGCTCGTCGCCGCGCCCAGAAATGGAGGTCGCGATGGGACAGGTTTGGCTCGACTCGGCCTTATGGATCGGCTTGGCGCTGATGGCGTCGCTCGTTTCCATTCGCCTTGCGATCTCCGTGGCGCTGATCGAAATCATGGTCGGCGCGCTGGCGGGAAACGCAATCGGCCTCACGCTGACGGAATGGGTCAATTTCCTCGCCGGATTTGGGGCGATCCTCCTCACCTTTCTCGCCGGAACGGAAATCGATCCCGGCGTCGTGCGCAAGCATTTCCGCTCGAGCCTGTCTATCGGCGTCGTCGGCTTCCTCGCCCCCTATCTCGGCGTCCTGGTCTACGCCCATTACGTGATCCATTGGCCTTGGCGGGAAGCGCAGATCGCCGGGATTTCGCTGTCGACCACATCCGTCGCGGTCGTTTACGCGGTGATGGTGGAGACCGGCTTCAACCGCAGCGAGATCGGCAAGATCATCCTCGCCGCTTGCTTCGTCAACGATCTAGGGACCGTGCTGGCCCTCGGCGTCGTTTTCGCCCATTACGATTTGCGGTTGGCCTTCTTCGGCGCCGCGACCGCATTGGTCGTTTTTCTGCTGCCGCGATTTGCGCCGTGGTTTTTTGCGCAGGTCCAGCATCGGGTCAGCGAACCCGAAACGAAGTTCGTCGCGCTGATCCTGCTCGCGCTCGGCGGACTCGCCAGTATGGCGGGCAGCGAGGCCGTGTTGCCGGCCTATCTCGTCGGAATGGCGTTGGCGCCGGCCTTCCTCGCAGACCCCGAACTGCCGCGACGCATGCGGATCATCGCCTTCACGATCCTGACGCCATTTTATTTCCTGAAAGCCGGCTCGCTCGTCGATTTCTCGCAGATGGTCGGCGCCGCAGGGCTCATCTTAGCCTTCCTCGCCATCAAGATGGCGACGAAGTTCCTCGGAATCCTGCCGTTGACGGGCGCCTTCCGCTTCGATCGTCGCGAAGGCCTCTACACGACGCTCCTGATGTCCACCGGCTTAACGTTCGGCACGATTTCCGCATTGTTCGGGCTTACCAACCACATCATCGATCGCGGCCAGTACACGATGCTCGTCACCGCCGTGATCGGCAGCGCGATCGTACCGACGCTCATCGCGCAGCGGTGGTTTCAACCCTCGTTCCGACCGGCCGACAGCGAGCCGGTCGGCGCTTCCGCCAGCGAGGAAGGCTGATGTCCGGCAACCCAGCCCAATCCGACCAAGGGCGGACCGCCAGCCGGCCCTCGAACTGGAGACTGGCGCGATGATGGTCTTCTGGGTGATGCTCGGCAGCGCGTTGGGCGGCGGCGCGCGCTACATGCTGTCGGGCCTCGCAGCGCATCAATTCGGCGAAACATTCCCCTGGGGCACGCTGATCGTCAATGTGACAGGTTCGTTCGTCATCGGCTTTTTTGCGACGCTTTCCGGGCCGGACGGACGGCTCTTCGTGGGCTCGGAACAGCGTCAGTTCGTGATGACGGGGCTCTGCGGCGGCTACACGACCTTTTCCTCCTTCAGCCTGCAGACCCTCAATCTCATCCGCGACGGAGAAATGACACTCGCCGGCGCCAATATCGGCATGTCATTTCTTTTCTGCCTCATCGCCGTTTGGTCCGGCCACGTGGCGGCGGCCAGCCTGAACCAGCTCAAGGGAGGATGACGCGATGAACTTACCGCGGGAGGCGATGCTGCTGCGCGTCTTCTTTGGCGAAGACGACAAGATTCACAATCGCCCGCTTTACGAGGCCATCATCCTGAGGGCCCGCGAGGCGCAGCTCGCGGGCGCGACGGTCCTGCGGGGAGCCGCGGGATTCGGCCATTCGAGCCGACTCCACACGACCAAGATTCTGCGCCTTTCCCAGGACCTCCCGCTGGTCGTCGAGATCGTCGACACGGAGGAAAAGATCAAGGCGTTCCTGCCGACGCTCGATTCGATGATGCAAAGCGGGCTCGTCACCCTGGAAAAGGTGCAGGTGCTGCAATACGGCGAACACGTGAAGCACGCGCCCGCGTGACGCCCGCAAGCCCCGCGCTGATGCCAGCCCAATTCCCACTGGCGCGCGCTCCTGTCGCGATGACGAGCCCCTGCGCGTCGCTGAGCGAGCCGGGCAAGAGTTCCAGCGCGAGGAAGCGCGCGCGCTCCACAGGCCCCGGCAGCGCGAGACGGGCGGTGAGCGCGGCGGAGAAGCCGAAGCGCGCGTAGTAGGGCGCGTCGCCCACCAGCAGGATCGTGCGATGGCCGTTCGCCGCCGCGCGCGCGGTCGCCTCGCGCATCAACCGCGCGCCGACCCCGAGGCAGCGATGCGATCGCGCCACGGCGAGCGGGCCCAGCAACAGCGTATCGGCGCCGCCGGCGCGAACCGGCCAAAGACGAACCGTGCCGATCAGCGCGTGGCCGTCCTCGGCGACGAGGGCAAGCCCCTCCGCCGGCAGGCGGCCGGCTCGAAGGCGCACGCTCGTCTTCTGGAAGCGCGCCGCGCCGAAGGCCTCGTCGAGCAGCGCCTCGCGCGCCGGCACATCCGCGGGCCGCTCGGCGCGGATCGTGAGGTTCTCCGACAGCGGGGTCGCCGCGTCGAGCGCGGCCAGATCGATATGAGCAGTCATCGGCCCCTCCAAGGGGTGAAGCGGGCAGGCCGCGCGGCGCTAGGCGCCGCTGGCTGCGGAGGGCGGACGGGACGGGCGGATACGCCTTCAGATCACGTACGACTTCAGCGGCGGAAAGCCGTTGAAGCCGACGGCGGAGTACGTCGTCGTATAGGCCCCCGTTCCCTCGATCAGCACCTTGGCGCCGATCTCGAGACTGATAGGCAACAGGTACGGCTGCTTCTCGTAGAGCACGTCGACCGAATCGCAGGTCGGACCTGCGATGACGCAGGGCGACATCGCCTCGTCGTCGCGATCGGTGCGGATGGGATAGCGGATCATCTCGTCCATCGTCTCGGCAAGGCCGTTGAACTTGCCGATGTCGAGATAGACCCAGCGCTGCGGGTCGTCCTCGGATTTGCGCGAGATGAGTACGACTTCGGCCTCGATCACGCCGGCGTTGCCGACCATGCCGCGACCCGGCTCGATGATCGTCTCGGGAATGCAATTGCCGAAGTGCCGGCGCAGCGCGCGGAAGATCGTCTGCGCGTAGGTGCGCACACCGGGGATCGGCTTGAGATAGCGGGTCGGAAAACCGCCGCCGAGGTTGATCATCGCGAGCTGGATGCCGCGCTCGGCGAGGTCCTTGAACACCGTCGCGGAAGCCTTGAGCGCGCCATCCCACATGCGCGGATTGCGCTGCTGCGATCCGACATGGAACGACAGGCCGTAAGCCACCAGGCCAAGGCGATGCGCGTGCTCGAGCACCTTGGCCGCCATCTCCGGCGCGCAGCCGAACTTGCGCGACAGCGGCCATTCCGCCCCGTCGCCGCCGCACAGAATGCGGCAGAACACCTTCGACCCCGGAGCGGCGCGGGCGATCTTCTCGACCTCGGCCTCGCAGTCGACCGCGAACAGGCGAACGCCCATCGCGAAAGCGCGCGCGATGTCCGCCTCCTTCTTGATGGTGTTGCCGTAGCTGATGCGGTCGGGGGTCGCGCCGGCGGCCATCGCCTGCTCGATCTCGACGATCGAAGCGGTGTCGAAGCAGGAGCCCAGGCGAGCCAGGAGATCGAGGATCTCGGGCGCCGGATTGGCCTTGACGGCGTAGAAGACGCGGGTGTCCGGCAGCGCCTTGGCGAAACCGAGATAGTTTTCGCGCACGACGTCGAGATCGACGACGAGACGCGGGCCATCCCCCTGGGTGCGGGCAAGGAATTCTTTGATGCGATCGGTCATAGCGGCATCCTCCGTCGCGCGGCTTGCGCCGCGCTAGGCGAAAAAGGGATCGGAGGCGATGCGTCCGAGCCGCGCGCGATGGAGACGCGAAGCCCGGCGTTGACCCGCCGCCGCGACCACTCGCGACCGGCAAAACGGCGGAGAGCCGTTCAGCCGACCCGGCGAGGGTCAGATGCTGCGCCGTAGCCGTGTCTACGCTGCGGGAAAGCCCCGTCAGCGAAATCCACAGCCATCGTTTGGAGGGGGATGACCCTTCCGCACACCCGGCAAGATAGACAAGCCTCTTCGGTAAGCCGACCTTTGGAGGGCCGACAGAGACGAAAAAGCCCGGTCCGTCGTTGCTTCAAGTCGCGTCCCCCGTTTGGCGGGGTGCGCCGGTTTGCCTCCGGCTGCCGGTCTGTCTACGGGCGGTTGACTGGCCTCTTGTCCAGATCCCCGCCGACCGACACACGACCACAGGCACGTGCGTATTGGGCAATTGGTTATTTGTGCGAATCGTCCCTGAAAGCAAGAGGTTTTTTCGCTGCGCTGCAATTTTTCTCACGCCGTCATAAAAGCGTCATGAGCGACCTTCGCCAGGAGCGGGACCGGCCGCGGCTTCGAGGGCGCGGGCGAGCGGTCGCCGCGGCCGCGCCGCCGGCGTCTTCGCGACTCCGGATCGGCGGCGAAATCCAACGATATTGGCCTAACCGGCGCGTCTTCCGGTATATGTCACCGTTTCGTCGCCTTTACATTTCAATGACACAGCAAAGTCAGGCGCGGCGGCAGTTTTGAACAAATCTAAACAGCGTCAGCACTGTTTAGAAAATGTCCAAAAAAGGGAATCTTCGTTGCGTCGGCAATTTTTCTTCTCTACCCCAGTTCCCGCGACAGCGGGCCTTGCCCCCGCGCGTTAGCGAGGACGTTATGAACCAATATAAGTCTCCGCGCCCGTGGGCGCGGCAATGCGGGCCTGTGCTTTTCGCCAGCGCTGTTCTCCTCTCGACGGGAGCAGGAGCCCAGAGCGTCGGGCTGGCCGCTCCGGACGCCGCTAAGCAAGACGCCAACGCAAATCCGGATACATCTGGAGATTTCATCGAGACGCCGATCGCCGCGTCGGCCGCCCCTTCCTCCGCGGCTCCGGCCGCGACGGCCCAGACCGCCGCACAGCCTGCCGCGGCGACGCCGGCCGCCCCAGCCGCCACCCCTGCACCGACGTTGGGCGCCGGAGGGCCATTCGGCTTCTTGAGCACCGCGCCGCGCAGTTCCAATCTGCTCGGCGACATGTGGGGCCTGAGGCCAGCGCTCGCCCAATATGGCGCGACGCTGAACATCATCGAGAATAGCGAGGTCCTCGGCAACGTCATCGGCGGGTTCCAGCGCGGGTTCGAATACAACGGCCTGACCACCGCGACACTGCAGGTGGACACGCAGCGCGCCTTCGGCCTCAACGGCGGCCTGTTCAATGCGAGCGCGCTGCAGATCCACGGCGGCAATCTCAGCGCCTCGAATCTCGGCACTCTGCAAACCGCGAGCGGGATCGAGGCCGATCGCGCCACCCGACTGTGGGAGCTCTGGTATCAGCAGAAATTCGGCGACACGTTCGACGTGAAGATCGGCCAGCAGAGCATCGACCAGGAATTCATGGTCAGCCAGAACTCCGGCTATTTCATCAACACCATGTTCGGTTGGCCGATGCTACCCTCCGCCGACATGCCCGGCGGCGGTCCCGCCTACCCGCTCTCCGCGCTCGGCGTGCGCGGACGCGCTCATCTGACCGACAACGTGACGGTGCTCGCCGGCGTCTACAACGGCTCACCAGTCCCGAACAACAACGGCGATCCGCAGAGACAGGATCCTTTCGGCACGAGCTTCCCGCTCAATGGCGGCGTGCTGGCGATCGCCGAATTGCAGTTCGTCTATCCCGGGCCCGGCGCGCTGGTCGACCCGGACAAGCCGGATCCGCTTTCTCTCACCTACAAGATCGGCGCCTGGTACGACAGCGAGTCGTTCGCGGATCTGCGTTACGACAATACCGGAACGCCGCTCGCCAGTCCGGCGAGCGATGGAATCCCCGCCAGCCATCGAGGCGACTATGCGTTCTACGCCGTCGCGGACCAGATGCTGTGGCGCTCGAGCAGCGAGCCCGACCGCACAATCAACGCCTTTCTGCGCCCGATGTTCTCGCCGCTGCAGGACCGCAATCTCATCGCTTTCAGCGTGAGCGCGGGTCTGACGATGCACGAGCCGTTCCTCCGGCGGGACGACGACACCGCCGGCATCGGCGTGAACTTCGCTCAGGTCAGTAGCGCCGCCACCGGATTCGACCAGGACACGGGGCTCTACAACCCCGGAGTCTTCAACGCGGTCCGGCACAACGAGACCGTGTTCGAGGCGACGTATCAGTATCAAGTCATGCCGTCATGGCAGGTCCAGCCGGACGTCCAATACGTCCTCAACCCCGGCGGGGGCATCGTCAATCCGTACGATCCTAGCGAGAACGTCAAGAACGAGCTGGTTTTCGGCCTGCGCACCAACGTCACCTTTTAATTCCGTGAGCGGCTTCCGCGCCGCCCGCCCACATTCAACGAAGGGGCTAACGACATGTTGAACTTCCAACGCATGCGGGGCCTGGGCGCGCTCGGCTGCGCCGCGGCGGCCTTGCTGCTCGGCGCAACGCCATCGCAAGCCGAAGGCGTTCTCGCGGGTCTGCGCCATCACACGACGGTGGCCTCGACGATCACCGACAACGGCGATCTCAACCCCTATGCTGTCGTCGTCGCGCCGGCGACATCGGGGAAGATCCAGAAGGGCGACGTGCTCGTCGACAATTTCAACAACCAGTCGAACCTCCAGGGCACCGGCGGCACGATCATCGACGTCAATCCAGCGACGCGATCGGTCAAGCTGTTCGCCAAGCTTCCGCAGAATCTGCCGCAATGTCCCGGCGGCATCGGTCTCAGCACGGCGATGACGATGCTGAGCAGCGGCTGGGTGATCGTCGGCAGCACGCCGAGCACAGACGGTACGACCTCCACGCTCGGCCACGGCTGCCTGTTGGTTTTCGCCTCGAACGGGCAACTTGCGACGGTCTGGTCCGGCGCCCATGTCAGCGGCCCCTGGGGCAATATGGCGGTTGTCGACGACGGTTCGAAGGCGACGCTGTTCGTCAGCATGTCCGGCTTCGACGTTCCCGGTCCCGACAAGATCGATTCGGCAACCGGCCGGCCTGTGGTCGTCAACAAGGCGACCGTCCTGCGCATCCAACTCGCCATCCCTGCGAGCGGGCCGCCGAAGGTGACGAGCCAGACGGTGGTCGCCAGCGGCTTGAGCGAGCAGGCCGATAAGGACGTGTTCCTCGTCGGGCCGACGGGCTTGGCGCTCATCGGATCGACGCTCTATGTCTCGGATTCCGTCGCCAACCGCATCGTTGCGATACCTGACGCGATGACGCGAACCGGCAGCGCCGGCACGGGCAGCCCCGTCACGAAGGGCGGCTTGCTGCAGCGCCCGCTGGCGCTCGCAGCGACCGCCAACGGCCACATCCTCGCCACCAACGCCAAGAACGGACAGGTGGTCGAGTTCGATCCGGCTTCCGGCAAGCAACTCTCAGCGCAATGGATCGACTCGAACCAAGCCCAGTCGCCCCCCGGCAACGGCGACCTCTTCGGCCTCGCGATGGCGCCCGACGGCGGCTTCTACTACGTCGAGGACGACGTCAACATGCTCGCCAAGGCGACGCCATGACGAGCGCCGACAGCAAGCTGCAGGCGTCGCGGCGCGGCTTCCTCAGCGCGACGGCGGGCCTCGCCGCCTTCGCCGGGTTCAACGCGGCGCCAAGCGCGGCTCGCGCTCTCGAAGCGAGCGAAGGCGCCGAGACCACGCGCGACGTCACGCCCTTCTGGGGCGAGCATCAAGCCGGCGTCACGACGGCGTATCAGTCTCACACCTATCTCGCCGCTTTCGACCTCACGACGGCCAAGCGCGCCGACGTCCAAACGTTGCTGCGCCGATGGACGGACGCGGCGGCGGCGCTGAGCGAGGGACAGCCGGTTGAGATTCCCGGCGACGGCGATCCGCAGACCCGGGCTGATCCGTCAGACGTCCTGGGCCTCTCGCCCGCGCGCCTCTCGATCACCTTCGGCTTCGGGCTCGGCCTATTCGAAAAAAACGGCGTCGACCGCTACGGGCTCAAGGCCAAGCGGCCGGCCGCCTTCATCGATCTGCCGCATTTTCCCGGCGACCAACTTGTCCCCGAGCGAACGGGCGGCGATCTCCTGGTGCAGCTTTGCGCCGACAACCCGCAGGTCGCCTTCCACGCGGCGCGCCAGCTCGCGCGCATCGCCTACGGCGTCGCCAACATCCGCTGGGTTCAGTCCGGATTCGTCTCCGACTACGGCCCCGGTAAGACGCCGCGCAACCTCATGGGGTTCAAGGATGGCACGGGCAATCCCTCAGTCGACGACACGAAGGAAATGGACGCGGTCGTCTGGGTCGGCGACGAGGCGCCGGCGTGGATGCGCGGGGGAACCTACATGGTGGTGCGGCGGGCGCGCATCGCGCTCGAGCATTGGGATCGCATGAAGGTCTCCTTCCAGGAGCAGACCTTCGGACGCGAAAAGCTTTCCGGGGCGCCGCTCGGCGCCAAGGCCGAATTCGATCCGGTCGACCTCGACGCCAAGAACGCCGACGGCGATCCGCTCATCCCCGAGAACTCGCACGTCCGCATCACGCGACAGATGTCGCTCGAGGGGACGAAGATCCTGCGCCGCTCCTATTCCTACAACGACGGGGCCAACATCACCGCGGAACGCTGGCCGCCATGGAAACAGGGCATGGAGTTCGACGCCGGATTGATCTTCATCTGCCACCAGCGCGACCTCGCCAAGGGCTTCGTGAAGATCAACGACAAGTTGGCCCGCTTCGACATGTTGAACCAGTTCGTCACCAATGTCGGCGGCGGCCATTTCGCGCTGCCGCGTGGCGCCGTCAAAGGCGAATACGTCGGCCAGCGACTGTTCGAGGCGGCCTCATAAGAATAGGGAATTCAAGGATACGAATGTGAAGATCATGATGCGCGCCCTCGCCTGCGCGGCGACATTTGGGCTCCCCCTCGGCGCCATCGCGCGCGCCGAGGACCTCGCCACCTATGCGCTGACCCTCAGCCAGCACCGCTTCACGCCGGTGGAGCTCCATGTGCCTGCCGGCCAACCCTTCTACATCACCGTCAAGAACCTCGACGACGCCGCGGACGAATTCGAGATGCACGCCCCGGCGATCGAGAAGGTGATC
This sequence comes from Roseiarcus sp., assembly GCA_036488815.1. GTDB lineage: Bacteria > Pseudomonadota > Alphaproteobacteria > Rhizobiales > Beijerinckiaceae > Roseiarcus. The sequence continues at coordinate 12,940 of DASXGX010000125.1, forward strand.
CCGGCCGGCGGCGAGGGGAAGGTGCGGATTCGGCCGCTCGGACCGGGCCGCTTTCCGTTCATCGGAGATTTTCACGCCGACACCGCGCAGGGCGTGATCGTCGCGCAATGAATCATTGAAACCCGAAGACCACCGTTGCGCCGCAGCGGGACCTGAGATGGAGCAGCACGATGAAACATAAACTGTACCTGTCCGCCCTCGGATTGGCGATCGCGCTGGCGGGCGCGGCGACCGCGCCGACGCTCGCCGATGACGAGACGCATATCCCGATCTCGATCAAGGGCCATCGTTTCGATCCGGCGGAGCCGACTGCCCCTGCGGGCAAGCCAGTGGTGTTCGAAGTGTCCAATCGCGACGGAACGCCGGCCGAATTCGAGAGCAAGACGTTGCGCGTCGAGAAGGTCGTCCCAGGCGGCGGCACGGTCACGGTGAGGGTTCGCGCGTTGGCGCCCGGCCGGTATCGCTTTTTTGACGACTATCATGAAGAGACGACGGTGGGCTTCCTCGTCGTCAAATGAAAAGAAAGGGTGAGCCATGCTCGGCGCGCTAATTATTGTTTTTCGTGAGGTCATCGAGGCCGGCATCATTGTCGGCATCGTGATGGCGGTCACGAAGGGGACGCCCGGCAGCCGGTTGATGGCGGCCATGGGTGTGCTGGCAGGCGTCCTCGGCGCGTCGTTGGTCGCAGCCTTCGCCGGCGCCATCGCCAACGCGCTCAACGGCGTCGGACAGGAATTGTTCAACGCTTCGATCCTCTCGCTCGCCGTCTGCATGCTCGCCTGGCACAACATCTGGATGGCCAGCCACGGGCGTGAGCTCGCCGCCGAAGCGCGCAAGCTCGGCCAGGAGGTGAGCAGCGGCGCGCGCTCGCTCGCGGCGCTGGCGATCGTCGTCGCCGTCGCGGTGATGCGCGAGGGTTCGGAGATCGCGCTGTTCCTCTATGGCCTCGTCGCCGCCGGCGGCACGACCTCGAACGACCTCCTCATCGGCTCGCTGCTCGGCCTCGTCGCCGGCGCCGCGGTGAGCGCTGTCACGTATTTCGGCTTGGTGACGATCCCGACGCGCCACCTGTTCACGACGACGAGCGCGCTCATCACCTTGCTTGCGGCGGGTCTCGCCGCGCAGGCGGTGAATTTCCTCCAGCAGGCCGGCGTCATCTCGATCTTGAGCCAAACCGCGTGGGATACGTCGGGCGTCCTTTCCGATACGAGCCTTTTCGGCCGCGTCCTCCACACGCTGGTCGGCTACGCTGACCAGCCCTCGGAGCTGCAGGTAATCGTCTATCTCGCAACGTTGACGACGATCTTCGCGCTCTCGAAGGCTTTCGCTCTGCGCGCGCCGGGGCGCAGGTCCGCGCCCGCGCCACAGCGAGGCTAGAGCGAGCGGGCGTTTCCTCCGATCTCGGCGCGGTTTACAATGAGACGGGAGTCGCCAATCCGCGGCGGATGGCCTAATTCGAAGGTGCCGCAGCTCGCCGCGCCAACATCGGAGAAGCCTATGATCGCCCGCTCGCTCGCCTTCGCTCTGCGCTTCGCCGCTCTCGCTCCGTTGACTGTCGTCGCCGCTCCGCTCCCTGTCCTCGCGCAGACCCAGCAGGACGAAGCGCCGCCACAGATCGCGCTGACCGACGCGCAGGTTCAGGCCTACCTTTCCGCCGAAGGCGAAATGGCGGCGCTGACCACGAAACAGGAGGGCGCGTCGGACAAACCCGATCCGAAAGTCGAGGCCCAGCTCGACGCCATCGCCAAGAAGTACAAATTCGCTTCGCTCGACGAATATGACGTCGTCGACGCGAACATCGGCTTGGTGGTCGACGGCATCGACCCGCAGACCCGCAAATACGTCGGCGCCGACATCGTGCTGAAGAAGCAGATCGCCGAGGTTCAGGGGGACAAGTCCATGGCGCCGAGCGACAAGAAGGCGGCGCTGGCGGAAATGAACGGAGCGCTGAAAGCTGTCCAGCCGCTCAAATATCCGGCGAACATCGACATCGTACTCAAATATTACGACAAGCTCGCCGCCGCGAGCGGCCAGACGGACTGAAAGGGCCCACCGGCCGTGCGGGGCCATCTTCCGCGGGCGGGGAGCTCAACCCGAGGCGACCGCCTGCTGGATTGCACGAATTTGCGCGGCGAAGTCGCGTGACGGCGCCGGGAACACGCCGTCGATCGCCGCTGAGCCGATGGTGAAGCCCGCCGCCCCGCTGGCCGCGACGGCGGCGACGCGGGCCGGACCGTCGATCGAGCCGGCGACGATCACCGGCTTGTCGACCGCATCGGCGACGGCGCGCATCAGCGCCGCCACGTCGCCGATGCGCCGATAGGCGAGCAGGTCGAGCCCCGCCACACCTTCGATCGCACAAAGCGCCCGCGCGCTCTCGGCGATGTCGGCGATATCGCCCTGCAAAACGCTGGGATGCCCGACGATCGTGCCGGGGAATGGCGCGTAGCTCAGCCCAGCGCCCCGGGCGATCGGCGCAACCTCAGCGGCGCGCACGCCGCCGAGCAGCCAATCGACGCCAAGATCGGCCGCGGCAACCGCGGAGGCGAGTTCGCTCTCCCGGTCGAGCGAGACGACCTCGAAGAACGCACGGGCGCCGCCGGCCTTGATCGCTCTCGCGAGTTCCTTGAGCGCGTCGCGCGACAACCCGACGTCCTTGAAGCCGATATTGCCGACCCCGAGCGCCAGCGCCTCGTCGATCAGCGAACGCGCTTGCGGGACCGTACGGTCCCGCTGCGTCGCCATGAAAATGAAGCCGATCGACATCGGCATGTCGGCCTCGCCGCCTCGCGTTCAGCGAACGAGTACGCGATTTCCTGCGAGAGCGGAAGCAACCTGCTCCTCAAACGAGGGCCATTCCCGCCTACTTCATCAACGGCCCCCACGACGGGTCGCTCGCGTAGTCGGGCGTGGGCACGACGAACTCACCGTGGCCGAAGATGTCGGCCATGTAGATCTTGGCTCCGCTCTCGCCGCCCGGATCGCGGAAGAACATGAGGAACAGGCCGTTGGGCGAGAACGTCGGACCCTCGTTGTGATAGCCCTCTGTGATGATGCGCTCGCCCGAGCCGTCCGGCTTCATCACGCCGATGCCGAACTGGCCGTCTTTCTGGCGGGTGAAGGCGATGAGATCGCCGCGCGGCGACCACACCGGCGTCGAGTAGCGCCCGTCGCCGAACGAGATGCGCGTCGCCGGGCCGCCGCTCGCGCTCATCACATAGATCTGCTGCGTGCCGCCGCGGTCCGATTCGAAGACGATCTGCGAGCCGTCAGGCGAGTAGCAGGGAGAGGTGTCGATGCCGGAACCGTCGGTCAGCCGGGTCGTCGTATGGCTTGCGATGTCCATCGTGTAGAGGTGCGCGGCCGAGCCCTCCGACAGCGACATGACGATACGCTGGCCGTCGGGCGAAAAGCGCGGCGCGAAGGTCATCCCCGGGAAATTGCCCGCCACCTGGCGCTGGCCGTTCTCGAGATTGAGCAACGTCACCTTCGGATCGGCCTCGCCGAACCACATGAACGCGACCTGCTGCGCCGAGGGCGAGAATTGCGGCGTTACGGCCAGCTTTTCGCCGGTCGTGAGGTACCTCACATTGGCGCCGTCCATGTCCATCACGGCGAGCCGCTTGCGACGCTTCTCCTTCGAGCCGGTCTCGTCGACGAACACGACGCGCGAATCGAAGAAGCCCTTCTCGCCGGTAATGCGCGAGAAGGTCGCGTCGGCGATGAGATGGGCGACGCGGCGCCCGTTCGCCAGATCGGTCGTATATTGCTGGCCGGCGACCTGCTCGCCCGTCGCGGTGTCCCAAAGGCGGAACTGCGCCGAGATGCGTCCGCCCGCGCTCGAGACGCGGCCCGTGAGCACGAACTGCGCATTGACCGTCTTCCAGGCGTCGATGTTCGGCCGCACGTCGGGATTGGTTATGTTCTCGGGAAAGCTCGTCGGATTGAGCGGCGTCAGAAAGATCGAATGAGCGAAATCGTTGACCAGCACGGCGCCCAATTTCGTTCCGGTCTCGTCGCCTGCGAACGGCGTCACGGCGATCGTGACCGGGGTGAAATTGGCGCCTGCGTGGACGTAGACGTCGCCCGCCGCCTGGGCGGACGTGGCCAGGCCGACGGCGAAGAGCGCGGCGGCGAGGCGGAGAAATGCCTTATCGATCATCATGACGGCTCGGTCTCGCTGTTTCGAATTGATGTTGTTTGAGCTCTCCCGCTCGCAGACGGCGAGCCTCCGGCGACGCATCCGCCGCCCTCTTCCCTCAGGTTAAGAGAAAAATCACGACCGTCCTCTCGCCTCATCCGAGCGCGCTCTGCGGATCGAAGTGGACGGTCTTGGTGCGCCATTGCTCGAAATAGGGAAGATATTGCGGCGGCACACGCAAAGGATTGCATTTGAGCACCGCGCGCACCGCGCTTTCCGCATGGGGCCGCCAAGCGGGATCGCTCGGCGGGTTCAGCAAGGCCGGCTGCCCCGAGAGGGTCCCGTCCGGATTGAAGGAGACGCGCACCTGCGCGACGTAGCGGTCCCCGTCCGGCATCGTCGGCGGCGGCGTCCAGCAACTGAGATAGGCGTCGGTGAGCCAGGCGTCGAGCGCGGCCGACAGCGAAGGCGACATGCGCGCCGCGTGCTGGGTCGGCAGGCCCTGCGCCGGCGCCGCGGCGCTCGTCGGCTCGGCGGACGGCTTGCTCAGGCTCTGTCCGATCAGCTTGGCGATCGCACTCAGATCATACGCCTTCTGCGGCTTCTCTTCGTCAGGCTTCGCCTTCTCGAGCAGCTTGGCGACTTGGTCGGGCTTGAACCTCTCCGGCTTGTCGGGCGGGGGCGTCTTTGGGCGCACGGGCGGCGAGGGCTTGGCCTCCGCGACAGGCTTTATCGGCGGCGCAGGCGGCGCCTCCGCAGGCTTGGGCGGGGGAGAGGGGGTCGGCGGCGCGTCGTCCGCCAGCGGCTTGGGCGGCGGCGCGGCCTCGGGCGGCGCAGGCCTAGGAGGCGGCGGCGGAGGCGTCTCGGGCGGCGGAGGCGGCGTCGCCTCGGCCGCCTTGACCTCGGGCGGCGGGGTCGGCGGCATGGGCGGCGACGGTGGAGGGGGCGGCGCCGCGGCGGCGTGGGTGGGCTGCGGAGGCGGCTCCTTGACCGGCTGAGCGTCCTTCTCGCCGTTCATGATCTCGTTGAACTGCGTTTGCGTAACGGTGGTGACCGGGACCGACTCGGACGCGTCGTCGAACTTGGGCGCGGGGGCGAAGCCAAGGACGATGAACGCCAGCAGCCCGCCGTGCAGCGCGCCGGAAGCGATCAGTCCTGATTTCGACGGCTGGTCGCTCAAGCCAAGCCCCGCCCTACTGCTTGTCCGGTTGGGTGACGAGCGCCACCTTCTTGTAGCCCGCGGTCGTCACCTCGCCCATGATCTCGGCGACGCGCCCATAAGGCACGACCTTGGAGGCGCGCACATAGACCCGCTGGTCCTCGGTCTCGCCGCCGAGCGCCTTCATCTTGTCGATCAGTTCCGCATCGGCGACCGGCTGATCCATCAGGAACAACTGCCCCTGGTCGTTGAGCGCGATGGCGATCGGCTTCTGGTCGACGTTGAGCGGGCCGGCCTTCGCCTGCGGCAGATCCACCGCGACGCCGCTCGTCAGCAGCGGCGCGGCGACCATGAAGATGATGAGCAACACCAGCATGACGTCGATGAACGGCGTCATGTTGATGTCGGCCATGGCGCCGTAGCGCGGCACGCCGCGCCGGCCGCGTCCGCTCTTGCGCGCTCCGCCGACTGACATTCCCATGAGGCTACCCCCTTCAGACTGTCCCGGACATCAGGCCGCGCGGTCGTTCGACACGTGCTGGTCGATCTGCCGCGACAGGATCGAGGAGAACTCGTCCGCGAAGCTCTCCATCCGCGCCTGCGCCCGCGCGACGTCGCCCTGCAGCTTGTTGTAGGCGATCAGCGCCGGGATCGCCGCGAAGAGACCGATCGCGGTGGCGAACAGGGCCTCGGCGATGCCGGGCGCGACCACCGCGAGCGAGGTGTTCTTGGAGGCGGCGATCGAGCGGAAGGCGGTCATGATGCCCCAGACCGTGCCGAAGAGCCCGACGAAAGGGCCCGCGGAGGCGACTGTGGCGAGGAAAAGCAGATTGGATTCGAGCCGTTCCACCTCGCGGGCGATCGAAACGTCGAGCACCTTGTCGAGACGCGCATGGAGGCCGCGGAACGATGCGCTAGCGTTCTGGAAGGAGCGCTTCCATTCCCGCATCGCCGAGACGAACAGGCTCGCCGCGCCGGAATTCGGCCGCTGCGCCAGGGAGGCGTAGAGTTCCTCCAGCGACTGGCCTGACCAGAACACCTGCTCGAAACTGTCCATCGCCCGGCGAAACCGGGCGAACAGCAGCGTCTTGTTGACGATGATGGTCCAGCTCCAAAACGAGGAGGCGAGCAGCCCGAGCATGACGAGCTTGACGACGATATGCGCCGACCAGAACATCGAAAGCAGCGTCGTTTCCGGGTCGGCGGCGGCCGCGGCGGCGGCGTCGGTGGCGTTCATGGTCGAGGGAACCTCTCGCAGCGGGAAACGTTGATACTTGTTTGGCGACCGTGGCTCGGCCGCGGTCTGCGCCGAAAATGGGCCGAAACTTGGGCTCGCCCCGCGTGGGCCCGAGCCGGCGTCTGCGTCCCTGACGCCGATCGGCCCCCAAAAATCCCATTGTTTCGAATGCGCGGGACCTGCGCAGCGCACGTTTTAGCGGCTCACTTAAGCCTCGGATAGGGTTAATGCCGAGTTAGCGGCTGTGACCTCTCGCGATTGTCAATTGACGCTATATTGCTTTTTGGGCCGCTTTGCCCTTCTGCTGGCTCTGACTTGCGCCCTGAGTCGCGTGCGACTCTTCTCCTGCCTCAAAATCATTCGACTGGGCGCTGAACGTCGAAGGCTCTGATGAAGCGACCGCCTCCCCATTTTGTCGTCGAGGTCCGACGGCAACGACGATCGACGAACGGACAAGCAAAATCCTGGCTCGACGACCCCCGATTCGCCGCGGCGGCGGCTGAAGCGATCGCGGCGCCGCTCGTGCTGGAGCTGGAGCCCAAGCTCGAGACCAAGCCGGCTGCCCCGCCGCCCCCTCCCGTTCGCCCGGCGGGCCGCATCCTGCCGAGCCTCGCCCAGATCGAGCCCGTCGAGACGATCGAGCTCGCCGAGCCGGCGCGCAGGCGCCAGCGCAAACTCGAACCGGCGCCGCCGCCAGTCAAACTCGAAGCTCTGAGGCCGGATCCCGAACCCGAACCCGTGGCCCTGGTGGCCGCGCCGCGTCAGAAAATTCCGGCAAGACGCCGGCCCGCGACAGTGGAAAAGGCCCCCGAAGTTGCGCCGCAGCCGGCGCCGCCGCGCGAAGGCGCGATCATCAGGGCGCTCGCCGACGCCTTGGCCGCGCGCGCGGTCAGCGAAAAGCGGCCCGACCCGGTCGCAGAGGCCTCGCAGGTTGAACGTCGCGAAGCTCGGCAGGCGCGCCATCGCCGCATTCTCGATCGCTACGTGCGCGGCGTCGAACCAAAGCCGGGCAAGCGCTGGAAGAGCCGCCTCAACAAGCGGGAGAAGTAAAAGGCAGGCGCCCGGCGGCCTCGCGAACGCGCCCCCGACCGTCTATCGTGACGGCCGAGTCGGCGGTCTCCCCACGCCAAGGGCGAAGCTCCACCGGCGTCGGAGGAGACGAGCATGCTGTTCACGGCCGAGCATGAGGAGGCGCGCCGCGCGCTGCAGAAGTTCATCGCCGCGGAAATCAATCCCTTCGTTGACGAATGGGAGCAAGCGCAAGCCTTTCCTGCGCACGAGCTCTTCAAGAAGCTCGGCGCGCTCGGCTTTCTCGGCCTCACCAAACCGAGCGAATACGGCGGCCTCGCGCTCGACTATTCCTACGCCGTGATGATGGCGGAGGAACTCGGGGCGATCGTCTGCGGCGGCGTGCCGATGGCGATCGGCGTCCACACCGACATGGCGACGCCGGCGCTGGCCCGTTTCGGCTCGGACGCCCTGCGCCGCGAATTTCTCGCCCCCTCGATCGCGGGCGACGTCGTCGCCTGCGTCGGCGTCTCGGAGCCCGGCGCCGGATCGGACGTCGCCGCGATCAAGACCGCGGCGCGCTCCGACGGCGACGACTACGTGATTACAGGCGGCAAGATGTGGATCACCAACGGCGCGCAGGCCGACTGGATGTGCCTGCTCGCCAATACCAGCGACGGGCCGAAACACCGCAACAAATCGCTGATTTGCGTGCCGATGACGAGCAAGGGCGTGACGGTGGCGCGCAAGATCGACAAGATCGGGATGCATTCGTCCGACACCGCGCAGATTTTCTTCGACGATGTGCGCGTGCCCAAGCGCAACCGCATCGGCGAGGAGGGACAGGGCTTCACCTATCAGATGATGCAGTTCCAGGAGGAGCGGCTATGGGCGGCCGCCTCGTGCCTGAAGGCGCACGAGCGCATCATCGCCGACACCATCGCTTATGCGCGCCAGCGCAAGGCGTTCGGCCGCAGCATCCTGGACAATCAGGTCGTGCATTTCCGCCTCGCCGAATTGCAGACCGAGGTCGAGTTGCTGCGTTCGCTGATCTATCGCGCCGCCGAGGCGATGATCGCCGGCCAGGACATGACCCAGCTCGCCAGCATGGCCAAGTTGAAGGCCGGCCGGCTCGGCCGCGAAGTTCCCGACGCTTGCATGCAATTCTGGGGCGGCATGGGCTTTACGTCGGAGACGTCCGTGAGCCGCGCCTACCGCGACTTCCGCCTCGGCTCGATCGCGGGCGGCGCGGACGAGGTGATGCTGGCGATCCTGTGCAAAGGCATGGGCACCCTGCCGGGGATGCAATAGGCGGCCCCGGCTCGCCTGCCCCTACTTCTTGTTCATCGTGACGCCCTGCCCCGCTTGCGGCGGCGTTTCGAGGCCGCGGTGCGCCTTGGCGAGCGCGTCGAGCGCCGCTTTCGTCTCGGCGCGCCATGGGGCCGCGTGCGTCCCCTCTGCTCGCTGTTCGATGGAAAGCAGCAATTGCTCGCTGGCGGCCAGAAGCGGCCCCTCGCGGCCTGCCTTCATCTCGAGCCAGACCCGCATGCGCTTGTCATCGTGGTCGAGCAGGCGGCAGAGGACGAACAGCGGCTCGCCCTCACGCGCTTCCTTGAAGTAGTGCAGCATCGTCTGCATTGTGTAGAGCGTGTAGCCGCTAGCCTTGCGCGCAGCGGCGTCGAGACCGATGCGATCCATCAGCGCGTCGACCGAGCGGCTGAACACCACCGCGTAAGCCGCGTCGTTCATGTGGCCGTTGTAATCGACCCATTCCGCCACGACGGCGGATTCGTAGACCGCCAACGGCTCGTTGCGATGCATGACATCCTCCCTCGAATGGAGACAAACCTGGTCTCCCTCCGCTTGCCCCCAATATTTCTGCGCCGGCGCGAGAATATCAACCGGGATTCCGCGCGTTCGTCGGCGCTGAGCTCAAGGCGGAGGCGATGGCGCGGCCTTGGCGGCGATTGTCGCCAAAGCGCCATTTCTCCCGAAAACCAAACGCCCGGGCATTGCGTTCCCAGTCGTGCGCGAGCATGACGAACGCTCTCGGCGTGTCAAAAAGTCGCGTCTCTCTTCACGCCCCTTGCCCATGTTTCGCCATCATGGTCTGGCCAGTGCGGCAGTCGGCTCCCGATTCTGTTCGGGCCGTCTCCCGGCGGCTTGCGGACGATGGCTTGTGGCCCCGGTCGGTCGGCCGCCGATCCAGAAGGAAGTGGACAACCCCCGCGTGACTGCGTCCGTCTCTTTTCGCTCTCGAAGCGCCGAGACCGGCGAGGCGGCGCTTGGACGCGGGGCCAAGCATTTTCCCCAGACCCGCGCGCAACGCTTGTTGGCGTCCTTCGCGATCCTGTTCTCGGCCGGCCTGCTGATCGTCGCCTTCAGCGATGCGGTGCGCGAGTTCGATTATCGCGAGATGGTTCGCGCCCTGCGCCACCTGCCCCTTTCGGCGGTCGCCGGAGCTCTCGGCGGGACCGCGCTGAGCTTTGCGGCGCTCGTCGGGCGGGACGCCAGCGCGCTTCGCTATGTCGGAGCCCGCGTCACCACGCCCGCGCTTCTGATCGGCAGTTTCTGCGGCAGCGCGCTGGGCAATACGGTCGGCTTCGGCGCCCTCACCGCGGCCGCCGTGCGCTACCGGATCTACGGCGCGGTCGGCGTGTCGGCGGACGACATCACCCGACTTCTCGGCTTCGTCGCCGGCGGCTTCGCAATCGGCCTGGCCGGCGTCGGCGGCCTCGCCGGGCTCCTGAAGGCGGGGCCAGCCGCCGCGCTGCTCGGCTGGCCGCCGGCGCTGATCGAGGGCGTTTCGATCGCCGCGCTCGCGGCAGTCGGCGGCCTGCTGGCTTTCGGCTTGCCGGGGACCATCCGCATCGGCAGTCTCACCATCCCCGCGCCAAGCCGGCCAATGCTGGCGGCCCAGCTCGCGCTGACCTCGATCCGACTGCTCGGCGCCGTCCTCGCGTTGTGGTCGCTGCTGCCCTCGACGCCGGTCAGTTTCATCACCTTCGCGGCGATCTTCTCGGCCGCCACCGCGCTCGCCGCCATCACGCACATTCCCGCCGGCGCCGGCATTTTCGAGGCGATCGTGCTTTGGGCCTTCCGCGGCCGGGCCTCCGAGGAGAGCGTCGCGGCGGCGCTGATCGCCTATCGCTTCATCTATTACGTGCTGCCGCTGGTGCTCTCCGCGGCGGCCTTCTCCGCCTTCGAGGTGGCGGTCGCGGTCGGGGGCGAGCGGGTCAGCCGCGACGAGCGCCTGGCGCGCGCGGCCGCCCGGCTCTCGCCGACCTTTATGAGCGTCATGGCCTTCGCGACCGGGATCATGTTGCTGGTCTCCGGCGCGACGCCGACCTTCAACTCCCGGCTCGCCGCCCTCTCGCTCCACGTGCCGCTCTGGGCGGTGGAGATGTCGCATTTCCTCGGCAGCCTGATCGGCGTCGTGTTCCTATTCGTAACGCGCGGACTGCTGGACCGGCGCGACGGCGCCTGGAAGCTCGCGCTCGCCCTTTGCGCCGCCAGCCTGGTCTTCTCGCTACTCAAGGGGTTGGCGTTCGGCGAGGCCGCTTTCCTGCTGTTGTTCGCGAGCATGTTGCTCGCCACGCGCCAGCAGTTCCATCGGCCGACATCGATGTTCGACCAGCCCTTCACCTGGGGATGGTTCGTCGCCGTCGGGGGCATCATCGCCGCCGCCTTCGGCATTCTCTGGCTCGCCTTTCACGACCCGAACAGCGCCCGGCACGGTCTCTGGAGCTTTGCATTCGACGCCCAGGCGCCGCGCGCCTTCCGCGCCCTGCTCGGCGCATCGGTGCTCGCGGTCGGCTTCGGCCTGCGCGAATTGCTGCGGGCGCCCAAAGGCCTTGCGCCCAAGCCCGGCGCCGTTGAACTCGCCCATGCGCAAGCGATCCTCGATCGGCACACCCGCGGCGACGCGATGCTCGCTTACATGGGAGACAAGAGCCTCATGTTTTCCGCCTCGGGGCGCAGCTTCCTGATGTTCGGCAAGCGCGGGCGAAGCTGGATCGCCTTGTTCGACCCTGTGGGTCCGCGCGAAGAATGGAGCGGCCTGATCGATCAGTTCATCCGCTTGTCGCGGACCCACGCCGGACGCGCGGCCTTCTATCAGGTGCGGCCGGACAGCCTCCCCTATTATCTCGACGCCGGCCTCAGCGTGATGAAGCTCGGCGAGGACGCAGTGATCGCGCTTACCGCCTTCAGCTTGAAAGGCGGCGCGGCTACGCACCTGCGCTACGCGCTGAAACGCGGCGAGCGCGACGGTCTCGAATTTGAACTGCTGGAGCCGGAGCGCGTCGGCTTGTTTCTGGACGAACTCGGCGAGATTTCCACGCAATGGCTCGACGCGCGGCGCGGCGACGAAAAGGGCTTTTCGGTCGCGGCCTTCGAGCCCAGCTATCTGTCGCGCCAGCGCGTCGGGCTCCTCAGAGAACATGGAAAGCCTGTCGCCTTCGTCAGCGTGATGGCGACGCGCGCCGGCGGCGAGGCGAACGTCGGCCTGATGCGCTCCGCCGGCACGGCTTCGCCGGTGGCGATGGAATTTCTCTTCACGCGGCTCATCCTTGCGCTGAAGGAGGAGGGCCTCGAGAGTCTGAGCCTCGGCGCGGCGCCGCTCGCCGGCATTCGCCCTGCGCCGCTCTCCTCGGGCTGGCACCAGCTCGGCGCCCTGATTTGGAAGCATGGCGACCGCTTCTACAACTTCAAGGGCTTGCGGACTTTCAAGGGCAAGTTCAATCCCGAATGGCAGCCGCGCTATTTCGCCGCCTCGGGCGCGCTCGGGCCCTATGTCGCCTTGGCGGACGCCGCCGCGCTGATCGGCGGCGGCTTTGTCTCGGCCAATGCGGAGCGGGACTATGACTAGTTGCGCGCGCGTCACCCATAATCAGCTCCGGCCATGTCACCCCCGCGAAAGCGGGGGTCCAGATCGCAGCCGCGGACGCTTCAATCTAAGGGCGACCGCCCCTGCTCCCGTGGATGCCCGCTTTCGCGGAAATGACAAAGCGGCATGGCTCCAGATCACGGCCGCAAACCTTTCGACACAAGCGCCTAGGCCCCTGCCCACGCCAGCTTTCGCGGGCATGACACGCCTGGCGCGTCTCCTGCTCGCCACGCTCGCCTGGCTCTTCCTCCTCACGCCTGCGTTCGCGTTCGACGCCGGACGCTATGGCGACGTGCGGCTTGCGCTCCCCAGGGGAGCCCCGCGCGGCTATGTCGTCCTGTTTTCCGACGCCGGCGGCTGGACGGCCGAAGATCAAGCGCGTCTCGACGCGCTGGCCGGCGCCGGCGCGCTGGCGGTCGGCGTCGACACCGACGCCTATCTCGCCCGCGTCGCCTCCGTCCCCGATAAGTGCGATCAACTCGTCGGCGACACCGAAGGCCTGAGCCGCCGCATGCAGCGCGAGCACGCGGGCGCGGAATACTTCTATCCCCTGCTCGTCGGCGAAGGCGAAGGCGGCGCCCTTGCCGGCGCGATCCTTGCGCAGGCGCCCGGCGCGACGCTGGGCGGCGCCGTCTCGATCGATCCGTGGAGCGTCCTCGAGACGAGTCACGGCTTCTGCCCGCGCGTCGTCACCCGCGACGACGCCGGCGAGCGCATGACCTTCCGAGTGCCGATCCTCAAACAATTCTGGACGGTGGCGCTGACGCCTCGCGTTACCCAGGCCACGCGCGCCCATTTCGAATCGCTCCCGGTGGTGGCGCCCCAGATCGACGTGCGCGCGATCGACGCGTCCCCGCCGCCGTCGGCGCTCGCCGCGATCCTCGCGCCGCACCTCGTCCCCGACGATTTCGACAACGTCGCCAATCTGCCCCTGATCGAACTGCCCGCCGCCTCGCCCTCGCGGCTCATGGCGGTCTTTCTTTCCGGCGACGGCGGCTGGCGCGACATCGACAAGACGATCGGCGAGAATTTGCAGTCGCTCGGCGTCTCGGTCGTCGGCTGGGACAGCGTGCGCTACTTCTGGCGCAAGAAGACCCCGGAAGAAACCGCCCGCGACCTCTCCGCGGTGATCCGCGCTTACAGCGCCAAATGGGGAGCGGACCAGATCGCTCTGATCGGCTTCTCCTTTGGGGCGGACGTGCTGCCGTTTCTTTACGACCGGCTGCGGCCGGGGCTGAAGCGCCACGTCGCGATGCTCTCGCTGCTCAGCGCCGGACAGGCCGCCGATTGGGAGATCCGCGTCGTCGGCTGGCTTGGCGCGGGACCGAGCGCCGAGGCGACGCCGCTCGCTCCTGCGCTCAAGCGGATCCCCGGCCGACTGATCCAGTGCTTCTACGGCGACAAGGACACGGGCTCCTCCTGCCCCCAAATGGCGGCCCTCGGCGCCGAAGTGATCGAGAAGCAGGGCTCGCATCATTTCGACGGCGACTACGGGCTGATGGCGCGGCAGATTCTCGCGGGGTTCAAGCGGCGCGCGGGCGACGGGAGCTAATTTCCTCGCGCGCGCCGAGCCTGATCGCCTAGAAAGGGCGCCATGGATCAAGACGACGAAGCCAATCGGTTCTCCGCCCGCGCACGGCGCTACGCCAATCTCGGCGTCAACGCGGGGGCGCTGGCGGCGCAGGTCGGCGCGCGGCGGCTGATGGGCGGCGAGCGCGCCAATGACGCGCGGGCGCTCACTGAGGCGCTGGGCTCTCTCAAGGGACCGATGATGAAGGTCGCGCAGATGCTGGCGACCATCCCCGATGCGCTGCCGGCCGACTACGCGAACGAATTGATCAGCCTGCAATCGCAGGCGCCGCCGATGGGCGCGGCCTTCGTGCGCCGGCGCATGCAGGCCGAACTCGGCCCGGATTGGCGCAAGCGCTTCGCCGAGTTCGATTCGACGCCCGCCGCCGCCGCCTCGCTCGGCCAGGTGCATCGCGCGGTCAGCCTGGAGGGCGCACCGCTCGCCTGCAAGCTGCAATATCCCGACATGGCCTCGGCGGTGGAAGTCGATCTGGCGCAGCTCGATTTGATCTTTTCGATCCATCGGCGCATGGGGCCGGCGATCGACACCCGCGAGATCGCGCGCGAGATCGGCGCGCGCATCCGGGAAGAACTCGATTATGCGCGCGAGGCCAAGGTCGCGCGGCTATACAAGCTGATGCTGGCCGACCGCCCGTTGGTGCGGGTGCCCGAGGTCTACGGCGAGCTCTCGACGCGCCGGCTCCTGACCCTCGAATGGTTGGACGGCGCCCCGCTGATGAAGTTCGAGCGCGCGAGCCAGGAGGCGCGCAATCGCATCGCCCTTGCCCTGTTCAACGCCTGGTGGCGGCCGCTCTCGCGTTACGGAATCATCCACGGCGATCCGCATCTCGGCAATTATTCCGTCGTCGCGACGGGCGAGGGCGAGGCGATGACGATCGAGGCGGTCAACCTCTACGATTACGGCTGCGTGCGCATCTTCCCCGCCACATTCGTCGGCGGCGTCGTCGAGCTTTACGAGGCGCTGAAAACGAACGACGAGGCGCGCGTCGTCCACGCCTTTGAGATTTGGGGCTTTCGCGATCTCTCCCGCGGAACGATCGCCGCGCTCACCATCTGGGCGCGCTTCATCTATGGGCCGCTGATCGAGGACCGCGTCCGCACGATCGCCGACGGCGTGAAGCCGGGCGAGTACGGCCGCCGCGAAGTTTTTAGAGTTATGCAGGCGCTGAAGGCGCAGGGCGGCGGGCTCAAGGTGCCGCGTGAATTCGTCTTCATGGACCGCGCGGCGATCGGCCTCGGCGGGGCGTTCCTGCGCCTCGGCGCGGAGATGAACTTCCACCGCCTGTTCGAGGACGCGATCGCCGGCTTCGATCTCGCGGCGCTGGAGGCGCGCCAGACCGGGGCGCTTCGCGAAGCTGAACTGCTGTGATTTCGCCGCGCGCTCGATAAAAAAGGCCCCGCTTTCGCGGGGCCGGCGGCCTCTGGAAAGCGGGGCCTGCCATCGGCGCCAGGGAGGAGGAGAGCGCGCCGACGTATACCCCTTACGGACTGGTCGCTGCCGCTCAGCAGATGTCGACCAGCCTGCGGCCGATATAGCGGCCATAACCGTCGTAGACGGGCCGATAGGCGGCGCATCCGTCGGGCGCGGCCGCATAGGGACCCGGGGCGGCGTAAGGACCGCCGTAGTAGGGCCCAGGGCCGTAACCACCGTAGTAGTACGGGGATTGCGATGCGATCACTGCGCCCGCGGCGACGCCGCCGAGAACGCCGAGCCCGACCGCCGGACCCCATCCCCAACCGCCGCCGCCGTGCCAGCCCCAGCCGCCCGCCTCAGCGGGCGTCGTCGTCGCGACCGCGCCGAGGCCGAGGGTGAGCGCTGTCACGGCGATCGCCGACTTCTTGAGAAATGCGTTCATGGCCACCTCCGGGTTCACGATGAGCGCACCGACGGCGCTGACTTGAAAGAGATTTTCCCCCGGCAAGTCGGCGCTCGTGGGTCGAAAAGGCGGCAATGAGGCGGCGCCCGGTAAAAATATCGCGCCGAAACCGTACTTAGATGAATATTCATTCAGATTTCTCAGCGGAAGGGCCGCGTAAGAACTTGATGATGCCGGAGAAATCGTCCGCCGAACCGCCCGCCGCGGCGAACAATTGATAGAGCTGGGCGGCCTCGGCGCCGAGCGGGGTCGCCGCGCCGGCCGCCGTCGCGGCCTCCTGCGAAAGGCGCAAGTCCTTCAGCATCAGGGCCGCCGCAAAGCCGGGCTTGTAGTCGCGGTTGGCCGGGGACGTCGGCACGGGTCCGGAGACGGGGCAGTAGCTGGTGAGCGACCAGGACTGGCCTGAAGAGGTCGAGGCGACGTCATAGAGCGCCTGGGCCGAGAGACCGAGCTTCTCGGCGAGCACGAACGCCTCGCACGTCGCGATCATCGTCACGCCGAGAATCATGTTGTTGCAGATTTTGGCGGCCTGTCCGGCGCCGGCGCCGCCGCAATGGACGATCCGCTTGCCCATCGCTTCGAGGAGCGGCTTGGCCCTTGCGAACGCTTGGTCGGCGCCGCCGGCCATGAACGTGAGCATTCCCGCGCTGGCGCCGCCGACGCCGCCCGAGACAGGCGCATCAAGCGTCGCCACCCCTGCGCGGGCGCCCGCCTCATGGGCCTGGCGCGCGCTGGCGACGTCGATCGTCGAGCAATCGACGACCAGCGCGCCGGGGGCCACGGCAGGCAGGATGTCGGCCCAACAGGCGAGCACATGCCGTCCGGCCGGCAGCATGGTGATGACGGCTTCGGCCCCCTCGACCGCGGCCTTGGCGCTCGCGGCGATGGCGACGCCGGTCGCGGCGGCGGCGGCGCGCTGCGCGTCGGCGAGATCATAGCCGGCGACGGCATGGCCGGCCTTGACGAGATTGGCCGCCATCGGCGCGCCCATGTTGCCCAAGCCGATGAATGCGATCTTAGTCATTCGCCAAATCTCCCGTCTCAGGCTTGCAGCAGGCCGCGCGCGATAATCACGCGCATGATTTCGTTGGTGCCTTCGAGGATCTGGTGCACGCGCAGGTCGCGCACGATCTTCTCGACGCCATATTCCGCGAGATAGCCGTAGCCGCCGAACAGTTGCAGCGCGTCGTTTGCCGCCTCGAACCCGGCGTCGGTGGCGACGCGCTTGGCCATGGCGCAGAGGCGCGCCGCGTCCGGGGCGCGGGCGTCGAGGGCGCTCGCGGCGCGCCACAGCATCGTGCGCGCCGTCTCGAGCGAGGTCGCGATGTCGGCGATGCGAAATTGGAGGGCCTGGAAGTCGGCGATGCGCCGTCCGAACGCCTTGCGCTCGTTCATATAGGCGAGCGCCTTGGCCAGCGCCGCCTCGCCGCCGCCGAGCGAGCAGGCGCCGATGTTGAGCCGGCCGCCGTCGAGCCCCGCCATCGCGATCTTGAAGCCTTCGCCTTCCTTGCCGACCATCGCGTCGGCGGAAACCCGCACGCCTTCGAGGATCACCTGGCGGGTCGGCTGGGCGTTCCAGCCCATCTTGCGCTCGTCGGCGCCGAAGGAGAGGCCGGGCGTCCCCTTCTCCACCAGAAAGGCCGAAACGCCGCCGGCGCTGGAATCGCCGGTGCGCGCCATGACGAGATACAGGTCGGTCGCGCCGGCGCCCGAGATGAACTGCTTGACGCCGTCGAGCACGAAACGATCGCCCTCGCGCCGCGCCCGCGTCGTAAGCGCCGCTGCGTCCGAGCCGGCGCCGGGCTCGGTCAGGCAATAGCTCGACAGGAGCTCCATCGAAGCCAGCTTCGGCAAGTAATGCGCGCGCAGTGCGTCCGAGCCGAACCGGTCGATCACCCAGGCGACCATGTTGTGGATCGAAAGATAGGCGGCGACGGCGGGGCATCCCGTCGCGAGCGCCTCGAAAATCAGCGCCGCGTCGAGCCGCGTCATACCCGAGCCGCCGTGCTCCTCGCCGACATAGATCGTCGCCATGCCGAGCGCGGCGGCCTCGCGCAGCACGTCGACGGGAAAATGCTTGGCCTCGTCCCAGGCGAGCGCATTGGGCGCGATGCGCTCATCCGCGAAAGCGCGCGCCATGTCGCGGACGGCGATGTGATCTTCGGTGAGGGAAAACATCGGCGTCTCAGCTCCAATCGGAGAGGTGAACAACGTCCCTTCCGTATGGCGTCGCTGCAACCTTGTCGACGAACACGCGGTCGAGCGTCGCGAACCGAATTTGGCGTTTTCGGGCAAGGACGAGATAGACGCAATCGTACACCGGATGCCCAAGCTCACGAGCAAGCACGAAAGCGGGTCCTACCAGCTCGGCGATATCGACGAACTCGGGTACGAAACGCCGGACCTCGCGCATGGCCTCGAGAGCGACCTCTCCCTCCAACTCTCCGCGCCGCGTTTTCTTCCAAAGCGCGTTCGCCAGTTCTGCGAGAAGCATCGTCGGCGCAATGAGCTCGACCGCGCTGCGCACCAATTGTTTCGCCGCCGGCGTGCCATCCTCGGCGGCGAACCAGCACAGCGCGACGCTCGCGTCGACGACGAGGTCGCTCACCGGTCCCGATCTTCCCTAATGAGCGCGACAGGATCGGTCCGAGGTCCAGGCGGCGTCAATCGCTCGAACCTCTCCACAACCGCCAAGCGCTCCTCCGGCGTATATGGCGCGGCCTTCTCGATGAGCTCGCGCAACTCTTGCTCCAACGACCGGCCGCGCGCCCTGGCGCGCGACCGATGCGCCTCCAACACCTCATCGGGTAGGTTGCGAATAAGGACCTGAGCCACTCTCGGCCTCCATGCTATCGACAATGATAGCACGTGACGCATCGCTTTCGAAGGAGCAGGCCCAGTGAAGGGCCCGCGCGTCCGTGCAGCCGCTCACCCCATCGTCGGAATGGCGAATTGGGCGCCTTCCTTCATGCCCGACGGCCAGCGCGCTGTGACGGTCTTGGTCTTGGTGTAGAAGCGGACCGAATCCGGTCCGTGCTGGTTGAGATCGCCGAAGCCGGAGCGCTTCCAGCCGCCGAAGGTGTAGTAGGCGACCGGCACCGGGATCGGGACGTTGACGCCGACCATGCCGACCTGGACCTTGGACGCGAAGTCGCGCGCCGCGTCGCCGTCGCGGGTGAAGATCGCGACGCCGTTGCCATATTCATGGTCGTTGCACAGGCCGAGCGCCTCGTTGTAGCTCCCCGCCCGCACGACCGAGAGCACCGGGCCGAAGATCTCTTCCTTGTAGATGCGCATGTCCTTGGTGACATGGTCGAACAGGCTGCCGCCGAGATAGAAGCCGTTCTCGTAACCCTGCATCTTGAAGCCGCGCCCGTCGACGGCGAGCTTGGCGCCTTCCGACACGCCGAGATCGATGTAGCTCTTCACCTTCTCCATGTGCGCGCGCGTCACCAGCGGGCCGTAGTCGGCGCTGCCGTCGGTGGAGGGGCCGACCTTGAGCGATTCAACGCGCGGGATGAGCCGGCGCACCAGTTCGTCCGCCGTCTTCTGGCCGACCGGCACCGCGACTGAGATCGCCATGCAGCGCTCGCCCGCCGCGCCGTAGCCGGCGCCGATCAGCGCGTCGACCGTCTGATCCATGTCGGCGTCGGGCATGATCACCATGTGGTTCTTGGCGCCGCCGAAGCACTGCACGCGCTTGCCGCTCGCCGTTCCGCGCGAATAGATGTAATGCGCGATCGGGGTCGAGCCGACGAAGCCGATCGCCTGGATGTCCGGATCGTCGAGGATCGCGTCGACCGCGACCTTATCGCCGTTGACGACATTGAGAATGCCGGGAGGACCGCCCGCTTCGACGAAGAGTTCGGCGAGGCGCATCGGCACGCCCGGATCGCGCTCGGAAGGCTTGAGGATGAAGGCGTTGCCGCAGGCGATGGCCGGCGCGAGTTTCCAGAGCGGAATCATCGCCGGAAAGTTGAACGGCGTAATGCCGGCGACGACGCCGAGCGGCTGGCGCATCGAATAGAGGTCGATGCCCGGCCCCGCGCCGTCGGTGTATTCGCCCTTCATGAGGTGGGGCGCGCCGAACGCAAACTCGACCACCTCGACGCCGCGCTGGATGTCGCCCTTGGCGTCGGGGATCGTCTTGCCGTGCTCGCGGGCGAGAATGTCGGCGAGTTCCTCGGTGTGTTGCGCGATGAGGTCGTAGAACTTCATCAGAATGCGGGCGCGACGCTGCGGATTGACCGCCGCCCACGCCGGCTGAGCCGCCTTGGCGTTGCTGACCGCGGCGCGCAGCTCGTCGGCCGAGGCCAGCGCGACCGTGCCGCGCACCGTGCCGTCCATCGGCTGAAACACTTCGCTCGTCCGTCCGGACTTGCCGGCGACGCGCTTGCCGCCGATGAAATGCCCGTATTCGATCATGGGTATCTCCCCTTGAAGTCGTTGCTGGCAGCCTTTATGCGTCATGATTTCCTGCACAGCAATCGCCGATTGCGCGCAACGGACGTGCAGGAATAAGCAGACCGCCAGATGGACTGGGACAACGTCAGAGTTTTTCTCGCCGTCGCCCGCGCCGGCCAGTTCGTCGGCGCCGCCAAGCGGCTGCGGCTCGACCATGCGACCGTCAGCCGGCGCATCGCGGCGCTCGAGGAGGCGCTCGGGGCTCGGCTGTTCGACCGGCGCACGACCGGCGCGCGACTGACCAGCGCGGGCGAGCGCTTCCTCGCCGCCGCGGAGGAGATGGAGAGCGCGTTTCTGCACGCGCAGTCGGAGATTTCCGACGTCGACGTCGAGCTGACCGGCGTGGTGCGGATCGGCGCGCCGGACGGCTTCTCCACTTACTATCTCGCCGGCGCGCTCGGCGATTTCATTACGCGCAATCCGGGCGTCCGCATCCAGCTCGTGCCGGCGCCGCAGTTGATGCCGCTGGCGCGGCGCGAGCTCGACATCGTTATCGGCCTCGACAAGCCGGAGGAAGGCCGCTTCGTCGCGCGCAAGCTCACCGACTACAGCCTCGGCGTCTACGCCAGCGCCGACTATCTGAAGGCGCACGAAACCCCGCGCGAAGTGGGCGACCTCGCCCGCCATCGGCTGATCGGCTATGTCGAGGAATACGCTTTCTCCAGTGCGCTCGACTATGTGCGCGAACTCTACGGCGGCGCGCCGACTGCCTTCGAATGCGCCAGCGCCGTGACTCAATTCGAGGCGCTGCGCGCCGGGCTCGGTCTCGGCGTGGTGCATGAATACATCGCCCGCCGCTTCCCCGATCTGCGCCGCGTGCTCCCCGAACGTTGCGCCATGCGCAGCTACTGGATCGTCACCCACGAAGACACGCGCGGCCTCGGGCGCATCAAGGCGGTGTGCGAGCACCTGATCGCCGCCGTGACGAGAGACCGCGCGACGTTCGTGTAGCAAACCCCTTCTCCCGCAAGCGGGAGAAGGTGGCGCCCCGTCAGGGGCGACGGATAAGGGTCGCTTCGGCGCGCAATATGGTGGACGGGCGAGCGCCAATCGTTCTGGCCCTCGCCCAGTGGGTTAATGCAAATCAGCGCCTTGCGGCGCCCCTCATCCGGCGCTTCGCGCCACCTTCTCCCGCTCGCGGGAGAAGGGACCCTCACGCATAGGCCTCGATCGCGACCGGCTGTCGGCGGCGGCCCCAGGCGCCGCGGGTCTCGGCGAAGCGGCCGGCTAGCGGCTTGGCGCAATGCGGGCAGGCGCCGGAGGCGCCGACTTCATACGCGGTCAGCTCGTAAGCGTCGCGCCCGATCAGCGCGGCGCCGCAGCCGGCGCAGAAGGTCGTCTCGCCCTCGGGGCCGCGCCGATTGCCGGTGTAGACGTGCTTGAGGCCGTTAGCGATCGCCTGAGCCCGCGCCCGCATCAGCGTTTCCTTCGGCGTCGGCGGATGGTCCAACATGCGATAGTCCGGATGGAAGGCGGTGAAATGCAGTGGGACCTCGGTCCCCAACTCCTCAGCGATCCACTTCGTCATCGCGTCGATCTCTTCCGGCGCATCGTTCTCGCCGGGGATCAGCAGCGTCGTGATCTCGAGCCAAACGTTGGTCTCGCGCTTGAGATAGCGCAGCGTATCGAGCACCGGCTCGAGATGCGAGGCGGTATGGCGGCGGTAGAATTCCTCGGTGAAGCCTTTGAGATCGACATTGGCGGCGTCGATCGAGCGGTAGAATTCCGCGCGCGGCGCGGGACACATGGAGCCCGCCGTCACGGCGACAGCCTTGAGGCCGCGCTCATGGCAGGCCGCCGCGACGTCCATCGCATATTCGAAGAAGATGACGGGGTCGTTGTAGGTGAAGGCGACGCTTGCGCAGCCAAGCTCCGTCGCAGCGCGTGCGATCGCCTCCGGCGTCGCCTTCTCGGAGCTGGTCTCGACCTCGCGGCTCTTGGAGATTTCGTGGTTCTGGCAAAAGGCGCAGGCGAGATTGCAGCCCGCTGTTCCAAAGGAGAGCACGGAGCTGCCGGGGTAGAAGTGGTTGAGCGGCTTCTTCTCGATCGGGTCGATGCAGAAGCCCGACGACATCCCGTCGGTCGTCAGGACCATATGGCCGTCGACGTTCTGCCTGACGTAGCAGAGCCCACGCTGTCCGACGCCGATCTTGCAGGCGCGCGGACACACTTCGCAAAGGATGCGCCCGTCGGGCAGCGGGGTGGAAAAATGATCGACCATACGCATGGGAGCGACCCATTGCCGGCAAGCTCTCCCTATATAGGAAGCGAAGGCGCCGGCGCAGCGTCCACCCCGTTCAGCGAGCCCCTTTTGATGCTCGATTTCGAGACCTCCGATGAGCCGCGCGCGCCCGCCTGACGAGGTCGCGTCGGTCCACCCCGCCCAGGTCGCCGGCCATTTCTATCCGAGCGATCCCGGGGCGCTCGCTGGCGCGCTGGCGACGGCGCCGCCGTCGTCGTACCGCGCCAAGATGGTCGTCGTGCCCCACGCCGGGGTCGCTTATTCCGGGGCCGTCGCGGCGCAGGCGGTCCGCGCGCTCGACCACAGCGGCGGCCTGCGACGCGCCGTTATCCTCGGCCCCAACCACCGCATGCCGCTGCGAGGCGTGGCGCTCCATCCGGCCTCCGCCTGGGCGTCGCCGCTTGGCGTCGCCCCGGTCGCTGGCGAGGCCCTGCGCGCGGTCGCGCCCCTCGAAGGCGTCAGCGTCAACCCGCAGCCCTTCGAGGGCGAGCATAGCCTGGAGATGGTGCTGATCTTCCTGCAGCGCCTGGGGCCGGGTCTGGAGATCGTGCCGGCGCTGGTCGGCGACGCCCCGGCGGACCTTGTCGAGGAGGTGCTCGCCCGGCTCTGGGGCGGCCCCGAGACCGCCATTTGCATCTCCTCCGACCTTTCGCACTTCCACCCGCGCCACGTCGCGAGAATGCGCGACGCCGAGACGCGCGCCCTCGTCGAGACCGGCCACTGGCGCGAGATCGGCCCCGACAACGCCTGCGGCTATGCGAGCCTCAGGGGCGCGATCCGACGCGCCGAGGCGCTGCGCATGCGCGCGACCGGCGTCGCCTTCGCCACTTCGGACGACGCTGGAGGGCCGAGGGATCGGGTGGTCGGCTACGGCGCCTTCGCCTTCGAATATCCTGAGATCGCGCGCCTGACCGACGCCGAGCGCGTCCGCTTGCTCGCGGTCGCCTCGGCCTCGCTCGATTTCGCGGCCGAAAGTCGCGGCGCGGTTCCGAACGTCGCCGACGCCCGATTGCCCGCCGCCCTGACGGCGCACCGCGCCGCCTTCGTGACGCTGGAGCGGGGCGGCGATCTGCGTGGCTGCGTCGGTTCGGTAAGGCCGCACCGGCCGCTGGTCCGCGACGTCGCCATCAACGCGGCGAGCGCCGGCTTCGACGATCCGCGCTTCCCGCCGCTTGCGCGCAGCGAATTGCCGGAGCTGACGATCTCGATTTCCGTATTGTCGCCGTCCGCGCCGATGCGCATCGCGAGCGAGCGGGATCTCGTCGAGCAATTGCGGCCAGGCGAGGACGGGCTGTCGCTGCGCGACCACCCAGCGGCCGGCCTCTACCTGCCCAGCGTCTGGCGCGACATTCCCTCGCCCGCGGACTTCGTACGTAGCCTGAAGCGGAAGATGGGACTCGCGGCTGACCACTGGTCGCCGACGATGACGGCCGAGCGCTTCACGGTGGAGAGTTTTGGGGGCCGGTTCCTGCCGCCGGACGAGGCAGGCGTCGACGGCGTTTCGTTCGGAGGTTGAGGCGTCAATGAGCCAGTCAGGGCGCGGCGTTCAGCGCGCTCGCGAGGTCGGTCTTCGAGAAATCGCCGCCTATGAACAGCAGCGCCTGTTCATGCCTGCGCGCACAAGCATAAGCAAAGCAGTCGCCGAAATTGAGCGCCGCGGGATGTCCGACAACCTTGCCAAATCGAGCGCTCGCATCGACGGCGAGGCGTCCGATTTCAGGAGTTACGATGACTTCCGCCGCCTCGATCTCCTCAAGAAACAGATCAACCGCGGCGCTCGCTCGAGCCAGAGTTTCGGCCGTGAGTCTCGCGCCATGCGTTCCGGCTCTCGCCAAGGACACGATCGCCTCGAAGCGAACTAGCGGTGAAAACATTAGCGCTTCGCTCGCGCTTTCGATGCAAGAGACCAACGCGTCGCCTTCGGGCTCGCCGTTCAGGATTGCAACGATCGCCGAAGCGTCGATGAACATCAGTCGCCCCACATCTCGTCCGTGAAGGTCTTCATGTTGAAGGCGGGGTCACGGACGCCAATCGACGCCGCGATCGCCTTGGCCTTCGCCAATCTCTCTCGCAGTGGCGTCGCCTTTCGGTTGCGCGCGATCTCGTGCTGAAGCGCGAGCCGCACCGCCTCCGTCTTCGTCGGCGCACCCGTTATCGCCTGCACTTTGACGGCCAACGCATCGACGTCATCGTCGCGGATATAGAGCGGCATGGAATATCCCCTGCGGGAAAATGAATATGTATGGGAGAGACCGCCTGCGCGCAAGCCTCACCGCCCCAACCGCAAGCTCGCCCAGCCCTCGAGGTCGATGCGCTGGCGCAGATGAAATCCCTGCGCCCGCCACGCGGCCAGCACGCCCGAGACGTCCGCGAGCAGCAGGCCGGAGACGATCGCCTCGCCGTCGCGCGCGATGACGGCGGCGAGCGAAGGGGCGAGCAGGCGCAGCGGCTTGGCCAGGATATTGGCGAAGACGACGTCGTAGGGCGCGCCTTCCCTGAGTGCCCAGCTCTCGACGCCGCGCGAGACGATCGCCTTGCAATGCGCGCCGACGCCGTTCAGCCGCGCATTGGCGTTGGCGACCTCGACGGCGACCGGATCGATGTCGCCGAGCCAGACCTTGCGCCCAAGGACCTTCGCGGCGGCGATGGCGAGCACGCCGGCGCCGCAGCCAACGTCGAGCACGCGGGCCGGACGACGGCGCTTCAGGAGGCGGTCGAAATGGATGAGGCAGCCGCGCGTCGTGCCGTGATGGCCGGTGCCGAAGGCGAGGCCAGCTTCGATCTCGACGCCGACGTCGTTCGGCTTGACCCTGGGACGATCATGCGCCCCATGGACGAGGAAGCGCCCCGCCCTCACCGGCGCGAGGCCGGCGAGCGCGTTGGCGACCCAATCGCGCTTCTCGGTGAGGCCGAATTCGACCGCGCTGGCGGCCTCCTCTCCCGCCGCGATGGCGACGAGCTCGCGCAAGCCCTCTTCGTCCGGCTCGAAGCCGAAATAGGCCTCCACCAGCCACGCCTTGCCGCCGCCGGGCCAGGGCTCCTCGGTCTCGAAGGCGCTTGAAGCGGCCTCCGCGGGCTCAAAACTTTCGACGATGAGATCGGCGACCGCCCGCGCGCGCTTCTCGTCGCAGACGAGACGAAGCCGGTGCGCGGCGTTGTTCGGGGGCAGACCTTCGAGCATCGCAGCTTCCACAGGACGCCCTTCTCCCCTTGCGGGAGAAGGTGGCCGGCGAAGCCGGCCGGATGAGGGGTCGCGCCGAAAGGCGCATCTGCGGCGAGGGGGCAAGGCGCCGACGCGCCGACCCCTCACCCGCCGCGCCTAACGGCGCGCCACCTTCCCCCGCAAGGGGGAAAGGGGAAGTCGCCCCCTACCACGCCGCCTCAGTTCCTGCCAGCCTCGTGGAAGAAATCGTAGACCAGCTTCGCCGTCGCGGCGTTGAGCCCAGGGGTCTTTTCGAGATCGGCGAGACCGGCTCGGGCGACGTCCTTGGCGGAGCCGAAGGCGTGCAGCAAAGCGCGCTTGCGGGCCGGGCCGATGCCAGGAATCTCGTCGAGCGGGCTCTTGACGAATTCCCGCTTGCGCCGCGCGCGATGCGTGCCGATGGCGAAGCGATGCGCCTCGTCGCGCAGGCGCTGAACGAAGAACAGCGCCGGGTCGCGTGGGCTGAGCTTGAACGGCTCGCGCCCCTCGATGAAGAAGGTCTCGCGCCCGGCGTTGCGGTCCGGCCCCTTCGCGATCGAGGCGAGCGCGACGCCGGCGACGCCTTGCTCGGCGAAGACCTGCTTGGCCGCCTCCAACTGGCCGCGCCCGCCGTCGATGATGACGAGGTCCGGCCGGTCGGGGAAAGCGCCTTCGTCGGCGGGCGCCGGCGCCTCCGCTTCCTGCTTGGCGAGGCGCGCGAAGCGGCGGCTCAGCACTTCGCGCATCATCCCGTAGTCGTCGCCGGGCGTCAGGGTCGTGCTCTTGATGTTGAAGGTCCGGTACTGGTTCTTCACAAATCCTTCTGGGCCGGCGACGATCATCGCGCCGATCGCGTTGGTCCCCATGATGTGCGAATTGTCGTAGACCTCGACCCGGCGCAGCGGCGTCTCCACGTCGAAAGCCGCCCCGAGCGCCGTCAGCAGCTTCTCCTGGCTCGCCGCCTCGGCGAGCTTGCGCGACAGCGCCTCGCGCGCATTGCGAAGCGCGTTGTCCACCAGTTCCTTCTTCTCGCCGCGTCGCGGCGCACCGACGGCGATGCGATGGCCGGCGCGGGCGCTCAGAATGTCGCGCAGCGACGCGCAGGAGGGGACGTCGTGGCTGAGCAGCACGAGGCGCGGCGCGGGCCGCTCGAGATAAAACTGTCCCAGGAAGGAATCGAGCACGTCCTCAGCGCTCATCGCCCGGTCGGCGCGCGGAAAATAAGCGCGATTGCCCCAGTTCTGGTAGGTGCGGAAGAAGAACGCCTCGATGCAGAACTGGCCTGCCTCCTCGCAAATCGCGAAGACGTCCGCCTCCGGCACCGAACGCGGATTGACGCTCTGTTCGCCTTGTATCATCGACAGCGCGGAGATGCGGTCGCGCAGGCGCGCCGCCTTTTCGAAGGCGAGCGCCTCGGCCGCCTCGCTCATTTCCGTGGCGAGCCGGTGGCGGATCGCGCGGCTGCGGCCGGACAGGAAGTCGCGCGCCTCGGCGACGAGTTCGGCGTAGTCGGACGGCGCGATCTCGCCGGTGCAGGGCGCCGAACAGCGCTTGATCTGATAGAGCAGGCACGGCCGCGTGCGGTTCTCGTAATAACTGTCCGGGCAGGTGCGCAGGAGGAACGCCCGCTGCAGCGCGTTGAGCGTGCGAGTCACCGCGCCGACATTGGCGAAGGGTCCGAAATAGTCGCCCGGCGCCGAGCGCGCGCCGCGATGCTTGAGCAGGCGCGGCGCCTGGTGGCCGCCGGCGATCAGGATATAGGGGAAGCTCTTGTCGTCGCGCAGCAGCACGTTGTAGCGCGGCTTGAGCTGCTTGATGAAATTGGCCTCCAGCAGCAGCGCCTCGGCCTCCGTCTCTGTCGTGACGAACACCATCGACGAGGTCTGCGACACCATCCGCGCGATGCGCACGCTGACGCGCTCCGGCGTGGCGTAGCTGAGAATGCGCCGCTTGATCGAGCGCGCCTTGCCGACATAGAGCACCTCGCCGTCGGCGCCGATCATGCGGTAGACGCCGGGCCCGAGCGGGGCGTGCTTCCAGAACGATTTGACCACCGCCGCGCCGCGCGCGAGCGAGCCCGGCTCGGCCGCACTCTCGTCGAGGTCGATCTCGAGAACGGGCGAGGCGTCGTCGGGTTCGTCTTCGGCCGGGGCGACGTCGAATTCCGGTTCGTGGATCAGCGGAGGCTTGGGCGCGCCATTCATGCCGCTGATTTAGGCCGGCAGGGACGATTCGGAAAGGAGCGAAGCTGGCGCTCAGGCGCGAACGCTCCAAGCTTTTCCAAATATTCCCTTGGGCGAAACGTGATGTATCAATGGCTTACAAGCCGGAGCCGGCGTTTCCCTGGAGCCATTTGCAAAAGGGTTGACGCACACCGTCATGGCCGGGCTTGTCCCGGCTCATCCACGCGGCGCCGTCACATAGACCCATGACGTTGGAATCGTCGGCTCGGCGTGCGGACGATTGCTTTGCAATCGCCTTGGGATGCCCGGCACAAGGCCGGGCAAGACGAAAAGAGGTGCTCGGCGCGTCCATCACAATGCAGAAGGCGCTAACCGATCTGCTCGTCCGCTTCGTCTTCGCCGTCGTCAGCCCCATCTTGGCCCGCGTCCTCGCCGAGCCGCGCCTCGGCGGCGGCGTGGCTCGCGCGCGCTTTCATCCGCTCGGCCATCTGGTTGAGCTTGGTCAGCAGCCGCTCGCGCGCATTCTCGTCGTAGGGCTGCGGCGCCTCGGCGACGTCGGCGTATTTGTCGTAGCGTTCGAGCACGCGGAGCAGACGGTCGATCGCGCGGAGATCTCCCTCTTCGACGCCTCGCGCGGCGAGCCGCAGCGCCGGCTCGAGCCGCGCGATCTGCACCCTGGCGTGATCGAGCCGCGTCGCGCGGTCCGGTTCGTTCAGCGATTGCGACACGATCTGCCGCACCCGCTCACGCGAAAGATTTTCGTCGCGCGCGATCGCCTCATAGGAAAAGCCGGATCGCACCATGGCGAGGATCCTGATCCGCCGCTGCTCGCGCTCGCGGGCGGTGCGATGGACGGTTTGAATCGGGGGCGAAGGCACGATGGCGGATCCTTCGTTCGGGTGGCGGCGGGTGACGAGGCGCTTTCTGGGAAAAAGGATGACAGAATAGCACAAATTCTGTTTATCAGAAAGAAAAAACTGAAACTGCTCGGGACCCGTCATCGCGAGCGAGAGCGAAGCGATCCAGACGAGGCCGTGAGAAACTGTCCGATTGCCCCCTGGGCGCCGCCGATTTTGACGGCGACTGTCATCGCTACGGCCAAATCCGGATTGCTTTCGCGGCGCTCGCGATGGCGGCGGAAGATTGGAGGGGCGATCGGCGGAGAGCGGGTCTTTGGGTGCGCCTGACATGCTGCGGCAGATTTAGGCGGCGCGCCGGTCGATTCTTGAAGGGCCGGTGGCGACCTGGAGTACGCTCTCGCAGACGGCCTGCGCCGCCGAACCGACTGCGACACGCCTACTCCAGACCGCAGTGGGGCGGCGGGCAAGCTCCCGTGTGGACCGCGCGCCAGCTCGCGTCAAAGGTACTGTTCGTTGATGCAGGAGCGGGCTCATTCGGCGCCAGAGCGGGGCGAATGGGCTGCGATCCGCACGAGGGAAGCGGGCAAGCTCCCGTGTGCACGGCGCGCCAGCTCGAGTCAAAGGTACTTGCGATTGGTTCCTGACTCGGAGTGGCCGGCTCCTGAGCGGGCTCGATTGACGGCGCAACGCGCCGGGTTCGAATTCTATCGTTCACATGGGCCCAGACTTTGAAGACGCAACGTCCGCCCACCGCGACTTCACGCGGCGAGCACTCGAGCGGGCATAAGCGGTCGGTCCGGCCCTTCAGATCCTGCAACATCCCGAGCGTCGGCGCCTTGGGCGGCGATCCAAGCCTAGCGTAAAGCGTGTATCGAGCGACGCCGCTCGTCATCGCGGGCGCGTCCCACACGACGTCGGGGCCGGCATAGCAACCGAGTCGGCGCAGCTCAGCGCGAATCCGTGGGACCAAGGCGAGGTCGACGGAATTCGACGGCGGCGCTCGGACGGTTTGGGGGCCGGCCAGCGCAGTTGTCGAGACGGCCGAGTTCTCAGCGGCCGCATTTGACGTGTTTTGCGCTTCGGGTCCGTCCGACGGCGCCGCCCCTGGTTCCGCAGACGTCCCCGACGACACCGCGGCGACCGCCGGCGCCTGCGCGTCCAAGCCCTTCGAGAAGTACCAATTGGCGCCCGCGCTAGCGCCAATCAGCAACGCGAGAGCAACCGCGATCCGCGCATCCAGTCGTTGGAAGCCCGCATTCCCCGGCAATTGCGAGATGCGCCAGCGCCATCCCCCGTCGGTCAGTCGGATCCGATACGCATGGACCGGGCGGGGAATATTCTTGACGTTGCGCTGACCGAGATCGTCGAAGCGGACATCCAGCTTGTCGCGCACCTGGTCGCGGACCGCCTCGGAGAGCATCACGCCGCCTGCCTCGGCGATGCCCTCCAGCCGCGCTGCGAGATTGACGCCATGCCCAAAAATATCGTCGCCCTCGACGATCACGTCGCCAATATTGACGCCGATGCGAAAATCCATGCGCTTGTCGCGGGGAACGCGGGCGTTGCGCTCCATCATGCCCCGTTGGATTTCCACCACGCTGCGCACAGCGTCGACCGCGGAGGCGAATTCGGCAAGCAAGCCGTCGCCGGTCGTCTTGATGATGCGACCACTGTACTCGGCGATTTTGGGATCGATCAACGCCTCGCGATGCGCCTTGAGCCGCTCAAGGGTGCCCTCTTCGTCAGCCGCCATCAGCCGCGAATAACCCGCGACGTCGGCCGCCACGATCGCCGCCAACTTGCGCACGACATGGTTAGGCGCCAAGGCGCTTCCTCCGACCGTCAATGCGCCATCGTAGCACCGTCCAGGTCGGGATGGAATTCCGGCTCCCAGGAACCGGAAAGCGCCGCCTAATACCCCCGTCGCCGATCCACCAAATGGCGGAGCGGCTCGCCGCGTTCGAACGCCTTGATCTGTTCGGCGACGAAGTGCGCCACCGCTCCTGGCGAGGACACCGCTGCGTTGTGCGGGCTGACGATGACGTTCGGGTGGCTCCAGAGGCGCGAATCGCGCGGCAGCGGCTCGGGTTCGAACACGTCGAGCGAGGCGGCCCTCAGGACGCCCTCGTCGAGCGCGGCGAGGATGTCGGCTTCGACCTGCAGGCCGCCGCGGCCGCCATTGACGATGATGGGGCCGCCGAGCGCGCCGCCCCGCGCCAGTTTGGCGAACAGGCGCGCATTGAGAATGCCGCGCGTCGCCAGCGTGAGGGGCACGAGCGCGACCAGAATGTCGGTCCGCGCCAGCATCGCGTCGAGCCCGGCCGGACCGTGGAAGCATTCGACGCCGGATTCGGTCTTCGGGCTCACACTCCAGCCGGCGACGTCGAAGCCGAGGGTCTTGAGCTTGCGCGCCGCGTCGCGGCCGAGTTCGCCCAGACCCATCACCCCGACCCGCACCTCGCCGGCGGTCGGCGGATCGTCGTCCTTGTCCCAGACGCATTCGCGCTGTTGGCGCTCGTAGCGGCGAAAATCGCGCAAATGCAGCAGGGCGTTCAGCACCACCCACTCGCTCATGCGGCCGGTGAGATCAGGATCGACGACGCGCACGATCGGCACGTCGGGCAAATCAGTGGCCTCGAACAGGTGATCGACGCCCGCGCCGAGCGAGAAGATCGCCTTGAGGTTGGGGAGGTCCGCAAGCGAACCGCGCGCTGGCCGCCAACAGATCGCGAAGCGGATAGCGGCGCGATCGGCGAGCGTCTCGGGGGTCGCGAGGAAAGCCTCCGGCAGCAGGGCCTCGAAGCGACGCCGCCAGGGCGTCGGGTCCCAGCCGGTCACCGATAGGAGAATGCTCATGCGGCGCTCTCGCCGACGCGCGCCACGACAGGATCGGCGAGCGCAGGCGGCGCGTCGCCGATCTGATAGGCCGCTCGTAAGCGCTCAGCGGCCACCAGCGCGTGCGCCTCTTCGCGGGCGTGCACCATGCCGAGCGGCGCTTCGGCGGAGACTTCGGCGCCGAGCCCGGCAAGCCCGGTGAAGCCGACGGCGGGGTCGATCGTATCGGTCGCGCGGGCACGGCCGCCGCCGAGTTCGACCACCGCGATGCCGACCGCGCGAACGTCGATCGCCGTCACAAAGCCGGCGCGCTCCGGCGTCGCCGCGACGACGGTTGGCGCGGCGGGCAGCAGACGACGCGCCTTGGCGAGGAAACTCGGCGGGCCGCCGAGCAAGGCGACCATGCGCTCGAAACGCTCCGCCGCCGCGCCGCTGGCCAAAGCGCGTTCGAGCGCCGCGCGCGCGATGAACCGATCCGCCGACAGGCCGCCGAGGGTCAAGAGTTCCGCCCCAAGCGCGAGCGTGACGGCGTGCAGGCGCGGGTCGCGGTGCGCGCCGGTGAGATAATCGACCGCGTTGAGCACCTCGACGGCGTTGCCGGCCGCGCTCGCGAGCGGCTCGTTCATGTCGGTGATCAACGCGGCGGTCGGCAGGCCGGCGCCATTGGCGACGCCGACGATGCTGCCGGCGAGCTCGCGCGCGGCGTCCAGCGTCGGCATGAAGGCGCCGGAACCCGTCTTGACGTCCATCACCAGCCCCTGAAGGCCCGCGGCGAGCTTCTTGGAGAGGATCGAGGCGGTTATCAGCGCGATCGATTCGACCGTCGCCGTGACGTCGCGAACGGCATAGAGGCGGCGGTCCGCCGGGGCGAGATCGGCAGTCTGGCCGATCACGGCGCAGCCCGCCTCGGCGACGACGCGCCGGAACAGCGGCAGGTCGGGCTGCGAGACGTAGCCGGGGATCGAATCGAGCTTGTCGAGCGTGCCGCCGGTATGGCCGAGACCGCGGCCCGAGATCATCGGCACATAGGCGCCGCAAGCGGCGAGCATCGGCGCGAGCATGAGGCTCACATTGTCGCCGACGCCGCCGGTGGAGTGCTTGTCGACGACCGGCCCGGGAAGATTGGCCTCGCTCCAGTCGAGCACCGCGCCCGAGGCGGTCATCGCGCGCGTCAGGTGGACGCGCTCCTCGAGATTCATGCCGCGGAAGTAAACGGCCATGGCGAAGGCTGCCGCCTGCCCTTCGCTGACGCTTCCCGCCGTGAGGCCCTCGATGAAGGCGTCGATCTCGCCGCCGCGCAGCATCTGGCCGTCGCGCTTGGCGCGAATGATTTCCTGCGGCAGAATCATGAGCGCCCCCAAGCCTCGTCATCGCGAGCGGCGATGAAAGCGCGCAGAAGACGGCGGAATTGTTGCGAGCCGAGTTGTGCCACGTCCTGCGTCTCCTTGTGGCTCGGATCGCCGCCCGAAAGGCCGGCGGCGAAGTTCGTCACCAGCGAGGCGGCGGCGCAGCGCAGGCCGAGGAAGCGCGCGATCAGCACCTCGGGGACCGTCGACATGCCGACGAGATCGGCGCCGAGAATTTTCGCGGCGCGGATTTCGGCCGGCGTCTCGAAGCTGGGGCCCGAGAACCACATGTAGACGCCTTCGTGCAGATCGATGTCGGCGCGCCGCGCGGCGCTCTTGAGAGTCGCCAGAAGGTCGCGGTCGTAGGCCTCGGTCAGCGGCACAAAGCGCTCGTCGGTGGGCAGGCCGATCAGCGGGTTGGCCCCGGCGAAATTGATGTGGTCGACGATCGCCGCGAGCGCGGGCGGACGCCAGTCGGCTTGCAGCCCGCCGGCGGCGTTGGTGAGGAAGAGAACGCGCCCGCCCAGGCGCTTGAAGGTTTCCAGCGCGACGAACATCGCGCGCGCGTCGCCGCGCTCGTAGTAGTGGCCGCGCCCCTGGAACAACGCGACGCGCCGCCCTTCGAGGCGCCCGACGACGAGCCGTCCGTTGTGGCCGGCGACAGTCGGAACGGGAAAGCCAGGAATGTCCCGATAGGGAATGGCAACCGCGCCCTCGACCTCGTCGGCGAGGCCGCCGAGGCCCGAGCCGAGGACGAAGCCGAGCGGCGGCAGAGAGGTAACGCCGCGTTCGGCGAGCGCGGCGATGGCCGCGTCGGAACTCTGGCTCATGCGGGTTTCCTTGTGGCGAAAATCTTACGTTAGGCGCCCGATGGCTTGGAGCCAACCGTGATGTTTTTCCAGCTTTGGGCTTTTCGCGAACGCCCATGTTTCGACTTTTCCACCGCAATCTGCGGTCGGAAGACTTGCGCCTATATTTTTTGCGCACGCCAAGTGCTGGTATCTCCTCATCGAATTCGATTTCGCCGGCGTGCCCAGGGCTTCAAACAACAACGCTTCCTAGGATCAATGAAGATGCAAAAGAAACCTAACCTATACGTTCGATTTGACCGCAAGAATGAAACTGGCCGCTATATGGGTTACAGATTCTCAAGCAATCTCGAATTAATTAAGAAAGACAAGGCGCTCCCGTCGCCCAAGACGCGGCCAATTAGCAAGCGATCAAATGCACCTGTCAAGTCGGTTTTTGACAACATAACGATTGACTTTAAAAATACGATACAAAAGCTTTATACTACGATGAATACAGCAACGCGTATGATACCGATCGCCCTAGAGGTCGAGCTGAACAGCGGACTAGCCAGTTATTGCTCCGAACACGGTGACGCTGTCGACGCAACTCCGAAAAGCACCATTTATCGTATGGACCAATCGCGCTATAGCGAGATAATGAAAAGACACAAGCGATTTGTAGCTTTGAAATCGGGACGAGAGCTTCTGCCTGAATTGTTTTTATTGGGACTCGTTAGCGCGTACGATGGATTCTTGTCGGAACTTATTAGATCAATGTTTGTTGTTAAAGAAGAATTGCTATCTTCCTCGGACAAGAAACTATCGTACGGGGAATTTGCCGCAATGGGATCGTTCGAAGCGGCACGTAATTTCATTATAGAAAAAGAAGTCGAAACAGTCCTACGCCAAAGTCACGCTGACCATTTCGAGTGGCTTGAACGAAAACTCGGAATACCTTTGCGGAAAGATCTCCAGATATGGCCTGCGTTTATTGAATTATGTGAGCGCCGAAATCTCATAACGCATACGGCAGGAATTGTGAGTTCGCAGTATATCGACGTATGCAAGGCACACAAGGCAGACGTGAATGGCATATCTGTCGGCGATCACGTAAAAATTACCAAAGATTATATGAACCAATCCGTTAGCCTCATCGAGGAGCTCGGAGTAAAGTTGATCCAAGTAATTTGGCGAAAATTGCTTCCAGATGACTTTGAAGCGGCGAGCGACTCATTGAATAGTGTTGGATACGACTTAATAGTCGAACGACGTTATGAAATGGCCCGGACACTGCTTGAATTCGGTCTTTCGCTCAAGAACACTGGTCCCGATGCCGTTCGGCGTAGGATGGCGGTAAACGCGGCGAATTCGTGTAAGCTTTCCGGTAAACTCCCTGAAGCGAAAGAAATATTAAACAAATTCGATTGGAGCGCGTCCGGCGCCGATTTCAATATATGCATAGCAGCGATCAATGACGACGTTGACGCCGTCTGCAAGCTTATGCCCGCAGTTATTGGCGCCGACACTGTTACGAAAGACGACTTTAGGGAATGGCCAGTGTTCGAAACCATGCGATCCAACGAAAGGTTCATAGCCGAATTCGCGAAACACTTCAAGGAACCTTTCGTTGTGACGAGAGCAGACGCAGAGCGTGGGGCGGAAAGCGAGGGCACTGCGCTGGAGCAGGCTGATGAAAGTGCCCCCGACGACCCGACCGAGGCGTCGTAAAGTCGAATGAGCCTCTGGTGGTTGCGCGGAGCGACTCTCTGGCGTTCCGAAATTGCGCGCCTTTCCTAGGTCACATCGCGGTTGACGGCGAAGGGGGCCGACCATGACACGGGCGAGTGCCGAGCGTGAGATTTTCACCGTGGGCGGGGCGAGACTCCTCGTCGTCGCCCTTCACCGCGCCAAATGGTCCGGCCCGAACGAGTGCGGCAGCAATTCGTCCAGCGTGAAGCTCGCGCGCACGCCTTCGGGCCCGGCGACATGAATCCGCGTCTGCGGATCGGCGAATTCGCGGATGCGTTGGCGGCAGCCGCCACAGGGCGTGCAGAGGGCTTCGCCATCGCCGACGACGACGATCTCGTCGATGCGGCGCTCGCCGCCGAGCGCCATCGCGGCGATCGCGCCGGCTTCCGCGCAGGCGCCTTGCGGATAGGCGGCGTTCTCGACGTTGCAGCCGGAATAGATCGCCCCGCTCGGAGCGCGGATCGCCGCGCCGACGTTGAAGCGCGAATAGGGCGTGTAAGCGCGCGCCTGCGCGGCCTTCGCCGCGGCGAACAGCGCGGCGAGCTTGTCTTCAGCGTTCTTTGACATAGGGCACGCCCGAGGCTTTCGGTGGCGTCGCCTTGCCGATGAAGCCGGCCAGCAAGACGACGGTCAGGATGTATGGCAGGGTCTGGATCGCCTGCACGGGCACCGGCCCGATGCCCGGCAGCACCATGCCCTGCATGCGGATCGACAGTGCGTCGAGGAAGCCGAACAGGAGGCAGGTCGCCAGCGCCGGCCAGGGCCGCCATTTGGCGAACACCAGCGCGGCGAGCGCGATGAAACCCTTGCCGGCGCTCATGTGCGGCTGGAAGTAGGCCGCCTGGGCGACCGAGAGATAGACGCCGGAGAGGCCGACCAGCACGCCGCAGATCACGACCGCGCTGTAGCGCAGCCCGCGCACCGATATGCCGGCGGTGTCGACCGCGGCCGGATTCTCGCCGACCGCCCTGAGGCGCAGGCCGAAGCGCGTGCGGTAGAGCGCCCAATATGTCAGCGGAACAAGCGCGAAGGCGAAATAGGTGATGATGTCGTGGCCCGAGATCAGGTGCTGATAGATCGGCCCGATGATCGGCACGGCGCCGAAACTCTGCGCGAAGGGCAGATTGATCGGGTTGAACAGCGCCGTCTCCGGCAGTTCCGGCGTGCGGCCGCCTTGCGACCAGATCGCATTGCCGATCAGCGCCGTCATGCCGTCGGCGACCATGTTGATCGCGGTGCCCGAGACGATCTGATTGGCGCGCTGGTCGATCGAGGCGTAGCCGTGGATCAGCGACACCCCGATCGAGGCGATGACGCCGGCGAGAAGTCCGAGCCACGCGCTGCCGGTGAAGGTCGCCGCCGTCGCGCCCGCAAAGGCGCCGGTGAGCATCTTGCCCTCGAGGCCGATGTCGACGACGCCCGAGCGCTCGGACCAGAGGCCGGCGAGACAGGCGAGAATGAGCGGCACGCCGAGGCGGATGCCGGAGCCGAAGATGACGATGAAGGCGGCGAAGGTCTCCATGCGCTTCCGCCTCAGATCGGAGGGCTCGTCGTGCGGCGCGCGAGCAGCGTCGCCACCGGCCGGCGGAACATGTGCTCGAGCGCGCCGGCGAACAGCACGACGAGGCCCTGGATGACGACGATCATGTCGCGGCTGATCTTCGGCTTGTCGAAGGCGAGCTCGGCGCCGCCCTGGTAGAGCATGCCGAACAGGATCGCGGCGAGGACGATCCCGACCGGATGCGCGCGGCCCATCAGCGCAACCGCGATGCCGACGAAGCCGAAGCCGGCGGTGAATTCCAGGATGAGGCGATGCTCCTCGCCGAGAATGACGTTGACCGCCATGCCGCCGGCGAGCGCGCCCGACAGCAGCGTCGTCACGATGGTGATGCGCGCCGGCGAGATGCCGCCGTAGATGGCGGCGGTCGGATTGGCGCCGACGGTGCGGATCTCGTAGCCGAGCCGCGTGCGCCAGATCAGCAGCCAGACGCCGAACGCCGCGGCGAGCGCGAGCAGGAAGGAGACGTTGAACGGGGTCACCGGCCAATGCACGCCGAGCGGAGCCAGCAACTCATGGAACTGCGGCGCGATGCCGCCGGGCGGGAATTGCGCCGTCTCGGCGTTCATCTGGCCGCGAACGCGCAGCACGTCGACCAGGAGATAGCCCATCAGCGCCGAGGCGATATAGTTGAACATGATCGTCGTGATGACGATGTGGCTGTCGCGTTTGGCCTGGAGGTAGCCGGGGATGGCGGCAAAGGCGGCGCCGAACAGCGCCGCCGCGAGGATGGCGACGACGAGCAGCGAATATCCAGGGAGAAAGCCGAGGTAGAGACAAGCGAGCGCCGCGCCGAGCCCCGCGACATAAGCCTGGCCTTCGACGCCGATGTTGAACAGGCCGGCGTGAAAACAGATCGCGACCGCGAGCCCGGTGAAGATGAAACTCGTCGCGTAATAGAGCGTGAAGCCGACGCCCTCGAGATCGCCGATCGCGCCGACAATCAAAATGCGCACGGCCTCGAACGGATTCTCGCCGATCGCGGTGACGACGAGCCCCGAGATCAAGAAGGCGGCGACGACGTTGATGAGCGGGATCAGCGCGACGTCGGCCCAAGCGGGCAGCGGCTTCAGGGGCGCGCTCATGCCGCGCGCTCGCTGACGCCGGCCATCAGCAGGCCGAGATCCTGCGCGTCGGTCTCCTCCGGGCGCCGCTCGCCCGTGATGCGCCCGCCGCAGAGCACCAGGATGCGATCGGAGAGCGCGAAGATTTCGTCCAGTTCGACCGACACGAGCAGAACCGCCTTTCCGGCGTCGCGCAAGGCGACGATGCGCTTGTGAATGAATTCGATCGCGCCGATGTCGACGCCGCGGGTCGGCTGGCCGACCAGCATGATCGCGGGATTGCGCTCGATTTCGCGCGCGAGCACGATCTTCTGCTGATTGCCGCCGGAGAAATTGGCGGTCTTGAGCAGAGGCGCGCGCGGGCGGATGTCGTAAGCCTCCATCTTCGCCGCCTCGTCGGCGACGATCGCCTTGCGGTCGAACAGGAGACCGCGCCCGTAGGCGGGATCGTCATGAAAGCCGAGCATCGCGCTCTCGCAGGCCTCGAACGGCATCACCAGGCCGACGCGATGGCGGTCCTCCGGCACGTGGCCGACGCCGAGCGCGCGAATTCCCTTCGGCGTGCGCTGGGCATGCGAGGGCGCGACGCCCTCGATGAGAATGTCGCCGCTGGTCAGCGGACGAATGCCGGCGAGCGCCTCGAGCAACTCCGACTGGCCGTTGCCCGCGACCCCGGCGACGCCGACGATCTCGCCCTCGCGCAGCGTGAAGGACACGTCGTCGACGCGCGTCACGCCACGGTCGTCGCGCACGCTGAGGCGCCGCGCTTCGAGCACGACCTTGCCGGGGCGCGCCGGGCTCTTGTCGACCTTGAGGATGACCTTGCGCCCCACCATCGCGTCGGCGAGTTCCGGCGGCGAGGTCTTGGCGGTCTCGAAGGTCGCCACCATTTCGCCGCGCCGCATCACCGAGACGCGGTCGGTCAGGCTGATGATCTCGCGCAGCTTGTGGGTGATGAAGATGATCGTCTTGTTCTGCGATTTGAGGATGCGCAGCATTTCGAAGAGCTGGTCGGCCTCGGCGGGCGTCAGCACGGCGGTCGGCTCGTCGAGCACGAGAATCTCGGCGCCGCGCACCAGCGCCTTGAGGATCTCGACCCGCTGCTGCAAGCCGACCGACAAATCGCCGACCGTCGCGTCGGGATCGACTTCGAGCCCATATTCGTTGGCGAGATGGGCGAGCTTCTTGCGGATCGCGGCGGCGCCGGCGGCGAGCAAGGGGCCGCCCTCGGCGCCCAGCATCACGTTCTCCAGCACGCTGAGCGGCGGCACGAGCATGAAATGCTGGTGCACCATGCCGATGCCGTGGCCGATCGCCTCACGCGACGAGCGGATGCGCACCGCCTCGCCGTTGACGCGAATTTCGCCGGCGTCAGCCTCGTAGAAGCCGTACAGGATCGACATCAGCGTCGACTTGCCGGCGCCGTTCTCGCCGACGATGCCGTGAATGACACCGCGCTCGACGCGGAGATTGACGTGTCTGTTGGCGTGGACCGGGCCGAAGCTCTTGTCGACGCCGATCAATTCGATCGCGGGCGCAATTCCGCTTGCTGGTGTCGCCACGCGCTCCCCCTGGACAGCCAATGCTCGTTTCTTCTGCAACAACGACGCCAGTGGGCCGGCCCGTCGGGAACCGCCCTCCCCTGGAGGGGGAAGGCGGCGCGTCAGATCAGACCGGGCACTTGTTGTCGACCGTGTAGTCGTGCACTTGGATCTTGCCGGAGATGATGTCGGCCTTGGCGGCTTCGGCCGCGGCCTTGGCCTCGGGCGTCAGGATGGCCTTGTTCCATTGGTCGACCGCGTAGTCGACGCCGCCTTCCTTGAGGCCGAGCTCCAGATGGCCGGGCTTCCAGGAGCCGTTCTTGGCGTCCATGAACGACTTGTAGGTGGCGACGTCGACATGCTTGAGCATCGAGGTCAGCACCTTGCCGGGGAAGAGGTTGTCCTGATCCGAATCGACGCCGATGCCGTATTTTCCGGCGTCCGCGGCCGCCTTCAAGACGCCCTGGCCGGTCGCGCCGGCGGCGGCGTAGACGACGTCCGCGCCGCGGTCGATCTGCGACTTGGCAAGCTCGCCGCCTTTGACCGGATCGTTCCAGGCGTGGAAGTCGGTCCCGGTCATGTTGGCGAACACCTCGTCCTTCGAATCGACGTATTTGACCCCCTGCGCGTAGCCGCAGCCGAACTTCGAGATCAGCGGAATGTCCATGCCGCCGACGAAGCCGAGCTTGCCGGTCTTCGAGGTCTTGGCGGCGATCACGCCGACCAGGAACGAGCCCTCATGTTCCTTGAAGGTGATCGACTGCACGTTCGGCTTGTCGACGACCGAGTCGATAATGCCGAAATTGGTCTTCGGATACTCGTCGGCGACCTTGCCGAGCGCCGTCGCCCAGGCGAAGCCGACGGTCATGATCGGCGAGAAGCCGTCCTTGGCGAATTTGCGGAGCACTTGCTCACGCTGCGCATCGCTCTGAATCTCCAGGTCGCGGAAATCGACGCCGGACTCTTTCTTGAACCTCAGCGCGCCGTTGTAGACGCCCTCGTTGAAGGATTTGTCGAACTTGCCGCCGAGGTCGTAGACGATGGCGGGCTTGATGTCCGCGGCGAACGCTGCGGTCGACGCGAGCAACGCGGCAGCGAGGCCCGATAACAAAGCAGGCAACTGACGACCGGACATGCAACTCTCCCTATTTTATCGTTTCGACCCGGCCATATCTCGCAGCCCGCCGACCGGCCGTCGCTTGATTGGCCCCCCTGCCCGATCAAGATTTCTTGACCGAACAGTCAGGCATAGTGCCGAGCGCCGTAACAGAGTCAAGCGTCGTTGCACGCCTCCAACAGCGGTTTGACGCTCAAACCTCAAACAGAAACTCGCGTTGGCTTTTTCACAAGACTAGGCCGGCCGCAGCGCTCCGGCAAGCGCGGCCGTGGGCCGAATCCAACCTTGTGAGCCAGATCAGTCGAAGAGAACCGAGACGCTCTCTTCCTTGGCGATGCGGTCGATCGCCTCGCCGATCAGCGGCGCGATCGAGATCACGCGCACGTTGCGGGCGACCCGAACCGCTTCGGTCGGCGCGATCGTGTCGGTGAGCACGAGTTCGGTCAGCTTCGAGGCGGCGATGCGCGCGACCGCGCCGCCCGACAGGACGCCGTGGGTGATATAGGCGGAGACGCTCTTGGCGCCCTTGGCGAGCAAAGCGTCGGCTGCATTACAGAGCGTGCCGCCCGAATCGACGATATCGTCGAGCAGCACGCAGTGGCGGCCGGCGACGTCGCCGATGATGTTCATCACCTCGGATTCGCCAGCGCGCTCGCGGCGCTTGTCGACGATGGCGAGCGGCGCATCGAGCCGCTTGGCCAGGGCGCGCGCGCGCACCACGCCGCCGACGTCGGGCGAGACGACCATCACGTTGTCCCCCAGACCCCGCTCCTTGATGTCGCGCACCATCGTCGGCGCGGCGAACAGATTGTCGGTCGGGATATCGAAGAAGCCCTGAATCTGACCGGCGTGGAGATCGACCGTCAGCACGCGGTCGGCGCCGGCGCGGGTGATCAGATTGGCGACGAGCTTGGCCGAAATCGGCGAGCGGGGACCGGGTTTGCGATCCTGCCGGGCGTAGCCGAAATAGGGGATCACCGCGGTGATGCGCTGCGCCGACGCGCGCCGCAGCGCGTCGATCATGATCAGCAGCTCCATCAGATTGTCGTTGGTCGGGAACGACGTCGACTGGATGATGAAGGCGTCGCGGCCGCGGACGTTCTCGAGAATTTCGACGAAGATCTCGAGGTCGGCGAAGCGGCGCACGTGGCAGCGCGTGAGCGGCTGGCCGAGATAAGCGGCGATCGCCTCCGCGAGCGGCGCGTTGGAATTCCCGGCCAGTATCTTCATCTTCCCCTGCATTACGGCTCCGAACGCGATGCCGGGCGGGGCCATTTTCCTGGCGGCCCGGCGCGGCTGGGTCATAGCAGTGCGGCGGCGCAGGAACAATACGACGCTTCAATGACGAAACCGTGCGTCCGCCGGGCTATCCACAGGGTCCGTCGGCGCCGCGGCGCCTATTGCGAGGCCGCATAGGCGAGCGGCGCGGCGGCCGGCGCCGGGACGGCCTTGCTTTGGGCGGTGGCCTGTTGCGGGGCGGCGACGGCGACCGCCTCGGGCGTGTTGGAGAGGTAGGCCGCCAGGTCGTCGGCGCTCTTGGCGGCGACGCTGGTGAGCGCGGCCCCGCTCGCCCAGGGATCGTCGCCCGTCCCCGGCACGGCGATCACGTCGTTGAGACGCTGCGCGCGCTGCTTGTCCTTGGTGAAGACGTCCCAGACGTATTCGATCGAGACCCCCTCGCTCGTCGCATCGGCGGAGAGGTAGCCGCGCACGAGATAGCGCGCCTTCGAGACCGGAACGATGGCGATGTCGCGAGCGCGAGCTTCCGTCTCGAGGGTGCTGCGAAACTGGGCGGCGACCGACGCCGGCGCGCCGTCGACCGAGATGATCGCGACGCTCGCCTTGGCGATGCTGACGCCCTCGCGGCGTGTGAACTGCTGGTGCGCCTCGGGTGTCGGCGTGAGATCGGCGGCATTGTCCACGCATCCGCCGAGCGCCAGCGTCGCGGCGATGAGACAAAGACCCGCCAGGGCGAAGCGCCCCTCACAAACCTTCCCCGCCGTCCAACGCAAGTGCGACACTCCCGCGCCGCCGGACATGGCGGCGGCGCTCCTTAACGCTCTGCTAACCTCATTTGACGACGAGGTCCAGATGGGGCGCGTTCAACGGCTCGCCATGGTGAACGCCGACGAGATAGGTGCGGCCGAGGCAAAGGGCGGTCCGGCTGTCGCTGTCCATCAGGATCATGTGCAGGAAGTAGACCTGGCCGGGCGCGATCACGAAATCGTTGTCCGCATAAAACATCGGCGCATCCATCCAGGACGGGGTGAACTTTGCCCCGAGCGCGTAGCCGCAGGCGTTGAGGCGGTGGCGGGAGAGATCGTGCGCGTCGAGGACGCGCGCATGGGCCGCGAAGACGTCCCCCGCCGTCCGGCCGGGCTTGAGCTCCGCCTCGCAGGCGAGCAGCGCTTCGCGCGCCGCGGCGTGATAGGGCGCATGCAGCGGCTTTGGCCGGCCGACGACATGGGTGCGCATGATCGCCGCGTGATAGTGGCGGCTGACCCCCGCGAATTCGAGCGTGAGCTGGTCGTCTCCGGACA
Organism: Roseiarcus sp.; assembly: GCA_036488815.1. Lineage (GTDB taxonomy): Bacteria > Pseudomonadota > Alphaproteobacteria > Rhizobiales > Beijerinckiaceae > Roseiarcus. Next base: position 56,311 of record DASXGX010000125.1, read on the forward strand.
GCTTGCGCCGGCCGCTCTTGTAGCGGCACAGCAGCGCGTCGTCGCCCGAGCCGATGATGAATTCGTTGCCGGGATAGTCGCCGCCGGCGGCGAAGATCGCGCTGTGCATGGCGGCGAGAATCTCGCCTTCGTCGGCGCCGGCTCGGGTCGCCTCGATTGCAGCTTTGTCGGCGAGATCGGAGAGGCGTGCGGCCTCGCGGACGTAGGCGATCTCCTCGTCGGATTTCGTCACCCTGAGATGAGGGACGAGCGAGGAGGCGTCGACCAGGGTGGCGTAGCCCTCGAGCGCCGCCTCGAGCCGGCGGCCGTTGAAGTGGGTCAGGCCGTAACTGTCGAACTCGACGCCGAGGCGGCCGCGCGCCCCGAGGTCCTCCAGCATCGCCCTGAGATCGCGGGTCGGATCGGCGCCGGCGCCGTCCTTCCAGATGCGGATGTCCTCAATGTTCGAGGTATGCTGCGCCTGGCGCAGATCGGCCGAGCGGGTCAGCAGCGCGACGCGGCCGTCGGCGCCGACATAGAGGCACTGAAAGAAGCAGAAGCCGAAGCTGTCGTAGCCGGTGAGCCAATAGTCGCTCTCCTGGGCGAACAGCAGCATCCCGTCGAGCCGCCGCTCGGCCATCGCGGCGAGCAGGCGCTGCTTGCGGGCGGACATTTCCGCGCGGGAAAAATGAACGGGCATCGGCGACTTCCTCCAATTTGTTCAATGGCAAAGCGCGCCGGAGCCGGGACGTCAAGCCGCCCGTCCGCTATCGATAGACCAGCACCGGGATTGTGCTGTGGGTCAGCACCTTGGTCGTCTCGCTGCCGAGCAGAAGCGCGGCGACGCCGCGCCGGCCGTGCGAAGCCATCACGATGAGGTCGCATCGGTTGGCGAGCGCGCAGTCGACGATGGCGCGGTAGGGCTGATCGCTCGTGTCGCGCATGGTCTCGAGCGGGACGCTCGCCGCCTCGGCCGCCATCTTGACCTGCTCGAGCGCGCGATCGGCCTCCTGCGCGACACGCGCTTGATGCTCCTCGACGCTCTCGGCGGCCAGCGCCACCTCCATCGCGGCGACGCGATAGGGCTCAATGACCGTGATCGCCGTGAGGCGCGCGCCGATGCTCTTGGCGAGTTGCACGCCGTAGAGGACGGCCTTGCGCGAAAGATCGGATCCGTCGGTCGGAATGAGAATGTGCTTGAACATCGAGTTCCCCCTGCGGCAATGGTTGAATCTCGCAGCGCCAATCTCGCGCGAAAAACCGACAGGGGTCAAACGCGGCCCGCGCACTCTGGTTCTGACGCGGATGTGAATTGCCGGTCCCCGGTCGCGGTCGGACAAATCGCTCCTTGCCAATTCGGCACGGGGGATCTCGCATGTCCGCTTCCGATTTCGTCGCCGGCTACGCGCCGCTTGGCCCGCTCAATCGCCGCACGCTCGTCAAGGCGAGCCTCAGCGCCGGCTTTTGCGCCGCAGTCGCGCCGGTATGGGCGCAAACCATCGCCACCTCGGCGGAGGGGCTCGTCGCCGGCGAGGTGAAAGTCCCCTCCGGCGGCGTCGACATTCCCGCCTACCGCGCGGCGCCCGAGGGCAAGGGCCCCTTCCCGACAGTGCTCGTCATCCACGAAATCTTCGGCGTCCACGAGCACATCAAGGACATCTGCCGGCGCTTCGCCAAGCTCGGCTACTACGCCATCGCGCCCGAGCTGTTCGCTCGCCAGGGCGATGCGTCGAAAGAGACCGACATTCACAAACTGTCGATGAACATCATCGACAAGACGCCGGACAGCGAGGTGACCCAGGACCTCGACGCGACGCTCGATTTCGCCGCCAAGAGCGGCGCGGCCGACATGACGCGCGCGGCGGTGGTCGGTTTCTGCTGGGGCGGGCGCCAGGTCTGGCTCTACGCCGCGCACCGGGGCGATTTGAAATGCGGCGTCGCCTGGTACGGGCCGCTCAACGTTCCGCATGACGCGGCGCGGCCGGAAAATCCGCCCGATGTCGCGGCAGACCTGAAGTGTCCGGTGCTCGGGCTCTACGGCGGCTTGGACAAGGTGATCACGCAGCCGCAGATCGCCGACATGCAGGCCAAACTCGCCGCGGCGGGCGGCTCGTCGCGCATCGTCGTCTATGGCGACGCCGGGCACGCCTTCTTCGCCGACTACCGCCCAAGCTACGTCAAGGCGGACGCCGAGGCCTCCTGGAAAGAGGCGACGGCGTGGCTGAAGGCGCACGGGGTGTGAAGCCGGTCTAGGCCCGCTCGATCGCCTTCGCCGCCGCATCGAGCGCGTCGGCGATCGCCTGAATTTGCGCTGCGCCGACGTCGCGGCGGCGCACCCGCAGCCGCACCGCCATGCGCAGATTCTCCATCGCGCGCAGCAGCGGCGCGATGTCGCCGCCGCGATCGGCGTTCGCCTCGTCGAGCCGCGCGAAGATCGCGTCGACCTGGGCGCGGTTGGCGGCGAGGAACGCCTCGCCCTCGGGCGTGACCGTATAGAGCTTGCGGCCGGCCTGGTCCTGCGCGGCGGTGGCGTAGCCCATATCTTCGATCAGGGTCAGCGTCGGATAGACGACGCCTGGGCTCGGGCTGTAGCCGCCGCCGACCCGCTCGCCGAGCTCCTTGATGACGTCGTAGCCATGGCGCGGCTTCTCCTGGAGAAGCGCGAGAATGACGAGGCGCAGGTCGCCGCTGTCGAACATGCGCCCCTCGCGCGGCTCGAAGCCGCCGCCGCGCCAATGACGCCCAAAGCCGCGATGACGCCCAAAGCCGTCGTGCGCGTAGCGCTCGCGGCCGCAGTCCCGGGAATGATGAAAGAACATGACGGCTCTCCCTAGATCGGTTGCGATATATCTCGATGAAAACAGGCTTGATCGGTTACGATATATCTTGACGCAAGATATATCTCGGATAGTCGGTGTCAAGGGCTTTGCCCGCGGGGCGCGTTTCAAGCTCTGAGAGGCCGATCGGCAATCCGGCGCACCTTCTTTGCCGGCCCTCCCATTTTGGCACACTTGAAATCGCGTCGGCGGAGCGTCCGATCCGTCGGCGGCGATTCCAGGAAAGCTGGCGGCCGGCGCGCTCAGCCGCTTACGCCCGGTTGCACCCCACGAGAGGGCGAACGTTTCGCGGCCGAACCGGAAAAATCGGGCGGAAAACAGCGCCTGAGCGTCGTCCAGGGAGCGCGCTCCGACTTGCTGTCCAGTGGCGGCGAAGCCGATTCCATCGCCACGGCGAATCTCTGTGTCCAAAAACGCGACACATCGTTTGGCGCCACACTTGCGGGTTTGCTGACTGCCACCCAGGCATCGGAAATCGTAGTCATAAAGACTATTCGCTAGATGAAAATAACTCTTCTCCAGTATTAGTTTCCCATTTCTCACGTAACAGCGTTCATATTGTCAAGATACTTGTTACCTCGACTTGCGAGCTTACGTACAGTAACCAGCGATATCGGCGTTAGTTTCAGGCGCTTCGTATCGCCTTCCCTAGCGTTTCGCCATCGAATGGAGGCGCGAGATGGTCAAGGTTCTGGCAGCGGCGGCTACAGCGGCGATCATCGCGGCGGCGAACCTTTCCACCGCCTCGGCCTCCCCGACGACCACTGCGATGCGCGAGGGCGGCTTTGCGCTGGCGCCTTTTCCCTTTGTCAAATTTTGCCTGGATTACCCGAGCGAGTGCCCGAAATCCGCGGGGCCCAGTCGCATTCGGCTGACCAGCGAACGGATGGCCGAGTTGGCGGGCGTCAACCGAGCCGTCAACCATTCCATCCGGCCGCAGCCCGACACCTCCGCACTTCGCTATTGGAAGCTCGACGTCGACGCCGGCGACTGCAACACCTTCGCGGTTCAAAAGCGCCACGAACTGATCCAGCGCGGCTGGCCCGCTGCGGCGCTCGCGCTGACGATCGTCAAGACCTCGTGGGGCGAAGGCCATATGGTCGTGACGGTGCGCACCGACCGAGGCGACCTTGTCCTCGACAACCTGCGATCGAGCATCGTCTCATGGCGGAGCGCCGGCTACGAATGGATCATGCGCCAATCCGAACGCGACCCGCAGTTTTGGGCCGAGCTCGACGGCGGTCAGCCCAGCCCCATCGAGGCGGTTGCAGAACCCGAAGTCGCTGAAGTCGACAAAGCAGCCGACGCCCGCTAGCGCTTTGCTTTTGGTTGACCCGCGGCTGTCACCCCCGCGGGACGCGGGGGTCCAGACAACCGCCGCTGGCCTTCGCCCTTCGACTCCTGGATGCCCGCTTTCCGAGCGTGTGAACAAATTGGCTTTGCGGACTGTCCGTGATTCACTCGCGCTCGACGGGGCGGGGGCGAATCATGGGCGAGGCGCGGGTCATCAAGGCGGATCGGTCTCAGCTTCGCTGGGACATGATCGATCTCGATGGAT
>DASXGX010000127.1:0-2084 GCA_036488815.1 Roseiarcus sp.
TCATCGCCTTCGACCAGGACGATGGCGGTGAGCGCCGCAAATGCATCGGCGTGGCCTCGAGATAGAACGTAACCCTCCGGGGAGGGCCGCGGTTACGCGGCGGCGCGCGAGCGGCGGTCGGACATCCAGTTCCAAGGTAGGAGTTTGCCGAGCCGGGTCTGCGGGGTCTCGGCGATCGTGGAAAGAGTGTCGGCGAGCCAAGCCTGCGGATCGATGTCGTTGAGCTTTGCGGTCTGAATCAGCGTGTACATGATCGCGGCGCGCTCAGCCCCGCGCTCTGAGCCGGCGAAGAGCCATGATTTTCGGCCCAAGGCCAGGCCGCGCAGCGCTCGTTCCGCCGCATTGTTCGTCAAGCAGATGCGTCCGTCTTCGAGGAACCGCACGAAGGCCGGCCAGCGCGTGAGCATGTAATCGATGGCCTTGGCGACGGCATTGTGCCGGGAGAGCTTGGCGCGTTCAGAGCGCGTCCACTCTTCGAGCGCGGCGACGAGCGGCGCGCTCCTTGAGCGGCGCGCAGCGAGCCGCTCCTCGGCCGTGACGCCGTTGATCTCGCGCTCGATGTCGAGGATGGCGTCGATGCGTTTGACCGCCTCCAGCGCGATCGGCGAGATCGGCGCGGCGTTCTTACCCCGCCTCGCGTTGGCGGCGATGTCGGCGAGTTCGAAGAACTTGCGTCTGGCGTGGCTCCAACATAGCGCTTCGACGATCGGGCCCGGTTTCCGATCGGGCGGATAAAGTCTGGCGTAGCCGCTGAAGGCGTCGGCCTGGAGGACGCCGCTCCAGTTCGTCAGATGACGCTCAGGATGCTCGCCGCGGCGATCGCGCGAGGCGTAGAACAACGCCGCAGGCGGGTCCTTGCCGCCGAACGGCCTGTCGTCGCGGACGTAAGTCCAGACACGGCCAGTTTCAGTCTTGCCTTTCGCCAGGATCGGAACCGTGGTGTCATCGCCGTGCAGGCGCTCAGCCGACAGAACGTGGCGTTCGATCAACGTGTGCAGGGGCCCCAAGGCGGCGGCGCAGGCGCCGACCAGGTCAGCGAGCGTCGATAGGCTAAGATCCACGCCTTCTCGGGCGTAGCGCTCGCTCTGGCGATTGAGCGGCTGATGTTGACCAAACTTCTCGAACAGGATCATCGCCAGCAGATTGGGGCCAGCGAAGCCGCGCGGCGTCACATGGAAGGGCGCCGGCGGCTGGGCGATCGTCTCGCATTCGCGGCATGAGAAGCGCTCGCGCACGGTCTGGATCACCTTCCATTGACGCGGGACAACCTCAAGCGTCTCCGTGATGTCCTCGCCGAGCTTCGACAACTTGGCCGAGCCGCAGCAAGGGCAGCTCTGCGGCGCTGGGATCACGACGCGCTCACGCGGCAGATGATCCGGGAACGGTTTTCGAGCCGGCGGCTTGCGCGCGAAGAATCTGACCGTGGTGGAGGGCTTCGTATGTTCGGCGGCGAGCTCATCTTCGGCCCCGTCGGCCTCTGCCTCCTCGAGCTGAAGCTCCAATTGGTCGAGCAGCCGCGCCGTGCGCTCGGAGCGAGGTCCATAAATCGTGCGCCGCAACTTTTCGATCTCAAGATTGAGATGCGCGATCAGCGCGCGACCCTGCGCCAGTTCCGCGACGGCCGCGACGGCGCACGCCTTCTCCGCCGCAGCTTCGGTCCGCGCCGCAATCAGCGCCGCTTTCAGCGCATCGAGGTCGTCCGGAAGAGAGGAAAGATCGGCGTCCACGAATCACATGGAATCACAAAATCGGCCGTTTGAGGCGCCCCTTTTTGCGTTTCTTCAGCCGATTTTTCTCCTATCCGACCGCCGTCGGACGCCATGTCTCTTGCGGCATGCGCCAATCGATGCCCGACAGCAGATAGGAAAGCTGGGCCGTCGAGATCGTCACCGTTCCGTCAGCCAACGATGGCCACAGGAATCGCCCGCGCTCTAATCGCTTTGAGAACAGGCATAAGCCCTGGCCGTCGCTCCAAAGACACTTGATCAGAGATCCGCGGCGGCCGCGAAAAACGAAGAGATGGCCGGAATGCGGGTCGCGCCTCAATGTTTCTTGGACGATCAGCGCCAGACCGTCGAATCCTT
>DASXGX010000134.1:0-5609 GCA_036488815.1 Roseiarcus sp.
CGCGATTCTCCTCGCGGTCGAATCGCGGCGAGAGCCGCTTGGGGAGCCTGCCATGTTGACCAAAAAGCAAAGCGAACTGCTGCGCTTCATCCATGACCGCCTCCAGGCCGAGGGCGTTCCGCCCTCTTTCGACGAGATGAAGGAGGCGCTCGACTTGCGCTCCAAGTCGGGCATCCACCGGCTGATCATGGCGCTCGAGGAACGCGGCTTCATCCGCCGTCTCGCCAATCGCGCGCGGGCGATCGAAGTCCTGCGGCTGCCGGAATCGGCGACCGTCGGAACCCCGCGCGCGCAGAAGTTTTCGCCGAGCGTCATTCCCGGCAATCTCGGCCGCGTCCGTCCGCGCTCGGAGATGGAGCCGGAGGCGCGCACGGTGTCGATCCCCGTCATGGGGCGCATCGCCGCCGGCACGCCGATCGCGGCGATCCAGACGCGCGTCGAAACGATCGCGATGCCGCCGGACTTCCTCGGCGGCGGCGATCATTTCGCGCTCCAGGTGCGCGGCGACTCGATGATCGAGGCGGGAATTTTCGAGGACGACACGGTCATCATCCGCAAACAGGACACGGCCGAAACCGGCGATATCGTGGTGGCGCTGATCGACGACGAGGAGGCGACGCTGAAGCGGCTTCGACGCCGCGGCGCCTCAGTCGCCCTCGAAGCCGCCAATCCGGCTTATGAGACCAGGATTTTCGGACCGGACAGGGTGCGCATCCAGGGCAAGCTCGTGAGCCTGCTGCGCCGGTATTGAGGGTCCGGCGTCGCCGGGACAAGGAGGCCGGCCGGAAGCAGCATTGAGGAGGCCACTCCTAGCTGCTTCCGAACCGGCCGACCCCACGGACCCGGGAGATGCGGCGGACCCGAGCACCCCGCGGGGTATTCGCAGGCCAAAGATGACCTGCGAACGTGACGGTACGCCGACGCAATCCTCGATTGCAACCGCCGCGAAGGCGCTTGCGAAAGAAACAGAAAATTTACCTAAATTTTAATGGTTAAGCGCCAAAGGGGCGCCCGAGAAGGGTGGTGCAGGTTGTATCGCGGATTGAACGATCCCGCGTCGTCCTCGCCAGTCTGCGACCCTCGAACCGACGAACCAAAGGGCCTCTGTCTAGCTAGAGAGAGCCAATTGCAGATGGGTTGACGCACGCCGTCATGGCCGGGCTTGTCCCGGCCACCCACGCGGCGCCGTCACGAAGACCCCTATGGCGTTAGAATCGTCGGCCCGGCGTGGGTGCCCGGCACAAGGCCGGGCATGACGAAAAGGGCTGCGGCGCGTCCACCTGAATGCAGGATGTTCTAGACTCGAGTGCTTTGCCGTTTGATCGAAGCGGCCACCCTCCGCCCTCAGGCCGCTTCCACGGGATAATCCAGTCGGCGCCCATGTCATGCCCGCGAAAAAGCGGGCATCCAGGAGTCGAAGGGCGAAGGCCTGCGGCGGTTGTCTGGACCCCCGCTTTTCGCGGGGGTGACAGCAGCGCCGCGTCAACCCATTTGCAGACGGCTCTAGCCGAGCGGGCCGGCGCCCACGCCGAGCCGACGATTCTAACGTCGTAGCGTCTATGTGACGGCGCCGCGTGGATGGCCGGGACAAGCCCGGCCAAGACGGTGTGCGTCAACCCATTTGCAAATGGCTCTAGCCGAGCGGGCCGGCGCCGATGACGCGGCCAACTTCGAGCCCGTTCCAGTTTCGCAGCGTGGGCGCCAGGAAGGTCTCGAAGCGCGCGCGCTCGGCGTCGCTCATCGGCAGGAAGCGCGCGATCAGGGCGGCCATCGTCACATGCGCCGCGCGCGCCGCGCCGTCGTCGATCTTCACGGCGAGGCCCAATCCCATGTCCGGCAACGCGGCGCAGACCACGCCTTCCGCGCCGCCTTTGGTGAAGGCCCGCGCGCCCAGCATCCTCATCACGTCGGTGTCGAAGCGCCCCTCGCCGCCGATGAGGTAGGGATGCGCGGCGACCGATGCGCGGATGCGCTGCGTCGCCCGGGCGCGGCGCGGCGAAAGCCCTGTTCCCGCGCCGAAGCGCGCGAAGCCGAGCGCAAGTGAACGCAGCGGCGCCGCGTAGGTCGGGATCGAGCAACCGTCGGTGCCGCAGGCGTCGGCGCCGAGCGCTGCTCCGGTCATCTGCTCGATCGCCTCTTTCGCCGCTTGCTGGACGGGATGGCTCGGCGCCTCGTAGCCGGCAACCTCCCAGCCGCTGGCGCAGGCGAGACAGATGAACCCGGCGTGCTTGCCCGAGCAATTGTTATGCAGCGGCGAAGGAGCGGCGCCAGCGCGGGCGAGCGCATGCGCCGCCTTCTCGTTGGAGGGCCAGTGCGCGCCGCAGGCCAGCGCCTCCGGCCCTGCTCCAGCTTTACGGAGCATTGCGGCTGCGAGTGAAACATGAATGGGTTCGCCTGTGTGCGAGGAGCAGGCGAGCGCGATCTCCGTTTCCGCAAGATCGAGCTGGTCCGCGGCGCCGCTTTCGACGAGCGCGAGGGCCTGAAAGGCTTTGACGGCGGAGCGGGGATAGACGGGACGATCGATCTCGCCGAAGGAAAATACGACCGCGCCGTCACCGTCCACGACGGCCCCGGCGCCGCGGTGGCGCGATTCGACGAGCGGTCCTCGCCGCACTTCGACGACGACAGGATTGTCCATGCCTAGCTCCTGCAGGTCTTCGCCAAGCTAGGCTCCCCATGTGAGGAACAGGCCGACGTCGCCGAGCACCCCGTCGACGTAGCTTACAATGCGGGCTGCGAGGCCGAAACCCTTGGGCCGCAATTCCGAGCGCCATCGGGCGACAAGCTCGGCCGGCCTGCCGCGCACGGTCGCTTCCCACCCCTCCTCCGCGACGTCGATCATCCGGCCGCCGTCGGCGCAACTCTCGCAGGGGAAGCGATCAAGCAAGAATTCCTTCTCGCCGCGTTGGGCGGCGGCCTCCGCCTGTTCGATCAAGCGGCGCCACTGCTCGTCGCTGACATGGTCCTCCAGCACGATTTGCGCCTGCTTTTGTCGCTCGAGTCGAGCCGCCTCGCGCTCCGCTGCGACGCGACCGACCGCGTCCTGTTCGAAGGTCCGCACGTCCTCACGAAAAGTCTCGGCGGAAGGCGCAGGGTCCGGCGAAGACGGGGTCGGCGCCGCCGAAGGGCCAGGCGTAGCGGCGGTCGGCGCCCCGCCGCCGAAGAGGTGCGCGCCGCCCGCGAGCGATTCCAGGAAATTCATGAGGCCGCTCGCCGTCTCGCCCCTGGCGGCTGCGGCGGGCGAAAGGCGCTCGACCGCGGCCAGCAAATCCGCGCGGCTGACGATGCCGATCAGGACGCCGCCGCGAACAACGGGAAGCCGCTTGACGCGATGGGTCCGCATGAGCGCAGCGAGCTCGGCCACCGGCGCGTCGGGAGGAACGGCGATCAGCGGGGCGCTCATCACGTCGCGAACAGCGCGCTGCTGGCTTTCGGCTAGACTTTCCGATGACAGGCCGTCGGCCATCGCTTCGAGCCACCATCCGCGCCGGCGGTCGTCGAGACGACGACCGAGCAGGTCGCCGTCGCTCACCATGCCGATCGGGACGCCGGAAGAATCGAGCACAGGCGCCGCGCCGACGCCGTTTTCCAGCAGCAGCCGCGCGACGTCGCGCACGCTCGCGTCGGCGGGGGCGGTGACCACGGGCGCGGTCATAAGGTCGGAGGCGAGCACGCGCGTACTCCGTGCATTTCCGACGCCGTCTCTGTCCCGAATTTGCGACGTTTCGATGGCCGCCGATCAGCCTCGGGCCAGCTTGCGCCGTCATTCTCCAGGATTGTGGGCCCGGCGGCGGGCGCCTTTTTAAACCTCGCCAGCGACCAGAGGCGCCGATGAAATTTCCGCTTCGTCTCGTTTTCAGCGGGGGTCTTGTGCTCGCCTGCGCGACGGCGATAGCGGCGCCGGCGTCATGCAGCCTCGAGAAAGTGACGGAAATGCCGCTGCTTTCGCTTGGCGCGCACTATGCCGTCATGGCGGGGATCGAGGACGTCGTCCGCCCGATCGAGGTGGACACGGGCGCGGCGACCACCGTTCTCAAGGCGAGCGTCGCGAGCGAGCTCTCGCTCAAGCAGGACCCGGTGGCGGAGCACGCGCGGCGGTCGGCGGGCATCGGCCAGAAAACCGGAGACTTTCATCTCAACGTCATTCCCTCGACGCTTGTCTTCGGCGATCTCGTCTTCCACGATCGCAGCACGGTCGTCGCGACGATGGACGAAGGAAAGTCGCCCGAGGGCAACTCGATCGGCCTGCTCGGCGACGACATCTTGTCGCAATACGACGTCGAGTTCGATTTCCCTGGGCGTAAGCTGACGTTCTATCGGGAGATCGGCTGCTACGACACGTTCATACCCTGGCTCGGATCCTTCGCCGCCGTGCCGTTCGACCATCGCGACGCCAAGGTCACGATCGACATCCTGCTGAACCGGGAGCGCACGCAAGCGATCGTCGACACCGGCAACAACATGTCGTTCGTCTCGAAGAGCGCCTCCGCTCTTTGGGGCTCCTACACATCCGACCTCGCCCCGACCAAGGGCCGGATGCAAAGTCCCCTCAACAGGGCGGCGCCCCTCGCCATAAGCACTTATAATTTCGAGAAGGTCACAATCGGCGGCGACGTCTTCAACGCGCACAAGATGAATGTCGTCGACGTCGACTTTCCGCTCGCCTCGGCCAACATTGGCCTCGACTATTGGTCGAGTCGCAAGATTTGGATCTCCTACCCTCGCGGGTGGATGTTCGTCGCCGACGAGCCCGCAAATGCGAAGCTCGCCTATCCCGTGAACGCGACCGTCAACCCGGCGCCAGCCGACGCCCCGCGTGACGTGGCGGGCCCGAACTGAGGCCCTGCGACCCATAGCGCTTTGCATTTTGGTTGACGCACACAGCCTGTCACCCTCGCGAAAGCGAGGGTCCAGACAGCCGCCGCAGGCCTTCGCCCGTGACTCCTGGATGCCCGCTTTCGCGGGCATGGCAAGTGGACTTCGGAGAGGCCGGATCTACCAAAATGCCGAAGGTCCTAGGCGGCGCCCTCGCCTGCTGCGGCAAGCGCGTCCAGTCCTTTGCGGTAGTTCGGATAAAGCCAGCGGTAGCCGAGATCGCGCCGGAGCTTTTCGACGGCGATGCGCCGGTTGTCTTCATAGAAGCTGCGCGCCATCGGCGACATGGCCGCGCTGGCGAACGATTCTTCGGGAGGCGGCGCGATCCCCATCAGGCGGGCGGCGTAGGCGACGACATCTTGCGGCGGCCCCGGCTCCTCGTCCGCCACGTTCCAGACCTCGCCCGCGCCGCCCCTTTCGATGACGCGCCAGGCGATCGCAGCGATATCGTCGACATGGATGCGGTTGGTGACGTGGCCGGGCTTGACGATCCGCCGCGCCTCGCCCGCCCTCAGCTTCAGGAGCGCGTTGCGGCCAGGTCCGTAGATGCCGGCAAGTCGCAGAACGTCGACCGGGGTCGCTCGAGCGACGCCCAGAGCGCGCCATTGGTCCTCGGTCGCGAGCCGCAGACGAGCGCGCGCCGAACGCGGCTCCGGGGCGCTCGTCTCCTCCACCCAGCCGCCGGCGTGGTCTCCGTAGACGCCGACGCTCGAGAGGTAAACGATGCGCTTCAG
>DASXGX010000022.1:0-2160 GCA_036488815.1 Roseiarcus sp.
CACGTCGACATGGGTCAAGCGGACGTGACCGATGCGCGGGATCGACTTGAGAAGCCCGATCGCGTCGCCAAGTCCCGATTTCTGTCCGGGCGCGAGGTCGATCTGGCTCGGATCGCCATTGACCATCATCCGCGAACCCTCGCCGAGACGGGTCAGGAACATCTTCATCTGCATGGCGGTCGCGTTCTGGGCTTCGTCCAACAGAATGGCGGCCTTGGACAAAGTTCGCCCGCGCATGAAGGCGAGCGGCGCGATCTCGATCATGCCGGTCTGGAGGCCCCGTTCGACCATGCGCCCGTCCATGAAGTCGTAAAGCGCATCATAGATCGGACGCAGATAGGGATCGACCTTGTCGCGCATGTCGCCGGGGAGGAAGCCAAGCCGCTCGCCGGCTTCGACTGCGGGACGCGACAGCACTAGCCGTTCAACGAGACCCTGCTCGAGCAGCGACACGGCGTGGCCGACCGCAAGCCACGTCTTGCCGGTGCCGGCGGGCCCTTCGGCGAACACCAGCTCATGCTTGCGGAGCGCGGCCAAATATTGGTCCTGCGCCGCGCTGCGGGCCCGAACGACGCCGCGTTTGCGCGTCTTGATGACGCCGAAAGTGTCCTTGGAGCCTTCCTCGCCCGGGAACAGAAGGCCCTGATAGGCGCTTTCGGCGATGACGCCCTCAACGTCGCCTTCGCTTGCGGGCTGGCCCTGCTTCACGCGTTCGTACAGCATCTCGAACACGCGGCGCGCCTGCTCGCTCGCCTCGCGCGGGCCCTTGATGACGACCTGATTTCCGTTGGCGTAAGCTGAGACGCCGAGAGAGCGCTCTATGCGCGCGATGTTCTGATCGTAATGACCGAAGACGACAGAGGCGGCAGCGTTGTCGGGGAAAGCGATGGCGATTTCCGCAGGTTTGGATTCGCGAAGCGTCGGATGGATGACCGGGGGAGCGGCGGCGATGCGCGAGGGCGAAGTGTCCTGTGGCTTCAAATTGGCTCTCTCTGGTGGTTGCTGTCCAGCTTCAGAATCATCCCTCACACTACTAAAGCCTCAATTTACGACGCTGGCGAGACAACGCGCCCGCGCAACGAATGTGGCTCGGCCGCGATAATCTCGACCTCGGCGAGCGCCCCGATCAGCGACTCCGGCCCTGCAGCGAACACGGACTGCATGTGGGGCGACCGTCCGATGACTTGGCCCTCGCGCCGGCCGCGTTTATCGAACAGAACCTCGAGGCGCCGGCCAACAGACCGCCGGTTGAAAGCCTGCCGCTGCTCTTCGATCAGTCCTTGAATCGCCGTGAGCCGTCGGGCTTTGGTTGGTTCGCTAATCTGGGCCGACATCTCCGCGGCGGGAGTGCCTGGGCGCGGCGAGTATTTGAAGGCATAAGCCGAGGCGAACCCCACCGCGCGAACGAGCGCGAGCGTTTGATCGAAGTCCGCGTCGGTCTCGCCGGGGTAGCCTACGATGAAGTCCGAGGAGAAGGCGATGTCCGGGCGCGCGGCGCGCACGCGCGCGACAATGTCGAGATAGTCGGCGGCGCGGTGGCGGCGGTTCATCGACTTCAGCACAGCGTCCGAGCCGGACTGGACTGGCAGATGGAGATAAGGCGCGAGCGCCGGAAGGTCGCGATGAGCCCGGATGAGATCCTCGCTCATGTCGCCCGGGTGCGAGGTCGTATAGCGCACGCGGGCAATCCCCGGGGTGAGCGTGGCGGCGCGGATCAATCCAGCAAGCCCGATCCCTTGGCCCTGGCGGTCGACCCCATGATAGGCGTTGACGTTCTGTCCGAGCAGCGTGACCTCACGCACGCCGGCCGCTGCGAGGCGCGCGATCTCATCGAGAACGGCGGCGGCGGGGCGCGAAGCCTCGGCGCCGCGGGTGTAGGGCACGACGCAGAACGAGCAGAACTTGTCGCAACCCTCCTGTACAGTCACGAAGGCGGAGACGCCGCGACGGCGAATCGCATCCGGCGGCGTGGCCGGAAGCCGCGAGAATTTGTCCTCCGCCGGAAATTCAGTGTCCACGACGCCGGGACGGACGCGCGCCTCACGTAAGAGCTCAGGCAGACGATGATAGCTCTGCGGGCCGACGACAATATCGACCGCGGGCTGGCGGCGCAGGATCTCCCCTCCCTCGGCCTGAGCGACGCAGCCGGCGACGACCAGC
>DASXGX010000103.1:0-87194 GCA_036488815.1 Roseiarcus sp.
GATCCGAGGAGCGCGAGCGTGCGTTCGTCCATGCGCCCCTGGCAATAGCGATCGAGCGCTGCGCGAAACAGCGGCTCCTTGTCGCTCGCGCAGGCGAAGAGGGTCATCGACGAGCGGAATTTCATGTCGTCGGGCGAACCGAAGATGGCGAAGAGATTGGTCGTGCCCAGCGCCAGCACGGCCTCGCAGCAGCGTCTCAGCCGCTCGCCCAGCAGCGGATGGGCGAGATAGGCGCGAGCTTCGGCGAGCGACGACAGGCCGAAGAATTGCGCTGTCGGCGACATGCCGAGGCCGCGCAATTGTGGGAACACGAACCACATCCAATGGGTGCGCTTGCGGCCGGCTTGCAATTCCGCGAGCGCGGTCTCGAAGACCGGCGCCTGCGCGGTCACGAAGCGTTCCAGGCCGAAGGGGTCGTCGTTCGGCATGTGTCCCGTCCTCAGAGGAGCGACAGGCCTCCTTCGGCCGGGGCCGGCCGCGCGCGCTGATTGTAAAGCAGCTTCCGGCGGCGCTCACGCTCTTTCGGGGGCAGGCTGTCCGGATCCTCCGCGGGGCCGGCGGTCACCGCCAAGCCGCGCTGGACGGCGGGGCGCGCGCTCAACTCGTCGAACCAGCGCTTGAAATATTTGAATTCTTCAATGTCCTGACCCTGCGCGTTCCAGTGCACAGCCCAGGGGTAGCTGATCATGTCGGCGATCGTGTAGTCGTCGCCGGCTAAATAGCGTCGATCGTACAGACGGTTGTTGAGCACGCCGTAGAGCCGGTTGGCCTCGTCGGTGAAGCGGCGCACCGCATAGGACTGATCGCCTTGGCTGTCGCCGAGGCGGCGGAAATGGCCGCATTCGCCGAGTTTGGGGCCCTGGTTCGCCATTTGCCAGAGCACCCACTGGTTGACTTCGTAGCGGCCGCGCATGTCCTGCGGATAGAAGCGGCCAGCCTTCTCCGCGAGATACATCATGATCGCGCCGGATTCGAAGACGCTGATCGGCGCCCCGCCGTCCGCCGGAGCGTGATCGACGATCGCCGGCATGCGATTGTTGGGGCTGATCTTGAGAAAATCTTCCGTAAACTGGTCGCCCTTGCCAATGTTGCACGGAATGACCGTGTAGGGCAGGCCGAGTTCCTCGAGGAGGACCGTCACCTTCTTGCCGTTCGGCGTCGGCCAATAATACAAGTCGATCATGACTGAGCTCCTTCGCACCCGCGAAATTGCGCGATCCCGCCGCAGACCGCAATGGGCGTCCGGCGTGCGGTCCCAAAAGAGTCTCGCCGCCGTTGTCGCGGCGGCGAGGTTCGCGGCGGCGCCGCTGAGGTTCCCGCTACTCCTCCTCGTCTTCGTCGTGATGACGCTCATGGTCCATCATCATTCCACCCCCGTGCCGCTCATGAGGGCGCAGACTCATCAGAAGCGGGCCGAAGTGGCGCTTTTGCGTATCGTCGAGGCTGTCGTAGAGCGGCTTGGCGGCGTCCGCGATCGTCTTGAGGCCAGCTGAGCCTCTGCCCAACCGCTCGGACAGCATGTTCAGGCGTTCGATCGGGTTGGGGGTTTCGTCGCGCATCTCTTCGCGCATGGCGCGGCGCTCTTCGACGTAGGTCTTCGCAGCGTCGCGCACCGTGCTTTCGAATGCCTGCCATTTGCTTTCCTGCTCGGGCGTGAGCCGGAGCGCCGCCTTCATGCCGGCGAGGTGGGCGTCGAGCATGAAGTTTCGCATTTCCCCGGTGGCCGAAGGCGGGTTGTCGGAGGCGGCGTCGGCGCCGATCACGAGCGCCGAGCCGGTCAGCGCCGCGGCGGCGAATGTGACGACAAGCAGCTTTCTCATGGCATCGCCTTTCCCTGGCTGGATGGTGGACGCTGCGACGCGGCCGCATGAATTGCAAGCGCTAGCCGCATCGGGCGCGCCGTTGACGACAACGCCGGCATGACGCATTGGTTTCTATCAAAACGGGGAGCGCGCATGAGCGAAGGCGGCGTCATCGGCAAATTGGCTCACGGCCTGGCGGCCGGAGGCGGCGTGCTCACCGCATGGATCGGCGCCAATGACGTGGCGATCGTCGATGCGTTGGCGCGCGAGGCGTACGACGCCGTGACGCTCGACATGCAGCACGGCGGGGTCGACTTCGTTGGCGCGACGCGCGCCATTCTGACCGTCGCGCTGGCCGGAAAGCCGGCGATCGTGCGCGTCCCGGTCGGCGATTTCGCCTGCGCGAGCCGGCTCGCCGACGCCGGGGCGGCGGCGATCATCGCGCCGATGATCAACAGCGGCGAGGATGCGCGCCGCTTCGTCGAATTCACAAAATTTCCCCCGCTCGGCGGCCGTTCGTGGGGGCCGCGCGCTGCGTTGTCGCTCAGCAGCTATATCGGGCCGGCCTATCTTCACAGCGCCAATGCGATCACCCTGTCGATCGCCATGATCGAGACGCGCAAAGCGCTCGACGCGCTCGACGACATCCTTGCGGCGCCGGGGATCGACGGCGTCTTCGTCGGCCCGTCCGATCTCTCGATCGCGCTGAGCGGCGGCGCAGTGGTCGATCCGCACGGTCCCGAGGTCGAAGCGGCGCTCACCCGCGTCGTCGATCGCGCCAAGGTGCACGGCAAGTTCGCCGGGCTCTTCTGCATCGACGGCGCGCGCGCCAAAGCGGCGTTGGCGCGCGGCTTCGCGCTCGTCACCGTTTCGACGGACCTCGTTCTGCTCCGGAGCGCCGCGCGTCTCGAACTCGCCGCCGCTCGGTAAGCGCGAACGCCGTCGTGGCCGGGCTCGCGTCTGCCGCGAACGCGGCCATGACAGCGCGCTTGTCTTCCCTCTACGTCAATGCCCGGAAGGTTGAAACCGGCAGGCGCGGCCCAGGTAGACGCCCGCGGCGCTCCATGTCGGCATGTCCGTCTCGAAGTCGAGGCACTGCGACTTGCCCTGCACGAAACGGTCGAAGGTTCCCGGCCCCGTCGCCTTTGTCACCGAGCCGTCCGGATTGACGGTTCCGATCGGAGCATAGGGGTTCCAACGCAAGGGCGCGCCCCCAGCCGCGGAGCAGACGCAGAGCGCGGCGAACAGCGCGGCGGCGAATAGAATGCGCATCGCTATGCTCCTGGCGTTGCGCAAAGCGACGCTCGGCGCGCGGCCGCGATCGAAGCTTCGGCCGAACTACGGGCTGACCATGGCGATCGGCAGCGGGCGCCTCAAGTTAGGAATAATTTAATCTCCGCCCGAAGCTTGCGGCGCGTGTTTGGCGCCTTCGCCGCAGCCGTCGGCGCTCGAGGTTGCACGCCAAAAGGCGCGCAGACCGGGTTCCGAGGTGGGCTTGGGCGCGTGGCGGCCGCAGAAGCCGGCGTGCGCCCACCACGACATCGGCATGTCGCCTCGGTCGAACGGACTGAAGCCACGAGCGGGGCGGCGCCAGAATAAGCAATCCCCGCATGTCGCAACGACACTGTCGGAGGTTTTGGCGGCGCCATCGCCGCAGCCCTGGGAGCCGCGTGTCTGCGGCCAGTGTGCGACATCCTCGCCGCGCGCGGACGCGTCCGGCGCCCGTCGGCGACAGGTTCCGTCGTTGTCCCGCCCTTGGCGCCAGTAGACGCATTCAGCGCACAGGACTAGGACCTTCGCCGCGTTGTCCACGAATCCCCTCCTTGCTCATCGGCCTCACCGCGTCGCGGATGCGCTCGCACTCGCCTGGGCCGACCATCCGCCGCCGAGCGCCAGCATCAGCGCGACATTGGCGTCGAGCTGGCGTGTGTGCAGCGCGATCACGAGGCGCTCGGCCTCTAGCGCGGCGTTCTGCGCCGTAACAACGTCAAGATAGGAGGAAGCGCCGTCGCGATAAAGCGCCATCGACATATCGGCGGCCTTCTGTGCGGCGTCCGCCGCCGCGGCTGTCGAGCGCGCTTCGTCGCCGAGCCAGCGAAGGGCGGATAGGTTGTCCTCGACCTCCTTGACGGCCCGCAGGATCGTCGAGCGATAGGTCGCGACGGCCTGCGCGTAGGAGGCGTCGGCGGCTTCGAGCTGGGCTTTCCTCAATCCGGCGTCGAAAAGAGGCAGCGAAACAGCGGGCCCGACCGAATACACGCTGTTGCCGGGCGTGAGCAGGTTGAGTCCCGTGTCCTGCGAGCCGCCGAGCAGATTGATGGTGAATCTCGGATAGAAGGCGGCGCGGGCGACGCCGATGTTCGCGTTGGCCGCCTCGATGAATCGCTCGCTTTCCGCGACGTCCGGGCGGCGCCGCAAGACGTCGGCCGGAGCCGCGCGCGGCCGCCTCGGCAAGGCGATCTGCGCGGAAGTGCGCGCGACCTTGAATGAAGAGGCCGACTGCCCGACCAGCGCCGCTATCGCGTCTTCGAGCGCGCTGCGGCGGACCAGGAGGTCGGCCGCCTGCGCCTTGACGTTCTCCAATTGCGTCTCAGCGCGCTCGACGTCGATCGGCGGGGCGATTTGCGCGGCGAGCCGGGTGCGCGTCAAATTGAGCGCGGCCTGGTAGTTGGCGATCGTATCGGCGAGCAGCTTCGCCTCTGCGTCGACGCCGCGCAGTTCGATATAGGCGGTTGCGAGTTCGGCATGCAGTTCTAGCTTGGCTTGCGCAAGCGCGTCGAAGCTCGCCTGAGCCTGCGCATTCGCCTGTTTGATGAGATCGCGCACGCGGCCCCAGAAATCGACCTCGTAGGAGGCGACCTGAGCGGAGATCTGGTTGGCGCCGAAATAGGTCGGCTGACCGTTGGAGCGCAGCGGGCGATTATTCGATTGCCTGTTGTAGGAAAGCAGGCCCGTCGCGTCGACCTCAGGGTAAAGGCCGGCCTCGGCGGCGGCGGCAAAGGCGAGTGCGCGATCGTTGGCGGCGAGCGCGGCGGCGAGATCGGGATTGGCGATCTCGACCTCGGCCTCAAGACCGTCGAGCGTGCGGTCGCGGAAACTTTTCCACCACTGTCCGCTAGGGTCGAGCGGGACGTCGCCCGGCGAGGGCGCCTCCTTGTATCGCGCGGTGAGCGCGACCGTCGGGACGAGAAAGTCAGGCGCCATATCGCACCCGCCGAGGAACAGAGCGGCCGACGCCGCCAGCGCGACCCCGAGTTTCATTCGGCGGACCGACCAGCCTGGACGACCTGGTTCGCGCTGTCGCGAATGTGCACTTCGTCCCCCGCTTCGAGCGAATCCGGCGGACTCGCGATGACGCGATCGCCGGCCGATAGGCCGCTCGCGATGGCGACTTCGGGGCCATAGTCGCGGCCGATCTCCACGTTTTTCATCACGACGCGATTGTCGGGTCCGACGGTCGCCACCTCGACCGACTGGTTGCGGAAGATCATCGCGCCGGCGGGGAGGCGAAGCGCCTCCGCCGGGGTTGGAACCTCAAAGTGGACCTCTGCGAAGGCTCCAGGCGGCAGCGCGCCGTCCTCGTTCTTCGCGACGAGTTCGACAAGGAGGGTACGGGAACGCTGGTCGATCGCGCGCGCCGTCGTGGAGATGACGGCCTCGAAGCTGCGACCCGGATATTGCGGCAAGACCAGTTTCGCCTTCATCCCCTGGTGGAGATCGGCGGCGTAGCTCTGCGGCGCCTTCACGTAGACGCGCATTTCGTGCGTATCGGCGACCACGAACAGGCCGGCGCTTGCATTGGCGCTCTCGTTGACGAGCGAGCCGACGTCGATGTTGCGCTGCGTGACGACCCCGTCGAACGGCGCGACGATGTTGGCGAACGCCTTGAGCGCCTTGAGGCGGTCGACATTGGCGCTGGCGGCGGCGACTTCGGCTTCGCGCTCCTGCTCGTCGGCGGCTTTCTCGTCCGCCGTCTGCTGCGAGACAGCGCCGGACTGGCGGAGCGATTTCCAGCGCCCGGCGGTGACGGCGGCGAAAGCCTGGTTGGCCTTCGCCTTGGTCAATTGCTCGCGCGACTCGGCGAGGCGCTGGTCGAGCTCCGGCGTATCCACGACGGCCAGCAGATCGCCCGTCTTCACGTTCGCGCCGATGTCCTTGTACCATTGGCGCACATAGCCGCTAACCTGGGCGCGGACGACCGCATTGTAATAAGCCTCGACGTCACCGGGCAAAACCAGATCGCGCGGCGCGCCGCCCAGCTTCGGCGAGACGATTGCGACAGTCGGGATCGCGCGCTCGAGGGTCCATTGCGAGAGCTTCGCCTCGTCGTTGCGGCGGGAAACCACGCCCCATGCCGCGACGCTTCCAGCGCCGAGGACCAACACAAACAGGGCGAAGCCCAGCTTCGCCGAGCCGCGCGGCTTCTTGCGGGCTTCCTCCGTGTTGCTTTCGACGCCTTCGTTCATATCGGCTCCGCTTGCGCTTCCTCAGCTTCGGACGTTGGGTCCGCGGCGTCCCCGCGTCGGGCGTGAACGAGACGAAACACCGCCGGCACGAAGAACAAGGTCGCGACGGTCGAACAGATAAGGCCGCCGATCACCGCGCGTCCGAGCGGCGCATTCTGCTCGGCGCTGAGCGCCATCGGCGCCATTCCGATAATCATCGCGAGGGCGGTCATCAGCACTGGCCGAAAGCGCGTAAAGCCCGCCTCGATCGCTGCGGTCAAGGCGTCCGCGCCGTCGGCGAGTCTTTCTCGCGCGAAGCTTACCACAAGAATGCTGTTCGCCGTCGCGACGCCCATGCACATAATCGCGCCAGTAAGCGCCGGCACTGAAAGCGTCGTGCGGGTTGCGAACAGCATCCAAACAATGCCCGCGAGCGCCGTCGGCAGGGCGCTGACGATGACGAAGGGGTCGAGCCAAGACTGAAAATTGACGACGATGAGAAGGTAAATGAGCACGACGGCTAGCGCAAGGCCGGCGAAGAGCTGGGAGAACGCCGAGGTCATGGTGGACGTCTGGCCTCGCAGCGTCACGGTCGAGCCTGGCGGCGCGTCCTTCGCCGTCTCCTTGAGGATCGCCTCGATGTCGCGGGAGACCGCGCCGAGGTCACGCTCGTGGTTGGAGGCGAAAATATCGATCACCGGCTGCACCGCGTAATGCGAAACGACGGCGTCGCCGAAGCTGCGCTTCACGGTCGCCACGCCCGCGAGGAGCTGCCTGGAGTCGCCCTGCGAAGCCGGCACGCTCTCGAGGCCTGAAAGGCTGTCGACCCAGTATTGCGGCGACTGGGCGACGATCGGATAGGAGACCCCGTTCTTGGGGTTCAGCCAGAAGGTGGGCGCGGTCTGGATGCTACCAGCCAGCGTATCCTGAAGGCTCGTGGCGACGTCGCGCTCGGTAAGGCCGACCTGGCTCGCCCGCGTGCGGTCCACCAGCACGTTGAGCGTCGGAGCATTGAAGGCTTGCTGAATCCTGGCGTCGGCGACGCCGCTGACCTTGGCGACGCGCCTCAGCAGCTTGTCGGCGTAGGCGCGGTTGGCGTCGAGATTGTGGCCGATAACCTGCACGTCGATCGGCGAGGGTAGACCGAAATTGAGGATTTGCGTCACGATGTCGGCCGGCAAGAAGGCGAAGCTCGAGCCGGGAAACTCGGGCGGCAGGCGCTCGCGCAGCTCGGTGATCAAGCCGTCGATCCGGCTCTCCCAGCCCGGCTTGAGGCTGATCAGGATGTCGGCGTCGTTGGCGCCGATCGTGCCCGAATTGCCATAGGCCGCATTGATGCCGCTGATGGGAAGGCCGATGTTATCGACGATGTTGGCGAGCGCCGCGGGAGGGATCGTGGCGCGCACGGCCGCCTCTACCCGATCGCACAGGCGCGCCGTCTCCTCGATGCGCGTGCCGGTCTGCGCCCTGACGTGAAGCTTGATCTGGTCGCCCTCGACGGGCGGAAAGAAGTTCTGGCCGAGGAACGGCGCGAGCGCGAAAGAGCAGGCGACGGCGAGAAGGAAGCCGCCGATGAAGACCCAGCGCTTGTCGAGGGCGATCGAAAGGAGGTCGCGATAGGCCGACCGCACCTGCTCGAATCGATGCTCGAAGCCGCGCAGGAAGAGCACGAAAGGATTGCGCGTCGGGGCGGCGTGTTCTCCGGCGCCATGGTGAACCTGATTGGCCAGAAGAAAGCGCGCCAGGGTGTTCACGAGCGTGCGCGAGAGCACGTACGATGCGATCAGCGCAAAGATAACGGCCTCCGCCATCGGGCGGAACAGGTAGCCGGCGACGCCGCCGAGCTGAAACATCGGCACGAACACGATGCAGATGCACAGCAGCGAAACGGTCGCGGGAACGACGATTTGCCGCGCCCCGTCCATGATCGCGCTTTCGATGTCCTTGCCCTGCTCGAGATGCCAGTTGATGTTCTCGATCGTCACCGTGGCATCGTCGACGAGAATGCCGACCGCCAGTGCGAGGCCGCCGAGCGTCATCACGTTGATGGTCTCGCCGATCGCCGAGAACATCGCGACGGACGCGAGGATGGCGAGCGGAATTGAGATCGTGATGATGAGGGTGGAGCGCCAGCTTCCCAAGAAGATCAAGATCATCAGACCTGTGAGCGCCGCCGCGACGACGCCTTCGAACATGACCGAAGACACCGCCGATTTTACGAACGCCGATTGATCGCCGACGGCTTCGAGACGAAGGCTCTGCGGCAATGACTGCCTCAGCTTCGGCAGCAGGGCCTTCACGCCGTTGATCACGTCGAGCGTCGACACGGAGCCGGCCTTCAAGATCGTCATCAGCACGGCGTTTGCGCCATCGACGCGCACCATATTCGTCTGCGGCGGACTGCCGTCGTGCACCTCGGCGACGTCGCGCACATAGACGGTCGCGCCGTCCACCTGACGGACCGGCAGATCGTTGAGCTCGGCGATGCTCTTCGGCGAGTCGTTGAGCGCGACGATATATTCGAAGCCGCCGATCTTCTCCGTGCCCATCGGCGTGATGAGGTTCTGCTGCGCGATCGCGTCGACGACGTTCTGGGCGGCGATGCCGTAGGCGTGCAGTCGCTGCTGGTCGAGGTCGATCTGAACCTGGCGAACCTTGCCGCCGTAAGGCGATGGAACCACGGCCCCGGCGACCGTCGCCAGTTGAGGACGGATGAAGTTCTGGCCGGCGTCGAAGATCTGCGACTCCGAGAGCGAGTCGCTCGACAGCGCGAGCTGCAACACCGGCACGCTCGAAGCGTTGAACTGGAGGACGTAGGGTGGGGTGATGCCGGCTGGCAGCAGCTTCAGCACGGTCTGCGAGGCGGCGGTGATCTGCGCCAGCGCAGCGTTGATGTTGACGCTCGGCTGGAAGAACACTTTGACGATGCCGTAGCCGGGCAGGGATTGCGACTCGATGTGCTCGATGTTGTTCACCTGCGCGCTTAGGGTGCGCTCATAGTAATAGATGACGCGGCCGGACATGTCGTCCGGGGGCAGGCCGTTGTAAGTCCAGACGACCGCGACGACGGGAATGTTGATATTGGGAAAGATGTCGGTCGGCGTCTTCATCCACGCGCTGACGCCAAAGATGACGATCAGCATCGCCATCACGACGAAGGTGTACGGCCGGCTCAGCGCGATGCGAACAATTGCGAGCATTGGTTCCCGCTACGTGTCTTCCGACCGCCAGCAAGCTCGAGGCCGAAGCCGCCAGGTTTCCTCCGCAGGCGCCGCAGGCCTCATAGTCTGCGCGCTGGGAGGGAGCGACTAAATTTTAATTCAGAATCCAATTACGGGCGAACCCGAAGAGCCGGCCGTCGCCCCGAGCCGAGTGGACGCGGCCTCGGCGCGTCGCATTTCGAAGCGGGCGCCGGGCGCATTGTCCTCGACGCTCAAATGAAACCCGTGCAGGCGGGCGATCGTCTCGGCGATGCTGAGCCCAATGCCGTGGCCCGAAGGCAGGCCGCCCCGTTCGACACGATAAAAACGGCGGAATATCTTGACTTTCTGATCCGCAGGTACGCCGCAGCCGGTGTCGCTCACGCTCACGACGGGGCGTCCATCCTGTATTGTGGCGGCGATGCGAACGACGCCGCCCTCGGGCGTGAATTTGATCGCATTGTCGACGAGATTGGAAAGCGCTTCGCGCATCAGTTCCTCGTCGCCGCGCACGATGACCCGCTGGGAAGCCTCGCAGCTCATCGCGACGGCCTTGGACTGCGCAAGCGGCTCGTAGAATTCGAACACGCTGGCGCACACCGCCGCAAGATCGACCTCGGTGAAGCGCGCCTCGCGCGCGCCATTCTCCAGCGTCGAAATCCGCATCAGGGCCGCGATCGTCACCGCGGCCTTGTCGAGGTGATCGAGCGCGTCGCCCATGGTCGCGCGAAGGGCGTCGGCCGTCTGGTCCCGCGCGAGCCCGCGCTCGATTTTCGCCCGCGCGACAGCGAGCGGCGTGCGCAGGTCGTGGGCGATATTGTCGCCGACGCTCTTGAGCTGATCGAGCAAATTGGCGATCTCGTCGAGCATCAGATTGACATCGTGCGCCACGCTGTCGATGTCGTCGCCCTCGGGCTTGACGGGCAGCCGCTTGCCGAAATCGCCGCCCATGATGTGCGTGATCGCGGCGTGGATGTTGGCGATACGCCGCGCGGCTCGGCGGGCGAACAGCGCGCCAATGGCGAGAATCAGCAGAATGGTCGGCACGATCGCCAAGGCGAGAACGCGCAGGACCGATTCCGCCAATTCGTTGATTTCCCCAAGGCTGCGCCCCAGCAGCAGAATGCTGCCGTCGGGCCGCCTGCGGGCGACGAAGATCGCCGAATCGTGCGCCCGGGAATCCGGCAGGAGGCTCTTGTCGACCTCGTGCGCGCGCCCGTCGAGCAGCGCCGGTGGCATCTTCGGCATGTTGCCGAAGACCAGCCGTCCCTTCGCGTCGTAAAGCGCGACGTAGTCGATGCGGCGAAGGTCGTGCGTGACGCGCAGGTCGAGCTCCTGGCGCAACCGCTCG
The DNA here is from genome assembly GCA_036488815.1 of Roseiarcus sp. Classification (GTDB taxonomy): domain Bacteria; phylum Pseudomonadota; class Alphaproteobacteria; order Rhizobiales; family Beijerinckiaceae; genus Roseiarcus. The sequence continues at coordinate 10,799 of DASXGX010000103.1, forward strand.
TCGCTATCCGCCATCCCCGCCGCCGCTTCGGCCTCGAGGAGCCGGCCGACCCGCTTCACGTTCGCGTCGGAGATCGCGAGATAGATCAGGAAGAAGATGGCCACGGTGGCCGCCGCCACCGCCAGCGCGAACGCGAGCGCCAAGCGGAAAGCGCGGGCGCGAACGACGTCAATCGTCCACATTCAACTTGAAGCCGGCAGCCCGCACGTTGACGATGAGGCGAGGTTCGCCGCCCGCGTCGATCTTGCGGCGCAGATTGCTGATGTGAACGTCGACCACATTGGTCTGCGGCAGGAACTTGTAGTTCCAAACGTCCTCGAGGAGCATCGCCCGCGTGACGATCCGGTTGGGCCGGCGCATAAAATATTCGAGCAGCTTGAACTCGCGCGGCAAGAGATCGATCCGCCGCTCGCCGCGCCGCACCGTGCGCTCGACGAGATCCATCTCCAGCGAGCCGGCGCGCAGCCGTGTCACGCGCGCCTCGGGGATGCGGCGCAGCAGCGCCTCGACGCGCGCGGAGAGTTCACGCAGCTCGAAAGGTTTGACGAGATAGTCGTCGCCGCCCGCCTTCAATCCGCGGATGCGATCGTCGACCGAGGACAGCGCGCTGATCACCAGCACCGGGGTCGCGTTGCCTTCCTGGCGCAAGGTTTCGAGGATCGTCAGGCCGTCTTCGCCGTGCAGCATTCGGTCCATCACCAGAACCGCGGCGCCGCCGGCGCGCGCCGCTCGCAAGCCTTCTTCGCGCGTCGCGACGAGTTCGACCTCGTAGCCGCCGGCGTGAAGCTCGGAGCGGATCTCCTCGGCGAGATCGCGCTCGTCTTCGATCACCAGAATTGGCGGGCTCGCCTCAGGAGGGGTTCGCTCGAGCATGGCGGATCTTTCATCGCCGCAAAACAACGACCTCGCTCGGCTCCGGCCGTCGCCGTCGCGGCGTCTTTCTATGAAGAACCGGCCGAGCGTGTCTTAATCATGGCGCTCGGGTAAGTCCCGGACAAATGTGCGCCGCGTTGCTTCTACGCCAGAATGAGGGACTTAGACAGAACCTTGGCATAAAGAAATTTTTAGGGAGCCGGAAGCGTAGCGCGGCGTTTCCAGGCCGCCGTCGCCGAGAGCAATTCGCTCAATCCTTCCTTTAGATATGTTGAATTGAACGCGGCCTCGATCCGGTTTGAATGCCCAAACCGGCGCTTGGCGCGCCGCGTCCCATAGAGCCGCCTGTTCAGACGACCGCGGCGATCCAAAAAGGCCGCTTTGTGACTGCGATTCAATACGCCGACGTCCTCTGGTTCATCCCAACCCACGGGGACGGGCGATATCTGGGAACCAGTCTCGGCGCCCGCGCGGTCGACTTGCCCTACCTCAAGCAGATCGCCCAGGCCGCCGACTCGCTCGGCTATTACGGGGTGCTGCTCCCCACGGGCAAGAGCTGCGAGGATTCCTGGGTCGTCGCGTCAGCGCTGGCGCCGCAAACCGAACGCCTGCGCTTTCTCGTCGCGGTGCGGCCCGGCCTGCAATCGCCGACCGTCGCCGCGCGCATGACGGCGACGCTCGACCGGGTGTCGGGCGGCCGACTGCTGATCAATGTCGTGACGGGCGGCGATCCGGTCGAGAACAAGGGCGATGGTCTGTTCCTGTCGCACAGCGACCGCTACGCGCTGACGCGCGAGTTTCTCGAAGTCTATTCAGCGCTGCTGCGCGGCGAGACCGTCGACTACTCCGGCGAGCATCTGCGGATCGAGGCGGGAAGCCTTCTGTTTCCGCCGCTCCAGCAACCGCTGCCGCCGCTCTATTTCGGCGGTTCGTCGGACGCCGGCATCGCCGTCGCCGCGCAGCTCGTCGACAAATATCTCACCTGGGGCGAGCCGCCGGGCTCCGTCGCCGGAAAGATAGCCGTCGTGCGCAAGGCGGCTGAGGCGCGCGGGCGCGAGCTCAGCTTCGGCATCCGCCTGCATGTGATCGTGCGTGAGACGGCTGAAGAAGCTTGGCGCGCGGCCGACAAGCTGATCCAGCATGTCGACGACGCGACGGTTGCCGCGGCGCAAAGCGTTTTCAAACGCATGGATTCGGTCGGCCAGAGCCGCATGTCGGCCTTGCACGGCGGCCGGCGCGACAAGCTCGAGATCAGCCCCAATCTCTGGGCCGGCGTCGGTCTCGTGCGCGGCGGCGCGGGCACGGCGCTGGTCGGCGACCCGGAAACCATCGCCGAGCGGATGCGCGAATATATGGCGATCGGCGTCGACAGCTTTATTCTCTCCGGCTACCCGCACCTCGAAGAGGCCTACCGGTTCGCCGAACTGGTGATGCCGCTGTTGCCGCTGAATCACCTCCAGCCGCGCGCCTCCGTCACTGCCAATATGGGCCCGTTTGGAGAGACGATCGCCAACATCGACCGGCCCGTCTATCGGCGCGCGGGGGAATCGTAAGCCTTCTCGGCGCCGCGCCGTCGCCGCTGAGCAGCGGGCCGCCTGGCGTTTCTCCCACACGCCGGGCGGCCATCGCGCGATCGTGACGGCGACGCCCGCGCGGAACGTTGTCGCTCGGCGAATTCGATCTATGTTGCGCAGGAAACAGCGAGCGATATCGCGAGGAGTCCTATGGCGCAGAAGCGGCAATTGCGTTTGGGCGCGTTCATGCGCCCGACCACCATCCACACCGCCGGATGGCGCTATCCCGGGGCCTATCGGGACGCCAATTTCAACCTCGCTCATCTCCAGCGTTTCGCCCAAACGCTGGAACGAGGCCGTTTCGACGCCTTCTTCATGGCGGACCATCTCGCCGTGCTCAACATGCCGATCGAGGCGCTGAAGCGCAGCCACACGGTCACCTCGTTCGACCCGATCACGCTGCTGCCCGCGCTCGCGATGTCGACGAGCCACCTCGGGTTGATCGCGACGGCGTCGACCACCTTCGAGCAGCCTTATCTGATCGCTCGCCGCTTCGCCTCGCTCGACCACATCAGCGGCGGGCGCGCCGGTTGGAACGTCGTGACGACTTCGAACCCCGACGCCGCGCTCAATTTCGGGCTCGAGGAGCACATGGAGCACGGCGAGCGCTACAAGCGCGCGCGAGAATTTTTCGACGTCGTCACCGGCCTGTGGGATTCCTGGGCCGACGACGCCTTCGTGCGCGACGCCGAAAGCGGGTTCTTCTTCGATCCCGCCAAGCTCCACGTTCTCGATCACAAGGGCCCGTATCTCTCGGTTCGCGGCCCGCTGAATATCGCCCGGCCGATTCAGGGCTGGCCGGTAATCGTCCAGGCCGGCGCCTCCGAAGCGGGCCGCCAACTCGCCGCTGAGACCGCCGAGGTCGTGTTCTGCGCGAGCTCTCGGCTCGAAGACGGCCGCGCCTTCTACGCCGACGTAAAGAGCCGCATGGACGTCCTCGGCCGCAATCGCGACCATCTCAAGATCCTGCCCGGCGCCTTCGTGGTCGTCGGCGACAGCGTGCAGGAGGCGCGCGAAAAGCGCGCCCGCCTCGATAGCCTCGTCCACGCCGAGAGCGCGATCGCCGCGCTTTCGATCGCGCTCGGCCACGACGCTTCGCGCTTCGACCCCGACGCGCCGTTGCCGGAGATTCCGGAATCGAACGCGAGCAAGAGCAGCCGCGAGCGGGTCGTCGCGCTGGCCAAGCGCGAGAGCCTCACCGTTCGTCAACTCGCGCAGCGGCTCGGCGGTTATTCCGGACTCGCTTTCGTAGGCACGCCTGCGACGATTGCCGACAGCATGGAGGAGTGGCTGGTCGGCGAAGGCTGCGACGGCTTCAACGTGATGTTCCCGTATCTGCCCGAAGGGCTCGACGACTTCGTCGACAAGGTCGTTCCCGAGTTGCAGCGGCGCGGCCTGTTCCGGCGCGAATACGAAGGCCGCACGTTGCGCGAGAATCTGGGCCTGCCGCGTCCCGCGAACCGATTTTTCTAATCACGCCCGACATCGCGCGGCGCCGTACAGACGGCGCGCGCGCTTCGATTCCCGGAACATCGCATGTTTGCATGCGTTCTGCCGAGTGGACGCCTCGTCCGAGGCTGGCAGAAGGAATCGACCGATGCGGAGGAACTTCATCATCACCACGGCGCTCGCCATTGCGCTCACTTTGCCCGTTGCGGCTTTCGCCGCAAGCGGTGGAGCCAGCGGTGGAGCCAGCGGTGGCGCAAGCGGGGCGGCGGGCGGGGCGGCAGGCGCCTCGGGAGGCGCGGCAGGCGGCGCCAATGGCGCCGCGAGCGGAACCGGAGCGGCTGGGACGAGCGGAACGGCGGGCACAGCCGCCGGCAGCGCGAACGGCGGCGCCAACGGCTCTGGCAGCGCGACCGGCACGACAGGCGCCGGCAACGGCTGCGACCCCAACGCTGCGCGCACGGGTGGCGGCGTGGCGAGTTCCGCGGGCAGCGCGAAGCCCGGCTGCTAAAGCGTGCGGCTTCAGCGATTGTGAATTGATCCAACCTGCCGGTCCTTGGGCCGGCAGGTCATGCTCGATGCGTAGGACCCGTGCGTAGTGCGCCTGCGGAACATTTCCGCTATCAGCGCGTTTTTCGCCGTGCTGACAACCCAATGCGGGAGGCTACTCATGCCACGCGGCGACAAGTCCAAGTATACCGACAAGCAGGAACGCAAGGCCGACCACATCGCGGAAAGTTACGAGAGCCGCGGCGTGCCGGAGAACGAAGCTGAACGTCGCGCCTGGGCGACCGTCAACAAGGACGACGGCGGCGGCAAGCGCGAGGGCGGCTCCGGCCGCGGCAAGACGACGGGGCGTCCCGCAGCGCATAAGGGCGGGCGCAAGGGCGGCGCGGCCTCGGCGGCGCGACCTGCGGCGAGCCGGTCCGCGGCGGCCAAGAAGGCGGCGGCCACACGCAAGCGAAACGCCGCGCGCAAGCAGGCTTGATGTCGATCCGGCCGCGAAGGGTGAGTTCCGGCTGGCGGCGCGTCTCGCAAGCCGCGAGGCGCGCCGTCGCGTTTAGGATCGCGCCTTCCTGAAGACGAGGAGTCGATCGCAGCGCCACCGATTCGACGCGGCCGCTCGAATCGCGTCATCTGTCGTCGTTCGATTTATAAGGGCGCGAGACGATGAGCATTCTCGTCACCGGCAGCTCCGGCCATCTCGGCGAGGCGCTGATGCGCACGCTCAAGGCGCGCGGGCGTGAGGCGGTAGGACTCGACCGGATCGCTGGAGCCTTCACCGACCCAGTCGGCTCGATCGCTGATCGCGCGTTTGTCCGGCGCTGCATGAAGGGGGCACGGACGGTCCTTCACGCGGCGACGCTGCACAAGCCGCACGTCGGGACCCACCCCAACGAGGAATTCGTCGACACCAATGTGCGCGGCGCACTCGTCCTGCTGGAGGAGGCGGTTGCGGCCGGCGTCGAGGCTTTCGTCTTCACCAGCACGACGAGCGCGTTCGGTGACGCGCTGGTCCCGCCGCCGGGCGAGCCGGCCGCCTGGATCACGGAAGACGTGGCGCCGATCCCGAAGAACATCTACGGCGTCACCAAGAGGGCCGCCGAGGACCTCTGCCAGTTGTTCCATCGCAACGAGAGTCTCGCCTGCGTCGTGCTCCGCACCTCCCGCTTCTTTCCCGAGGAAGACGATAATGCGGCGGTGCGGGCGGCTTTCGCCCCAGACAACGCGAAGATGAACGAGTTCCTGTTTCGCCGCGTCGACATCGAAGACGTCGTCTCCGCGCATCTTGCCGCCGCCGAGCGGGCGCCGAGCTTGGGCTTCGGTAAGTACATCGTCAGCGCAACGACGCCCTTCACGCCCGGCGACCTCTCTCTGCTACGGGCCGACGCGCCGGCGGCGACCTTCGCGCGCGCGCCCGAATATGCGGAAGCCTACGCTCGGCGGGGTTGGCGGATGTTCGCAAGCGTCGATCGCGTCTATGACAACGCCAAGGCGCGCCGCGACCTTGACTGGCGGCCGCAATGGGACTTCCGCCGGCTGGTGCGCCAGCTCGGCAACAACGAGAGCCTCGGCAGCGAGCTCGCGCGGCTCGTCGGCTCCAAGGGTTATCATGAGGAGGGCTTCGCCGAGGGCCCCTATCCTGTCGCGCCAGGGTAGAGCGAGCGCTGTTTCCCCCGAACCGCATAACGCTCTAAGATGCAGCTGTGAGCGAGGGGAGCGCATTTGGCATGAGAGGGTTTCTGATCCGCGCGGCGGTGGTCGCGATCGGGCTATGGGTCGCCTCCGAGATCGTTCCGGGGGTTGAAATCCGCTCCGTCGGCAGTCTGATCGCCGCGGCGCTCCTGCTCGGCGTCGTCAATGCGGTGATCCGTCCGATCCTGGTGATCCTGACCTTCCCGATCACGTTGTTGACGCTGGGCCTGTTCCTTCTCGTCATCAACGGCCTGATGGTCGAACTCGTCGCGCATTTTCTCCACGGCTTCTTTGTGAGCGGGCTTGGCTCCGCGATCCTGTGCGCGATCGTCGTCAGCATCACGAGCTGGCTGATGTCCGGTTTCATCGGACCGCAGGGGCGCATCGAGGTCGTCACCGTGAGGCGCGACGACCGCTACGGCTAAGCGCTCTGTCGTCAGGTCGATCCTGCTCGATCGTCATTGCGAGTGGCGCGAAGCAATCCGGCGATCGAGGCGGTCGCCAGTAGGTTCGAATCCCTCACCTGGTCGCGGGTCGTTCAGCGCATCAAAAGCGAGTGGCGCGATCGCTGGATCGCTTCGCTCCGCTCGCGATAACGACAAAGGCGCGGATAGGCCTTGAGACAATTATGCGCTATGCGCCCTCCGCGAGTTATGTCGCGCCGACCGGCTCCGCCTCTTCGGCCGCGTGGATGCGGCTCATGATGGCGTGGCTTACCGTCTCGTAGACGTGGTCGTTGGCGACCTCTCCGACGATGCGGAAATCGCGCATCACGAGGATGCGGTCGGCGAGCGTGATCATCTCCGTCATATCGCTGGAGATCAGAAGCACGCAGACGCCCTCGCGCGCAATCTCGCCGATCAGCTCATGAAAGTAGGTCTTCGTCTTGATGTCGATGCCGACCGTGGGCTCGTCGATGATGAGGATCTCCGCTTTCGCCGCCAGCCATTTGGCGATCGACACCTTTTGCTGATTTCCGCCCGAGAGATTGCGGACCGGCTGGCTGAGCGAGGGCGTGCGCACTTCGAGGCGCTCGACGAACGGCGCCACCGCGCGCGCCTCGCTGCGGGGACTGATCAGCCCGAGCGCGCCGGCGAGTCGTTGCCATATGGTGATGGCGATGTTCTCCTTGACCGAATGCATGAGGATCAAGCCCTCCTGCTTGCGGTCCTCGCTGACGTAGCCGATGCGATGGCGCGTCAGCGCCTCGTGCATGTCGCGGATGCGCACCGACTGGCCGCGGACCCTCAGTGCGCCGGCTGTGATCTTGCCGGCGCCGAGGACGGCGTGGGCGAGTTCGCTGCGCCCGGCGCCGACGAGACCGTAAAGGCCGAGGATTTCGCCACGATGGAGCGCGAGGCTGACGTCGCTGTGGCCGAGCGACGTGGAGAGATGCTCCATCTCGAGCATCACCTGCGAGGCGTCGACTTTACGCTCGCCCAGCCGCGCGACGCGCTCCTCGCGCCCGATCATCAGCGAGACCAGCCGTTGGCGCGTCATTTGCGCCATTGGCGCTCCGTTGGCGACGTTCTTGCCGTCGCGCAGCACGGTCACGCGATCGGCGATGGCTAAGACTTCTTCGAGCTTGTGGCTGACGAAGGCGATCGCGACGCCATTCTCGCGCAACTGCCGGAGCAGCTTGAAGAGGGCGGCGCTCTCGTGCTCGGTGATCGAAGCCGTCGGCTCGTCGAGCAGCAAAATCTTCGCTTCGAGCGACAGCGCCTTGGCGATCTCGACGATCTGCATCTGGGCGACCGACAGCGTGCGCACCTCGGCGCGCGCGTCGATGTTGCGGTCGAGCAGGTCGAGATAGCGGCGCGCCTCCCGTTCGACGGCGCCGTAATCGACGAGGCCGTTTCGCGTCGGCAGTCGCTCCAGCAAAATGTTTTCGCCGACGGTGAAGCGCGGAATGAGGTTGCGCTCCTGGTGCACGGCGGAGATGCCGGCGGTCAGCGCATCGCGCGGCGAGCGGAATGCGACCTCGCGTCCGTCGAGCAGGACGCGCCCGGAGTCGGGTCTGAAAAGGCCGGTGACGATCTTGATCAGCGTCGATTTTCCGGCGCCGTTTTCGCCCATCAGCGCGTGGATTTCGCCCGCCTTCAATTCGAGCGAGACATTGTCGAGCGCGCGCACGCCGGGGAAGGCCTTGGTCGCCGCCTCGATGGCGAGATCCATGTCAGGCCTCCCCGGTGTTGACGGCGCGCCAGCGATTGAGGCCGACGGCGGCGAGGATGAGGGCGCCGAGCGCGAACTGGACCCAGTAGGGGTCGACCTTGGCCAGCACCATGCCGTTCTGGATGAGGCCGATGAGAAGGACCGCGAACATTGTGCCCAGCACGGAGATATAGCCCCCCGTCAAGGCGGCGCCGCCAATGATCGGCGCGGCGAAAGAAAGCAGCAGCCAGTCGGTGCCGATGGTCGGCTGCGCCGAGCCGAGCTGCGCGACGGCGAGCACCGCGCCTCCGGCTGCGAGCAAGCCGGAGAGCGTGTGGGCGGCGACGACGGCGCGCCCGGGCGATATGCCCGACAGTTCCGCCGCGTGCGGGTTGCCGCCGTAAGCGAGGACGCGACGCCCCTGCGCGGTGCGGGCGAAGAACAGGCCGAGCAACGCCGCGACGATCAGCGGCGCGATGAGAAGATAGGGCAGGGCGCCGACATGCTGATCGCCGAAGGCGACCAGCGCCGGCGGCATCTTGTAGAACGGGATCGATCCGGTGATGCCGAAGTTGATCCCCGTGAACGCCGACGCGGTCGCCAGCGTGATGATGAAGGCGTTGATGCCGGTTCCCACGGTCAAGAGGCCGTTGAGGAGGCCGGCGAGGGCGCCGAGGGCGAGCGCCAGCGGGACGGCTATGGCGAGCGGTACTCCGTAGACCTCCATCATGCCGCCGAAGGCGATCGCCACCACGCCGCCGATCGCGCCGACCGCGATGTTCATCTGTCCGACGCCGAGCGTAATCATCTGCGCGAATGCGACCAGCAGGCCGACGCACAGACTGCGAAGCATCACGTACAGATTGAATTCGGTGAGGAAGTTGGGCGCGATAAAGGCGAGGGCGCCGGCGCCGACGACGATCGCCGCCACAAGACCGGACCATTCGACGAGGAGGAGGCGGCGCAACATTGTCATTGTTGGGCGATCCCGCGGCGCTCGGCGTAGAGCGCGCGATAGCGGTCGACGAGAACGGCGAGAAAGAGGATCACGCCGAGATAGAATTGCAGCCAGAAATTGCCGATCTGCAGCACGAGAAGGCCGCTTCGGATCGTCGTCACCAGCAGCGCGCCGAGCATCGTGCCGACGACCGCGACCGAGCCGCCCGACAGCAGCGTGCCGCCAAGCACCGGGCCGAGAAAGGAGGGCAGCAGCCAGTCCTCGCCGCCGACCGCCGGCATCGCCGCGCCGAGCCGTGCGACGACCATCATGCCGGCGGTCGCCGCAAGCAGGCCTGAGAGCGCGTGGCTGATCGTGACGACGCGGGCGACCGGCACGCCGGACATTTCAGCGGCTCGGCTGTTCGCCCCCGCCGCGAGGATGCGTCTGCCGAGGCTGGAATAGCGGTAGAGGATGAAAAGGACGGCGCAGATGGCGACGGCGACGATGAGCAGCGGGGAGACGAAGCCGGCGATCCGCGCCTTGCCGATCCCGCCGACCTCAGGCGGCAGCGCGTCGAGCGGCACCGCCTTGGTCAGGATCAGCATGGCGCCGGAGAAGAGATTGGCGCTCGCCAGCGTGATGATGAAGCTGTTGACGCCGGTGCGCGTGATGACGAACCCATTGAGCCATCCGAGCGCGGCGCCGAGCGCGAGCGCGCCGAGGACCGCGATCGCGGGGGGCAGGCCGAGCGTCTGCATGAGGTACCCGCCGGCCATGACGGCGCACACGCCGATCGAGCCGACGGAAAGGTTCATGCCGCCGGTGGCCAGCACCACCATCTGGGCGAAGCCGATGACGATGTCGATCGCAAGCGCGCGCCCCACGGTGAAGAGGTTGAACGGAGAGAGAAAGCCGGGCGCGCGCAACGAGAAGGCGGCCCAGAAGCCGACGATGATGAGCACGAGGCCGAGCTGCGACGAGATCGCGGCGACGTTCAGCCGTGGCGCAGCGGGCGCATCGGGGAGGGCTTCGTCGGTCATGCGAAAGTCCGTAGTTTGGAAGCCATCACCCGCTTTCCGGCGCCGCCCTATCCCCTTCTCCCGCTCGCGGGAGCGGACGAATGCTGGGCATTCGCCTGGTGAAGGTCGCGCGAAGCGCCGGATGAGGGCCTTCGAGGGCGTTTTGCTTTTGGGCTGACCCGCGGCTGGTCACTCCCGCAAAAGCGCGGGTCCAGACAACCGCCGCAGGCCTTCGCCGTTTGACTCCTGGATGCCCGCTTTCGCGGGCATGACAGGCGCCGCCTACTTGCAAGACAGATAGGTCGTCTTGAACTTGCTCTGAATGTCAGCGGTGATCTTCTTCAGATCGTCCTTATAGGTGGCGAGGTTCGCCGCGTTGATCACGAGCGTGCCCGAATCGATGAAATGCGCGGTCTGCGGCGTCTTGATCCAGGGCGCGCTGGCGTTGACGGTGCATTTTCCGCTGGCGAGCAGATCGAGCGCGTAGGCGCCGACGTAGCCTTGTCCATAAGGGTTCTGCGCCATCGTTCCCGAGACGAAACCGTCCTTGATGGCGGCGAGCACGATCGGATCGTCGTCGATGCCGATGAACTTGATGCGCTTGTCGCCGAGGGTGCGCAGCGACTTGGAAGCGACAACGGAGGGGATATAGGCGGTGGCGATCATGCCGCCGATCTGATCCTTCTGCGCGGCGAGCAGCGCGTTGATCTTCTGGTCGGCGGCCTCCTGGGCGTCGGTGTCGGCCACAGTCTGCAGGAGCTTGACCGCGCCGTTAGTCTCCGCGACCGCGGTTTCGATCGCCTTGACGCGCAGCGTCGTGTTGGGGTCGACGAGCAGGCCGGCGAGATGAACGATGTTGCCTTTCCCGCCCATCGCCTTGATCAGCTCCTTCGCGCCGAGATAGGCCGAATGATAGACGTCGGTGCCGAAACAGAACGCGGCGTCGGTCGGATCCTGCGCGCAGCCCGCGAGGGCGATGGACGGGATCCCGGCGCCTTTCAGCTCGGAGAGGGTCGAATTGATGCCGACAGCGTCGCCGGGGAAGATTCCGAACGCGTTGTAGCCCTGCGCCACGAGGCTCTCGACGAGCTCGGTTTGCAGATTGAGCTTCCAGTCGGTCGGAACTTTGAAGTCGACCGCGGCGATGCCGAAATCCTTCTTCGCGTCGGCGGCCGCTTGCTCCCACGGCTTGAAATAGGGATGCGGCCCGCCGGGGATCAGTGCGATCTTGGTGTCGGAGGCGGCGGCCGGTCCGGCCAGCAGAGCGAGCCCGACCAGCGAGCAGCCAAAGAGATTACGCATGAAATGCATTCTATCCCTCCCTAAGCGCGATGGCTGTGCAGTTCTCGTTTTCGAGTCGGCGCATCGTCGAAAAAACTATAGAACGAGCGCATATCGAATGCAATATGCGCTTTGATATGCTAAACGAGGAATCCTGGCTCGCGGCTGCGACATGAACGGGCGGAGATCCGAATGAACGAGGAAACCAGGGGCGCTCGCGTCCCGGACCGTTCGCGATTGCGGCCGGAGGTGCGGCGGATGCTCGAATTGAGGGACGCCGAGCCGGCCATGGACTTGGCGATCACGCCCGCAAGCGAGTTTCGCCGCGACGCGGACGCGAGGCTCTCCCGCTTTTGGACGCGAAAGGACCCCTTGGCGGGCATCGAGACGTTCGCGATCCAAGGAGCCGGCGGCGCGTTCAGGGCGCGCCTCTATCCCGGCGGCGACGGCCCGCGCGCCATCCTCTATTTTCACGGCGGCGGCTGGGTGGTCGGCAGCCTCGACACCCACGACGGCCTTCTGCGGGCCTTGGCGCTGGCGGGCAAGTGCAAGGTCTTCGCGGTCGAATATCGCAAGGCGCCCGAGGCGCCGTTCCCCGCGGCGGTCGAGGACGCCGAAGCCGCGCTCGCCGCAATTGGCTCAATGAGCGCGCTCGGCGTCGACGCGCGAAAGGTCATCGTCGCGGGCGACAGCGCCGGTGCCACCCTCGCTGCGGTGCTCGCGCAGCGCGCGCGCCAGCTTGGCGCTCCTGTGTTAGGGCAGATGCTCGTCTATCCCCTTACCGACGCGGTGACGCCGCGCCGCAGCCACCGCGCCTTTGGCGATGGATTTTCCCTCACGCGTGAGACGATGGCCTGGTACTTGGATCAATATTGCGCCGACGCAGATCGCAGGGACCCAAGGATCTCGCCTTTCTACGCCGAAGATTTCGAGGGGCTGCCGCCCGCCTACATAGTCGCCGCCGACCACGACCTGCTGCGCGACGAAGCGAGAGCCTACGCCGCGCGATTGATCGAGGCTGGCGTCAGCGTCGCGTTCGAGGAGTGGAGCGGGCTGCCGCACGGATTCATGATCATGGATGAAGTCACTCCCGCCGCGCGCCGGCTCTGCCAATCGATGGGCGATTGGGCCAACCGCCGCTGGGCCGCGGCGGAACTCGAAGCGAGCTGACAGATCGACGCTCGCTCCGAAGCCGCCACAATGACGACAAACTCGAACGTCGCCGCCATGCCGCCGAAAGACCAGAATTCCGCAGCCCGCAGGAGCGATCCGCTCTACGAAATCATCTATTCGGTGCTGCGCGATCATCTGAGCCGCGGCGCGCTGACGTCTGGTCTTGTCCTGGGCGAAGCCAGCGTGGCGCGAGCGTTCCAGACCAGCCGTATGCCCGCAAGCACGGCCCTGAAACGCCTTTGCGAGGATGGGCTGATCACCGGCTTCGAGGGGCGCGGCTACATCGTGTCGGGCCGCCGCGGCGCGGCGAAGCCGCGTCGGCTCGACCTCGCCGACGGCGGTCTGGAATTGCCGGCGCAACTCGCCGAGCCGAGGCGCCTACGAGACCGCCGCGACCAGATCTACCGCGAGGTCGAGCATTCGGTCGCCGCCTGCCTCGTCTATGGCCGCTTCCAATTGAACGAGAGCGCGCTCGCCGACCATTACGGCGTCAGCCGCACAATCGCCCACGAGGTGCTTACCCAGCTTGAGCTGGCGGGCATTGCGGTGCAGGACCGCAATCAGCGCTGGTATGCCGGGCCGTTGAACGCCGACGACATCGTTGGCCGCTTCCAAATGCGGTGGATGCTCGAGCCGGAAGCGCTGCGCCAGTCGTTTCCGCACCTCACGGAGGGCGAACTGATCCGCCGCCGTGAGCGGGTGCATCGCGCGCGCAAGGGGAACATCGGGCCGCCGGAGCTCGAACGGATCGAGCGCGACCTTCATCAAGACACTTTGGCGCATTGCCACAACAAGATGCTGCTCGACGCCGTCGTGCGCAGCCAGCGCGTGCTCATCGCCACCCACTCGACCTTCGAATCCATTCAAACGCCGTCGGAGCTGATCAAGATGGCGTCGGAGCATCTGCAAATCTACGATGCTCTGCTGGAGCGAAGTCCGGACGCGGCCGCGGCGGCGCTCGAAGCGCATTTGCGCCGCGCGCTGCGGCCCAATCTCGAACTGTTGGCGCGTCTCGACCCGCTGCCGGACGCCCGCCGCCCTCCTTATTTGATCCCGGTGCGATGAACCCGGCGACCAAGTCAGGACCGCGTATTGCCGACGCGCGCTTCGGTATGTCGCACGCAATATGCAATCGCCGCGGTCATTGCGAGGGGGCGGGGACTCAGCGCTTCTTCTCGCCCGGCGCCTTGGCGGTCTCGTGGGCGCGACGCGGCGGCTTGCCGATTGATGTCGGCGTGGTGCTGAGGGGATCGCTGGCGGGAAACGACTCTTCGAGCGCCTCGTCGAGCTGCGCCTCCGTGAGACCCCGAGACTCTTTCGACGGCTTCTTTTTGGGCTCTTTCACGACGGTCAGCTCCCGAACGCCGAAGCTTGCGGAGCCAATACCGGCCGGCGCCACAACTCGTCCATGTTACGCCCGGATTCCGATCGAAAATAAGGCCGCGCCGTCGCCCGACGGCCGCGGCCTTCCCTGTCACACGTCGAGATTCGCCACGCTCAGCGCGTTGTCCTGAATGAACTCGCGGCGCGGCTCGACGATGTCGCCCATCAGCTTGACGAAAATGTCGTCCGCCTCGTCGACTTCGCGGATCTTCACCTGGAGGAGCGAGCGAGCCTCGCGGTCGAGCGTCGTCTCCCAGAGCTGGTCCTTGTTCATCTCGCCGAGGCCTTTGTAGCGCTGGAAGGTAACGCCTTTGCGGCCGGCGCCGTCGAGCGCCCCGAGCAGTTCGGAGGGACCCGACACCGGCGTCTCCTCGGTGCGGCGCAGAAACACGGCCGGCGCTCGGAAGGCTTCGCGCAAGGGCGCCGCATGTTCGTCGAGGCGGCGCGCCTCCGCCGAGGCGAGCAGCCCGGAATCAAGCGTCACCGCCTGGCGGACGCCGCGCAATTCGCGCGTCAGCACATAGCCGCCGGCCTCGCTGCGGCCGCGCCAGCCGCGCTCGGTCTCTTCCGAGACGGCGTTCATGCGCTCGGCGAGCTCTTGCGCGCGCGGGTCGGCGGCCGGATCGTCCGCCGTGCTCAGCGGCCTCAAGGCGCCGGCCAGCGCGGCCTGCTCGACTGCCGCTCTGTTGTAGCGCGAGTGCAGTTGCTGCAGCAGGCGGCGCATCGCCCGCGCCTCGTCGGCGAGCGCGGCGAGATCGGCGCCGGCGCGCACTTCGCCCGTCGCCAGCCGCAGCGCGGCGCCTTCGAGTCCTGTCGTGACGAGGAAGTCCTCGAGCGCCCGCTCGTCCTTGAGATATTGCTCGGACTGGCCCCGCTTGACCTTAAACAGCGGCGGCTGGGCGATGTAGAGGAAGCCGCCCTCGATGATCTGGCGCATCTGGCGGAAGAAGAACGTCAACAGCAGCGTGCGAATGTGCGAGCCGTCGACGTCGGCGTCGGTCATGATGATGATCTTGTGGTAGCGCAGCTTCTCGATGTTGAAGTCGTCGCGCCCAATGCCGGCGCCGAGCGCGGTGATCAGCGTGCCGATCTGCTCGCTCGAGAGCATCTTGTCGAAGCGAGCGCGCTCGACGTTGAGGATCTTGCCGCGCAGCGGCAACACCGCCTGGAACTCGCGGTTGCGGCCCTGCTTGGCGGTGCCGCCTGCGGAATCGCCCTCGACGATGAAAATCTCGGATTTCGCCGGATCGCGTTCCTGACAGTCGGCGAGCTTGCCGGGCAGGCTCGCAATGTCGAGCGCCCCCTTGCGGCGCGTGAGTTCGCGCGCCTTGCGCGCCGCCTCGCGCGCCTGCGCCGCCTCCAGCACCTTGCCGACGACGACGCGCGCCTCCTGCGGATGCTCCTCGAACCACTGGCCGAGCAAGTCGTTGACGAGACTCTCGACGACCGGGCGGACCTCGGAGGAGACGAGCTTGTCCTTGGTCTGCGATGAGAACTTCGGATCGGGAACCTTGACCGACAGCACGCAGGTCAGCCCTTCGCGGCAGTCGTCGCCGGTGAGATCCACCTTCTCCTTCTTCGTCAGGCCCGAGCTCTCGGCGTAGCCCGTCACCTGGCGCGTCAAGGCGCTGCGCAACCCGATGAGATGCGTGCCGCCGTCGCGCTGCGGGATGTTGTTGGTGAAGGGCAGCACGTTCTCGTGGTAGCTGTCGTTCCACCACAGCGCGACCTCGACAGTGATGCGGTCGCGCTCGCCGCGGATGGAGATTGGCCGGTCGGTCAGCGGCGACTTGGCGCGGTCGAGATAGCGCACGAACGCGACGAGGCCGCCTTCGTAAAAGAGCTCCTCGCGCTTCGGCTCGGCGCCACGCAAATCCGTCAGCACGATGCGCACGCCCGAATTGAGGAAGGCGAGCTCGCGCAGACGGTGCTCGATGGTCGCATAGTCGAAATCGACCATCGTGAAGGTCTGCGGCGAGGGCATGAAGGTCACCTCAGTGCCGCGCTTCTGCCGCCCGTCGACGATCGGCGCCGGGCCGGCGACGCTGAGCCGGTCGACCGGGTCGCCGTTGGCGAAATGCATCAGGTGTTCCTGCCCGTCGCGCCAGATGCGAAGGGTCAGGCTGGTCGACAGCGCATTGACGACGGAAACGCCGACGCCGTGGAGACCGCCCGAGACCTTATAGGAATTCTGGTCGAATTTGCCGCCGGCGTGGAGCTGGGTCATGATGACCTCGGCCGCCGAAACGCCCTCTTCCTCGTGGATGCCGGTGGGAATGCCGCGCCCATCGTCGGTGACGGTGCAGGAACCGTCCGCGTTCAGCGTCACGGACACCAGCTTGGCGTGCCCGGCGAGCGCCTCGTCGATCGCGTTGTCGACGACCTCGTAGACCATGTGGTGGAGGCCCGAGCCGTCGTCGGTGTCGCCGATATACATGCCCGGGCGCTTGCGGACCGCGTCGAGCCCCCGCAGCACCTTGATCGAATCGGCGCCGTATGCGTCGCTATGGGCCTGATCTTGCGCGTTGTTATCGATTTCGAGCGTCGACTTCGGATCATCCGTCAAAGCAAAGGCCTTTTTTACGCTGGGTTTAGCCCGTTTTTCTGCAAGGGTCGCCCGCCCGAGCGCTGCCGGCGCGGCGATTCGTGTTGGGGACATTATAGCCTGTCCCGGTGCTAAATTGCACATTTTTCGGCCCGTTTCGAGGCCGCCGCGACGAGCGGGCGCCCCAAAGGAATCGAGAAAATACTCCTCGACCGGCGGCCCCGTCCGGCGGAAGATAGCGCGCCGCAAGGCCGTGATTCGCCTTTCGAATTTCGGCCCCCGGCGGAGGGACGCTGACCCGCTCGTGCGCGATGTAGTGAACGAACCTTTGGGGCGCTTGCCCCGCCGGCGCGAAAGCGTTGCGGCGCGCGCCCGCCGTCTCGCCCCCCGTTTCGTCCTTTGGACGGCGCTGGCGGGGGTTGCCGTCATCGCCGCCGACCACGCCAGGCGCAGCGGCCCGGCGGGCGGAGGCGAGCCGTTCGCTGTCGCTCCGATCGAGGCGGCGCCCGTGATCGCCCGCGCGCCCGTTCCAGCGCCGGCTCCGACATTGAGCGACGCCGCGAACGACTCCGCCAGCAGGGTGAAGGTGGTGCGCAACGGCGGCGGCGGGTCCGACGCGCTGATCATCGACGTTCCGAAGACGCTCGGCGTTCGCCTCGTCGCCGCGCCCGACAAGCGCCTCGTCGAAACATCGCGCTACGGCGCCCTGCCGCGGATCGGCGCCGACGGCGCCCGCCCCGCCGACGTTTACGCCCGGCCGGTCGTCGCCTCCGCGCGGCTGAAGGCCGGCGCCCCGCAGATCGCCATCCTGATCGGCGGGCTCGGGATCAGCGCCGAGGGGACGGCGACCGCGATCGCGCGGCTGCCGGCCGACGTGACGCTCGGCTTCGCCCCCTATGGCGACGAACTCGAGCGCGAAGCGGCCGCGGCCCGTGACGCCGGCCATGAGATCTGGCTGCAGGCGCCGATGGAGTCCTTCGGCGGCGCCGCCGACAATCCTGGCCCGCATACGCTCATCGCCGCCGCTTCCGACGCCGAGAATCTCGATTCGCTGCATTGGCTGATGTCGCGTTTCACCGGCTACGCCGGCGTCGTCAACTATCTTGGCGGGAAATTTACTTCAGATTCGCGGGCTTTGTCGCCCGTTCTCGCCGAGATCGCCTCGCGCGGTCTCGACTATCTCGACGACGGCGCTTCGCCGCGCAGCGTCGCGCGCGAAGCCGCCGTGGCGCTCAATCTGCCCTCCGGCAAGGCCGACGTCGTGATCGACGCCGACCCGTCGCCGGAGGGCGTCGAGGCGGCCTTGACTCGCCTCGAGGCGCTGGCGCGCGGGCAGGGCGCCGCCATCGGGGTCGCCACCGCGCGTCCGGCGAGTGTCGAAAGGATCGCGCGCTGGGCCGCTTCCCTCGAGGCGCGCGGCGTTGTGCTCGCGCCACTGTCTGCGATTGTGTCCCGCGTCCCTGGCCCTGCGGCGCAGGCGATTCCATAGTTTGTGTTATTTTGGATCAATGAATTTCGAGCACCAGAGGGTCCCGTGGCCGAAGATTTGCCCTACCGCCGAAGCGCTGGCGTGATGCTGATCAACCGCGAAGGCGCCGCCTTCATCGGCCGGCGCAAGAAGCAACGCGAAGCCGACGTTCTCGTCGGCCACGAGTGGCAAATGCCGCAGGGCGGCATCGACGACGGCGAACAACCCCTCGAAGCGGCGCTGCGCGAGCTTTACGAGGAGACCAACATCTCCTCCACCTCGTTCATCGCCGAGGCGCCGGTTTGGCTGAGCTACGACCTGCCCGCTGACGCGATGGGCCGCTGGCGCGGCCGCTATCGCGGCCAGACGCAGAAATGGTTCCTGCTGCGCTTCCTCGGCGAGGACTCCGAGATCGATATCCACCATCCCGCAGGCGGCGCTCATCCCGCCGAATTCGAGGCCTGGCGCTGGGAGCGCCTCGAGGCGTTGCCCGGCCTCGTCGTGCCGTTCAAGCGCAAGATCTACGAAGAGGTCGTCGCCGCGTTCGCGCCGCTCGCCCGGCCGGTTTAGAAGGGCGAGCCCCGCCCTCATCCAGCGCTACGCGCCCCCTTTTCCCGCTAGGGGGAGCAGGGGATTGAGAGGCTCCCTCTCCCGCATGCGAGAGAGGGTTGGGGGTGAGGAGCTCAGCCGCGCGGCGGTTCTTCCGCGGACCCCTGGTCGGACGGGCGCTGGCGGCGGTCGGCCATGAACTGGTCGAACTCGGCGCGGTCCTTGGCGAAGCGCAGCCGCTCCAGGAAATCCTTGAACTCGCGCTGCTCGTCTTCGAGCCGCTTCAGCGTCTCCGCGCGATAGCCGTCGAAGGCGCGATTGCCGCTCGAGGAGTGGCCGAACCAGCCGCCGCCGCGGTTCCGATAGCGTTCCATCCTGTCGCGCACGCGCTCAAATTTTTCCTGCATGCGGGCCATCTTGCGGTCGAAGCGTTCTTCCCACCGGTCCGTGTGGCAATCCCAGTCGCTCATTGGTCCATTCCCTGCGAACATCGGGCGCCGCCACCCGCTGTATTTGTGGCGCGCAATCAGGAAGCCGAGGATGAGAAGTCCGACCGGCCACCACCAAATGAAGCCCAGAATCATCAGAACGAGAGGCATGACGCGTCCCCTTGTGAATGTAATAAACATTTACATCAGGCGCCGCCGTTGTCAAGCTGTCGGGACCGCCTAGCTTCTCGTCACGCCGAGTCCGCGCAAATAGACCAGCACTTGCGCCTCCAGGAGTTCCGCCGGAGACATCGGCAGCGTCCGTTGCGCGCCGTCACCCCGTCCGAACAGTGACGCCGTCCCATGCGCCATCGCCCAAATGTGGAGCGCGACCATCAAGGCCGGCGGCCGCCCGGCCGGCGGCGTCGCGGCGCAGAGCTTCTCGGCGGCGTTGCGCAGCGTCGTAAAGGCATGGTCGGCGGCTTCACGCAGCGCCGGATTGGCGCCGACTGGAATGCCGGCTTCGAACATTGCCGAGTAGAACGCCGGCTGGGCGCGGGCGAATTCGAGATAGGCCTTGCCGAGCCGATCGAGCGCGGCGAATGCGTCGGGGCGGCCTTCGTCCCAGGCTCGCGCCAGCACCGCCCCGAACTGCTCGAAGCCTCGCAGCGCCACGTTCGCCATCAGCTCGTCGCGGTCGCGAAAATGTCGATAAGGCGCCGCTGGGCTCACGCCGGCGAAGCGCGCGGCCTCGGCGAAAGTGAAGCCGGCCGCGCCCTTCTTGGCGATCAGTTCCAGCGCAGCGCGAATCAGCGCCTCGCGCAAATTGCCATGATGGTAACCGCGCGGCTCGTCTCGCCCGCCCGGCTCGTCCTTGCTCCAACTCATGTGAATAGTCTTTACATCAGAAGGAGCAGGTTCGTCGACGTCCTCTATCAGCGCTGCGGCCGAACTCGGCGCCCCGCGACGGAAGCGGTTCGACGCGCGACCGGCGTTCGTCGCGCCATTCGAGCGCGATGTCTAACCAGTTGCGGTCCCAGCGCGCGCTCAGCGCCCCGCCTCGATCTCCGCGACCGCTTCGGCCATTGCTTCCGCCATTTTGCGCCCGATGCGATGGGCGGAGATGTCGAGGCCCGCGGCGGCGAAGTCATGGGCCAGAGCGGCCGCCACATCGTCGTCGCCGCGCCCGACCTGCGCCGCCACCAGCGCGTCCGCATAGGCTCGAGCTGCCTCGCCCTTTCGTCCGAGCCGTTCCGCAGCCCAGAGGCCCAGCGTTTTGTTGCGCCGGGCGAGCGCCTTGAAGCGCAGTTCCTCGCTCATCACGAAGCGCTTTTCGAAGCCATCTTCCCGTCGGTCGAACTCATCGCTCATGCGAACCTCCCCTGTCTTCAGCCGAGGCAGGCGCGCTCCAGCTTCTGGAACGCACGCGCGCGGTGCGACAGCGCAAGCGAGCCGTCGCTCGGAATGCCGTGCTTCTCGCTGGCGGTCATTTCGCCGAAGCTGCGCGCGTGGCCGTCCGGCACGAAGATCGGGTCATAGCCGAACCCAGCCGTTCCGCGCGGCGGGAAGACCAAATGGCCGTCGACCCGCCCCTCGAAGGTCTCGACATGGCCGTCGGGCCAGGCGAGCGCCAGCACGCTGATGAAATGCGCGCGCCAGGGCGCCACCGCGCCGCGCGCGGCGAGCTCGCGCTGGATGCGCGCCATCGCGGCGGCAAAATCGCGGCTGTCGCCGGCCCACCGCGCGGAATAGATGCCCGGCGCGTCGTCGAGCACGGCGACGCAGAGGCCGGAATCGTCGGCGAGCGCCGGCAGGCCCGCGCCGAGGGTCCCCGCCCGCGCCTTGAGGACGGCGTTGGCGGTGAAGGTGTCGCCGGTTTCCTCCGGCTCGGGAAGACCGATCGCCCCGGCGCCGACGATCTCGACGCCGTGCGGGCCGATGAGATCGCGGATCTCGGTGAGCTTGCCCGCGTTATGCGTCGCAGCGACGAGCCGGCCGCTCAGGCGGCGGTGGGCGGTGGCGGCATCATTCATGGGACGACGACCTTATAACGTTGGCCTGGCTCGAGCGGGACTTCCCGCTCGAAGCCGTTGAGGACGAGGAATTGGGCGAGCGCCTTGTCCTCGAACGGCATGCGCCGGGCGAGCGTCTGCGCCGTATCGCCGGGCTGGGCCTGGACGATTTGCAAGCGCAAGCCCTGCGCCTGGGCCGCTTCCTCCGGCTTAAGGCGATGGAACGACAGGATTGCGGCGCGAAAGCGCGCGTCGACCGCCGGCGTCAGGCTGTGGGCGGCGAAGATCAGCCGGTAGATGCGGGAGCCAAGCCGCACCGCCGCGAGCCGGAAGCTCCATTGCTGGCCCTGCGCCATCGCGGTCGCCATCGGCAGATCGCCGCCTGCAAGCGTCCGGATCGAATCCGTCTTCACCCCGTCGATCCAGCCCGACGCGAGCGCGCTTTCGAGGGTGGTCGAGTCGCTGGCCGCGATGCTGTCGAGGCGCAGCGCCTGCGCGCCGCCCTCGCCGACCCCGATGAGCGCCGCCACCTGGTTCTCGAGCACGAAACCTTCGGGCGCGGTGAAGCCGAAGCCGAGCTTGGGGTGGAAATAGCGAACGCCTTTCACCAGGCCCTGGCTCGGATCGTCGCCGTAGGCGATGCCCTCGATCGCGCCGAGATAGGCGTCGCGCGCCGTCTCGCCGACACCCGGCGGTGCAAGCTGGCGCGCCTCGGCGATCGCCTGCGCGACGCGCTCCGGCGTCGAGGGATGGGTCGCCATCATGTCGGGCTTGTCGGGCGCCCCGAGGCCGATGAGGGAAGCACGAAGCGCGCTCCATCGACCCAGCGAACCGAGAAAGCGCGAAGCGGCGTAAGGGTCGTATCCCGCCTTGGCGATGACGCCGATGCCGATCTTGTCGGCCTCGAACTCCTGCTGGCGCGAGAAATGCGCGATCGACAGCTTCATGCGCGCTTCGACTTCCTCTCCCTCCTGCGGGCGGTCGAGAACCTGAGAGGAGACGCGCGTGAAGAGCGCCGCCGTCTTTTCGAGTTCGGCGCGCTGGGCGGCGTGATGGGCGGTGACGTGGGCGATCTCGTGCGCCATCACCGCGGCGACCTCGGAGCCGTCGTTGGCGAGAGCGAGCAGGCCGCGCGTGACGAAGATGTCGCCGGAGGGCAGCGCGAAGGCGTTGACGACCGGCGAATCGAGGATCGTCACCCGGTAGGGCTCGTTCGGCGTCTGGCTGGCCGCGGCCAACCGGGCGAGCGTCTCGTTGAGATACCGTTCGGCGTTGGGCGCGCTGTATTCGCCGCCAAAGGATTCGATGAGGCGCTTGCGCTCGACGTTGCCTGCGCCGCCGCCGGTGGTGTGCGGCGCCGCGATGGGCGCGAGACTCGCCACTGGGCCGGGCGCCGGGTCGACGGAAGCGCAGCTCGCAACGAGAAGCGCGAACACGCCGGCGGCTGCCCGGCGAAGCTTGCCGCCGAAGCCGGGTCGTCTCGTTTCGCAACGCGCCATCGTCATCCGCCCGGCTTCGTCCCCTGGCTCGCCTCGGCCTTGCCGAGCCGCTCCAGCATCGGCGGCTCGGTAATTTCCAACCGTGGGCCGAAGCGCCCGTCCAGGACGCCCCGCACCCGAATCCTCTGCCCGGCCAGACTCGTCAGCGACGCGCCGGCGCTTTGAAACGCGGTTTGCGATTTTCGCGCGACGACGACGGTGAAGCCGCCGTGTCCGCCAAAATCAAGATAGAAGCGCGAGCGCCCGGCTCCAACCCGGCGCACGACTCCTTCGACGATCACGAATCGCCCGTCTTGCTGCGCAAGCTCTTCGCCGTCCGTCGCGTCCAGGATGGAATAGTCGGGATCGTTCCAGAGGCCAAGCCCCGCCGTTCGCGCGTTTTGCTCGGCGGCGAGCCGCTCGGCGACGCAGCCGCGCGTCTCGAACTCCGGCCTCACACGGGCGAATCCACGGGAAATCAGTTGCTTGGCAGCCGTTTCCCCCTCCGGCGGGACGATGTCGGCTATGACCCGCCCCCACCGGTCGGGCTTTGGCGAAAAAATGACGAGTGTGGCTTCTTTGCCCATCAATTTGTCGCTGAGGAACGCTCGCGCCGCCGCCGCCGTCTGCGGATCGCCGCGCCGCGCGTCCGGCGTGTCGAGCCCGGCGAGCCGGGCGAGGCGGCCGTCGGCGAGGCGAAGCTCCAGCCGGTCCGTCACCTCGGCGATCCTGACCGCGCCGGCCGCCGCGCCGCAAGCCGCGGCGGCCGGCCGTGCAAGCGCAAGCGCCAGGAAGACGGCGGCGCCGAACTGTGCGAGGCGGCAAATCTTGGGATGCGCGAGATGCCGTTTCATGCTAGACGCGCCGTGTCGCGAAAGACCGATCGGTCTTTAGCGGCTTTGTCGCGCGGCGTCATGACGCGCGATGAAGGAAACGCTCGGGTTCGCCCGCGCGCCTGGGTCCCGGTAGCTCAGCAGGATAGAGCACAGGTTTCCTAAACCTGGGGTCAGGGGTTCGATTCCCTTCCGGGACGCCATGCGCTCAAGCGTTATCGCCTTGACTCGTTTGCAATCAAATTCTGCGCGGCCGCTGCACGGGCGTTGGGCGGCGCTCCCATTGAGCTGTCCTTCGCCGCGCGCCTCTCGATGATGGAGGCCACCCCTAAGAAGTTGACGCCGACCGGAATCGTCGTCAGTCAATAGCGGTGGCGCTTCGCGAGCGCGGCGGCAGCGGGAGAATCATGCTGAATTGGCTCTATTGCGGCTTCGGGAAAGCATCGCGTCGGAAAGCGTCGACCTCGTCCCTCTTGATTCGGACGCCAATCAGGCCGGGCTGTTGAAACGGTCGACCGCAATAGCGTCGCGAATTGGCGTCGAATTGGATGCGCCGTGCAGACATATCGCGGCCGGTTCGCTTTAGGGCAACGACACAATGGTGTTCTCGTCGATCACGTTCTTATTTTTCTTTCTACCGACGTTTATCGCTGTTTATTTTCTTACTCCGACAATATGGGGCAAGAACCTGGTTACACTTCTCTTCTCCCTGGTGTTCTACGCCTGGGGAGAACCAAGGTTCGTGGTAATTCTGCTCACCTCCATCGTATTCAATATGTTCGCCGCCGTAATCATTGACAAACAATCGGGGTGTGCGCGCAAATACGCGCTTGCGTTGGCGGTATCCGTCAATTTGATGCTGCTGATATACTTCAAGTACGCAAATTTTATAACGGCAAACATTGATGCGATGTTGCGTCCGGTCGGACTTGGGGTAGCGCCGACAAATATCCAGCTACCGCTAGGAATATCCTTCTTCACCTTCCACTGCCTATCGTACATCATCGATGTGTACCGCCGCCGCTTCAGGGCCAATCGCGATCCTGTCGAGGTCGCATTGTATATTGCTCTATTCCCGCAGCTCGTGGCGGGACCGATCGTCCGCTACAAAACGGTGGCGCGCCAGCTGCGTACGCGCGCGCACACGCTGTCGCACGCCTCGGCCGGCGCTCGCATTTTCATCATTGGTTTGGCCCAGAAGGTGCTGATCGCCGACGTCGTCGCGCCGCTGGCGGAAGCCGTGTTCGACTATATTCCGCACCGCTCGATGGTCGAGGCTTGGACCGGGTTGCTGGCTTATACGATCCAAATCTATTTCGATTTCGCCGGGTACTCGAACATGGCGATCGGACTGGGGTTGGTCCTCGGCTTCACCTTTCCACGCAATTTCCGTCTGCCGTACGCCGCTCTCTCCATCAGCGATTTCTGGCGGCGTTGGCACATGTCGCTTTCTTCCTGGCTACGCGACTACCTCTACATTCCGCTCGGCGGCAGCCGCGGCGGCGCTCTTCAGACCTACCGCAACTTGCTCACGGTTTTCCTGCTCTGCGGCATTTGGCACGGCGCCAATTGGACCTTCCTCATATGGGGCGCCTGGCATGGCGCCTTCCTCATCATGGAACGCTTGGGGCTTGATGCGCTTCTCGCACGCGTCGCAGCTCCGGTCCGCTGGGTCTACGTGATGCTGGCGGTAATGGGAGGCTGGGTGCTGTTCCGCAGCAGCGGACTGATTGATGCGCTGCAGTTTTATGCAAGCCTGATTGGTCGAGACGGGGTGAGCAACGTCAGCTTCGACCTGCAGGAGAAGCTTAACGCGCAGGTGATCGCGACACTGGTCGCCGGCTGCGCTTTGGCGGTGGCCCCGCGTTGGGTCCGCGTCCCGTCGTTGGCGCTGAAGTTCAAGGCGGCGTTCGATGCGGTCTCCACCTTCGTGTTGTTGATCTTGTCGATGACCAGCGTCGCCGCAAGCACGTACAGCCCGTTCATATATTTCAGGTTCTGACTAGAGATGCTCTATCGCCACCGCCGATATTTCGCCATTCTGACGCTGTTGCTGCTGGCGTCGCCGCTGCTCGTCGAAATCGTTTGGCCCAACACCAAGGCGTTATCCACTGGCGAAGCCCGCGAACTGGCGGCCGCGCCGAGTTTTCCGGTCGGATTCAAAGCATGGATCAGGCTTCCGGAGCAGCTCGACGGCTATTTCCGCGATCATTTCGGCCTGCGCGACGCCT
Source organism: Roseiarcus sp. (assembly GCA_036488815.1). Classification (GTDB taxonomy): domain Bacteria; phylum Pseudomonadota; class Alphaproteobacteria; order Rhizobiales; family Beijerinckiaceae; genus Roseiarcus. The sequence goes on from DASXGX010000103.1 coordinate 36,382, forward strand.
TCATCCGCGCCGATGCGCTGCTGAGCAGGAATTTGCACCAAAACGGCAACGACTCGGTCCTGATAGGTGACAATGGAAGGATGTTCTACCTCGGCGACGAGATGGTGCGGCAAAGCGCAGGGCTGGTCCTGCGCGTTCAAAAGGTGGACGAAGTGGCCGACATGCTCGCGGCGATGAAGTCTGCGCTTGCCGCTCGGGGCGCTCACTTCCTCGTAGCCTCGCCGCCGAATTCAGCGACGATTTACGAAGACCAACTTCCCATTTGGGCGCGCAATCGTGGACGGCGAACGGAATACGACGCGTTCCTCGATGATCTCGCCGCCCGAGGCGTTCCCGCGATGGATATGCGGCCGGCTTTGCGCGCGGCCCGAGAGCAAGGAAACGTCTACTATATGCATGACACGCATTGGACGCCCCGCGGCGAGGTGGCCGGCTTCAATGCCGTCGTCGAGGCCGCGGGGCATCCAGACTGGCGGTTGGACGCGACTTCCGCGCTCGGACCGCCCGTCACGCGCAGAGGCGGCGACCTTGCGCGCATGCTTGGCCTTGGCGATGACGTGCCGGAGCCGGATCAGGAATTGACGCTTCCTTCCGGAAAGAGGGAGCTGCTCTCTCCAGAACCGTTCGGAACGTATGTGGAAACAGTCGACCGGCCCGGGCCGACGATCATGATTATTGGCGATTCCTTCACCGAGGGTCTTTTCGCGCCAATGCTGCTGCAGCACGCCGCCCGTGTGGTGTGGGTGTATCATCGCTTTTGCGGCTTCGACTGGAAGTGGATCGACCAGTTCCGTCCGGACGACGTCTGGTGGATGCCGACCGAACGCTCCATCCCCTGCGGGGCAGGGGTCCGTCCGAGCTCGTTTCCGCGCGACGCGACCGCCCGGCAGTAGGGAATCAAAGTCCGGGCTCCATTTGTGTCACGCCTGGCGACATCCGGAAGCCTGTTCCCATCCCCACGAAAACGGCCTATTCTGACGATTGTGACCGTGAGCGTGCTCTTTCCGCCGGTCTCACCGGCGCCTGGCGAAAGTATCCGGCAAAAATTGAGCAGCAGGATCTGCTTGCTTGTGCCCGCTCGGTTCAGACACACGCCGGCAGAAGCGGGAGATGAATCATGGCGATAGGTGGCGGTTCCGTGCAGTGCGCCGGCGGCAGCCTCGGCCAGCACCGGCACATTTGCGCTTTCTTCAACGACCTCGGCGAGCAGCACAGGGTGCTGCGGTCGTTCATCAAAGAGGGCTTCGAGCGAGGAGACAAAGCCTTCCACATCGTGGCTCCCGAGCTCTGGGAAGATCATTTGCGGCGGCTCACCGAAGCTGGCATCGACGTGCAGCAGGCGCTCGGTTCCGGCCAGCTCGAGCTCCAGCGCTGGCAGGACGCCTACTTGCGCGACGATCGCTTCGATCAAGACGCGATGCTGGCCTTAATCGAAGACGTGCTCCAATCAGGCTCGGCAGCCGGCTATCCGCTGACACGGTTCGTGTCGCGCGCGGAATGGAATCTGGTTGACAAAGCCGGCATAGACAACTGGTTGGAATACGAGACACGCGTCAATTACGTGGTCGCCCAGCACGATGATCCGGTGATCTGCACCTACGATCTGACGAAGTTCAGCGCCAGCGTGGTGATGGATGTCATGCGGACGCACCCGGTTGTGATCATTGGCGGAGTCCTGCAGGAGAATCCATTTTTCGTTCCGCCTGACCAGTTCCTGCTTGAACTTCGGGAAAGGCCCCCCGGCGCACGAGCGTGACGATCACGGCGAAATGCGATGGACTTCGAGGCTGATGCTGCGCGCCTGCGGACAGCGCTGAGAGACCTAGTGGCGTTGGCCGCCGTGCCGGCGGCATGGGTCGGCAGAGAACCGCCCGCCATCGCCGCTGGGCTCGCCGATGTGCTGGTCAATTCATTGCGCCTCGGCTTCGCTTTCGTCCGCTTGTGCGACCCCAACGGCGAGGCCGCCGTCGAGGTTTCGCGAGGAAGCGCATGGCCTACGTTTCCGGAATGGCTGCAGCGCCGTCTCGCCGAGGACAGCCGGCTGTCGCACAGGGAGGTTGTTCGCGACATCCGCGATGGCGCGAAGGGCGTTCGCGGCATTGTCATTCCGGTCGGCGTCAACGCCGAGGGCGGGCTGGTTGCGGCGGCGTGCGATCGCGCCGACTTTCCGGGCGAAATCGACCAGCTGCTGCTTTCCGTGGCGGCCAATCACGCCGCGACGGCATTTCGGATGGCGCGCCTCCTCGACGATCACCGCCGCGCGGAGGCGGCGCTACGCGAGAGCGAGCGGCAGCTTCGCCAATCCCGCGACCACCTCGAGACGAAGGTGGCGGAACGGACAGCCGAATTGCGACGCAGCGAAGCCTATTTGGCCGAAGCGCAGCGACTAAGTCACATCGGCAGTTTCGGCTGGGATATTCGCAGCGGGAGGCTCTACTGGTCGCAGGAGACATTTCGCATCTTCGAATGCGGCCGCGCCGATCAACCAACCGTGGATTTCGTGCTTGCGCGAACGCATCCGCAGGACAGAGCCGTTGTCCAGCAAACAATCGATCGCGCAAGGCATGACAGAAGGGAGCTCGATTTTGAGCATCGATTGCTGATGCCCACGGGGCAAATCAAGCACGTCCATATCGTGGGGCGTCCTGTGTTCGGCGAAGCCGGTGATTTCGTCGAACTCGTGGGGACGGTGATGGATGTGACCGAACGCCGTCGGGCGGAGGAAGATCGGCAGGCGATCGCGCACGCCAATCGCATCACGACCATGGGGCAGCTGACGGCTTCGATCGCCCATGAAGTCAACCAGCCGATCGCCGCGGTGGTCAGCAACGCAGAGGCCGCTCGGCGCTGGCTCGATATGAAGCCGCCTCGCCTGCAGGAAATCCAGCAGGCTCTTGATCGCATCGTCAGGGACGGAAGACGGGCCGGCGAGGTCATCGGCGGGATTCGGGCGCTCATCGCCAAGACGCCGCCGATCAAGGACAGGGTGGACGTCAACGACATGATCCTCGAAGTCATCGCCCTCACGCGTACCGAAATGCGCAGGCACGGGGTCGCCCTGCGGACCCAACTCGCGCCGGACCTGCCGTGCGTTCAAGGAGATCGAGTTCAATTGCAACAAGTGATGCTCAATCTAATCCTCAACGCCGTCGAGGCGCTCAGCGAGATCCGCGAAGGGCCGCGAGACCTGCTGATCAGCAGCGAGGGCGGGGAAACGGATCGCGTGCGCGTCGCAGTGCAGGATTCGGGCCCGGGATTGAGTCCGCAGAATGCGGACCGCCTATTTGAGGCCTTTTACACTACCAAGCCCAAGGGAAAGGGCATGGGCATGGGCCTGACCATCTGCCGTTCGATCATCGAGGCGCACGGAGGACAGCTGTGGGCCACCGCGAACGAGCCGCGGGGGGCCGTGTTTCAGTTCACTCTGCCTCCAGAAATAGCGGTTGCGTAACGTCGCACGGCCCAGGCACGTTCAAGGCGGTCCCCCGCGCGGCCCCAACTTGCGAGGTCCGTGAGGGCGAGAATTGCTCAACGATTGGATTCTGCTCCGATGGCGCGGCCTCCTGCCCTCGTTTTAGTCAGCAGCACCTTGACCGGGCTGTGGCGCAGTTCCCACATGAACAGTCCAAGCCGAACAGGTTCGGCGACCACCGCTTCGGGGAAACGCCATGACTCTTTCCAATGACAGTGTTCTTACGATCCTCGTCGTCGGCATCGTGGCCGGATGGCTTGCGGGCCAGATCGTGCGAGGCGGCGGCTTTGGGCTTGTCGGCGACCTTGTGGTTGGCGTCGTCGGCGCTTTCATCGGCGATTGGCTCTTGCCGCGACTTCATATCGCCTTGGGCGTAGGCTTAGTCGCTCAGATCGTCGACGCAGCGATTGGAGCGATCATTCTGCTGCTTATCCTCAGAGTGCTGGGCGGCGGCGGCCCGCGCTGGGGCAGAGGCTGGGGATCCGGTGGATGGGGAAGCTCATGGCGGCGCCGTTGGTGACGGGACGCGCATTCGTCGCACCGTGACCGCAAACGTCTTGGCCCAGCGCGATCGAACTGAGGGCCTCGCGCTGGATGAGCCTCCTCACAGAGGCGGCGTTTATGCCCTTCTAGCGCTCAACTGATATAGGTCACGCCATTGGTGTGGTTGACGTGTTGCAATACGGGATCCTCCGCGTGGACCGCGATGATATTCAATCCACCGGGGAAATAGCGATAGCCCAACTCGTCGAAGAATGCTTTGATCACTGTTTGATCGGATTTTAGAATCTCGACGAAAACTGCAGGCTTAAGCCGCTGCAATACCGATCGCGCCCCGCGCAACACGTCCACTTCCATCCCTTCGACATCGAGCTTGATGAGATCGACCCGTTCGAGACCGAGAGAATCGATGCTCGTTATTGGCACCGCGCTCCCAACCGAGGCGTCGTACGCAATGTTCTGCCCGATGTGCTCCGTGTTCTCTCGCTGCCGCAATTCAAGGCTGCCGAAACTGCCACGCGCGAAATAGTCCGGTTGTGGAACCATGAGCGTGCCGTCGCTCTCGCCAAGCGCGCAGAGCCTGGCGCGGGCGTTCAAGCAATTGTTCAGCGCGATGTTGCCCGCCAGCGCGTAGTAGATGACCTCCTGCGCTTCAAAGCTGAGCACTTGTCCCCATCCGTGCATATGGCGCGCCCATTCGACCGTATGGACGCCGATGTTGGCGCCGCCGTCGATCGCAACAACCCCATCGCCGTAGTAATGACGTCGTTGGGCGAGCAGCGCCAGGACGAAGCCGACTTCGCTCGCGTCATAGCTGGACTGCTGCAGGATCTGATGGCCGACGCCATAGGCGAAGTTCGACGCGGTGACGTTGTAGTCGTTGCGATTGACGATCATCGCGCCATGATTGGACGCCGCAAGTATAAAAGCGATTGGGCGGTGGGGGAATGTCATTGGGAGGCGCGTCCTTTTCAGAAAGATTGGGAGCCGCACAGTCCCTTTGATGGGCGCGCCTCTCCGGCCAGAAACACCCTGAATTGTGCCAATTGGAGCTTGTCTCGGGCTTGTCGCCCTCCGGGCTGAGCGCCGTCGACTATTGACGCCATCCGCGTGTGAAACGCTCGACGGCCCAGCCGGGCCCTGCCTTCGCCTCACGGCGCCGTGGTCTCGCCTTCACCACGCCCGAATGATTGATGACAGGGACGCCGCTCAAAACAATGAGAGGCCAAACATGTCGATCGGACGACGCATGCGTGTGTTGGCGGCCTTTGCCGCGTTCATTCTTCCCGGCGCGGCTCACGCCGCCTCGGAAACGTCCTGGGACGGAACCTGGAGCGGTTTGCTCAACAACAGCGAGCCGGTTTCGGTGACGATTTCGGGAGGGAAGGTGGTCAGCTACGCGATCAGGGGCGGCCAGCCGTTCGACATCGGCTACAGCGAGGTTACCCGCAAGACCGTCTCCTTCGGCGACCACGCGAACTACGACGTGAAGATCACCAAAGTCGGCGGCGCTACCGCCTCGGGCTTCGCGCACAGCCCGATGGGAGATGGCTTGGCCACGTTGAGGAGACAGTGACCGCGAGCGTGTCCGCGTTGCGCTCGCTTAGACGCTAACGAAATCGCAAGCTCACTTCGCTCTCGAAGCGCCGCCCCTTTTCGCCCGGCCGGCGTCGGCCGGGCGCTCATTTTGTGCTCATCGCGACGAGCCACGCCAGCACGATGGTGATCGTGATCAGCGACGCGGTGATCGCTCGGACGGCTTCGAATTGCAACTCGGCCATGACATGCCTCGCGCGGCGTGCAATGGAATCGTGCTGCCTCAACGCGACGACGGAGTCCCGGCAACGCAGCAAGCGCGCTTCAAAGGACGCCGAGCACCACGAGGATCAGCAGCAGGACGAGAAGCGCGCCAAGACCGCCTGAGGGGTAGTATCCCCATCCCCCGCTGTACGGCCACGTGGGCAGCGCGCCGACCAAGAGAACAATGATGATGATCAAAAGAAGGAGGCGCATGGAGACCTTCCTGAGGGCTTCCGGCATGGAGCGTCCATTCAACGCGAAAAGTGCGGAATGGTTCCTTGCGCTTGGCCAAGTTGGAGATGATCATGCGGCAGTTCACCCACGTGTTTGAGTTCAGAACCGGCGCCCGCGGACTGCTGGAAATCACGCAGGACATCGAGCGCTTCGTTGCACAGTGTGGCGTCTCGACCGCGCTCCTGACTCTGTTCTGTCGGCACACCTCGGCTTCGCTACTCATTCAGGAAAATGCGGCGCGGGAGGTTCGGCGCGACCTCGAGGCGTTCTTCGAAAATCTCGCTCCGGAGGATCCTGCACGCTACGCGCATAGCGAAGAGGGGCCAGACGACATGCCCGCCCACATCCGTACGGCGTTGACCAACGTCCATCTCGCAATTCCCGTTATCGACGGGCGCCTCGCGCTCGGCGCGTGGCAAGGAATCTACCTTTTCGAGCATCGTCGGGCGCCACATCGCCGCATGATCGCGGCGCATCTGATCGGCGACTGAACCGAGCGGCCGGGAACAATCGAAGAGCGCGAGCGTTTTCACACTGACGCCTCGGGTGTCGGAAACAGGAGAAAACGCATGAAGGCCATTTGCTGCGCGGCCCTCGTCGCTGCACTCATGCCATCGCTCGCTCTCGCGCAAAATGCAGGCGGCGCGGTCGGCGGCGCAATCGTCGGCGGCGTCGTGGGCGGACCAATTGGCGCAGGCGTGGGCGCGATCGTCGGCTCGACCCTGCCGGAGCGTCCCTCGGTCGTTTACGACCGGCCCGTCGTCGTCGGCGAGGCGCTTCCCGACGATTTTAGTTACTATCCCGTGCCGAACCACGGCGACTATAGCTACGTCATTGTCGACCACCACCGCGTGATCGTCGACCATCATCACCGCGTGGTGCGCGTGATCGAATGACGCGGACCCGGCGAAGGATTCGCCGCCCCTAGGCAATACTTACATTGCGAAGAGCGTAGCGACGAAGCCATCTGTGCTTCGCGGGAGTCGATGTTTGACTCCTCCGCTACGCTCGCAGAAGACGTTGGTTAGCAGCGTCTCTTACCGCGCTGCGGTGAGCACGGCCGTCGGGATCGTTTGCGCGCGGGTAAGAAATTCTCCCCACGGATCTGCGAGCACGACCGCGGTTTTGATCGTGTACTGCGCCGCGCTGCTCGCATCCTCGAGCGATCGCCAGGTCAGCGGCGTTGCGACCGGCGCCGTCGGGCGGGCGCGCAGCGACCACGGCAGGATCGCGGTCGAGCCCTTCTTGTTTCTCATCCAATCGATGAAGATGCGGCCGGTGCGGCGCGACTTGCTCATCGAAGCGATGAAGCGCGCCGGCTCCTTTTCCGCCAGGCCGTGCGCGAAGGCGCGCGCGAAGGTCTCGACTTCGTCCGTCGTCAGCGAGCGGTCGAGCGGCGCGACGACATGCACACCCTTGCCGCCGCTCATCATCGGCCATGTCTTCACGTCGATCGCCTCGAGCCGTCGGGCGATATCCTGCGCGGCCGCCTTCACGTCGGCGAAGGAAACGCTCGGATCGGGATCGAGGTCGAAGATGAGGCGGTCCGGCTGGTCGAGCGAATCGATGCGGCTCATCCAGCCGTGGAACTCGACGCCGCCGAATTGCGCCGCCGTGCGAAGGCCTTCGGCGCCTTCGAGGGCCATATAGACTTTATCGCCTTCCGTCACGCGGATGACGCCTCGCTTCATAGCCGACGTCGGATGACGTTGAAAAAACGTCTCGGTTTCGACGTTGTCGGGCGCGCGGATGATGCTGACGAGCCGCTGCTCGAGATAGGGCGTCATGCGTTCGGCGACGCGCGCGTAATAGCCGGCGACATCGCCTTTGGTCACGCCGTCGGACGGGAAGATCACGCGGTCGGCGTGCGTGATCGGCGTCGGCTCGGCGGCGCGCTGAGCGGCGGCGCGGGTGGCTCCACGGGAAGGCGTGATCGGCGGATTGCTTGGGTTCGAAGCCTTCATGGGCGCATCCTCCCGCACGTCGGAAATCTCGCCTGTCGCATTTTCCCGTCGCCGGTCCAACCGCTGAAGCGAACCTCGGCTCGAAACGGTTCGGCGACAAACATCGCGCCGCGCGGCAGCTTCTCGGCGCTGACGGTTGTCTCCGGTGAAGATAGCCCCTCCAAAAACTTCTGACGGAGACGGGCATGACGAGCGCCCTCGCGTCGGCGCGCCGCGCTACAGGAAGGGTCGCGCGACCCTGCTCCACGCACGAACGCGGAGTGGCAGGTTCAGGTTCCACTCTTAGCGGCGGCCGGAACTTTAAAGCCCTGCCGCCGTTTGTGGGCTATTGGCCTAACCCATCTAGCCGGCGCCGGAGGCTGTGTTCGTTGTACGCCGTTGCCGAAAAAACGCGAGTTGCGGTCGAAAGCGAGCCACTCGAACCGCCGAGCCCGGCCGACGAGCTGGTCTACGTCGACCAGAACGGACCGGGCTTCCGGCGCCGGCGCATCGGAAGATCCTTCGCATATTACGACGAGGACAACAAACTCATCCGCGACCCGGCGACGCTGCAGCGGATTCGCTCGCTCGCCATTCCGCCGGCCTACAACGACGTCTGGATCTCGCCGATCCCGGAGGGACATATCCAGGCGACCGGGCGCGACGCACGCGGGCGCAAGCAATATCGCTACCACAAGCTGTGGAGCGAAATGTCGGACGCCGCGAAGTTCGACCGCATGGTGCAATTCGCGCGGGGCCTGCCGCGGTTGCGCGAACTCCTCGCCGCGGATCTTCGCGGGCCTGGGCTGTCGTTGCGCCGTGTCCTCGCCACGGTTGTGCGCCTCCTCGAGTCGACGCTCATTCGTGTCGGCAACGACGAGTACGCGCGACAGAATCAAAGCTTCGGCCTCACCACGCTCGACGGCAGCCATGTCGCGGTCGACGGCGCGAAGCTGCGTTTTGAATTCAAGGGCAAGAGCGGCAAGCTGTGGCGCCTCTCGGTGTCCGATCGCCGGATCGCGCGCATCATCCGCGAGTGCCAGGAATTGCCGGGGCAACGGTTGTTCCAGTATGTCGACGAGCGCGGCGCGCGTTTCGCGATCACCTCCGCCGACGTCAACGCCTATCTTCGCGAACTCAGCGGACAGGAGTTCACCGCCAAGGACTTTAGGACCTGGGCAGGCACGTGGCGCGCGGCGACGGCGCTCGCCAAGGCGCCGTCGTTCAAGAGCGCCTCCGAGGCCAAGCGCATCATTCGAAGCGTTATCGGAGACGTCGCGGCCAAGCTCGGCAACACGCCGACCGTTTGCCGCAAATCCTACGTTCATCCCGAAGTCGTCGCGGCTTTTCTGCGGGGTGAACTCGATCTGCCCACGGCTGCGGGCGCCGAGCGCGCCCAACACGAACTCACGTTGGAGGAGGAGAGCGTTCTCGCTTTCCTGGAAAATGTGTCGACGGCGCGGCCGATCGTCATTGCGGCCCTGACGCGACACGAACTTCAGCGTGGGGCTTCGAGGTAGCGCGTCGCGACGCGCCGCCGTTGCGGCGACGCGGTCACAAATTTTCAAGGAGGTCGATATGGCCGGCGAAATCGAAGACGACAACATCCGTCCTCCGCCGCATTACCGCGAAGACGGGCCGCCGCAGGTCATTACCGCCGACACGGCTCGACAAGGTCCGAAGGGGTCCCGGGTTTTCTGGGTGCTGGCCTTCAGTCTGGCGCTTGCGGTAATTGCATGGTTCGTCGTGGAATATTTCGGCCGGCCCTAGCCCAATCGCCGCGCGTTACCCCAATGGCGCCCAGCGAAGGGCGGGGGGCCCCAAATCGCGCCCCCCGAATTCGCGCTTCTCTCGGGCAGGACAGCCGCGAAGGTGAGCGAAGTGAGCTTCGACTCCCCCAACGGCTGGCGCCTTACAGCGGTGCGCGAAAACTAAGTCTTCGGCGCCGAGTTGGGCTTCTCCTCGGGCGGCTTCGCCTTGCCGCCCTGATAGTCGTCGATTTCGGTCGCGTAAGGCTGCTTCGCGTCGCCGCCGGGCGCGCTCGGGTGAGCGTCGTCGCGCACGTCGGCCGGCGCCGCGGGTCTAGTCTTCGCGGCGCCGGTTCGGCTTGGCTCTTTTCTGCGCACGGACATTGCGAGGCTCCTGGTCGAGCGCGGCTCTCGCCGCGCGCATCCGTCTAGATCCAATAAGGGCCGACGCCATAATAGTCGTGGAGCCTCGACTCGTAGGTTCGGTCGCCCCATTGCGGCGTCGCGTCGGCTGGATAGGCCGGCGCCTTTTCGAGGTCGCTCTTCGAAACGTCGACGACATAGCCGCCGAGGGAGGTGTCGTATTTCAGGAGCTGCCACGGCAGAGGGCGATAGTCCTGGCCGATGCCGAGGAAACCGCCGAACGACATGATGGCGTATACGACCTTCCCGGCCGCTTTATCGATCATGACGTCCTGGATTTCGCCGATATGCTCGCTTTGCGGATTGTAGACCCTCGTGCCGGAGACTTTGCTTCCGGCGATGAGTGAAGAGGTTTCGTCGATTTTTTCCATTGATCGCACTCCTCGATGTGCGCCCGGGCGAGCGCGCGTTGGCTTTAGAACACGGGATATGAGGAGAACGCGCGACAGCGGGGGCAGGTTCCGCCCGCCTGTTGCGGCGCAGTTGAAAACGCGGCAAACTCCCATCTCCTCACGCCCGGCACGAGGCCTCCATGTCGGCATTCGAGCGCGCAGTTCTCCGCATCGATCGGCCTCAAATCCAGCAAGGCATGTCGGCGCAGCATCGCGTGCGCGCTTTGATGCCGGCGGCGATGCGCGGCGATTTCGCCGCCACCGATCCGTTTCTCGCCTTGATGGAGGATTGGTTCCCGCGCGGCGTGTTCGACAAACATCCCCATCGCGGCATCGAGACGGTGACCTATGTGCTCGAAGGTCGCCTCGACCACTACGACAATCAAGGCAACGCAGGTTCGATCCTTCCGGGCGACGCGCAATGGATGACCGCGGGCCGCGGACTCATCCATAACGAGATCCCTGCCGAGGGCGTCATCGCGCACACCTTGCAGCTTTGGGTCCATCTGCCGGCCGCGCATAAGATGGCGGAGCCGCGCTATCAGGATCTTCATGGCGACCTCGCGCCGATGCGACGCGAGCCCCGCGCGGAAGCGCGCGTCTTCTCGGGCGCGTCGGGTGGCATCGTTTCGTCGACCCGGAATTACGCGCCGGTGACGATGGTCGAATTCCGCCTTGATCCCGGCGGCTCGATCCGTCAGGACTTGCCTGCCGACTACAACGCGGTTCTCGTTCTTCTCTCCGGAGAGGCTTCGATCGGTCGCACCGAGGCGCACGCCGCGGGTGGCGACGTCGTCTGGCTTACTCGGCGCGAAGACACCTCACCCTCCGAGTTCACGATCAGCGCGCCGGAGCAATCGGTGCGCGCGCTGCTCTATGCCGGACGTCCCCTGCGCGAGCCTGTCGTCGCGCGCGGCCCCTTCGTGATGAACAGCGAAGCGGAAATCGAGCAGGCTTACGCCGACTATCGCGCCGGGCGCTTCGGTCGAGTTTAGCCTATCGAGTACAAACGCACGGGGCCTGCGCAAAAAAGCGGCATTCACAAAAGTTGATCCTACAAACAGGCGTGGCGCGTTGCTGCAAAAGAGCTCTCGGGAGCCCCCAGGAATCTGCGGTGCAGCAAGAATTCTAACGCGTTCATCGAACAAGGAAACAGGTCGCTTGAGCGCGTTCGCGGCGTGCGTCGCGAAGCGTCTTGCGACAGCGCGTATCGCGCTCGATGTCGTCGACTCGCGCCATGAATCGACCGCCTTCTGGCGGTAGCGCAAGCCCGCTCCACGGCTTGCTTCTCGAACCCTTCGAGCAAAGCAAGCCGTGGAGCGAAGGGGGGCGGACGCGATGAAGGAAGATCGTCATGATGCACTCCGACAATCTGCTGCAGAATGCTTTCCAGAATCCGACCGTAACGCCTAACCCTTCTCTGTTCGGTCAGTCTGCGCCTCAACCTCAAGGCCAATTCGGCCAAGCGGCGATGGGGCAAGGCGCCTACGGGGCGTTCGGTAATCCGATGGGCGGCCAGTCTGCCGCCGGTGGGGGCTGGGGCGCGCCGCAGCGTCAGCTCTCGCAGCAGGACGTCAGCAACATTCTTCAGCAGATTGCTCCCGTCTTGCCGCAGATCATCGCACAGGCGCAACAGAACCAGTATCAGCCGATGGCTGCCTACGGCGGCGGCTTCGGCGGACAGCGATCCCTGTCACCGCAGGACGTGAGCGAAGTGGTGCGGCAGATTTTGCCGATCATCCCGCAGCTCGTGCAGTCGATGCAGCAACAGGGCGGCCAGATGGGTCTCGGCCAGCTGGGGTTGGGCCAAATGGGGCTCGGCCAAGGCGGCCAAGGGATGTCGGGTCATGGCTGGCAAGGGCAGGCGGCCTATGGCGGCGTCCAGCAGACGCCCTTCCAGCAGCAACAGCCGATCTCGCAACGGCTGACCCACCACGACGTGCACGACATCGTGCGGCAGTTGAGCGACCTTATCCAGCAGCAGGCCAGCACCGGCCAATTGCGCCTGTAACCAAAACGGCGGGCGGGGCTTTCCCTGCCCGCTCTCTCTTTTGCACGTGGTCGCTTGCTCATTCGATCGAACAGAGGATCGCACGATGGCTCACTTTCAAGCCGGCGCGTTTTTTGGCCAGAGCGCGCCGAGAGGCATAGACAATCCCGCCGACGATCCGCGCGTGCTCGCCGCCGTCTTCCAGGAGATCATGCCCGTTCTCGCGCGCATTCAGATGCGCTCGCCGCAAATGCCGGCGCCGGGAGCCTTCGGTCAGATGTCGGCGGAATCGGTCGCGGCGACGGCGCTCGTTTCCGACCTCGGCGCCGACAGCCTGCGGCGCCTGACCGGCTATCTCGACGCCAATTCGGGAAACTTCGAGGGACTGGGACATTGCGCGCCGCTTGTCGCGGCGGCGGCGCGGGCGTTGGCCGCCCGGGATTACGCGCAGACCTTCACATTGCTTTTCGACGTCTACCGCACGATCGCCATGCTCCGGGCGGAGGAGCCGAGGCTTCCCTTGCCGGGCTCGATCAAGATCGGGCAGGGCGAGGGTCGCAAGGGCGGCGAGGAGCGCAGCGCCAATACAGACGATCAGGGAGGAAATGCAGAGGGACAGCCTCACTAATCCCGTGAAATTGCCGGTTTTAACGTGCGTCTGCAATTCCGCTATACGTACGAGCTAGAACCGGGCAACCTCGGTTGCATGGGGCGGATCCGTCTGATCACCAGGTGAAGTAGAGCCGGCCGTAACAAGTTGGTGACAACTTGGCACGGCGCTTGCTTCGTCTCCGAGGACTGTGCTGTTGTACGCACAGCCCATTGGGGATGATTCGTGTTCTACGCCACCGGATTCGACGCCTTCGCACCAGGGAATAGCGCCGCCAGCGGCAGCGCTGGCGCCTGCGGCTTGCCGTCTCCCGGCGCTGCGTTTTCGAACCGGCCGCGACAGTCGATCCCCGGCGCTGCGCCTGCCTCCAGGAGTGCGCAGGCCAGTCGGTGCGCGCGGGCGCAGAGGCGTTCGGCCCGCGAGCGTCACTGCAACCACTCGCGCCGGGTGATGAATGGTCTGGTCGGGCTCCTTCTGATGTGCGCCGAAGCGTCCGGCAAATGGGGCGGGGCCCAGCAGTCGCTCGCCAATATCTGCGGCAAGCTTCGTTCCAGGAATATTCAGCCTCGCGACGTTCTCCGCTCTCTCGGCGCGAAGCCGTTACATTGCTCGGAGGCGCCTGAACTCTACGCGATCTTGCTGAGCGTGTGCGACCGGGCGGGAATGGAGCGGTTGCCGGAGCTGTTTCTATTGCCCTCGCCGGGCATGAACGCCTACGCCCTCGGGGCCCCAGAAAACGCTTGCATCTCCGTAACGAAAGACCTGTTGCGCGGCCTCTCGCGTGACGAGATCGCGGGCATACTGGCCCATGAGGTCGCCCACATTTTGAGCGGCGACACCAGCGCCATGAATTGGGCCGCCGCGATCGAGGGGGAAATCGCCAGTTCGGCGTTGACCGGGATCGCGGAATTTGCCGCCCGGCGCGAACAGGGCGCCGAAACGCAGGCCTTGTTGCTCGCGGCCGCGCCGGCCCTCGCCCGGATGATGTTCTTCGCGCTCTCGCGCATCCGCGAGCTTGCGGCCGACGCCATGGCGCTCGATTTGATCGACCACCCGAGCGCGCTGGTCGCGGCGCTGTGCAAACTCGAATACTTCCACACCGGCCGCTCGCCGTTGCACGCCCATCTGCAGGACAGCCCGTTTTCTGGCATCCTGAGCAGCCACCCCGGCACCTGGGAACGGATTTCCCATCTGGCTTAGCCTCCTGTACTTTGAGCGCGCCGGCTACGCGCTCCGAGGGAGGTCATCGTGGGATTCCCGCAAGCGGTCCTCGGCATCGACGCAGCCTGGACAGGGACCCAGCCCAGCGGCGTCGCGCTCGTGGTCCGAGACGGGCAGGGATGGCGCCTCGAAGCTCTCGCTCCCTCCTACCCACATTTTCTTGGGCTGCTGACCCTAGGCGATCCGCCTGTCGGTTCGCCGCCGGCGCCTGAGGCCTTACTCGCGGCGGCCTCGAAGCTGTGCGGCCGCGCCGTCGACCTGGTCGCGGTCGACATGCCGCTTTCCCGCTTGCCCATTCGGGGTCGCCGTTTCTCAGACCAGGAAGTCTCGAAGGCGTACGGAGCGCGACACTGCGCGACGCACTCCCCGAGTGCGGAGCGGCCTGGCAGGATCAGCGACACCCTTACCCGCGACTTCGCCGGCGCCGGCTATCGGCTTCAGACCAGAACTGCGATCGCACCCGGCCTCATTGAAGTCTACCCGCATCCCGCTCTCATCGAGCTTACGGGCGCTGCGAAGCGGCTGGAGTACAAGGTCGCAAGAGCCGGACGCTACTGGCCGTCCTGCAAGCCGGAAGAGCGGCGGGCGCGCCTCTTCGAGCGATGGGAGTCTATCGCCGGCGCGCTCGAGGGTGAGATCCGCGGCGTGAAGGCGCGCTTTCCAAAGCTGGAGCGCGCCAGCGGTGTGGCGATGAAGGCGCGCGAGGACATGCTCGATGCGATCGTCTGCGCCTGGGTCGGCCTATGCGCCCTCGAAGGCCGCGCCACTCCCTATGGCGACGACGACTCAGCGACCTGGATACCAAAACCGTGGGCGGAGGCGGCGCATCGCCAGGCGCTGGCGGTCGCCCAGGCCTCGGAGTGAACCTGCTCCTGCGCGGGGGCTTCGCTCACGGGTCCTGGGCTCCACTCTGCAAGCGCATCGCCAACTCTGGAATGGAGGTCGCGAGATCGGCGTCCGCGCGCATCGTGACGACGTCGCTTTCGTCGCGCGGCGGCTCGAGCGCGGCGAACTGGCTGTCGACGAGCGAAGCGGGCATGTAGTGGCCCGGCCGATGCCCGACCCTGCGGCGCATCGTCTCCGGCTCGGCGTCGAGATAGACGAAGCGCAACCTCGGCCCGACCGCGGCGCGCAGCCGCTCGCGATAGACGCGCTTGAGCGCCGAGCAGGCGGCGACTTTCGTCTGCCCCGCCGTCACGGCCTCGGCCAGCGCGGCGCCGATGCGGTCGAGCCATGGCCAGCGGTCGGCGTCCGTCAGCGCGATTCCCGCCGTCATCTTGGCCCGCGCCTCGTCGCTGTGAAGATCGTCGCCGTCGACGAACGTTCCGCCGAGCGCCTCGGCGACGAGGCGCCCGACGGTCGTCTTGCCTGCGCCTGAAACGCCCATCACGACGATGGCTTGAGCCGTCACAGACATGCGGTGATCCCGCCGTCGACATACAAAATGTGGCCGTTGACGAAGCTCGAAGCTTCGGAGGCGAGAAACACTGCGGCGCCGATCAGTTCGTCGACGTCGCCCCAGCGTCCCATCGGCGTGCGCGCAGTCAGCCAAGCGGAAAACTTTTCGTCCTCGACCAGCGCCTGGTTGAGCTCGGTCTTGAAATAGCCGGGCGCGATCGCATTGGCGCGCAGGCCGTGCCGTCCCCAATCCGTCGCCATGCCCTTGGTCAGCATCTTCACGCCGCCCTTGGAGGCGGTGTAGGGCGCGATGTTGAAGCGGGCCAGTTCGCTCTGCACTGAGGCGACGTTGATGATGCGTCCGCGCTTGCGCGGGATCATACGGCGGGCCACGGCCTGCGAGACCAGGAACACGCTGTCGAGGTTGACGCGCATCAGTTCGTGCCAGGTCTCCTCGGGATAGTCCTCGAGAACGCCGCGGCGCTGAATTCCGGCGTTGTTGACCAGAATCTCGATCGGCCCAAAATCGGCTTCGATCCGCTCCACCGCGGCGGCGACCTGGACGCTTTCCGTCACATCGAAGACGGAGGGAAAGACCTCCGCGCCGGCGGCGCGCAAGGCTTCGGCTGCGGCTTCGACAGTCGCGGCGGTTCGCCCGTTGACGACGACCCTGCCGCCGGCCGCGGCGAGCCCGCGGGCGAGCGCCAGGCCGATGCCGGCGGAAGAGCCGGTGACGAGCGCAACGGCGCCCTTCAGCCCGAACAGATTTGCGACAAGATCGGACATGGCTTCTCCCGCGGCGAGGACTCTTTTTTGCGAAATGTCGTCGATAACAGAGCCAAAGCGCAAGCGCGATATGACTCAGCGTTCGGTAAGCGCTTTCTTGACCGCGTCGTCGGCGCGCGCTTAGGCTTTCGAGAACAACGGAGATGCTTTTCATGAGCACGGGCAAAGCGGAAGCGGTGGGGATGAGCGCGGCGCGGTTGGAGCGGATAGCGCCGGCGATGGAGGCCTATGTCGATCGCGGCGTCTACGCCGGCGTGCGCACGATCGTCGCGCGGCGAGGCGTCGTCGTGCACGACGGCGCCTACGGGCTGCGCGATCGGGAGGCCGGCCTGGCGATGACGGAAGACGCCATCTTCCGTCTCTATTCCATGACCAAACCGATCGTCTGCACCGCGCTGATGACGTTGTACGAGGAGGGGCGGTTTCACCTCGTCGATCCACTCGCGCGCTATCTGCCAGCATTCGCAGGCGTCAAGGTCCTTGACGCGAGCGGCGCGCTGCGCGAGGCCAAGCGGCCGATGACGATCCGCGATGTGTTGACGCACACCAGCGGCCTTTCCTATGCCTTTCTCGAGAGCACGCCGGTCGGCGCGCTCTATCGCGAGGGAAAGCTCGTCGATCCCCGGATTCCGCTCGCCGAGGCGATCGACGATCTCGCTCGGTTTCCGCTCGCCTTCGACCCCGGTTCCCGTTGGCACTACAGCGTCGGGATCGACGTTGCGGCGCGCCTGATCGAAGTCATCTCGGGCCAGACGCTCGCCGACTTCCTGCGTCAACGTCTGTTCGAACCGTTGGGAATGACGGATACGGCGTTCGAGGTCCCCGAGGACAAGCGCGGACGCCTCGCCGCGATGTATGGCAGGCCGGACATTGTCGCGCCCGGCGGCAGCCTGGTGAAGTCGTTCGCGCTGTGGGCGAACGGTTTCAACCAACCGATCGACGTGACGCGAAGCTACCCCGTCGCCTCGGGCTCGACATTCCAGCGCGGCGGCCACGGACTGTTCGGCACGGCGCGCGACTATTTCCGGTTCGCACAGATGCTGGCGAACGGCGGCGAACTCGAGGGCGCTCGCATCCTCGGCCGCAAGACGGTCGAACTGATGCACGCCAACCATCTGCCGCCGGAGTTGCTGCCTCTCGATCTCGACGGTTTGCCGATCCCGGGCTATGGATTCGGCCTCGGCTCGAGAGTCGCGCTCGATGTCGCGCGAACCGGCGCGTCCGGTTCGGTTGGCGAGTTTGGTTGGTCGGGCGCGGCGAAAACGTATTACTGGGTCGATCCGGTCGAACAGGTCGTCGGCCTTTTCATGGCGCAGTCGATGTCGAGCTTCGACCTTCCTGAATTTGAACTGCGCGCGCTCGCCTATGCGGCGATCGTGGATTGAGGCGCTCATGAAGACGATCGGATTCCTCTCGTTCGGACATTGGACGCCCTCGGCGCACTCGCAGACGCGAACCGCGTCGGACGCGCTTCTGCAGTCGATCGATCTCGCCGTCGCGGCCGAGGAACTGGGCGCGGACGGGGCCTATTTCCGCGTGCATCATTTCGCTCGCCAGCTCGCCTCGCCCTTTCCGCTGCTTGCCGCCGTCGGCGCCAAGACGCGCCGCATCGAGATCGGCACGGCGGTGATCGACATGCGATACGAAAATCCGCTGTACATGGCCGAGGACGCCGGCGCGGCGGACATCATCGCCGGCGGGCGCTTGCAGCTTGGCGTCAGCCGGGGATCGCCGGAGCAGGTGATCGACGGCTGGCGCTATTTCGGCTACCAGCCCGGCGAGGGCCAGAGCGACGCGGACATGGGCCGCCGCCACGCTGAGGTCTTCCTCGACGTGCTGCGCGGCGAAGGATTCGCGCAGCCGAACCCGCGCCCGATGTTCCCCAATCCGCCCGGGTTGCTGCGCGTCGAGCCCCATTCCGAAGGCCTGCGCGAGCGCATCTGGTGGGGCGCCGCCTCCAACGCCACCGCCGTCTGGGCCGCCGAGCTGGGCATGAACCTGCAGAGCTCGACGCTCAAGATCGACGAGGGTGGGCTTCCGTTCCACGTCCAGCAGGCCAACCAGATCCGGGCGTTCCGCGAGGCTTGGAAAGCCGCCGGCCATTCGCGCCAGCCGCGCGTGTCGGTGAGCCGCAGCGTCTTCGCGCTGGTCGACGACCGCGACCGCGCCTATTTCGGCCGCGACAACGAGAGCCGCGACACGATCGGCTTCCTCGACGAGAGCACAAAAGCGATCTTCGGCCGCAGCTACGCCGCCGAACCGGACGCGCTCGTCAAGGAGCTGGCGCAGGACGAAGCGATCGCGGAGGCCGACACGCTGCTCCTGACCGTCCCCAACCAACTCGGCGTCGACTACAACGCCCATGTCATCGAAGCGATCCTGACCCACGTCGCGCCGGCGCTCGGATGGCGGTGAAGTCGGGGGAGGGGTGCGGATTGAGCGGTGGCGGAGGGGGCGTCCGCTTAATTATTGACCCACGTCGTCTCAGGCCGTCTCGACAGGGGAAAAAACATCCAATAGATCATAACTGTACGATGCGGTTGACGCGTTCCGTCTCATTTCGCATCATGAAAGCGCAGAAATTCTGTGGGGCTAGATGTGGGGCTGACCTTGACGCCGATTACAGACGTGGGAGCCAAGCAAATCGCTCCCGGCGACAAGCCGGTTGCCGACGGCACGGTCCGGGGGCTCAGGCTGGAGCCCGGCTCGGCGAAGGGGCGGGGCAAGTGGATACTTCGCTTCGTGTCGCCGGTGACGGGCAAGCGGCGCGATATGGGGCTCGGCGCTTATCCGGATGTCGGGATTGCAGATGTCCGCGTGATGGCCGCGGTGGCACGCCAATCGATCGCTAGCGGCAAGGACCCAATCAATAAGCGTGCGGCCGACAAAGCGGCGCAAGCGGCCATCGCAGGAGCGATGACGTTCGAGCAGGCAGCGCGACAGGTCTATGAAAGCCTGAAGCCGGGCTGGAAGAACGCCAAGCATGCGGACCAGTGGATCAACACGCTGCGCGACTACGCATTCCCCAAGATCGGCAAACGGAAGGTGACCGATTTAGCCGCTGCGGACTTTGCCGAGGTTCTGAGGCCGATCTGGCTTCTGAAGTCCGAGACCGCTTCGAGGGTCAAGCAGCGCTGCCACACGGTGATGAAGTGGTGTTGGGCTCGCGAGCTAGTCAAAGGCAATCCGGTTGAAGTAGTGGACCATCTTCTTCCGCAGCAACCCGGCAAGCGTGCGCAGGTCGTCCACCAGCCCTCTATGCCGTGGCGCGATATTCCGGCGTTCTTGCAGGGCGTGCTTCGCGTCGGTCCTCCCAATGCGACGCGGGCGCTGCTGGAGTTCGTTATCTTGACTGCCGCACGGTCGGGCGAGGCGCGCGCCATGATGTGGCGAGAGATCGACCTCGACGCCAAGGTGTGGACCGTTCCCGCCAATCGGATGAAAACCAAGGTCGTCCATCGCGTCCCGCTTTCCGAGCGGGCGGTTGAAATCCTCGTGGCGCAGCGCACCCTTCATCGTGATTCCGATCTGGTGTTCCCCGCACCGCGCGGCGCGGTGCTCAGCGACATGGTGCTGACGAAGTTCCTACGCGATCAAAAGGCGCAGAGTAGCGAGCAAGGGCGTGTTGCCACAGCGCACGGCTTCCGCTCGTCATTCCGTGACTGGGCATCTGAGAATGGTTACGCACGCGATCTCGCGGAGCGAGCCTTGGCGCACACGATCAGCAACCAGGCCGAGGCGGCGTATCATCGGACGGACCTGCTTGAGCAGCGCCGCGCGATGATGGAGGCGTGGGCGCAGCATATCGGTGGCAAGGCGGCGGCGCCGAAGGTCGTGCCCTTGAGAGGCCGAAAAAAATAGGCGCTCTCGGTGCCTGGAACGTCGAACGCGAAAAATATTTTTAGACCCACCCACGTTCCCTAACCGTCTGATTTAACGAGAGCAACTATCCAATACGTTGTTAACAGTAGAATCGCGCCAGCTGCGTGGTTGATACGGCTTGCAATCAGCAGATACGAGGTTAAATCGCTAAGCAACGCAGTCAAAGGCGAGCTCATTTAGCGAACGAACTGCCGATAGTGTGGTTGAATTGGAATTTCGTTAAGGAGAGTGCCCTTGCTTGCGCCATCCTCAAGCCGCGAACCTCAGTGCGACGGCTCGGCTGAAAACATTGCGCGTCGGGTTCAACGCGCCCTTGAGCAATTTCCCTATCTCCCCGATGACGCGCTGATCGAAATCCGTGTTGTTTCAGCCCTCCTTGGACGCAGTAGCGCGAGCATCTGGCGCGATGTGGCGCATGGTCGTTTGGCTCAGCCCAGGCGGATTGGCGCGCACTCGACGCGCTGGCGTGCGGGGGACGTGCGCTTGGCGCTTCGCGGTGTGGCGTAGATGTGGATCAAGCCGAACTTCGACGGCATCCTGCCGGAGCTGAAGGCGATCCCCAATTGGGTGCTCGCCAAGGCGGTCGTTCGTGACGAAAAGACAACGAAGCCGCCGTATCAGCCCAACGGGGAGCCGGCCAGCCATAGCAATCCCTGCACCTGGAGCGACTTCGACGCCGTGAAGACGGCGTACGAGCGCGGCGGCTATATTGGCGTCGGGTTTGTGCTGGATGGAAAACCGCACTTCGGCGGTCGTTACCTGCATGGGTTCGATTGGGACCACTGCATCGAAAACGGCGTCATCGATCCCGTCGTCAATGAAGAGATCAAGAGGCTGTCGATGCCGCGAAAAGAGGTGTCAATATCGGGCACCGGTGTCCGCGGCTTCTTCTTGCACGACGTGCTTCTGCCGTCGCGGAAGACACGAATCGCAGGCCGGAGCGTCGAATTTTATTCCTCCAATCGATACATGACGACGACTGGTGTCGGGAAAGGGGCGCTGGCATGAGCGTGAATATCCCGGCCCTGCTGGGTCTGTTCCCCGAACGCGCGAGCGCGTCCACCTCCGTTGACGAGACGGGCAGCAGCACCATTCGAGGCCCTTGCCCATACGACGCTATCGTGTCCTTGCCAAAGCCGCTCGGATTCGCGCCCCAGTTCGTTGCCGCGGTCGAGTTCGTTCGCACTGACCCTCGCTGGGGCCCGGTTTATAGGGGCGATCTCTCTGACTACAAAGGGGACCATTCAATCGCCGATCTCGCGCTGTGTGGTGAATTTGCCCGGCAGGGCTTGAACGCTTGGGACA
This sequence comes from Roseiarcus sp., assembly GCA_036488815.1. Classification (GTDB taxonomy): domain Bacteria; phylum Pseudomonadota; class Alphaproteobacteria; order Rhizobiales; family Beijerinckiaceae; genus Roseiarcus. The sequence continues at coordinate 58,087 of DASXGX010000103.1, forward strand.
TTGATGTCGCCTTCCGCACGTCGGACCTTTATCGGGATAAATGGGAGCGGGACGATTATCGCAATGGCACCGTCGGCAAGGCGCTAGAGGGCGTCCTCAAGGCGAGTGGAAATAGTCGGCCTCCCAATGTGCTTGATCTGCACAATGGTCAGATTGTGATCGACACAGCGGAGCCCGCGCCCCGCGACTACACGCTCGAGGATTTCCTGTTGCCCGGCAAGTCCGCGGTCCTTGCAGGGCTGGGCGGCGTCTCCAAAACTCAGCTCGCGATTCAGTTGTCTATCGCCCTCGTCCTCGGACGCGGCTTCATGGGGAAGGCCGTTAGGTCGGGCAACGTTATCGCGATCTTAGGAGAGGAAGACAAGGATGAGATCGCACGCAGGGTGAACGCGGTCGTGCGATACGAGAAGCTCGACGGCGCGCAAATCCATAGACTTGAAACGAGTATTCTGGCCTTCCCGCTTGTGGGCCGCGACATACGTTTGACGGCCACGGGCGAGAATGGCTTGGCCGAACAGGACTTCGCGGAAAGCATCATCGCCGCCGCTCGGTCGATGGGCGATGTTCGTTTGATCGTGCTCGACCACCTGGCTCTCATTCACGGCGGGGATCACAACGCTCGGGAGGATGCGGCACTCACGATGACGATCGTGAACCGCATTGCGCAGGAGACCGGGGCATCGGTGCTTGTGTTGGCGCACACGCCGAAGAGCGCGAGCCAGCAAGACGAGTCTGATGCGTCCATGATCGCCGGCTCCACAGCGTTTGTGGACCAAGCGCGCGGCGCGTGGGTTCTCGCGAGGATGCGCGAAGGCGAAGCCAGGAAATTCGGCATCTCGGGCGAAGACCGCAAGCAATATGTCTCACTGACGATCGTGAAGAATAATTATGGACCGACCGGCGAGGTGGTGTGGTTCAAACGCGTTCCGTTCGATGGCGTCGGCTTACTTGAACACGTGATCCTGAGCGCACAAGCGACGAGCGCCCAGAACGTCGCCGACCTCGAGGCGAGGATCGTCGCGTTCGTCGGCGTCTACCCCGGTCAGTACTCGAAGACGAGGCTGAGGGACTCGCAGTCGGGCAAGAAGAATGGTCGCTTCAAGGCGAGCAAGAGCGAGCTGGAGGGAGCGATCGAGACGCTGATTGCAGATGGTCGCTTGGTGAACCGGCCGCCGTCGGCGCTGGAACGCACAACGTTTGACCTCGGCCCTCGCGTGCAGCACGTCCTCGATGTGGCGGGGCCGTGAGATGAAGCCGAAGCAGCCGTTCGACGAAATTCAAGCCGCCCGAAGTCCGCCGCCCGGTCGGCATCACGAAGATGGCCGGGCGGCACGGAACCCTCACAAAATGGGGCTTTCAGCCGCCCCAACGCAGCCGCCCGGAATTATTGCCCTAGCGGGCGACACAGGAGCCTTATTTTCCGGGCGTTTTAGCCGCCCGCGCCCAACCACCGTCCTACAGACGGCTAGCCGTTTAGGCGGCAGCGCCGTCGGACGCGCAAGCTGTGTCGATCACCACAGGAGACAATCGTTGCCGCGTCGCGGTCCACGCGCCCTGTCAGAATCAGCGGGACCGGAACGGAGGATTGAGCATGGGTGGTAGCTTCCACAAGCGCGGCAAGTACGCCTGGGTGCGGGACGCGCACGCCACTTTCGTGTGCATTCGTAATGGGGATTTGGTCGCGGCCGTTTTCTCGACGGCTTGCGAGCCATGGAGTGAGGGATTCGACGATCCGCAAGCCGCAATGGCGCGGGCCGAAGAGATTCTCGATGGAGCAGTTGAAGTCTGCCTTGAAGGACTACCGCCGTCGCGCGTCGTGCAGGGACACGCGCAGGGACTTGTGCGGTAACGAGCCGCACCGCGGAATTGGAGGCGATGATGAGCGCATATGTCGCGAGCCTGAAGGCCGAAGTTGCAGCGAGTGAAGCGCAACGTGCCGAAGAGGAACGTGCTAACTTGAATGCCGCGCGCGAACGTCTGACGCCATTAGAGGAGCGTTTAGCGCGGCTGCTGGCGACCGTCCCCATCGAGATACAGCGCGAAGGGCTGTCGCTGGCCTCGTTGCAGGCTTCGCTGCGCGGCCGCTGGCGGGGAAACGTTCACCCGGGAGAATTGGGGGCGGCGCTCCGCAAGTTGGGATTCGTGCGCGAGCGTAATTGGCGAGGTGACGCGGGATTTGTAGCGTTGTGGCGTCTATCGGCCAGTCCGTTCTGCTACCCTAGACGTTCGCCCTAGGACTTTGCGCATCAAACGCGCCTCCGACATTTCGTTAGCCGAGTCTAGAGCGCCAGTTGGCCCACGTCGGCGCGGACACCGTCCGCAGAGCGTATGCCCGCGCAGACTATCGGGAGGAGTGGAGTCGGATGACGGCGGGCGAACGTGGTAGGCGAACAAGTGCGACCACGTGCGGGAAGGCCCACCCGTAGTTATCGCTCTACGCGCTCAGCCCTGCCAGAACGACCTTCAGGCTCGCCAGACCCGCTTCGATGTTCTCGATGATCTCCTCGGCCAAATCCTCCGGCGCGGGGAGGTTGTCGAGGTCGGTGAGGCTCTTGTCCTTGAGCCAGAAGACGTCAAGGCTGGCCTTGTCGCGAGCTAGGAGCTCTTCGCGCGTGTATTTGCGCCAGCGGCCTTCAGAGGCCGCTTCGCTCCAGGTCGGCTTGCGGTCGTGGCGGTTGGCGGGGTTGTAGCAGCGGATGAAGTCGGCGAGGTCGTCGTAGCGGAGCGGCTTCTTTTTCAGCGTATGATGGATGTTGGTGCGATAGTCGTAGTACCAGACCTCGCGCGTCTGCGGCTCTTTTGAGGCGGCGCGGTTGTCGAAGAAGATCACGTTCGCCTTCACGCCTTGGGCGTAAAATATGCCAGTCGGCAGGCGCAGGATCGTGTGCAGGTCGGTCATTTCGAGCAGCTTGCGCCGGATCGTTTCGCCGGCTCCGCCTTCGAAAAGCACGTTGTCCGGCACGACGACGGCGGCGCGGCCCGTCGTTTTCAGCATCGTGCGGATATGCTGGACGAAGTTCAATTGCTTGTTCGAAGTCGTGGCCCAGAAATCCTGACGGTTGTACGTGAGGTCGCCCTCCGCTTCGCCTTCATCTGTCGTGAACGTCATCGATGACTTCTTGCCGAAGGGAGGGTTGGCAAGGACATAATCATAGGTGTCGGGCGCGGGCGCGACGAGCGCGTCGGCGGGCGAGACGAGGCTTTTGCCGTCCACCTCGCCAATGTTATGCAGGAACATGTTCATCAGACACAGACGCCGCGTGTTGGCGACGATCTCATTGCCCGAAAATGTCGATTGCTTGAGGAACTGCTTCTCCGGCTTGTCGAGTTTCAGCCGGGAGAGAAAGTCGTAAGCGGCAAGGAAAAAGCCTCCGGTTCCGCATGCGGGGTCGGCAATTGTCTTGCTAGGTTCCGGCGCGACGCATCCGACCATGGCGCGGATCAGCGCGCGCGGCGTGAAATATTGTCCCGCGCCCGATTTCGTGTCTTCAGCGTTACGCTCCAAAAGGCCTTCGTAGATGTCTCCCTTGACGTCGGCGCCCAGCATCACCCAATTCTCTTCGTCGATCATCCCGACGAGGCGGGCAAGTTTAGCCGGGTCCTGAATTTTGTTCTGCGACTTCGTGAAAATCTGGCCAAGCATGCCGGGCTGAGTGCCGAGCGCGCGCAACGTCTTCTGATAATGCACCTCCAGCGCCGCGCCGGTCAGCGCGCGCAGCTTCGGCCACGTATAGGATTCCGGAACGCCGACGTTGCGGCTGTAGGGCGGGCGGGAATAATCATCCGCCATCTTGAGAAACACCAAGTAGGTGATTTGCTCAAGATAATCGCCATAGCCGACGCCGTCGTCGCGCAGGGTGGTACAGAAGTTCCAGACTTTCTGGACGATGGGCGCTGTGCTCATGCGGTTTGCTTTCGGCGGGTTTTGCGGCCGGGGGCGGCGTAGGAGGATTGCGCGCGCAGGCGCGCGAGAAGGGCGGCAGCGGGCTCGTCGGACGGGTCTTGCGGGACGAGTTGCCCGGAAAAGGCCCGGTTCAGGATCGATTGTCGAAGAGCCTTGATCCTTGAGAGCGCGTCCGCGATCTCGGCCTCCGCTCGGTCAACAGCGGAAAGGCGTTCACCGACGATGGCGACAATTGCGGATTGCTCGGCAGTTGACGGCACGGGAATAGGAATTTGACGAATTGTCTCCATGGACAACGAAGGCTGAGCAACAGCCTTGACGGTCGAGAGCTTCAGCTCGCTTCCAAGAGGCGAGCGTAGGAAAAGCTCCACAAAGCGAGTTGCTATACATTGCGTCTCAATTCTAAGCATCGCGATGTTAGGGCCTAAAAAGTATTTTCGGCCGTTCGGAACGATGCCCACGTTTCCTGTACCAGCGCCGACGAAGACCATGAGCAGCTCGCCGCCACGCAAGATGGAGCGCTTAAGTGATGCTACGGTCTCCGATCGAACGAATGAGTAACTGGTCTCACGAAATCCAAGATGGCCAGCGTTTTCCGCTTTAATAACCGGTAGATCGCCTGTCTCATCGTATTTGACATATTTTGTGTATTCAAATCCTGCGAGTTTGGTCACAAACGCAAAATCCGCAATTTGAAGCCATTGCCATGCAGATGGCAATTTGGTCATGTTGTCACGTTGGTGCGCCGTCGGAGGGTCGGGTGCTGGGTTCCTCCGGGGCCTCGAAGGTCTGTCGCCGACTTGTTTTTGATGTTCCCAGTCAGCGAGGGCCGTTTCCCAATCCGTCGTCGCCTGGATGAAGCGTGCGTCGCGCTCACCCCGGATGCGCGCCAGTAGCGCTTGCAGCGAGTGCAACTTGTCAGGGTTTGCCGCACGCCAATCGGTGGTGAGTTTACCTTCGAAGGCCGCCTTGAGGAGGGCCTGACGGTACGTCTTCAACTGCGCCCGCGCGCGCGTCAGGCTCTCGGCGCTTGCGTCGAGTTCCGAGAACAACTCTTCGATTTTCGCTACAATCCGGCGCTGTTCGTTAGTAGGCGGCAGCGGCAAAGGATGGCCTTCGAGAAATCCTGTCGGGACACGTTTTTGGCCCACGGCCCCCGTCATTTGATGTTTCGCTTCGAAACGAAACTTCTTCGCTGAGACGAAATAGTATATGTAGCTCGGAACAACTCCGTGCTTAGCTCGCAAGACGTGAAATTCTGTAGAACCACATGCCACTGAATTCATCAGTTCCGGAACTACCGCAATCTTTCCATTTTCCATGCACGGCGTGATCTTGGCGAAAATAATGTCTCCGGCGACAAAAGGTGTGTAGCCTTTCCTCACCTCGCTGAAAGGTCGTAGTTGCGAGACATCGACCTTGCCAGTCTCCGTCTCAACAGCGGACATAGGGACAAAATGCACGGCTGCATCTTGGGGAAAGGGCGATCGATCTAGCCCAGGGTTGACTTCGAGCACATCCGAAATTTTGCAGATCACCCATCCGGCCTGACACAAGCTCATCCTGCCAGCGCCTCATTCACTTCGTTCATCACCCCATCCATCCCAGGCCCAAACAGCGCATACATGCGCCCGAGCCCTCCTTTCGCGTCGAAGGGTGCGAAGTCAAGATCGTCGCGCTCGATCCGCATCGAAGTCGCAATGTGGTCGCGGATCATGCGCAGCCAGTCCATCTGCTCATCGTTGAATTTCTCGCCCGCGCCGGAATGGCGCTTCAAAATCCAGGTCTGAAAGTTGCGGCGCACGCGGTCTTCTGTCGCCATCAGCTTGTCGTCGAGGCCCGCAACGCGGCGAATAAGCGCCACGAGTTGGGTAATTTCGGAGGCCGGCGTATCGCCCTTGTAGTCGTCGAGATGCGCGTAAGCCCGCCAGACGTACGCTGGCGCGAGGCGCGGCCGGTCGGCGCGCAATATCGCGAGAAGCGAGGAAATCATGGCGTAAGTGACTTCCGAGCGGCGAGCGGGTACCGAGAAGTAGATCGTCAGCGCCTCGATCTCATCGCGATGGGCGTTGAGCCAGTCGGCGAAATCCTTGACGATCGCCTTGGCGTTTTCCGTCGTGTCGCCTGCCCATTCGGCGCTCAAGAGTGTATCAAGCGTTTCATGGTCGATCGTCTGCTCGTGGTCGCGGCGTATCGCTTCGAGCATTTCGACGAACGGACCGCTGAAGACGTTCGCGGCCTCTTTGACGAGCTTTTCGCGCGCGGCATTCATGGCGGCTTCGTCGGGCTCCGCCTCGCCCGTGGCGGCCTTGGCGGTCGCGGCGATCGTATCGCCGTCGATGGCGTCGAAAAGGTCGCGCACTATCTTGGCGAGCGGCCGGCCTGCCGCCTCTTCGATGCGCTTGCGCTCCTCCGGCTCCAACTGCTTGTCGAGGCGCGCAAGGCGGGCGGCAAGTGAGGACAGGGACTCGTCGTCGCGGATGCCCATCACCACGCCCATCGCGAGGTCGCGAAAGGAGATTGACGGCTTGCTGTCCAGTGGCCGGCTCGCGGTCTTCAGCGATTTCGTGACGCCGACCGCGTCGACGATTACGTAATGGGTCTTGGCCTGCGCCGAGGGGGTGACCTTCTTGAGATCATCCGCCTTCACGATCCGCGTGCCACGTCCCTTCATCTGCTCGAAATAGTTGGCGGAGCGGACGTCGCGCATAAACAGCAGACATTCGAGCGGGCGGACGTCCGTTCCGGTTGCGATCATGTCGACCGTCACGGCAATGCGCGGGTTGTAGGCATTGCGGAAGTCCGCGAGCGTCGCCTTGGGGTCTTCAGTGGCCAGATAAGTGACCTTCTTGCAGAAGTCGTTTCCCTCGCCGAATTCGGTCCGCACGATCTGGATGATGTCGTCGGCGTGACTGTCGGTCTTCGCGAAAATCAGCGTCTTCGGCACTTCCTTACGGTTTGGGAAAATTTCGGGCAGGCTGTCGTGAAAGGCGCGGATCACCGTGCGGATTTGATCGGGATTGACGACGGACTTGTCGAGATGGTTTGCGCTGTAGGTCTCGTCTTCGTCCTGCCGTTCCCAGCGCTTGGCGCGCGTCTGCCGCTCGCGTTTCTCGATCAGCTGCTTTGCTTTCAGTGCGCCGCCGGACTGCGTGACCTGCGTATCGATCAAGTAGACTTCGTTGCCCACGTTGACGCCATCCGCCACTGCCTTTTCGTGCGTGTATTCGCTGACGACGTTCTTCTGAAAGAAGCCGTAGGTGCGATTGTCGGGCGTCGCGGTAAGGCCGATGAGGAAACTGTCGAAATATTCGATCACGTGCCGCCAGAGGTTGTAGATTGAGCGGTGGCATTCGTCGATGATGACGACGTCGAAGAATTCGGGCGGCAGCGCGGCATTGTAGACGACGGGAAGAGGCTTGCTGCCCAGCTGACGCCGCTCGGCTGGATTTTCGTCCTCCGCGCCCTGCGCAAGCTCTTCGCCCTTTAGGATCGAGTACATACGCTGGATCGTCGAAATGCAGACCTGCGCATGGGGCGAGATGAACGACGAATTGAGGCGCTGGACGGTGTAAAGCTCGGTGAACTTGCGGTTGTCGTCGTTCGGGACAAATGACATGAATTCCTGTTCCGCCTGTTCGCCGAGATTGCGCGTGTCGACGAGGAACAGGATGCGCCGCGCGCCGCCAAATTTCAGCAGACGATACACCTCCGATATAGCGGTGAAGGTCTTGCCCGAGCCGGTCGCCATCTGGACCAGCGCGCGCGGCCGGTCCGCCTTTAAGGAGACTTCGAGGTTCTTGATCGCGGCAATCTGGCAGTCGCGCAGGCCGGTCTCGTTGAGCGTCGGCAGGTCTTGCAATGCTGCGCGGAAGGATTTTGGCTGCGCCGCCCATTCCCGCAGCGTCTCCGGGCGATGGAAGCTGAAAACCTCACGCGAGCGGGGTTTGGGATCGCGCGCGTCGGTGAAACGCGTGAGGACGCCGGTCGCCTCGTAAATGAACCTCAGCGGCTCGGAGTTCTTGACCCATTTTAGTTGCGCCGCCGCGTAGCCGGAGGACTGCTCCTCGACGGTCGTGATCTTGGCTCCCCAGGTGTCGGGCTTGGCCTCGACGACGCCCAGCGCCTTATTGTCCGAAAACAGCACGTAGTCGGCTGGGCCGACGCTCGTCGTGTATTCCTTGACCGCGATACCGGGGGCCGCGGCGTGATCGATGCCCTTTTTGTCCTGGACGGCCCAGCCGGCGGCCCGCAACCGCTCATCAATGGCGTCACGGGCGATCTGTTCCGGGTTTTTGTTCTCGCTGGCCAAAAGGGGTCCGTGATCGAAATCTGGCGCGAATCGGCGTAGGTGCACGAGTATCAGTTTATCCACCGTGGGGCGGCCGTCAATTTATTGCCCTGAAAATGTTCATGGATTTTGAAGCGCCTAGCCGAGCGGGGCGCGAAGCTTTGCTTTCGACTCGCTGTCGACCGGCCTGCGAGCCATGGGGGGTCATTTTTCATTTATCCGACCGCGCAGCCATTATGAGGGGTCAATGCTTCGGGCCGAAGAGATTCTCGACGGATCAACAGATGGCGCCTACCTTCATGGACTGCCGTACGGGGCGTTCGCAGAGGCATTTACGCGGTAGGAGCAGCGCCGCGGAAATCGGAGGCGATGATATGTTGCGAGCCTGAAGACCCAAGTTGCAGCGATTGAAACACAACGTGCTGAAGCGCAACTCGCCAAAATGAATGCCGCCCGCGAACGCCTTACCCCGCCCGAAGAACGGCGGGCCCGGCTGTTGGCGACTATCCCCCTCGAACTTCAGCAGGAGGGACTCTCGCTGCCGGCTCTTCAGGCTCTGTTGCGCGGCCGCTGGCGCGGGAATGTTCATCCGGGAGATTTGGGGACGGCGCTGCGCAAGCTGGGGTTTACTCGCCATCGGCGATAAAGCGGCGGTGCTGGCCTTCGAGCACTTTGGCGCAAACTGGGGTGACTAAGCGGAGCACATTGCCGCCAGCAGGGCGCAGATGGCCGCTCGAAGGCTCGCTGCGCAGACGGTGAACGCAGAGGGAGGATTTGCACGAGCCCTTGCCGACCAGGCGGGATTCCGTCAACTTTACCGAGTCATCGGCCCCACTACATCACGCCGAGTTCCCTCACGGCCTTAATATTATCTAGGTCAGCGGCTGTAAGAACGGCCCTCTCTTTGATATTTTTCACGCGATTGGCGAGATTGGCCGCCAGATCGTTTATAAGATCAGCGTTATCATTGACAAGTTGAATCGCATAGCGCCAAACATCATCAGTTGTACTATCTATACGTTCTTGCGCGACGCTGTCGACGTCTACACCGTCGGCTTCTCGTCCATGCTGGATGTTGCAGAGGAGATGCACAAGCTCGCGATATTTGGCGAAATCCTGTTCTGCCCCTTTCCCTTCAGTCGCAAATATTTGTTTAGCCTCTTCGAGGTCGACCTTGTTTTCTTTTGGTGACTGTCGCGGAGGCAGCGTCTCAGCAAGAGCGCCCGCACATAGGACTGCCATGCGCTTTCTGAGGTAGAGTTGCACGTCCTCCAACGACGACAGGCGCTGAGGGAGTGTAAGTGAAGCCTCGCCTCGATGCGCCGATGGCCCGTCGATCTGAATAGAGACGTCACCAGTACGAAAGCCGAGCAGCCGAGCAATCACATAGTGTCCCATCTCATGTCGGGAAACCCGCAGTGCAGTGTCGCGAAGGTAGGAGGGCAAAGCTGCATTCATTCCGGTACCATGACGAGGGGTGGGCTTTCGATCAATCTGGCGTGGGCGGCTTGTTGAATACTTAAGATCATACCCGCACCGCACGTCAATCAGCCTGAAGATCGTATGCCGCGTTTTGAGAAACCGAGCTAAGCGCCAATTCGTCCAGATGGCGGGGCTCCGTGGCCGACTGAGGCAGCGGCGCTCCAGTATATAGCTGCTTCGTCCATCCATTTTTGCTTCAAAATATTGAAATCGAAAAACTCGTGCCCAATCAACGCGTTTGCTTCTTCTACCAAGGGTATCGTCATTTCAATTACGTTCCGCTCGTCACCGTAAACCTCAGCACGCGCAACTCCTCGATATATTGCGTCAGGTGCCGCTGTGTGCGCTAGCCAATTGTTTCGCGTGACCTTAATCGCCGCGAGAGAGTCAGAACGACTCGCACGGTCAAGTTTGCCAGACCAATCGACAAATCGATGTTCATCGAACGAAAATGTAGATTCATATCCTGATGATTTTACTATATATTCTCGCTCGTCTTGATATGCATTCGTCTTTAGAAGCGTGTTTATTGACCATAGGCTAGCAACGCCTTTTCGGTTGTCCCAAATGCGGCACAGTGAAATCACAATCACATGGTGGAGACTCGCCGAAATGACGTTGAAACCAGGGTTGAGCTTTCGAGCATTGATGCAATCGATAAGCTCTGCATTTACCCCGGTAGGAGCAAAGAGTTCATAGTTCGCTATAGCTTCCTCAAGGTTTCGGCTGACGCTCATCGCGGTCAGGTGTGCTGTGCTGGTACGAGTCACGGCGCGCATCGGGGGGCCTTCATCATGATGGGTGCGCCGCTGGACTATCATGAGGTTAAGGGGTCTCCGGACGCCTTTGTGAGGCCCCATCAAACGATGCCAAAACGTTGGCCGCGAGTTGCGAATGGCCTTTTCGAGAGTGTGTATATGTGATCGTGTCACTTTATCAAATACGAACGTGATTCGGATGATCAGGATTACGGGTTTCGACAAACTCTCCCGCGAGTTGGTTGATGCAGAAAGCGCTTGCTGCTTTGTGCCCCGCGAACTCGGGACGATCATGGCGTGCACGCCGGGCCGTTCTGGCATGCGCACGATGCCGCTCTCCGAGAGACTGGCGGGAGAAAGTGATGCTCGACGAGGTGCAGAATTGGGGCGAGAGGCATGACATCGCAGTCGTGGAGAGCGACTTCGAGGCTTTAGGTGACCTCCTGGAGCCCAATCGGCATTTTGCCCAATCTAAGGGGCAGCAAAACCGCCGCGGCTGAATTTGTGGCGTCCGCCTGCGACACTGTCGCCTTTGTCGGTTCCGATGATTTGCGCGTCCAAGCTATCTGCGAGGCCGCGCCGAAGTTCACGGACCTGCTTTCGCGCTTCACAGATGCGTTCGGCGTCGCTCTCGACCCCGTTGTCTTCATCGTGCGCGACGACGCGCTGTCATTCCTAACGGCCGAGGCACTGTTGAGTTTTCGCGACGTGGTTGCGATCAGCATCATTCCCTATTGCCGATCGCTTAACACGGTCCATCGGGCGACGAACGGCATCGCCTATTCAAACACCTTTTGGATTTACCCGTGGACGTTAAGCAAGGACAATGAATGGCTCACCACATCAACGCCTGCATTTAGCGGCATTCACGATGTTGAGGCGTTTCGTGGTCAATCATCGCCCGAACTGCCGGTAATGGAGATTGACGACCTCGATTCGCCCCTCCTTGAGGCGCTGGTTGCGTGCTGGAAGCGACATTATTTTCGGAAGGGGCGACGGTGGAAAGACCGTGCCCTTTTTCGATCGCTTAACATGGCCGTCCAGGCGGCATCGCTTCCGGCAGGTGTTGGGACAACAATTTTCGATCTCGGCCGCAGCATATCCCTTTGGGTGTCGGCCTTCGAGATTCTTTCACATCCGCGCATCGGCAAGGCTGGGTTGTCCACGGTCTATCCGATGCTGGAAGGGATTTCCTTTTGCGAGCGCAACGTCGGGCGCCGTCGATACGCCGCTTACAACCCGGCGAAAAAGAAAAAGGCGAAAGAGCCGCGCCGGTCACTGGCAAGCTGGGTTTATGGCAAGCTGTACCAAGCGCGCAATGACTTCTTACACGGCAACCGAGTATCAACGAAGACGTTAAGTCCCAAAGGCACCAAAAACGGCCTTTTCTGGCTAGCGCCGTCACTATACCGTCTGGCGTTGACGGGTTTTCTGAAGTTGTCCGTCGACCGGCACCTGCCCTATTGGCTTTCTGGCGACTACGAGAACAGCCCTGCACTGCGGAAGAAGCTTAAGGTCTACGAACGTCAAAGCATCGCCGAGCGAGCGCTTTTGCGTATCCGGAAATGACGGACGCTTCTGGAACGGGAATGGCCCCGTAGTCAGTGGTGTGAGGTGAACCTTGCCACAGAGAAGAAGGTGCGCCTTTTGCGAATCTGCGCAAAAAATTAGAAAATTTATGTGCAGAAAAGTGAAGCACCCCCCGGGATTTCAAATTCCCCCTCCCGGGGCCGCCCAAACAAAAAGGATTCCTTGTTCGCCGCTCGGTTCGCGCCCGCGCAGGCGCACAGTCGGTCACGGTGCATCAACCGGCTCGCCGGCATCGCGCCAGCCAGCGGCGTAGACCCAGAAGCCATGCAGGCGCAGAGAAGAGCGCACACACCTCCGTCGAGCCGTATTGGCGAAGTGGCACAGTCGGGCCATCATCGAAGCCGCCCACGGAGGATATGACTCCCCTGAGCAGTCACGCGATCGGGCAACGCGATTGAGCAGGCGGTGGAATGAAGCCCGACAGCGCCGGACCCTCCTGGCGTGCATGCGCCCACGCGTTGAATTGTTCAGCGCAAACGAAATGTGGGGCTCGATGTGGGGCCTGGAGTAATCGCGCCAAATAATGCAGCCATTTCAACGCATTACAAGATTAGTGGCGGAGGGGGCGGGATTCGAACCCGCGATACGGTTTCCCGTATACACACTTTCCAGGCGTGCGCCTTCGACCGCTCGGCCACCCCTCCGGGACGCGCCTTGCGACGCGAGCGCCGCGCATAACACTTCGTCCGCCCCGCGCGCAAGTCGGCTTGTGTCCGGCGGCGTGGACAGCGCGCGCGGCGATGCGCTAGAGGACGATCGCGTCGGTTGGCGGGAGTGCGCATGTTCCGATTCGTGCTTCGATTCGTCGGCCTGATGCTGCTTGCCGGCGCCTTCGCCGCGGCGGTGATCGACGGCGCGCGGTCGCTGGCCGCCCAACAGATCACGCTCACGTCGATGGGGCTTGCGCTCGACCTTGCCTTTCCCAGCAAGTTCCCGCTGCTGCAGCCCTTTGTCGAAAAGCGCCTTTATCCGCTGTTGTGGGACCCGATCCTCCTCGCTATCCTTTCAGCGCCGGCGTTCGTCGATCTGGCGGTGGTCGGCGCCGTCATTTTCTTCCTTCTGCGGCCGCGCCCGGCGGCGATCGGCGTCTCGCCCCGGACGCGGTGAGCCCGCCTCGCCCGCGTAACAAACCGCGCCGCCTATGCGACAATGCGGCGAACCTCCATCAGGAGCCGGTCATGTTGAGCTTCTTGAAACAAAAGACCCATCTTGTTTCGCCAGCCGAGGCGCTGCCCGGCCGCGCTCATCCGATTCCGACGGCGCGCGACCATTTCGTCAATGGCAGGCCGCTCGCCGGACCCTACCCGCAAGGCATTGAAACCGCGATCTTCGGGATGGGCTGTTTCTGGGGCGCCGAGCGCAAATTCTGGCAGGCGGGCGAGGGCGTCTATGTCACCGCCGTCGGCTACAGCGGCGGCTCCACCCCCAACCCGACCTATGAGGAGGTCTGCTCAGGCAGGACCGGCCATACCGAAGCGGTGCTGGTCGCCTACGACCCCGCCAAGATCAGCTACGAGGACTTGCTGCGCATTTTTTGGGAGAACCACGATCCGACCCAGGGGATGCGGCAGGGCAACGACGTCGGAACCCAATATCGCTCGGCGATCTACACGGCGAGCGCCGATCGATTGGCGGCGGCCGAGCGGTCGGCGGCGATGTTCGGCGAAATCCTCAAGGCCAAGGGGTTCGGGGCGATCACGACGGAAATCCGCGAGGCGGGGCCGTTCTATTTCGCCGAGGATTATCACCAGCAATATCTGGCCAAGAATCCGGGCGGCTATTGCGGTCTTGGCGGCACCGGCGTCTCCTGCCCGATCGGGGTCGCGGCGGCCTGACGTCGATTCAAGCAGAGCGTGGGTTGCTTCGGCGCTCACGCTCCTCGTAAGGCCGCTACGCTCCGTCGCTGAAGCGGTAGCCGATGCCCGATTCAGTGCGGATGATCGACGGCGCAGAGGCGTCGCGCTCGATCTTGTTGCGCAATTGGCCGACGAACACGCGTAAATACTGGGTGTCGCTCTTGTGCGCGGGGCCCCACACCGCCGTGAGAAGCTGGCTATGCGTCATCACCCGTCCCGCATTGCCGGCGAGGGCGCACAAAAGGTCGTATTCGCGCGGCGTCAGCTTGATCGCCGCGCCGTCGCGCGCGACGAGACGGCGCTCCATGTCGATCGTCAGACCGTCGATCTCGATCTTCGTCTTGGGCGCGACGCCGGCTTTTGCATGACGCAGGGCGGCGCGCAGACGCGCCAACAATTCGCCGATCGTGAACGGCTTCTCGACGTAGTCGTCCGCCCCAAGATCGAGCGCGGCGATCTTTTCCGCCTCGCGATCGCGCGCGGAGAGAACGACGATCGGGGCTGCGGTGAACTGTCGCGCCGCGGCGATCACCTCTTTGCCGTCCATGTCGGGCAGGCCGAGATCGAGCACGACGAGGTCGGGCGCCGCATTGGCGATGAGGCGCAGCGCCTCGTGGCCGCCGCCGGCGTGCAGCACGGCGTAGCCCGAAGCCTCAAGCGCGGGGCGGAGAAATCGAAGGATCTGCGGCTCGTCGTCGACGACGAGAATGCGGGGGCCGTTCATGATACCGCCTTCGTGGCTTCGGACGCCTCGGCGGCCGGTACGGAGATCACGAGGCGCGTGCCGCGCCGCCGCGCTGCAGGGCTCTCGGCCCAGATCCGCCCGCCCATCGCTTCGACGAGGCCGCGGCTGATCGACAGGCCGAGGCCGGTTCCAGCGCGCCGGCCGTCCATCCGGCCGCCGCGAAAGAACTTCTCGAAGATGCGTTCGAGGTCGGCCGGCTTGACGCCGGGTCCTTCGTCGGTGACGGAAATGAGGACGAGAGCGCCGTCGCGCCGCGCGTGGATGGCCACGCGGCCGCCGCCGCCGTATTTCTGTGCATTGTCGAGCAGGTTGAACAGCACCTGCTCGAGCAGCTTGGCGTCGCCTTTGACGAAGGGCAGATCGCGGGCGACGCTTGTCGCGAAGTTCTGCGCCGGAAACGCCTTGGCGGCCCGGTCGACCGAGGCGCGCACGAGTTCGGCGACGTCGACGAGATCGGTTTTCGGCCTGAGCGCGCCCGCCTCGATTCGCGACATGTCGAGCAGATTGGCGATGAAGCGGGTAAGGCGTCCCGATTCCTCCTCGATGGAGACGAGGATGTCCGCGCGTTGCTCGGCGGGCATGGCTTCGCCGAACTTGCGCAGCGTCGTCACCGCGCCGGTGATCGTCGCCAGGGGCGTGCGCAAGTCATGCGAGAGAGAGGCGAGCAGGGTGGTTCGCAATTTTTCGTTTTCCTCCAGCGCGACGGTGCGCACGGACGCTTTGACCAGGATCGCGCGGTCGATCGCGATCGCCGCCTGTTCGAGAATGAGGTTGAGCGCGTGCTCCATGGTCGGCGACAGCGGCCCGGCGGGATCTTGCGGCTGGAAACCGCAGACGCCGACGACGCCGCGCGAGGTCACCAGCGGGCGAAACTGAAAGCGCACGTTGGGGAGCGTGCCGGTCTTCCAGCCCGCCGCCTCGCTCTTCTCGAAGGCCCAGCGCGCGGCTCCCTCCTCGCCCGCATCCAGCGCGTCGATCGGCGGCCAGGCCGAGCTCAGCGCGAGCTCGCCATCCTCGGGCGTCAGCATGACGACGCAGCGTGCGCTCAGCGTCTTCTGCGCATAGACCGTCGCCGCCTGCAGAATGTCGTCGAGCGCTACGGCGCCGGACAGCTTGCGGGAAAGCTCGAACAGCGATTGCGTCGCGCGCGCGCTCGCCCGCGCCAGCGTTTCCTGATCGCGCGCGCGTCCCGCCAGCCAGCTCACCAGAATGGCGACGGCGAGGAAAATAACGAGGGCGAAGAATTCGTGCGGCTCGTTGACGGTGAATTGGTAGAGCGGCTCGATGAAGAAGAAATCGTAGGCGAGGAAAGACAGAACCCCCGCGAGGATCGCGGCGCGCGCGCCGTAGCGCGCGGAGCAAAACAGCACGGCGATCAAGAAGATCATCGAGAGATTGGGCAGGCGCAGCCACACATTGAGCAGCTCGCCGGCGCCAACCGCCGCCGCCACGGAGGCGACCGCCGCCGCCGCGCCGATCCGGGTTTCCCGCCCTAGCAGCGCGCGCAGGTCCCACCGCCTGGGCGGCGTCTGGCTCGGTTTGTCGCCCGTTACGACATGCACGCCGATAAGCGCGGCGCGGCGCACCAAAGCCTCCGACAGCGAGCGTCCAGCAAGCCGCCGAAGCAAGCCCGCTTTGGACCGCCCGACGACGATCTGGGTGATGTTTTCGCGCTGCGCGTAGAGAAGGATCTCGGCGGGGAGATCGTGGCCCGCGAGCCGCGACACTTCGGCGCCGAGGCTTTGCGCCAACCGCAGCGCGTCGTCGGCGATCTTGGCGCGTTCGCCCGGCGCCTCCGAGCCGCCGGGCGTGTCGACGGTCACTGCGACCCAGCTTGCGTTGAGGCCGGTCGCAAGGCGGCTGGCTGCGCGCACCACGTCATGCGACAGACCGTCCGGCCCGACGCAGACCAGCAGGCGCTCGGCGGTTTCCCACGGTCCTTCAATCGCGTTCTGGCGCAGTTGCTCGACCATCTGGTCGTCGACCCGCGCCGCGGCGCGCCTCAGCGCGATCTCGCGCAGCGCGGTGAGGTTGCGCAGCGTGAAGAACTTCTGCTGCGCCAGCTTGGCGGTCTCGGCGAGATAGACCTTGCCGTCTTTGAGGCGCTGGATCAACTCCTCGGAGGGGATGTCGACGAGCACGATGTCGTCGGCGTCGCGCAGCACGATGTCGGGCACCGTCTCGCGCACCGTGACGCCGGTAATGCGCGAGACGACGTCCGCGAGGCTCTCGAGATGCTGGATGTTCAAGGCGGTCCAGACGTCGATGCGCGCGTCGAGCAGCTCTTCGACGTCCTGCCATCGCTTGGGGTGTCGGCTCTCCAGCGCGTTGGTGTGGGCGAGCTCGTCGACGATGATGAGCTTGGGCTTGCGGCGCAGCGCGGCGTCGATGTCGAATTCCTCGATCACATGGCCCTGCCACGGGACCTGGCGGCGCGGCAGAGTTTCGAGGTCGCGCGTCAGCGCCTCGGTGTCGCTGCGCGCGTGCGTCTCGACGAGGCCGATGACGACGTCGACGCCCTCCTCACGCAGCAGGCGGGCGCGTTGCAACATGGCGTAGGTCTTGCCGACGCCGGGCGCGGCGCCGAGGAACACCAGCAGTCGCCCGCGCTTGCCTCGTTCAGCCAAAGCGAGTAGGGCGTCGGGGTCGGGTCGACGTTCGGAATGACGGTCAGTGGCCAAGGGTCCGCGGCCTCAAGAGGACGACGCCATTATAGCCCAAGCGTGCGCCTCAGAAGCAACCGCATAAAGACAGGAGCGTGCGCCCCTTCATCGCCCCGTCGTCATCCAGACCACGAATAGGGCGATGGTGACGACGATGAACGCGGCTTGCGAGACAGCGAGTGCGGCGCTTCCGCCCGATCTGCGTCTTGGCTCGATGTCGGCGGCGGCGAAAACGGCCCGGCCGCGATGACGCAATCGTTCCGTGTACAAGGGGTCTCTCCTCGCGCTTCGTTAGACGGCGAGAGGCTAGCGCCGTCGCAAGCAAGCTTTCGATAGGCAATTTGGGCCGCCGCCATAAGGGAGTCGTAAGGAACGCGCCGCGCCGCTCCTTATGAATTCCTTATACGCCAGCGGTCATTCACGCATTGAACGCTTACGGCGGCAAGGCGCAAAACCCGACAGTAAATTCGAAGGAGCCGCATCATGGCTGATGTTGTCTATCTCGTCGTTGGGATCCTGTTCTTCTCGCTGATGGGCCTCTACGCCGCCGCCTGCGACCGTTTGTAAGGAGCCCTGCAATGACCGAGCCGATCATCGGACTCGTCGTGGCGATCTGCCTCGGGATCTACCTCCTGTATACGCTGATCCACCCCGAGAAATTCTGAATATGTCGAGATTCCTGAACCCTAAGGTGACGTCATGACACTCGTTGGCTGGTCGCAGATCGCGATCGTCCTCGCGCTCGTGCTTGTAACCGCGATTCCTATGAGCAGCCTCATAGCGAGTGTCTTTGCGGGGACGAATAACTTCCTTTCGCCGATCCTTCGCCCGGTCGAGCGTGCCTTCTATCGCCTCGCCGGCGTTGACGAAAAGCGCGAGCAGAGCTGGCTCGTCTATGCATTCGCGCTGATCGCCTTTTCGATCGCCGGCTTCGTGTCGCTGTTCGCAATTCAGCGCTTCCAGAACGTACTGCCGCTGAATCCCCAAGGATTCGACGCTGTTCCCTCGGATCTCGCGTTCAACACGTCGATCAGCTTCATCACCAACACCAACTGGCAGAACTACGGCGGCGAGACTACGATGAGTAATCTCACGCAGATGATCGGGCTGACGACTCACAACTTCCTGTCGGCCGCGACCGGTCTCGCCGTCGCTTTCGCGCTGGTGCGCGCGTTCTCGCGTTCGGCTTCGACGACGGTCGGCAATTTCTGGGTCGATCTGACGCGCGTCACGCTCTACGTGCTGCTGCCGCTCTCGATCGTCATTGCGTTGGCCTACGTCGCTTCGGGCGTACCCCAAACTCTGGCGGGCTCCGTCGACGTCGCGACGCTCGAAGGCGCCAAGCAGACGATCTCGATGGGCCCGATGGCGAGCCAGGAGGCGATCAAGGAGCTCGGCACCAACGGTGGCGGTTTCATGAACGCCAATTCCGCGCACGCCTTCGAAAACCCGAACGCCTGGACGAACATCGTCCAGATCTGGTCGTTGCTGTTGATCCCGGTCGCCTCAGTCATCGCGTTCGGCAGGGCGGTCGGCGACTTGCGCCAGGGGCGCGCGATCCTGGTCACGATGAGCATTCTGCTCGTCGTCGGCGTCGGCGTCATTTATTGGTCCGAGAGCGTCGGAACGCTGGGGGTGAATGCGCTGGGGGTCGATCCCTCGGCCGGCAATCTCGAAGGCAAGGAGCTCCGCTTCGGCCAGGCGATGGACGCACTGTACACCGCGGCGACGACGGGCACCGGCACCGGGGCGGTCATTACAATGCACGATTCGCTGACGCCGCTCGCGGGTCTTGTGCCGATGTTCAACATTCTGGCCGGCTGCATCTGGCCGGGCGGCGTTGGCGCGGGCCTCTATGGGTTCCTCGTCGTCGCCGTGCTCGCCGTGTTCATCGCCGGCCTGATGGTCGGGCGCACGCCCGAATATCTCGGCAAGAAGATCGAGACGCGGGAGCTGAAGCTCGCGATGTTCGCGGTGCTGATCTATCCGCTCGTCGTGCTCGGCTTCTCCGCGACGTCGGTGCTGATGAAGACGGCCTTGGACAGCCTCAACAATTCGGGGCCGCACGGGCTGTCTGAAATCCTCTACGCCTACGCATCGACCAATGCGAACAACGGCTCGGCTTTCGCAGGCCTCAACGGCAACACGCCCTGGTTCAACACGACCCTCGGCTTCGCCATGCTTTTTGGCCGCTTCGCCTACGCCATTCCGGTGCTCGCCCTCGCCGGCGGTCTCGCCGCCAAGAAGAAGGCGCCCGCTTCGGCCGGCACGTTCCCGACCACGGGACCGCTGTTCGTCGGCCTGCTGCTAGGCGTCATCGTGATCCTCTACCTGCTGCAGTACTTCCCGGCGCTCGCGCTAGGGCCGGTCGTCGAGCATTTCCTGATGCTCAGCGGCAAGGCGTTCTGACGGCAGACCTCATTCTTATTGGAGCGTTCCATGTCTACAAAGGCGAAAGCCCAAGGCCTGTTCGACCCGAAAATACTGGGCTCGGCGGCCGTCGAGGCGTTCCGCAAGCTCGATCCGCGCGCGCTGGCGCGCAACCCGGTGATCTTCGTCACCGAGGTTGTGTCCGTGGTCGTCACGGCGTTCTTTCTTCGCGACCTCATTACGAATGCCGGATCGCCGCTGTTCTCCGGCCAGATCGCGTTCTGGCTTTGGTTCACGGTGCTATTCGCGAATTTCGCGGAAGCAGTCGCGGAGGGCCGCGGCAAGGCGCAGGCGGACACTCTGCGCAAGAGCCGCAGCGAGACGCGCGCCAAGCGCTACGTCGACGCCAAGAACCTCAACGGCCCCTATCAAGGCGTCAACGCGCTCGATCTGCGTCTCGGCGACGTGGTGCTGGTCGAGACGGGCGAGATCATCCCCGGCGACGGCGAGATCGTCGAGGGCCTGGCCTCGGTCAACGAGTCGGCGATCACTGGCGAATCCGCGCCCGTCATCCGCGAGGCGGGCGGCGACCGCTCGGCGGTGACCGGCGGCACGACTGTGCTGTCCGATCACATCAAGGTGCGCATCACCGCTGAAGCCGGCTCGACCTTCATCGACCGCATGATTGCGCTCGTCGAAGGCGCCGAGCGTCAGAAGACGCCCAACGAGCTTGCGCTCTCGATCCTGCTCTCCGGCCTGACGCTCATCTTCCTGATCGTCTGCGTGACGCTGTGGCCGCTTGCCGCTTATTCGGGCACGATGCTTTCGGCGACGGTGCTGATCGCGCTGCTGGTCTGCCTCATCCCGACGACGATCGGCGGCCTTCTTTCGGCCATCGGCATCGCGGGCATGGATCGGTTGATCCGCTTCAACGTCATCGCGACTTCGGGTCGCGCGGTTGAAGCGGCCGGCGACGTCGACACGCTGCTGCTCGACAAGACCGGCACGATCACCTTCGGCAACCGCATGGCCGACGAATTCGTCGCCGTTGCGGGCGTGCCGGAGCGCAAGCTCGCCGAGGCGGTGCTGCTCGCCAGCCTCGCCGACGAGACGCCGGAAGGCCGCTCCATCGTCGCGCTGGCCAAGAGCCGCTACGGCCTAGATGCGCCGGCCGATCTCGCCGGCGCGACGGTCGTTCCCTTCAGCGCGCATACGCGTCTGTCGGGCGTCGACATGGCGAACCGGGTTCTGCGCAAGGGCGCGGTCGATTCGATCCTGGCCGAGGCCGGCATGACGCGCGAAAGCGCGCCGGCCGACTTCAACCAGGCAGTCGATCGTATCTCGCGCGGCGGCGGCACGCCGCTCGCCGTCTCCGACAACAAGCGCCTCCTCGGCGTCGTCTATCTCAAGGACATCGTGAAGCCGGACATCCGCCCGCGCTTCGCCGAATTGCGCGCGATGGGCATCAAGACGGTGATGGTGACGGGCGACAATCCGCTGACCGCCGCCGCCATCGCGTCGGAAGCCGGCGTCGACGATTTCCTTGCGCAGGCGACTCCGGAAGACAAGCTCGCCTATATCCGGCGCGAGCAGCAGGGCGGTCGCCTGATCGCAATGTGCGGCGACGGCACCAACGACGCGCCGGCGCTCGCGCAGGCCGACGTCGGCGTCGCGATGCAGACGGGAACGCAGGCCGCCCGCGAAGCGGGCAACATGGTCGACCTCGACTCCGATCCGACCAAGCTCATCGAGATCGTCGGCATCGGCAAGCAGTTGCTGATGACCCGAGGCTCGCTGACAACGTTCTCGATCGCCAACGACGTCGCGAAATATTTCGCAATCATCCCCGCGATCTTCGTGGGAACCTATGACAACCAGCTCGGCGTGCTGAACATCATGGGGCTGCATTCCGACAAGTCGGCGATCCTTTCGGCGGTCATCTTCAACGCGCTCATCATCATCGCGTTGATCCCGCTCGCGCTGAAAGGCGTCGCGTATCGCCCGGTGGGCGCGGCGGCGCTGCTGCGCCGCAACCTCGCGATCTACGGGCTCGGCGGCCTCGTCGCCCCCTTCATCGGCATCAAGATCATCGACGTCTTGGTCGCCTTCCTGCATCTGGCTTGAGGAGCATTCCATGCTGAGCCAAATTCGCCCCGCCATCGTCTTGCTCGTGCTGTTCACGCTGCTGACGGGGCTCGTCTATCCCCTGGCGATCACCGAGGTCGCTCAATTCGCGATGCCTTATCAGGCGAACGGCAGCTTGCTCTCGGTCAAGGGACAGGCCGTCGGGTCGGCGCTGATCGGGCAGAACTTCGCGAGCAACAAGTACTTTCACGGCCGCCCGTCGGCGACCCAGGCGCAGGATCCCGCTGACCCCGACGATCCGACCAAGACGATCGACGCACCCTACAACGCCGCCAATTCGACGGGTTCGAACCTTGGTCCGACGTCGCAGAAGCTGCTCGACCGCGTGAAGGCGGACGTCGAGGCCAAGAAGGCGGCCGGCTGGGCGATGCCGATCCCGGCGGACGCCGTGACCACGTCGGCCTCCGGCCTCGATCCGCACATCTCGCCGGAGAACGCCTTGGCGCAGATTCCAGCGGTCGCCAAGGCCCGCAACTTGCCCGAGGACCAAGTGCGCGCGCTGGTCGAAGCGCACATCCAAGGTCGCGTTTTCGGCCTCGTCGGCGAGCCGCGCGTCAATGTGCTGCAGCTCAACATCGCGCTCGACGGCCTGAAAGCTTCGTAACCCCTTGCAAATGGGTTGACGCACACCGTCTTGGCCGGGCTTGTCCCGGCCATCCACGCGGGGCCGTCACGAAGACCCTATGACGTTAGAATCGTCCGCCCGGCATGGGCGCCCGACACAAGGCAGCACAAGGCCGGGCATGACGAAAAGAGCTGCTCGGCGCGTCGACCAGAATGAAGAATGCGCTAGGGGCGCCCATTTTGCCTCGCCTCGCGCGTCATGGCCCGGCTTGTCACGACGGCGAGGGATGCCACCGCTTACCGCAGCTACTTCTCCAGCAGCTTGCCAATTTCCTTGAGATCGTGCTTGCGTTCCGCGTCGATCGGCGGGGGTGTGAGATTGAGGCCCTTCAGCGTGTCGATGACGATCTGCGACACGATGAGGCGCGCATTCGGTTTGTCGTCGGCGGGAACGATCCACCAGGGGGCGTTAGCCGCGCTGGTCTCGCTCAGGGCGTGCTCGTAAGCGTTGATGTAGTCCTTCCAGTATTCGCGCTCCAGCGCGTCGGCGCGCGTGATCTTCCAGGATTTTTCCGGGGTGTCGAGCCGCCGCTGCAAGCGGCGTAGCTGTTCCTCCTTGGAGATGTGCAGGAAGATTTTTACGACGCGCGTGTGATTGACATGGAGATGTCGCTCGAAGTCGCGGATCGAGCGGTAGCGGTCAGCCCAAATCGCGTCGAGATCGGCTTCCGGGTCGTGGATGCCCTCCTCACGCAGCAATTCGGGATGGACGCGGATGACGAGGACAGGTTCGTAATAAGAACGGTTGAAGACGCCGATGATCCCGCGCTCCGGCAATTCGCGAGCGCAGCGCCAGAGAAAGTCATGTAGCAGCTCGTTCGAACTCGGCTGCTTGAAGGAGGCGATCTTGCACCCCTGTGGATTGACGCCGGACATCACGTGGGCGATCGCGCCGTCCTTGCCGGCGGTGTCCATGCCTTGCAGGACAAGAAGCAGCGCATAACCCGCGGAGCGGTACAAATCCTCCTGCAACTTGCTCAGCGTCGAGACGTGGTCAGCGAGAATATCCTTGTAATTCGATTTTGATTTGTAGAACGGGTCGACCTCGGTAGGCCGTTGGTGGAGCGACACGTCGTCGCCCTCGTCGACACGGAAAGCGCTCACGTCGATCTGCATCGCAACGCTCCTTCTAAGCCTCGCCCATCACAGAGGACGCTCGCCCTCCGCCGCGCGCTTGGCCATCTTGGCGAATTTCTTGACGACTCGGTCGCGCTTCAGTTTCGAAATGTAATCGATGAACAGCACCCCGTTGAGGTGGTCGATCTCGTGCTGCAGGGCGGTGGCCAGCAACCCTTCCGCGAGGATCTCCTGCCGCTTGCCGTCCCGGTCGAGAAAGCTCGCCCGCACGCTCGCCGGTCGCTCCACCTCTTCGTAGTAATCGGGGATCGAGAGGCAGCCTTCCTCATAGACCGAGCGCTCGTCGGACGACCAGACGATCTCGGGATTGACGAAATATTGCGGCTGCGGCGGCTCGTCCTTCTTCGCGAGGTCAATCACGACGAGGCGCAGCGGCTCGGCGATCTGGATCGCGGCGAGGCCGATGCCGGGCGCGTCGTGCATCGTCTCCACCATGTCGTCCATCAGCTTCCGGATATCGTCGTCGACGCGCTCCAGCGGCGCGCTCACCAGGCGCAGCTTCGGGTCGGGCAGGATGATGATAGGGCGCAAAGCCATGGCGTTCGTTTCATTCTCCGGTTTCCTCTTGGTCTGATAGTCGCGCGGGGCGGCGCGGTCAAACATGTTCTTCTTTCGTTCGCTTTTGGAGGCCGAATCGCGTAGGCTCGCGCCATGAACCAAATCCTGTTCGTGCTCGACGGCGTTCCCGTCACGTTCGGCGAGGCGCTCCAAGGGGCGCTCGGCGCGATTGCGCTGCTCTTGCTGGCGGTTGTCGTGGCGCTCGCCAGAGCCGGCGCCGGTCGCCGGCGGCAGGCCTGGGAAGCGGAGGAGCGCCAGCGCGAGCTCGAGGCGCGCATCGCCGCCCTCGTCCAATCCAACGCTGAACTCAGCGGCCGGTTCGCGTCGATGAGCGATTGGTTCGGCTCCCGCCAGGCGGAGCTGGCGCGTGTTATGGCCGAGCGCCTCGACAACGTCGGCGCGCGGCTCGGCGCCGGGCTCGAATCCCATGCGCAAACAACGGGCGCCAACCTTAACAAACTCAACGAGCGGCTCGCCGTGATCGACGCCGCGCAAGCGCGGATGGCCGGCATCGGCGACGAGGTCGTCTCGCTGAAGGACATCCTCGCCAACAAGCAGACGCGCGGCGCCTTCGGCCAGGGCCGCATGGAGGCGATCGTGCGCGACGGCCTGCCGTCCGGCGCCTACGAGTTCCAATATACGCTTTCCAACAAGGTGCGGCCCGATTGCGTGATCCGCCTGCCAGGAGACAGCCGGTTGCTGGCGGTCGACGCCAAATTTCCGCTCGAGGCGTTCACGCTGTTCAACGAGGCGCGCAGCGAGGAGGCGCGGAAAGCAGCGATAAGCCGCGTGCGCACGGACGTCGGCAAGCACGTCAGGGACATTGCGGACCGCTATCTCCTGCCGGGCGAGACGCAGGACATCGCGCTGATGTTCGTTCCCTCGGAATCGATCTACTCCGACCTCGTCGAACATTTCGACGACGTCGTGCAGAAAGCCCATCGCAGCCGCGTCGTCATCGTCTCCCCCTCGCTGATGATGATGGCGATCCAGGTTACGCAGGCGATTCTGCGCGACCAGCGGATGCGCGACCAGGCGCATGTGATCCATGGCGAGGTCGGCAAGCTGCTCAACGACGTTCGTTTGCTCGCGGAGCGGACGACGAAGCTCGAAACCCACTTCCGGCAAGCGCAGGACGACGTCGGCCAGGTCGCGACCTCCGCCGAGAAGATCACGCGCCGCGCGGCGCGCATCGATGCGATGGAATTCGGCGAGGATGCCGCCGCCAAGACGAGCCCGAACCTGCGGCTCGCGAAAAGTGCGGAATAGGAGAGGCGCCGCTTGTGGCGGCTCCGAGGACGTCAGCAGTTGGTCTTGGTGTGACTGACGCTGTCGCCTTCACCGTTTGACTTCTTGACGGTCTTCGTGTCGCAGCCATTCTCATTTTTGCGAATGACCACTTTCTTATGCGTGGCGTCGTCGGCGTCGTGATGATGCTCAACATCGACGCGCGCGCCGGGGACGGGCGGGGTCACAGTGACTTCGTCGGCGAGCGCTGGCCCAGCGACGAACGCCAGCAAAATTGCGGATGTCGATAGCAGTTTCATGGCCAAAACCTCCGTGTTCATGCGGACAACGAACGGGAGGCTATGTGGTTCCCGCAGGCGTCGATCGCTCCCGCGGTCTCTGGCGCGCTACTCGATGGTCTGAAGCGTTGTCACTGGGCCTTGCGTCTGAGCCATGGCCGCGTTCCCGCGGGCGCTTCGCCGGCTGTTGCGACGCTCGGCTGATAGTGCAGCGGCGTGGTGAACAGACGCCCCTCACGCAGCGCGCGCAAGGTCGGCTCGTCCGTCACCTCGAACGACGTGAAACCGCAACGCAACATCAGCGGGATTTCATCGAGCAGCACTTCGCCGATCGCACGCAAGTCGCCTTTGAAGCCGTGACGTTCGCGCAGCAGCTCGGCGTAGGAGAAGGCGCGGCCGTCGCCGAATTTGGCGAAGCTCAACGCTACGAGCGGACGCTTGGCCGCCTCCGGCAGTTGCGCAAGCGTGTCCTTGCCCGCCGCGATCGCAACGCCGATCGGATCCGCGCGCTTGGCGAGCGCCTCCGTCTCGGCGCTCCAGCGCGCGAAGGAGACGATGATCGCGCCCGTCGCGGGGATCGACGCCGCGTCGTCGACAAACGTCCAGATGTCCTCGGCGAATCCGCCGTCACGCCACAAAGCCATCAAATATCCTGTCCTGCCGACAGCGGCTCCGTGTGGATGCCGCATTCGGTCTTGCCGCGACCGCGCCAGCGTCCAGCCCGCACGTCTTCGCCGAGCTTGACCGCGCTGGTGCAGGGCAGGCAGCCAATCGAGGGATAGCCCTTAGCGACCAGCGGGTGCGGCGGCAAGTCGGCCTCGCGGATGTAGGTGAGAAGATCGGTCGCGCTCCAGCCGACCAGCGGGTTCACCTTGACGCGCTCGCCTTCCGCCTCGAATAGCGGAATGCGCGCGCGAGTCGTGCTCTGAAACCCCTTGCGGCCGGTGATCCAGGCCTCATAGCCCTCCAAGGCGGTCGCCAAGGGTTGCACCTTGCGGATCTCGCAGCAGCGGTCCGGGTCGCTCGCAAAGAGAAACTTCTCCGGATCCTCGGTGGCGAGCGTCGCCGGATTGGGATCGGCGACGATCACGTTTTCGAGCCCGAGCCGCGCGACGAGCGCGTCCCGGTAGGCGAGCGTCTCGGGAAAGTGCTGGCCGGTGTCGACGAAGACCACCGGCGTTCGCTTGTCGACGCCAGCGACCATATGCAGCAGCACCGCGGAATCGGCGCCGAAGCTCGACACCAGGGCGATGCGACCGGGAAACAGATCCTCGATGGCGAGTCGCAGCAGCGAGCTGGCCTTGACGCGCGCGAACTTGCCCTCGAGACGCGATGCCGCGACGGCGTCGCCGAACAGCTTGACGTCGTGTGCGCTCATCAGATGTCCGCTCCCGCGCTGCGCTCGTAGAGGGCTTCCTTGAACGGCGCCATGCCGAGCCGGCGGTAGGCGGTGAGGAAGTCCTCGTGCGGCCCCTCGCGCTTGGCCATGTAGGTCTCGACGACCGTCTCGACCGCGTCGACGATGGTCTCGGAGCTGAAGCCCGGCCCGACGATCTGGCCGATCGAGGCGCTCTCGCTGCCCGAGCCGCCGAGCGTGACCTGATAGGTTTCCTCCCCAGCGCGCTCGAGGCCGAGGATGCCGATGTGGCCGACGTGATGGTGGCCGCACGCGTTGATGCAGCCCGAGATCTTGATCTTCATCGGGCCGATCGCCCGCGCCCGGGCGCCGTCGCCGAAACGCTCGGAGAGGCGCTGGGCGATCGGGATCGAGCGCGCCGTCGCCAGTGCGCAGTAGTCGAGGCCTGGGCAGGCGATGATGTCGCTGATCAGTCCGGCGTTCGGCGTCGCCAGACCGACCGAGGCGAGCCGGTCGTAGACCGCGGTGAGATCGTCCAGCGCGACATGCGGCAGGATCAGGTTCTGCTCGTGCGAGACGCGCAGTTCGTCCTGCGAGTAGTCCTCCGCGAGGTCGGCGACCGCATCCATCTGATCGGCGCTCGCATCGCCCGGAACGCCGCCGATCGGCTTGAGCGAGACGGTGACGATGGCGTAGCCCCGAGTGCGGTGCGGCGCGACGTTGGACTCGAAGAACTTCGAGAATTGCGCATCCTTGGCGCGCCGGCGCTCGACGCGCTCGTTCGCCGGCTTCTTGGGTTCGAGCGCGGGGGGCGCAAAATAGGCGTTGATGCGCGCGATCTCTTCGGCCGGCAGCGTCAGGCCGGTGCGGTCATGCGCGGCGAATTCGGCTTCGATCGCCTCGCGCAGTCCCTCGAGGCCCTTCTCGTGCAGCAGGATCTTGATGCGCGCCTTGTACTTGTTGTCGCGGCGGCCCTCGAGGTTGTAGACGCGCAGGATCGCGTCGGAATAGGCGAGCAGATCGGCCTCGGGCAGGAATTCGCGCACCTTGTGGCCGAGCAGCGGCGTGCGACCGAGGCCGCCGCCGACATAGACGGTGAAGCCGAGTTCGCCCTTTTCGTTGCGAACCATCTGCAGGCCGATGTCGTGCGCCTGGATCACCGCGCGGTCATGCGGGCCGCCATTGACGGCGATCTTGAACTTGCGCGGCAGGAAGGTGAATTCCGGGTGCAACGACGACCACTGGCGCAGGATTTCCGCGTAGGGACGGGGATCGGCGACCTCGTCGGACGCCACACCGGCGTAATGGTCGGCGGTGACGTTGCGGATGCAATTGCCCGAGGTCTGGATCGCATGCATGTCGACCGTCGCCAGCTCGGCGAGAATGTCGGGCGTATCCTTCAGCGCCGGCCAGTTGAACTGCAGGTTCTGGCGCGTCGTGAAATGGCCGTAGCCGCGGTCGTACTTGCGCGCGATCTCGGCGAGCTTGCGCATCTGCCGGGAGTTGAGCGTGCCGTAGGGCACCGCGATGCGCAACATATAGGCGTGCAGTTGCAGGTAGAGGCCGTTCATCAGCCGATGCGGCCGAAACTGCTCCTCCGTCAGTTCGCCGGAGAGGCGACGGGCGACCTGGTCCCGGAACTGAGCGACGCGGTTCGAAACGAAGGCGGCGTCGAATTCGTCATAGCGATACATGGGAGCTCTCCGTAGGCGCGTGCAGGGCGGCGACCGGCGCCTGCCCGTGCGCCTGCTTGCCGAGGTCGCGGCGGATGGTCGGCCCGGCGGCGCGGATCGCTTCGCGCAGCGCCTTGGGCGCGTAATGTCCGTTCCGCAACGCGACCTCGATCGCATAGGGGTCAACGATCAAGGTGCGCGCGACCGCCTCGCCCGCCTGGGCGAGCGCGGCTCTGACCGCCGCCGCATCCTCATAAACCGCCGCGCTCGCAAAGTCCTCGGCCCAGCCGCCGGCGGCGTCCTGGAACACGACGACGCCATCGGCGAGCCGATTGGCGGTGACGATCTGGCTCAAGTGATTTCCCTTTTTGGCTCGAAACGCGTCAGGGAAGCGCCTAATTCCACTGCGCGGCGATGACAAATAGTGCC
>DASXGX010000139.1:0-33976 GCA_036488815.1 Roseiarcus sp.
AGACCGAGCGCGCGAGCGCCGATGCGCGGCGCCAGCGCCAAAGCGTCGCGCGCGGTTCCAAGTTCAAGCGTCCGAACCGCCGCCAACGGCGCCGGATCGTCGCCGCCAGACCTTGCAACGCGATTGTTTCACACGCTCGAAAAAGCGGGCATCCACGAGTCAAAGGCAAACACAAACGCCTGCGGCGCTGCTAGACCCTCGCGTTTCGCAGGGGTCCAGCAGCGCCGCGTCAACCAAAAAGCAGACGGTTCTAGCCAAACGCATAGCGCGCGGTCGCCGCGGGGCGGCCGCGCGCGAGTCGATCAATAATAGGTCGACTGCACGCCGAAGGCGCCGTTGATCGCGAAGAACGGGAATTCCGCGATCTGTCCGGCGAGATGAACTGGCGCGCCGACCACCACGCGCGGATCGTTGGTGCGCGGGGGAAACACGGCCTCGACCAGCCGGAATGGCAAGCTGACGATCGTACCGGCAATCGCGACCGGCGCCGTGATGATGGTGGCGGGGCCGTCATGGAAAGCGTCGGGAGCGGCGGCGACCGGCTCGCGATAGGCGCGCTTTCTCACGATCAGATCGTTGTTGTGGGACGCATAATGGGTCCGGTGCACCATTCGGTGATGGACATAAGGATACTGCTCGGCCGCAGCCGCCGGCAGGCTATAGGCCCCGGCAAGAAGTGCTACGCCTGCGACGGCTTGCGCCAGTTTTGATATGTGGGTCTGCATTCTTATCGGCTCCCATACGTGTCATGAGGTGCTGGACCTCAAATAAGGCAATTGCTAGGCATCATCTAGCCCGCATCATGCAGCCCTCTTTTACCTCACGCGGCGCGGGAGGTGTCAAAGGGCGCAAACGGGACAGCTCGCCGAGCGGCGCTGGCGAGGTTGCGTAGCCCGGCGAGCGCGCGCGAAGAGTGGCCCCCTTAAATGAATTTTGTGCGACTGACGATGCCTGGCGCCGGGACCATGGTCCTTTGCGAGGTCGCCAAGCGCCTCGGAAGCCGCTGCGGCCGCTACTCGCTCTCGCGGTTGTAGACGTCCTCGATGCGGACGATGTCGTCCTCGCCGAGGTAGGAGCCGGTCTGCACCTCGATCAGTTCGAGATTGATTTTGCCGGGGTTGGCGAGGCGGTGGACGATGCCGATCGGCAGGAAGATCGACTCGTTCTCGTGGACGATTTTCAGCTCCTCGCCGCGCGTCACCTCCGCCGTGCCGGTGACGACCACCCAATGCTCGGCGCGGTGGTAGTGCTTTTGCAGCGAGAGACGCCCGCCCGGCGTGACGACGATGCGCTTGACCTGATGGCGCGCGCCCGAATCGATCGACTGGTAGTAGCCCCAGGGCCGGTAGATGCGCTTGTGCTCGACCGCCTCGCGCCGGCCCTGGCGCTTCAACGTATCGACGAGCTGCTTGACCTTGTCGCCCTGGTCGCTCGCCACCGCGAGGACGGCGTCCTGCGTCGAGACGATGACGACGTCCTTGAGGCCGATGACGGCGGTCAACAAGCCGTGCGAACGCACCAGCACATTCTCGGAATCCACCACGACGCCTTCGCCGACGATCGCGTTGCCGTCTTCGTCGCGATCGCTGAGCTTCCAGACGGCCTCCCAACTGCCGACGTCCGACCAGCCGACGTCGGCGGGAACGACGGCGGCGCGCTGGGTGCGCTCCATCACGGCATAGTCGATCGACTTCTTGGGCGCGGCCGAGAAGGCCTCGGCGTCGAGCACGAGGAAACCGAGGTCGCGCTTGGCCTTTTCGAGCGCCGCGTCGGCGGCCTGCGCCATCTCGGGCTCGAAGGCGTTGATCTCCTCGCGCATGACGTCGGCGCGGAAAAAGAAGTTGCCGGAATTCCAGAGGTGCCCCTCGGCGATGTAGCGCTCTGCGGTGGCGCGATCCGGCTTCTCGACGAAAGCTCGAATGGCGAGGGCGGCGCCCGACCCGGCCGGCGCGCCCGGCTTGATGTAGCCGTAGCCGGTCGCCGGCTCGGAGGGCGTGACGCCGAGCGTCACGATCAGGCCTTCCTCGGCCGCGCCCGCCGCGGCGAGGCAAGCGGAGAGAAACTCGTCCCGTTTCGTGATCACATGGTCCGAGGCGAAAACGGCGACCACAGCTTCGGGATCTTGGCGAGCCGCGAGCGCGGCGGCGATGGCGATCGCCGGCCCGGAATCGCGCCGCGCCGGCTCGATGACGATCGTCGCCTCGACGCCGATCTCGGCGAGCTGCTCTTTGACGAGAAACCGATAGTCGCGATTGGTGATGACGATCGGCGGCGCAAAGATCGGGTCGGCGACCCGGCGCACGGTCTCCTGAAAGGTGGAGGCGGCGCCGATCAGCGCGATGAACTGCTTGGGCATCGTCTCCCGCGATTCGGGCCATACTCGCGTGCCCGCGCCGCCGCACATGATGACCGGCAGGATTGTCTTCGCCATGTTCACCCCTCGAGATTCCGTGCAAACGGCTATGTGATGGACATCGCCAACGGCGATGAGCCCCGCCGCAGCCTGCGCGACGGCGGGCGGAGGCTCGTCGTTCAGTGGTTTCCCGCCCCTCGACCATTTTTGGCCAAGAGCGGCCCATAGCAAACGGAAGTCAAGACGTCGAGGCCCGCTTCGTCGCGGGCAAGAGCGGCGGGAAAAGAGGCGCTCTGTGGCGGCCGAGACGATCATTGTATTCATTCGTGCGCTTCGACGACGGCGCCAATCTGGCCTTTGTCTCCGGCTGCCGAGCCAAGTAGTGTCTACGCATTTGAGATGTCATCGCACTGCAAATTTGAATCCGTTAATTCCCCAAAGTGACGTGTTCTATATGCGCGGCGGCCATGACAACAACGACGGCCTCGCGCCGACGGACCCGACTCCCGCAATTCAGCACGCATTCCTCGGCAACGACGATCACCCCGCTTACTCGGATCAGCAGATCTCGGAAGTGTTGGCGGCGGAGGCGATCAACGACATCGCCAACAGCCCGTACCGGCCGCAGAGCGTCATCGTCGTCAGCTGTTCACGGCGATCTCTCTGCGCTCGGCGGCGAGATCTGCCGCGCCGTCGCGGTCGCTATCCTCGGCAGTTCGGAAGGGCTTGCCCTTCACGCTTTCCCCGCCGAGCCGGAAGCGCTGGCTGCATTGAAGGCCATGCGCGCCGAACAGTTGCTCGGCCGCGATTTTGCGATCGCGCAAGCGTTTGGCCTTGCGCACGACTGGGCCGCCAAAGTGATCGCCGCGACAGGCAACTACGGCGAGATCTTCGAGGGCACGACCGGCCGCCCCTACCACCTGGAGCGAGGGCTGAACGCCCTGTAGACGCAAGGCGGCCTGATGGCGCCGATGCCGATGAAATAGTCTGGAGTTGAGGGCGCCTCAGGGCGCCGATTGCGTGGCGCCGATTACACCGAGGGTTAACGCTCCCACAACCAATGCGCCCCGCGCGTGCTCCTTCGTCCAATTTCGGAGTTCAGGAAAGGGCGTATCTTCGTGGAACCTCCCAGGCCGGACTTTGACCCGAAGTCCGGCCAGACTCGGCCCCTCCAATCGGAGGGGCCATTTCCCTCCGGCGCTTTCCGCCTCTACGCAGACAGTCCGGGAAGGAGCGAGACATGATCGACGTCAACGTTGATATGGCCGCCTTGACGAGTCGCGAATTTGCCCGTCTCGGCGGCGGCGCAATCGCCTATGTGAAGACAATCAAGTTGGAAGAGGCGCGGCGTCTGTTTCCCGACGCCACCGGCATCCCGGCCGGCGTGAAGCTGTTCGCGCTTCTCGGCGCGGATGGTTCGCCCATCATGCTGACAGAATCCAAGGGCGCAGCGATCGCGAACGCCTGGCGGAGTGAACTGAAGACCGTCAGCGTTCACTGAGGTCGCGGACCATCGCCTCCGTGCGCTTAGAGCGCTTTGCCTTTTTGGTTACCGCACACAGCCTGTCACCCTCGCGAAAGCGAGGGTCCAGCTAGCCGCCGCAGGCCTTCGCCCTTGACTCCTGGATGCCCGCTTCTCGCGTGCATGACAAGTGGACTCGGGAGCGGCGGCTTCCACCAAAATTCGGAAGACGCTAGGTGACGAGGCGGCTCTTCAATTCGCCGGCGCCGCCGGCAGGGTAAAGCGGAACGCGGAGCCGCGCGGCGTGCGCGGCGAGGCCCACAAGCGCCCGCCGTGCGACTCGACGATCGACCGGCAGATCGCAAGTCCCATGCCCAAGCCCTCGGACTTGGTCGTGAAGAACGGTTCGAAGACTCGTTGCGCGACATCGGGGTCGAGCCCCGCGCCAGTGTCTTCGACCGCGACAAGCACAGCGCCCGGTTCGTCGAGCATCGAGGACACCGCCAGCTCCCTCGCGCTTTGCTTGACTGTCCTCATCGCTTCGACGCCGTTCATGATCAGATTGAGCAGCACTTGCTGCAACTGAACCCGGTCGCCCACGACGGGCCGTTCGCTTGCGGCCAGCGAAGCGCGCAACGCGACGCCCTGCCGGCGCATCTCGGCGCCGGTCAACTCCAGCACTTCCCCAATCACTTCGTCGATGTCCAGCCGGATCAATTGCGGTCCCGATTTCCGCGCGAGCGCCCGCAATCCGCGTATCACGTCCGCCGCGTGCCCGACATCCCGTGCGATGCGCGAGAGCGCATCGCGCGCCTCGCCAAGATCGGGCTTCTTCCGGTTCAGCCAGTTCAAACCCGCCATGCTGTTGGACGAGATGGCGGCGAGCGGCTGGTTGATCTCGTGGGCGATCGACGCGGTGAGTTCGCCCAGCGTCGTGAGCCGCGCCGCGTGGGCAAGCTCCGTCTGGGAGTCGCGCAGCGCCTCTTCGGCGCGCTTGCGTTCCGTGACGTCGACCGCGACGCCCGCGAGAAGGGGCGCACTGCCGGCGATCGGCGCCAGAAACGCGTCGACCTCCGTCCAGAGGATGCTGCCATCCTTGCGCCGGTAGCGCTTTTCGCGGTGCTGAAGGAAGGGCTGACCGGCCAACTGCGCTGTGATGATCGCCTCGGAGGCGGCCCGGTCGTCCTCATGGGTGACGTCGAGCGGCGTGAGGCTGCGCAGTTCTTCCTCGGTATAGCCGATCATTTTCTGAAAGGCCGGGTTCGCCGCGACATAGCGCCGGTGCAAGCCGACCAGGTTGACGCCGACGGGGACGTTTTCAAACAGGTTGCGCCAGCGCTCTTCACTCATCGTCAGCTCGCCGTAAAGCCGGGCGTTTTCCAACGAGATCGCGGCCTGCGACGCCAGCAACTCCAGCAGCGAGGTCCGGAACGGCGTGAACACGTGCGAGGCCAGGTTGTTCTCGAGATAAAGCACGCCGATCAGGCTGGCCTGCTTCACCAACGGCACGCAGAGAATGGAACGGGCGCGCTTCTCGCGGATGTAGTCGTCCGCGGCGAACGGGTTCTCGGCCGAGGCGTCGTCCAGGATCACGCTTTGCCGCATCCGGATCACCGTGTGCAGAATCGATTCAGGCATCTGCGCGGGCGTCACAGCCGCCTGTCCGACCGTGACCTTGACCATTTTCTCCTCGGTTCTAGCCTCCGCCTCGATCTGCGGCGCACCGTCGCGCAACAGAATGAGCAAGCCGCGCTCCGCCCCGGCATGTTCGATCGCGATCCGCATCAGGGTTTCGATCAGCCGGTCGGGCACGATCTCGCCGGATACGGCTTGCGAGGCCTTGACCACCGCCTCGACGTCGAGTTGCGCGAGCGGCGAGCCAGCGGCGCGAACCGATTCCTCGCGCAGGCGCGGATGGAACTGCTCGAGCTGGCGGACTTTGCCCTCTGCGCCCCAGCGGCGATAGCAACGTGTGGCGTTGCGCAGATAAGCGTCGGCGATCGTCGCAAAACCGCGAGCCGCGTAGAAGCGCGCGGCAAGCTCGCCGGCGAGACCCTCGTTCTGCACGAACCCGTGCTCGCCGGCTGACCGGATGGCCTCTTCGTAGAGGCGCTCGGCCTCCAGTTCGCGCCCGTCGAGCCGTGCGATCTCGGCGCTCACAAGCGCCGCGCGGTCGGCGAAATTCTCGGGGCAGTTGTCCGCCCAGATCTGGAGTTGCCGGTGGTGATCGGCGAGTTCCTCCCGGAGCCGCGGCTGCTCCACCGCGGGGCCCTGACCGCAGACCGCCGCACGCGCCAGAGCGGCATAGAAATGGTACTCCGCCGCCTCGAAGAACGGCGAGGATTTCCATAGTAGGGATTGCGCGCGATCGGCGGCTGCGACGGCGCCCGCGTCGTCGTTGGCGTAAAAGCGCGCTTGCAGTTTCCGGACCCAATACCAGCATGCGGCGAACGCCAGACGCGGGTCGGTTTCGAGACGGTGTTGGAAGCGTTGTTCGTCGAAATGCTCGTCGCCGAAACTCGACACGTCTGCGGTGAGGCCGCGCAGCGCGCGGACAAGGCCAAGTTGTCCGGTCATGATGTCGGCGAAAAGGCCGAAGTGAACCTTCCGCGTGAATTCGAGCCCGCTCTCTGCCTCCCGCTGCACATCGCCGAGTGGCTCGCCGCTGGCGAGCAGTAGCATGGTCAGCGAGTTGCAGGCAAAGGACGCAAACGTGAGATCGCCATTCGCCTGGGCCGTCGCCACGGCGCGACGCACCCACTCGACGCCGTCGCGCAAGCGCCTTGTCCAGGGATTGATGAGATGCCCGAAGTCCGAGTAGATGCGCGCCCTGAAGCGATCGAGTCCGCGCTTCTCCACCAGATCGATGCCAAGCCGGCCGAAGCGGAAGCCGGCCTGGAAGTCGCCGAAATGCGACCGCAGGATCATGCCGAGCCAGACATACGCGTGGCACGACGCATCGCTGTTGCCGTGTTCCAGCGAGAGGCTCGCCATCCGGACGACCGCGAGGCAGAAGAGGTTCTCGTCGGTGAAATTGGCCGCCGGCACGGCCAGCATCAGGACGTCGAGCGTCGCGCGCCATTCGGGGTCGCGGGTCAACGGAAGATCGATCAGCGCCTCGATCGAGCGGTCGCCGAGGCGCCGCAAGAAGCGGGCGTATTCTCGCCGCATCGCCTCTTCGGTCGGACGCCGCGCCCAGCGGATGCCGACGCGGCGAAGGTATTCGAGAGCGATGTCGACGGCGCGGTCGCTGCGGTCGAGCGTCGTGTAAAGCGTCATGCGCAGGCAAGCGACCGCCGCCATGTCGACGAGATTCGCCGAGCGCCCCGACAAGACGGAAAGCCGCTCTTCCGCTGCAGCGAGATCGCCGACCAGCAGTTCGCATTCGGCCCGCTGCAACTCGAGATCGAAGGTCAAGCGGTATTGGCGCGTCCAACCGCCCTGCGTCATGAACGCGCCGCCTGCAGCGAAATACGCCAGCGCCGACGCAAAGGCAGTGGACGTCTTGGCGCGGTTGCCCGCCATGAGATTGAGCCTGGCGACTTGCCGCCGCTCTTCCGGCGTATGGATCAAAGCGGCGCCGCGGTTGAACTGGTTGACGATCTCGAAAACCTGCTCGGCAAGCTCATCCTCGCTTATCGCTTCAACGAGACAGCGGCCGACGTGCAGATGGACCTCGGCCCGCCGCTCCTCGGGGATGAGCGCATAGGCCGCCTCGCGGACGCGGTCATGGATGAATGCGTAAACGCCATCGACACGATTGACGAGACCGGCCAGCACCGCTTGCCAAAGCGCCGTATGGCCCGCCTCCTTGGCCGCTCCGGAAACCAGATCGAGCGTCGCGATCCCGGCGACGTTGCCAAGACAGGCCAGCAATCCCAACGCTTCCTGCGTCGCCTTGGGTAGACGGCTCATCTTCGCGGCCATGAGGTCGGCGACGTTGTCGGTGAAGCCCTTGGCGCGGATGCGATCGATATCCCAGCGCCAGGCGGAGGCGTCGGAATCGAACGCGATCAACCCCTCTTCGGCCAGCACCGTGATGAACTGAATGAGGAAGAACGCATTGCCGGCGGTCTTCTCGAACAGCATTTGGGCCAGCGGCTGCACAATCTCCGGCTCCCTGTGCAGCGCGTCGGCGACAAGCTGTCCCACGTGCTCAGGCCTAAGCGGCTTGAGCACGATCTCCTGAACGCTCGACCCTGCGTCGCGGATGCGCGCCAGCGTCTGCATGAGCGGATGCGAGGGGCCGACTTCGTTGTCGCGATAGGCGCCGATCAACAGGACGTGCCGCACCTCCTCATCGGCAAGCAGGCGTTCGAGCAGTTCGAGCGTCGCCGTATCGAGCCATTGCAAATCGTCGAGGAACAGCGCGAGAGGGTGCTCTGGTCGTGCGAACACGCCGAGAAATCGTCGGAACGCCATCTGGAAGCGGTTCTGCGCCTCCTGCGGCGGCAGGTCGGGGATCGGCGGTTGTTCGCCGATGATGGCGACAAGCTCGGGGATGAGATTGACCATGAGCTGGCCGTTCGGGCCAAGCGCCTCCATGAGGGCGTGGCGCCAGCGGCCCAGTTCCGCGTCGTCCCGGCCAAGGATGTTACGGACGAGACTTTGGAACGCTTGCGCCAGGGTCGCATACGGGATGTCGCGCTTGTACTGATCGAACTTGCCGGCCGCGAAGAGGCCGCGCGGCGGGACCAGCATCTTGTGCAGTTCGTTGACGACGGAGGACTTGCCCGCGCCGGCATATCCCGACACCAGGACGAGCTCCGCCCTTGCGTGGGCCACGACGCGATCAAACGCCGCAACCAGCGTCGCGATCTCCGCCTCGCGTCCATAGAGCTTTTCGGGGATCAGCAACCGGTCGGGAACATCGCGCGCTCCGAGGGGGAAGGGGTCGATGCGCCGATCGGCCCGCCATGCGGTCAGGCACGCGCGCAGATCCGCCTCGAGGCCCGCGGCGGTCTGATAGCGATCCTCCGGCGACTTGGCGAGAAGCTTCAAAATGATGCCCTCGACAGGTCCCGGAATTCCAGCCGCCCGCTCGCTCGGCGGCGGCGCGGGCCGCGCGATGTGGCAATGAATCCACTCCATCGGATCCGATGCGGAAAACGGCGGCGCGCCGGCGATCATCTCGTACAGCGTTACGCCCACTGAGTAGAGATCGCTGCGGGCGTCGATCGACCGGTTCATGCGGCCCGTCTGCTCCGGCGAGATGTAAGCAAACGCACCCTCGATCGTTTCTGGCGGCGTCGGCGCCTGGCGTTCGCGCGGCAAGTGGGACGCCATGCCAAAGCCGGTGAGCCGCACATTGGCGGCAGCGTCGACAAAGACGTTCGCCGGCCGGATGTTCTTGTGGATCAGGCCACGCTGATGGACCTGGCGAAGCGCCGCCGCGAGACCAAGGGCGATCTGCAGAAAGCGCGTCAGCTCGAGAGGTCGCCCGAGCATTCCCTCCAGCAGGTCGCCCTCGGCGTCCTCGAGAACGATCATGCTTTGCCCATCGCGGCGTGCGATCGCCACGGGTCGCATGGCCCAGACCGGATCAAGATCGTTCGCCAGCGCATATTCGTGCTCGAGCCGGTTGAGTTCCGCCGGCGTTTGCTGGGCGCCCAACGGCGCCAGCACGAGAACGGGCGCCGCTTCGCCGACCGGACGGCCCCGGTACAACGCGAACTCGCTGCCAACTCGCAGCTTCTCGAGCACATATCCCCGGAGATCCGTCACATACGCCAAATCGCGCAGCTCCAACGTCCGGGGGAAGACGATCCGCCGCAAACGCTATTTCCATGATTGTCGAGGCGGGTTCACTTGACCTCGTTCAAACGCTTCGCTTCGGTGAGGTTGGCTTTGGTGATCGCGAGGGGCGGCAAGAGGTTGATCTGCTTCTCCGGCCGCCGCCCGGTCTTGATGAAGTCGACAAGAATTCGCATGGCGACAGCGCATTGTTCGGCCGGGAACTGCTCGATCGTCGCGGTCATGTCGCCGTCGCGCACGTGAGCGAGCGCCTCGGGCAACGCGTCAAAGCCGATGATCGCGACGCCGCTCAAGTTGCGCGCCTTGACCGCTTCGATGGCGCCAAACGCCATCTCGTCATTGGCGGCGACAATCACCTGCGGCGGCTTGGCGAGACCCGCGAGAGCCGCTTCGGTGACCGAGAGACCGCGCGCGCGGTCAAATCCAGCGGTCTGTTCGTAGACGATCTTGTATTTGTCGCCAGCCGCATCGAGCACGTTGTGCAGTCCTTTGCTCCTGTCGATGGCCGGCTGCGTGCCCGGTTCTCCCTGGAGGTGCACGATCGTGGCGCCGGCGGGGAACAACTTGAGGATCAACGCGCCCTGCGCCTCGCCGCCTTGGACATTGTCGGCGCCGACATGAGCGAGGATGCCCTTGACGGAGGGAACGCTTCGGTCGACCGTGACGACGGGCACATTGGCGTCGATGGCTTCCTGCAGCGCGGGCGCCATCCCTTCCACTTCATTGGGGCTCAGAACGATGCCTTTCACGCCTTTGGTCAAGGCGTCTTCGATGTCGGCCGTCTGTTTGGGCGTGGAAAGTTGACCATCGCTCTCGATGACGTTCGCACCAAGCTTTTCGCCTTCCGCCTTGAATGTGGCCATCATGTAGACGAAGAATGGAAAAGTAAGTCCCGGCACCGAGGCGAGGATCGTTGGCTTTTCATCGGCGAGCGCGGGGATGGAGAGACCCAGAGCCAAAAAGGCCGTGACAGCGGCCCGACGGGTCATGCGCATTGGTGCTTCCTCCCTCGTTTTTTGACTCGGAAGAAAGAGGTCATCTTAAGAGCCGCGCCCCCAGCGTTGTCAACGTTGACATGTTTCCGCCAGGGAATGTGACTCTCCCCAACTCACGCCATTGAAATCGCCCGCGAAGTTGCTTGCGCGAAGCGGCCCGATCGGCTCGGGAGAGCCTGAGCGCTTCGTTTTTTACTGTTACATCAAAGCGATAGGTGGGTTCTGGCGACAAATTCACTTGGCCGCTGAAGGACAAGCGGAGGCGCCGCATTGCTCGGCGCAGGACTTCGTCCCGCATGGCGGCCAACGATGGCGCCACGAACTCTCCAACTTGCCGCCACAATGTGCGCGTGCAAGACTTGATCGTCGATGATGCGACCTGCGTGCAAGTGGGCGACAGTCATCGCAAGGGAGGAATTCTCATGCTGAGGAAACTGACTCTCGTCATCTTTGGAGCGCTGCTTGCGCTTTCAATTCCGTTGGCGGCGCAGGCGAAAACGTTCTTCTGGATTTCGCATGGCTCCCCCGCCGATCCGGTTTGGACGTATTTCCTCGCCGGAGCGAACCAATGGGCCAAGGACACCGGCAACACGGTCAAGACTTCGTTCCACAATGGCGACGTCGCTTCGCAGCAGGAGGCGGTGCGTTCCGCCATCGCCGCCAAGGCTGACGGCATCGTCACGACGAGTCCTGATCCCGGCAGCCTCGTTCAGGTCACGAAAGAAGCCAACGACGCGAAAATTCCGATCATCAACTTCAATACGCCCGATCCCAAAGCCAGTTTCAACGCCTACGTCGGCGGCGACAATGTCGTTTTCGGCCGGCACTGGGCGCAATATCTGGTCGACAAGGGCCTCGTGAAGGCCGGCGATTTTGTTTGGATGCCGGTCGAAGTTCCGGGCGCCACTTATGGCGTCCAGGAGACCGAGGGGATCTCGAGCGTGTTCAAGCCGCTCGGAATCACCTACGAGGTCACCGAGACGACGCTCGATCAGGGTGAGATCATCACCCGGATGGCCGACTACCTCACCGCCAATCGCAAAAAGATCAAGGCGATCATCGCCCTTGGCGACCTCGCGGACGGCAGCATCAAGCGCGTGTTTGATCAAGTCGGCGTCAAGCCGGGCGAAATTCCTGTCGTCGGCTGGGGCAATTCCCTCGACACGACGCAGGAAGTCCTCAACGGTTACGTCAACGCGGCGCAGTGGCAGGACCCGCAAGCGACCAGCTATGTCGCGCTGTCCCTGGCGGCCATGGCGGCCAGCGGCATCCCGCCGGGCTTCAACGTCATCACTGGCGCGCTCTACGAGAAGGACAAGGCGCAGCTCTACGATCATATTCTCTCGGGTAAGTAGGATCTTGCGGCCAAGCAAGCCGTTCGGGGGCAAGTCCGTCCCGGCTCGGGCGATCGCAGCTGTAAGGCCGCGATCGCCTTCGGACCGCCCGCCGGCGATGCAGCGACGGGACGGCGCGGCGCGGGCGTTCTGCGCGGCGTGAAGTCTTCTTTGTGATCGGCGGGTGAACGTGGAACAGCGCTCTTGGATTCAACGGACAATCGCGCAGCCGGAGTTTGGCCCTTTCGTCCTCCTCGTCCTCGAACTCCTGGGGTTCTGGGCAATCAATCCGGACTTCCTGTCGGTACAAAATATCAGCAACACGTTGGCGTTCACCGTCGAACTGGGTCTTATCGCCTTGACGATGACGCTCTTGATGACGTCGGGCGAATTCGATCTTTCAGTCGGCTCGTTGTTCGGCTTTTCCCCGGTTCTGATGTGGACGCTGTTCAACGGCGGATTCGCGTCGCTCGGCGTCGCTTTCGCAATCGCGCTGGGAGTCGCCGCGTTGATCGGGCTCATCAACGGCTGGTTCGTGACGCGGCTGAAGATTCCCTCGTTCCTGGTCACGCTGGGGATGCTGCTTGTCGTGCGCGGCAGCGCGCTGTTCATCACTGACGGCTTCCCGCAACGCACCTGGAGCGCCGGCGGCCATTGGCTGGCGCAGGCCCTGGTCGGCGACTTCTACGTCGGCGGCTTCCGCATCTACATGTCGCTGTTCTGGTTCATCGTCGCAGCGTTGGCGTCGAACTACGTCTTGGCGGAAACCAAGGCGGGCAATTGGATATTGGCGACCGGGGGAAACCCGGGCGCGGCGCGGGCGCGCGGCGTCAATGTCGATCGCACGAAGGTCACGCTGTTTGTGCTTTCCGCGATGATGGCCTCCTTGGCTGGCGTGATCAGTTCGATCCGCACGTCGGCGGCGAACCCCAACAGCGGCACGGGCTACGAACTCGAAGTCATCGCCATGGTCGTCATCGGCGGCACCGCGCTGACCGGCGGCCGCGGGACGATTATCGGCACGGTGCTCGGCATTTTCATCCTTCGCGTGATGCGAAACGGCATCGTGCTGATCGGCGTGCCGGGGCTCGCGTACAACATCTTCATCGGCGCGATCATCCTGGGCATGATGGCGCTCCATTCGTGGCTCGAACGCCGACATCAGACGGGGACCTGAGCCGATGGCTGATGAATTGATCCGTATGGAGCATATCAGCAAGTTCTACGGCCGCATCCAGGCGCTCGAAGACGTGAACCTCACTGTCGAGAGAAGCGAGATCGTCGGGCTGCTGGGCGACAACGGCGCGGGCAAATCCACATTGATCAAGGTTCTGTCCGGGGCCGTGCCGGCGACGAGCGGCAGCATCTACGTGCGCGGCCGCAAGGCAGCCATCCGCAGAACCACGGACGCCATCGCGCTGGGAATTGAAACCATTTATCAGGATTCCGCGCTGGTCACGCAATTGTCGATCGCGCGCAACCTCTTCCTAGGGCGAGAGCCGATCAAGGGCCCGCGTTTTCTTAGCCGCATGGACCACGCGTACATGGAAAACGCCGCGCGCGACCTGCTCAAGAAGGTCGGCATCGGCAAGCCGATCCCGCCGTCGACGCCGATCGGCTCGCTGTCGGGCGGCGAGCGTCAGGCGGTGGCGATCGCGCGCGCGATGCATTTCGACAGCGATCTCATCATTCTCGACGAGCCGACGAACAATCTCGGCGTCGCCGAAACGCAAGGCGTGCTGCGCTTTGTGCGCAACGCGCGCGACTCCGGACATTCCTGCATCTTCATCGCCCACAACATCCATCACGTCTTCCAGGTCGTGGACCGGATCGTCGTCATGCGTCGCGGCAAAATCGTCGCCGACGACATCGACCCCCAGCACACTACGGTCGCGGAAGTCGAGGACGTCATCACCGGCGTCTGAATGCCGGCGGCGGACCACAAATTGTGATTTCGTCCGCGCCGGTTTCGGCCGGCTGGCTCAGCATTCCCGTCCGCTTGGCGCTGCTGTCCCTAGCGGCGCGCTGTCATCAAGGCCCGACGGCATGGTGGCGAGAGGTAGGGTCCGTTGGCGCGCAGACAGGCGATAACGCGGCCGCCGCCAGGGGGCACGCCGCCGCATAGGACACGGAAATCACGGCCGCAGGACCACCGCAGCACCGCCATCTCCTGGCGCGGGCTCATCGGAGGATAGGCTGGCGCCGCGGCGGCAGCGGGAGGCGGGGCCGGGGCCGCGGCTGCGGGAGCCTGGGGCGGGGGCGCCGCCGCGGCCGGAGGCGGGGCCGCCGCGGGGGGCGTGGTTTCGGCGGGCGCGGCCGCGGCGGCCGGCGGCGCTGGAGCCGCCCCGCCGCCGCCCATCGCGTTGACCGCATTTTGGCAAGTCGGCGAAAGGCTCGCCACGTTCTTCTGCAGGCACGCGAGCGCCGGCTTGCCGCCGGGCGGGATCGATGCGCAATGGGCCATGTAGTCGGATCGGCAGGCGGATCGGACCGTGTTGATTTGCGCCTGCGACGGTTGCTGAGCCTTCGTTTCCGCCGAGGCCGAGAGAAGTGCGACGACGGCGAATACCATCAGCTGTGGGCGTCGTGACTTTGCGTTGCTTGCGCTCATGGCGTTCGTCCCCCTTCCAAAAGAAAGCACGAGCCGTTGCTTGGCGAACGCCATCATACAGTCAATCTTGGGCGAAGGTCCAAGTCCCGTATTGGCACATACAGCGCGAGGGGGTCCGCGGCGTTGCGGACGTTCGCGAAGCCGGGATCGGAATTGCGGCCCCTGAGGGCTGCGCACGATCGGCGCCTGAAAACCTCGTTCTGGGGTTAGGCGGAGGTCCCCTCCGGGCGTCTGCCGATGCGAACTGAAAGCGGCCGTCCCGCTATGGCGCCGCCCAAAGCATCCGTGATGCTCGCAGGCAGGCATTTGGCAAGGGCCCCGATGGCGTCCGCCACGAAAGCCGCCTGAGCGCTGGAGTCGCCCAGAAGAAGCGAATGGGTGATCTTGGGCTGGCCGAGCAGCGAGCCGTCGCGCTTGAGCGCAAAGACGATTGTGAGTTCCGATCCGGCGGCTTCGGTCGGCGCCCGAATGCATAAGCTGAGCGAGCGCCGAAGCTCGGGAAGCGTATTGGCGGGTGCGCTAACGGCTTGCGCGCTGCTCGCGACAAGGATCGCCACGGCAATCGCGGCTGGCTGT
This sequence comes from Roseiarcus sp., assembly GCA_036488815.1. GTDB lineage: Bacteria > Pseudomonadota > Alphaproteobacteria > Rhizobiales > Beijerinckiaceae > Roseiarcus. Next base: position 15,086 of record DASXGX010000139.1, read on the forward strand.
CTTCGTGACCTGGCAGGCCTTGCGTCACTCATCATGATTTGAGCTCAGATCCTCGCGGGGATCGCCTGTGCATGTCGAACCCTACGGCACAACGTGGCCGCGCGCGAGGGATCCAGCCGAAAAGCGCGCGCGGCCTGGCTCGGCGAATGGCGGCCGTTTTGCACTCGAGGTTTGCGGCGCGGCTCGTAATGAAGCCGCCTCAAAGAGAGGGCTCAATAACAGTAATCTGGCCCGCAACCGCCGGCACCATAATTCCATCCTGGACCGTAGTAACCAGGCCCATAGCCGTAGCCGTAGCCAGGTCCGTAGGCGGGTGCGTATCCGTAGGCGGGTGCGTATCCGTAGGCGGGTCCGTAGCCGTAGGCGGGTCCGTACCCGTAGCCGGGTCCGTAGCCGTAGTAACCGGAGCCAATCAGAGCGCCGGCAGCCAGCCCCCCCAGTACTGCGGCCGGGCCCCATCCATAACCGCCCCAACCCCATCCGGGACCACGCCAGCCGTACCCGCCGCGCCAGCCGTACCCGCCAAACCCGCCACGCCAGCCATATCCGCGCCAGAAGACCCGATCGACGTACGAAGATGCGACCGGCTGTTGCAATGACGGCCCAGAAACGGTGAAGGCTGATGCCGGGCTCAATGAGAGACAAGTCATCGCGCCGCCAGCAAGGATGACGGCCGACCGAGCTGTTGAACGTAGAACTGACATCGCGTCGCCTCCTGCGTCTTGCCCCAGCAAGGCGAAAACGCGGCAGATGGCGAAAGGTTCGAAAAAACGCGGCTCGTGGGCGGCGCGACCTTGAGCCTCCGCCTCCCTGTTCGCGATGTCGCTATCAGTCCTTCGGTGCGCCCGAGTCGCTCGGCGCGCTAATCCAACTCAGCAGTCGAGCCCCATCCGAGCTTTCCGCCGTGGGACTCGATTTCCTCTCGCACCGCTGTCAGGGCGGCTTGGAGGGTAGCGAGCTCTCGCAGAGCGTCGGGAGAGATTGCATTTTCCTTCGCAGCGAGCGTCTCGACAGCTTTCAGACGTGCAGCCTCGAGATTTGTGCGAAGCGTATGAATTGGGTGCTTGGCCACTGTGGCCTCCCTTGCGTTGCCCATTCTCAACCCGGGAGCGCCAGTTAGGTTGCGTGGCGTGCGCAACAAGGCTCACTCGCCGCTCGGGGGACTCGGCGGCCGTTGCGTTTGGGGCGCTTGAAGACGTGAAATGCACGAATGAATGAGCGGGACTTGGCCGCGCCGAGGCCGGTGGGATAGACGGGGAAGTCGGCCTTTCCCTCGTGGAGCCGTACGATACCATCACGGTGAGCAGTCGGGTCGACGGCGAGATCCTGAAAGTCGACTTCAAACAAGGTCAAATGGTCAAAGAGGGCGATATTCTCGCCCAAATCGATCCGCGTCCCTATCAAGCGGCGCTCGACCGGGCGCTGGCAGCGTTGATTTGTGGAGCAGTCCGATGGGCAACCTCAAGGTGGCGTAATCTCCCTGGATTGCGGAGCCAATACGCATTTCGCCGCCCAGCGCCTTCGACTCAAACCAGAAATTGACCGGCACAGGCACGCTCGCCAGCATGGGGCCAGCCCTTCCCTTCGCCATCGCCGCGAAGTCGCTTTTCCGGATCGTCCGTCAATTGCGGTGGTCGGTGACGGCGGCTTCGCGATGCTGATGGCCGAGTTGACAACCCCCGTCGTAGACGATCTGCCGGTGAAGATCGTCATCCTCAAGAACAATAGCCTGGCCGAAGTGAAGTTCGAACAGGAGGAAATCGTTTCGGAAGACGCGCGGCGATCCGGAAGCCCATCAGCACGCCCCAACAGGATCACGCCTCCTTCGTCACGGGCAACCGCTGCGCCAGCTCGTCGACCAGCACCCGCTTGTTTTCCGAATAATCGATCGGGACGATGACGAGATGGACCCCGCCGCCGGCGAACGCCGCCTCCAGGGTTGGCGCCAGCTCGCTGGGGGCGCTCACACGCGTCGCCTTCGCGCCATAAGCCTCGGCGTAGCGCACGAAATCGGGGTTGTTGAAAGTCATCCCGAAGTCGGCGAACTTATCGACCGCCTGCTTCCACCGTATCATGCCGAAGGCGTGGTCCTCGATGATGAGCACGACGAGGTTGAGCTTGAGCCGGACAGCCGTCTCCAGTTCCTGGCTGTTCATCATGAAGCCGCCGTCGCCGCAGACGGCCATGACGCGCCGCTTCGGGTAGAGCAAGGACGCCATCATCGCGGAGGGAAGCCCGGCGCCCATCGTCGCCAGCGCATTGTCGAGCAATAGCGTGTTGGCGACCCGGGTGCGGTAGTTTCGCGCGAACCAGATCTTGTACATGCCGTTGTCGAGGGCGAGGATGCCGTCCGGCGGCATCACGCTGCGGACATCGTGCACTAGGCGCTGCGGCGTCAGTCGGTCCTCGGTGGCGCGGTCAGCAATCCGCGCCAGGATGCCGTCGCGCAGCGGCAGCAGCGCCTCCGCATGCGGGATCTTGCCTTCGACGCGATCAGCCAGGAGCCGCAGGGAGGGACCAAGATCGCCGACGACCTCGGCCTGCGGGAAGTAGACCTGTTCGACATGCGCCGGTTGATAGCCGACATGGATGACGTTCGGCCCGCTCCGGCCCATGATGAAAGGCGGCTTCTCGACGGTGTCGTGTCCGATCGCGATGATGAGGTCGGCCCGTTCGATCGCCTCGTGAACGTAGTCTCGCTCGGAGAGCGCGGCGGTGCCCATGTAGAGATCGGTGTCCGCGGGGACGGTTCCTTTGCCCATCTGCGTTGTGAAATACGGAATTCGCGTCCGCAGCACGAATTGGGCGAGGTCGGATGTCGAGCGCGGCCGCGACGCCGCGGCGCCCAGCATCAGCAACGGACGCTCCGCCTGGACGATCATCTCGGCCGCCCGATCCAAGGCGCCCGCATTCGCCAGGGGCAGCTCGACGGGATGCGGCGGAACCATCGGCGCCGGCTCGCAGGTTTCGTGCGCAATATCTTCCGGAAGCTCCAGATGGACTGGCCCGGGTCGCTCCTCCTGCGCGACGCGGAACGCGTCACGCACCAGCGTCGGAATCATCGCCGGCGAGACGATCTGGCGCGACAGCTTGGTCAACGGCCTCATCGACGCCACGACGTCGACGACCTGGAACCGCGCCTGGCGCGATGACAGAATGCCCTTCTGGCCGGTGATCATGATCATCGGCATCGCGCCGAGCAGCGCGTAGGCCGCGCCGGTCGAGAAATTCAGCGCGCCCGGCCCGAGCGTTGCGATGCAGACGCCTGGTTTTCCGGTGAGCCTGCCGTATGTCGCGGCCATGAAGGCCGCGGCCTGCTCATGCCGGGTGATGACGAGCTGGATCGACGAGTTGCGGATGGATTCGACGACGTCGAGGTTCTCCTCGCCGGGAATGCCGAAGATTCGGTCAACGCCCTCGTTCTCAAGGGCGGCGACGAGAAGATCAGACGCTTTGACTGTCTTCCGCGTATTCATTTGGAATGCTCCTACGAGGCTGGGGAGAATTGTGTGGTCAGCAGGACTGCGCAGGTCATGCTGACCGTGGAGGGCAGATAATTGTAGAGCAAGACCGAGGCGCTCTCCTTGCTGGTCAGAAAATGCGACGCCGAGGTTCGGTATGCGGCGCATTGGCGGATTCCCGTTCCGGCAGTCAGGGTGCTACCCCGCGAATGGAGTGACAATTCGGAAGCGCGCGGGATTCGAGATTCCGCACCTGCCGGCGAGCTTGATCCACGGCGCGCGCTACAAGCCGCAAACCCCAAATGTGCGAGCGGGCCAAAGGCTCACGATGCGTCGCGTTTGGGAAGAATCGCCTGGGCCGCCCGCTGGTGCGCGATTGCGGATCGGGCTGCCTTCTGGGCCGCAACGGTCGCCGCGCGGCGCTGCTTTCCGGCCCGGCCTGGCGAGCCTCCGCATTGAGGTCGTTTTGCGCCTTTGCAACGGCGAAGCGCTTAATATTCTTAGGCCGCGCGGCCTATACCTTCGCATTTGGTCGGGAATCCTATTCGCCAAGGCGCGCAAACCAATGCCCTGTATGGGATTTCGACAGATCATCCTAACGTCTTGAACGCCCTTCTAGGGCATCCACCCCGTAGACTCGGGCCGATTGTGGCGACACAGGCGGCGTTCCTTTTTGTATCGGAAGGAGAAACAGATGGCCTCGATCAAGATCATTACCCAAAAGCTCAACGCCTGGCGCCGCTATCGCGAAATCGTCCGCGAGCTGTCGCAGATGAGCGATCGCGAACTCGGCGACATCGGAATTCATCGCTGCGACATCAAAAGCCTCGCTCGTCAGCCCGGGTCGGCCTGACCCGAATCGCCGACCTGCTCGGCCTGCGAAGCCGCCGAGGATGGCGATTTCGGCCGGCGTGAAGCGACGCGAGTCAGGCTTATATAGCGCCGGTTCTCTCCCTCACTGCGGCTCGTCGCAAGCGGGGGAAAGCCGCCGGTCGGCCAGCATACCGGCGGTGGCGAGTTATCGTCGGGCGCAGGCATTTTCAGATTATCCTATCGCAGACGCGAGGTGACAACGTCGCACGCAGTTTGAGCCCGCCGCGACGGCTCGCGCCACGTACTCAACGCGTCCGAGGGAGTCGCACAATCGCCCGGTCGCCAAGGGCGGCCCGCAATAGGGCGTCTGGGTCGACCGAGCCGGACGGGGGACCTCAAGGCAAGCGGCGGGACGACCTCGCGAGCCGATATGCGCCCGCAAAGCGGGACGTCGCCCGAGGTCAAATCCCGGCGATCCGATAAAGATCAATATTTCAATGGATTAAATGGTGCCAGGGGCGGCACCCCACTTACATCATATGACAATGATTTCAAAAGATAATCTCTGCGCGATGGTTGGCGGTTCCCACCAAAGTTACCACCGCGCTAGCCCGCTTGGCCGATCGGCCCAAATGCGAGTTGTTGTTATCGAGTTCAGCGCTTGCGCGCTCTAGTTCGGTTGCCCTCACCAACAGCCTCAAGAGGCTTCAGAGGGCATCATGGAATTCAATCACAACCACCACCATGCCGCGGCTTCGACCGCGCAATTCTACACGCGCCTTGAGGTCATCGCGCGCACTCGACTTAGCCGCGCGACGATTGACCGGTACATCGCCGACGGCCGGCTGCGGGTCGTACGGTTCGGAAGGTCGGTGCGCATTTCCGAAAGCGCACTCGCGGAGTTCATCGCGGAGGCGTCCAAATGAGCTGCCGCACGAACTCCGAACACATGCCGTCCTTCCTGGAGCCTGAGCACCCGGGTTATGCGTGCGCTGCCGAGTTAGAGGAACTCGCTATGTCGCCGCATGCCCACGACATGGGCGCGAACCAAGAAGCATGGGCAGAGTTGCGACGTCGCAAGCTGCATCCGCTGCGGCTCCGAGCAGGCGACAAGATGCCATTCGAACGAGGTTGGATCAACGCATCTGACCCTGGCGAGTACGTCGGAGGTTGCAACATCGGTATTCGTTGTGGCGACGGCGTAGCCGGCGCTGACGTCGATGGCATCAACATTGATGCTGAAATCCAAGCCGACCCTAAGCTTGCCGACAAACGGGACGTGTTGGCCGACCTCAATCACCGAGCGATGGAGGCGCTGCGGGAAACGCCATTCTTCAAGGGGCTTATGGTTCGCGTAGGGCGGCCCGGACGGTTCCTCTCGCCGTGCCGCATGGATGCCGGGACGAAAGACTCAAAGTGGCTCATCCCCGTGCCTGGGATGCGAGGCAAGACCGTCGCGTTCTCTATCCAAATCCTTGCGAGCGGCAAGCAATTTGCTGCCTTCGGCGGGTACCCCGGCCTAAACAAGAATTACGAGTGGGAGCTCGGTCGCTCCCCGGTCAACACGGACCTTGAGCTCCGCAAGGAGACCGATTTCTATGCCGACGTAGACCTTGCGCTGGCTACGAGTGTCGACGCGCATCCGAAAATCAACTTGCCGAAGGCCGACATACTCGATGACCGCCCGATCGTTCCGTCCGAGCGCCGGGCCGCGCTGCGCGCGTGGTTCGAGAAGGAATACGCCGAACGCGTCCTTGCCAACATCGAAGCGGGTTGCCCGAATCGGGGCGATGAGAGCATGAAGCTCGGCTCCGCCGGAACTCTCGCTTTTGAAAACGACTTTGTTGCGGGGCTCGCCCCTGACCAGCCAGAAACCGCTGCGTCCGACCCGCTGGCGTGGGGGATTATCGAGCGGCTGCGGGTCCACAATGACCCAAATAAGAAAGGCCGCACGCATGAAGGGAACTTCATTCGTGGCCTGCAAATGCCGGTTGACCCTGGATTGAATATCGGAGCGCGGTGGCTGCGCCATAAATACCAGCTTGCGGATGCCTATCACGAAGGACTGGCGAGTGGCGGGATCGCGTCACCCGCTCCGCTGGAGATACGGCCCTTTGAGGAGGTGTTGAAGGACCAGGCGAAGGCAAGGGACATCCTCGCCGAACTGGGCATTGCCGCACGCAAGGTCGTCAACCCTTTTGAGCGCCGGGATGAGCAAGAACAGTCGCGGGGGAGAGCGTTCGCGAAGACGACTGCAACGCGCCTCCTGGCGTTGATGCGCGTCGGCGCGCTGACCACGGACGACATTCAACCTATCGCCACCTTGCTGGCTCCCCACGTCGACCCCCAAAAGCTCTACGTGAGCGAACGAGCGCTGCCGGCGCTCGCGCAGCGTTTCACGCGTACGAACCCGGGAACAGCTACAGTGAAGTCTTGAAGAATGCCCAGGTCACCTATGACGCCGAGAATGCGGTCCGGGCCGGAGAGCGCGGCTTCAAGCTGGTTGAGAATTTCGACGGCTCTCCGGCTGCCGCTGTGTCTGTAGCGCTGCGCGAGCTCGTCGGCGAGACTGGCAACTTTCCTGCGCATTCCACGGATGCTGAGCACCCATTCCACCGGATCGTGAGCAGCCGTTCCACGGCATCATGAGCGCGCGTTCCACGCGATCGTGAGCGCCAGGCGCGTCGCCGACGGCGACATTGATTCAGCCGTTGGACGCGCCGTCAAGGGCGCGCTTTTTGGCGGCGAGCTTTCGCATGCTTTCTCCTGTCATCGGGAGCCGGTGGGCGTTGTGAACGAGGCGGTCGAGAATGGCGTCGGCGAGCGTGGGGTTGCCGATGACCTCGCACCATTGCTCGACCGGAACCTGGCTGGTGACGATGGTCGAAGCGCGCTGATGACGGTCTTCAAGGATTTCGAGCAGAGCGCGCTGTTCCGGCTCGGTGAGGACCGAGAGACCCCAGTCGTCCAAGATCAGGAGCTGGACGCGCGCGAGGGCTTTGAGCAGGCGGCCATAGCGGCCATCGCCGCGGGCGAGCGCCAGCGCCTCGAACAGGCGCGGCACGCGATGGTAGAGTACGCTTCTTCCATCGCGGCAAGCCTTGTGGCCAAGCGCGCAGGCGATCCAGCTTTTGCCGACGCCGGTCGGCCCGGTGATCAACAGCCCGTCGGCGCGCGCGATCCAGTCGCCGGCGACGAGCTTTTGGAACAGGGCGCGGTCGATGCCGCGCGGCGTTCGCAGGTCGACGTCCTCGACGACGGCGTTCTGGCGCAGCGCGGCGCCCTTGAGGCGGGTGGCCAAGCGCTTGGTGTCGCGCTCGGCCGCCTCGCGATCGACCATCAGGCCGATCCGCTCCTCGAACGAGAGGGCGGCGATGTCGGGGGATCGGCGCTGCTCCTCGAAGGCCTTGGCCATGCCGGGCAGGCCGAGGGCGATCAGTCGCTCGTGGGTGGGATGGGCAAGCATCGCGTATCCTTTCTGGTCAGTGGAAGTAGTCGCGGCCACGGATGTTGTCGTGACGGACGGGCGCGCGGTCCGAACGCCCGTCCTCGTCGAGGAAGGCGCGATCGAGGCCGTTCTGGAGGATCGAGCGAATGGAGGCGACGGAGCGCGCTTTGATCGCGACGCCGCGCCGGCAGGCGGCGTCCACGCGCGCATTGCCATAGGTTCGCGTCAGGGCGAGGATGCCGAGGCAGCTGCGAAAGCCCTGTTCGGGATGCGGGCGGGCGGCCATGATCGCCTCGCACAGGGCGGCGGTCGAGGGGCCGATCTTCTCGGCGTACGCCACGACGCGGGTCGGCGTCCAGGCGGCGTGGCGCCGGTGAGCGCTCGGCATGTGGTCGGCAATCGTCGTGTGGCCGCGCCGGTTCGGCGCGCGTGGATGGCTGGCGACGCGCTGCCCCTTGTGGAAGATCTCGATCGTCTTGTCGGCGACGCGCACGTCGACGAGTTCGCGGATCAGCCGGAACGGCGCGGAATACCAATGGCCGTCGACTTCGATGTGATAGTCGGGGGCGACGCGGCAGCGCTTCCAGACGGCGAAGGCGTAGGGCTCGTCGGGCAGCGCCTTCAACGCCGGTTTGTCGATGGTCGCGAAGAGTTCGGCCCGGCTCGCGTCATAGCCCTTCATGACGCGGGCGTTGATATCGCCGACGAGTTCGGCGATCGCCGCGTTGAGATCGGCGGCGCTGAAGAACCGCCGATTGCGCAGCCTGGCCAGAATCCACCGCTCGGCGATCAGCACCGATTGCTCGACCTTGGCCTTGTCGCGCGGCTTGTAAGGCCGCGCCGGCAGGATCGCGACGCCGTAATGGTCGGCGAACTCCAGATAGCTGCGGTTCAAGCCCGGCTCGTAACGGTCCGGGTTGGTGACGGCGGCTTTGAGATTGTCGCAGACGACGAACTTCGGCCCGCCGCCCAAAAAGGCGAACAGGTCCACATGCGCGCCAATCCAGTCGGCAATCTGCTCGCTCGGCCGCGCTTGCGCGAAGATGTAGCTCGAAGCGCCCATGGCGGCGACGAACAGCTTCATCGGCCGCACCTCGCCGGTCAAAGCGTCGACGACGTAGATCGTGTCGCCGGCGAAGTCGACGAACACCTTCTCGCCGGCGGCATGGCTTTGCCGCATCGTGGGTCGCAGCCGGCTCTTGAAGGCGCCGTAATGCTCGCAGAACCAGCTGTAGCCAAACTCGTCCGGATGCGCGGCGCGATACTCCTCCCACAGGAGCGCCAGGGTGACGCCCTTGCGTCGCATTTCCTTGTCGACCGCCGCCCAATCCGGCGTCCGACGGGCGCGCGCCGCCTCCGGGGGCGCCGGCGGCGGGAACAGCAGGCGCTCCAACGCCCCGTCGTCGAGATCCGCCGACAAGGGCCGGCGCAGGCCCGCCATGCGGACGCGCTGGAGGTAGGCGTTCACCGAGCCATTGCTGAGCGACAGCGAGCGCGCGATCACGCGCTCGCTCAGCCCGCTCTCGAACCTCAAACGCAGCACATCGCGGATTTTCCGCATCGACAATCTCTCGGTTGGCATGGACCCCTCGCTGTTGGACGAGGGCCCATAGGCCGCTGGGATTGTCGGCGGACGCGCCCGCCTGCATCGTCCACAGGCCGCTCACGATCCCGTGGAACCACTGCTCACGATGGCGTGGAATTGGCGCTCAGGATCGCGTGGACTGAGCGCTCACGATCGTCTGGAACCGGCGCTCACGATGCCGTGGAATTCGCAACTTTGCCGACATCCTCGCGATCGGGGGCAAGGTATTCGAATACAGCGGCCGGACTTGGGATGAGGTCGCGCCATCGCGATTCAGCGCCGCTATCGAAGCGGCGGAAGGGCAGGGCTACTACGACGAAAAGGGCAAGTCGAAAACCTTCCGCATGTCGGACCACACGAAATCGGGCATAAAAAATCGGCTTTGCGAGGCTATGGAACGGGATGGCGGGCTCAACGCGTCACCGCTGGGGCTCATGCTCCAAGACCGCTTCCTACGCGTCGACGACGACGGCAAGCTCGTCGTCGAGACGCCCGCTCGCGAGCACTACGCCCGGTTTGAGCTGCCATTCAAGTGGTCCGACGTCGAAAGCGCCGAAGACGCCGGCGGCTTCGAGCGGTACCTTAGTGACTGCTTTGACGGCGATCCGCTAGGCGAGGCCAAGAAGAGGGCTATTCACGCCGTCAATGCGGTTACGCTGTTCGGTCTGCCTATGGGGCGGCCGGTATTTGTGTTGCTCATAGGTCGCGCCGGCGCGGGCAAGTCGGTGCTGATTGAGACGCTGTGCCGCATGTTCCCGGAACACGCGTTGACGGAAATCGATCCTACTAAGCTTGGCGAGCGGTTTGTCACGCACGACCTCGTTGGGAAGCGGCTGGCCTACGCACACGAAGTTTCGTCGCGCCGCCCGATTTCGCAGAAGGACTTGAAGACGATTGTTGACCGGAAGCCGGTGCGAACCGAGCAGAAAAACGAAAAGGCGTTCATATTCACGCCGACCTCTCAGTTCATCTTTGCGTGCAATGAGACGCCAACGTTCGACGGCAACGCGGCAGACGAGGGGTTGCGTCGCCGCTTGTTCGCCATCCGCTTCCTGAGGTCGCAGAGCAAACGCGCCGCGGGCAGCAACGGGGCCTTTAAGCTTGATGCTGGGCTCGCTGCACGGTTGGCGCGCAAAAGCGGGGCGTATATCGTAAAAAAAGCCCTCGAAATGGTCCCTGAGCTTGCCACGGCTGCGGCGTACGGCTTCGATTGGCCGGACGACATTTGGGACGTGTGCAGTGGCGAGGCTGCCGAGATTGCCTCCGAAGGCGATACCGTGGAGTTTTTCGCCAGGCACATCTATTATGTCAAAGGCGCGGAAACGCCGTCTAAGGCGCTATACGACGCCTATCGTTGCCTCACCAATGAGAGCTACCCTGGGAAGACGCCGCTGTCTGCGCCGCAGTTCTACGGCCGGTTCGCTGATGCGTTTGAGGCGGCGCACGGCGTTCAACTCGAGCCAGACAAGGGGGCAAAGGGCGCGCGCCCTGGAAGGGCGTCGCGCTGAGCCGCGGGCCCCAGATGCTAGCAACGTTATGACGTTCAAGCCTTAGTTCGCGGGATAGCGCCACCCAACTAAGCATATGAATCTTCGGGCGACTTTTCTCACCAAGGGCGGGGTGGCGGCTTCTCGCCCATTTCTCCGGCGCTACGCGTTTTCATATTGGTACCGATAAGATATCCATGCTTCCGAGTGGATATGCCACCGGCTGCGCTATAAAAAAATCCACAGGCTCCGCCACCCTGCCACCCCATCATTGAAGATGCCCTCAAAATAGGAGGAAATCGCGGGTGGCGAGGCGGGTGGCGATATGTGGGATCACGCCACATGGCGGCACAAACGCGACTGGGCGGCGGCCTTAGAAGATGCGGTCGCCGCGACGCGCGCCTCCAAAGTGTTGAGTATACTCCGGGGCCCCCCAGCCGGCGGCCTGGTGATCTGCGAGGGACTCCGGATGTGGGTGACCATAGCGATTTCCACGTCCACAGGAAATGACCCACCTGCTATGCTGGTTTACCGGCAGTGGCGGCACGTCTCCAGCACGCAGTCTGCCGCCGTGATGCGTGGACACCAACGCATGCAGGTTGGTGCGGAGGGAAGTTGGAACAAATGTGTATGCCGCATCCCCGCTGAGGAGAACGTGAGAGCCGCCCACCAATTGAACTAGAGCGACGAGCCCCGTGTCGTTCAGCCCTGCTCGTCCAGCACACTGCGCCACTTGGCCCCAGACGAATTGTTGCTTTCCGCCAGGCCAAACAGCTAACTTCCCCGCATCCGCAAGGATCGTAGCGAGGCGTGCCGCGCCCGGGCCCATTGGCTGATCTGGAACAACCCAGTCGCCGAGGCGTAGCTGGCTCGACTGCAAACCCGCATGCAGGTGGTCCCAATCCCAGTGTGACAATAGGACGGGAGCAACTTGTCCCAAAAAAATGAAGGCGGAGGTGTGATTGGCAATGTGTGCCGGTTGAATGCGATCGGCGTGCCGACATCGAAATGGAGGAGCGGCATGTGTTGCCGGTCTTCCAGCGTTACAAAGTTCGCCTGCCCCACGTCGCGCACACGTACCTGCACCGACGGCGGTATGTTCTTCAGGACATCCATTGCTGCGAGTTGCTTCGCATTCGGGCGCGACAGGGGACGACAAGCAATTACAATAGCTGAGGGCAATTGACGGACGGGCGTTGCCGCCGCACCAACGGACCGCGGTCGCGGTGAAAGGTCGTCGTCATCTGGTGCCGCCAACGGTTCGCCGTCGCGTGTGTAGCCTCTCGCGAGCGAGGTGTAGCCATTGTCCTCCAGTCGTGCGAACCACGACATGAGGCCGCCGGTCTCAGGCTCTCGTGCAACGTCGAGTTCGTACCATCGCCCGACCTCTGGGAGAGCCCCGATTACCTCGCGAAATCTCTTTTCTGTCGTTACGATCTTGAGCAGGCCGAAGCGGCCCTGCTCGCGAGCTTCGCCCGATCGAATCCATTCGGCGATGTCGTCTGGATTGCCCGACTCGACCGTGTCGAACTCGAAGGAGCTACGCGCTTGCGCCCCGGACCCGATGCGGTCGACCTTGATCAGTCTGGCGTATCGCCGTCCCTCCGGGAAGTCGCCATCACGTGGCGGTGAAATGAACAACCAAAAGAAGGCCATCCTCCCAATCGTTGTCACAGCCCAGACAACAAGCTTGCGGCCGTCGAATTTCTCGATGGTGGGCTAGCGCAGCAGAAATGTTTTTACAAGGTGGAATCGGCGTTCCACAGGGCGTTTCATTTCCGGCTGAATGCGATTCGACAACATGACGACACCGCCGCGGCACCTGCCGGCTAAAAGATGGCGTCCGGACGCGGCAAACCCGCGCCTGAACGGTGCCCCAACCCCCCAAAATGAAAACGCTCGCCACAGAGCGGCGAGCGTCGAAAAGAGGATTGGGCGGAATTGACCTTGGGACGCCCAGCCCACGCAAAGGGTCGTTTTGCTTGCGAAAAGCGACCGCCTCTCGTTTCACTACAATCAGGCGTATATGCTGTCCCCGATACAAAATCAATGGGGGGACAAAGTGCGGATATTCGGTCTCGATCTCGGGACGACGTCAATCGGCTTCGCCGCGATCGACGTCGACGAAGGGAAGCAGACGGGGCGAATCCTCCGCCTCGGTGCGCGCATCTTCCCCGAGGCGCGCGACGTTGACGGCACGCCGCTCAACCAGCAGCGGCGCACCAAGCGCATGATGCGCCGACAATTGCGCCGTCGCCGACAGCGGCGCCGCTCGCTTAACGAATATCTCGCCGCGCAGCGGCTTTTGCCTGCCTTTGGCTCGTCCGACTGGGCCTTGGCGATGGCCGTCGATCCTTACGCGCTCCGCGTCCGCGGCCTCGCCGAACCGCTAAGTCCGCACGAACTTGGACGGGCGATTTACCACCTTGCCAAGCGTCGCCACTTCAAGGAACGCGACCTCGCCGAGGCCGCGGGCGAAGGCGAGACAGAGGAAAAGGCCGACGAAGCAGGGGCGGCCAAGGCGCGCGAATCGTTCGTCGCCACTGTGCGCGCCCAGGGCAAGACGCTCGGCGAGGCGCTGGCGAAGCGAGATGCGATCCGGGAGCGCAGGCGCGGCGAGCATGCGACGCGAGCAATTGTCGCTGATGAATTCCGCCGGCTCGTCGAGGTTCAGGCGCCGCATCACGCTGCGCTTCGCGACCGGGCCGTCGTCGGCGCGCTCGAAGAGGCGATCTTCGCCCAGCGACCCGTCTTCTGGCGTAAATCGACACTCGGCCGTTGTCCGCTGATCCCCAGCGCGGCGTTGTGCCCGAAAGGCTCGTGGCTGTCGCAGCAGAGACGCATGCTGGAGAAGGTCAACAACCTCGCCCTCGTGGGCGGCAATGCGCGCCCGCTGGACGCGGAGGAACGGTCGGCGATCCTCAATGCGCTCGCGACGCAAACGTCGATGAGCTGGGGCGGAGTCCGCAAGGTCCTGAAGTCGGTCTTCAAGGCGCGCGACACAAATGCGGATTCGATCCGCTTCAATCTCGAATACGGCGACGAGAAAGGCGGCCTGAAAGGCAATCTTGTCGAGGCGGCGCTGGCCAAGGTTTTTGGAGGCCTCTGGCCAAGGTTTTTGGAGGCCTCTGGCGCGACCATCCGAACAAGGCGACGCTGCGCGAATTTCTCCCCGACGCCCTCTGGCAGTGCGACTATGGTGAGATCGGCGCCCAACGCGTCGTCATCCGGCCCGAGGCTGAACGGGCGAGCCGCCGCGCCGTTCTCTTCGATCTCCTGACTAAGAAGTATGGCGCCACGCCCGAGCAGGCCCAGGCTTTGACGAAACTGCATTTCCCACAGGGCTGGGAGCCCTTTTCGACTGAGGCGCTCGAATACATCCTATCCGAACTCGAAAAGGGTGAGCGATTCGGGACACTCGTCGCCTCGCCGGACAGGGAGGCCTGGCGCGACACGACCTTTCCGAACCGCGATCGACCGGCCGGCGAAATCCTCGACCAACTCCCTTCGCCGTCTCCGAAAAGCCGCGACGAGGAGCGACGCATCGCCAATCTGCGCAACCCAACGGTTGTGAGGGTGCAGAACGAGATGCGCAAAGTCGTCAACAATCTGATCCGGCTTTACGGCAAGCCGGACCTCATTCGCATCGAGCTCGCGCGCGAGATCGGCCTCTCCAAGAAGGAGCGCGAGGAACGCACGCAGAGCATGCGCGAGAATGAAAGGCGGCGCCGGGTCGCCCAGGCCGACCTCCAGTCGAAAGGCATCGCCGACCCCTCCAGCGACGACATAGAAAAATGGCTGCTGTGGAAGGAATGCGGCGAGACCTGCCCCTACACCGGCGACAAGATCGGATTCGACGATCTGTTCAAAAGCGGGCAGTTCCAAATCGAGCACATCTGGCCGTTGTCGAAGTCGCTCGACGATTCCTTCGCCAACAAGACGCTTTGCCGCAAGGACATGAATATCGCCAAGGGCGACAGTACGCCGTTCGAATTTTTCCGCGCGGACGCCGACGAGTGGATGGCGGCGAAGGAACGAGTTTGGAAAATGGTCGGGCCGAAGGGCATGAAGCCCGGCAAGGCCAAGCGTTTCTCCGCCGAGGCAATGCCCGAAGGCTTCGCCGCGCGGCAAATGACCGACACCGGCTATGCGGCGCGTCAGGCGCGCGTCTCGCTGCAACGCCTGTGGCCGGACATCGGACCGACCGCTGAAGTCAAGGTGCAGGCGGTGACCGGGCGCACAACCGCCAAGCTGCGCAAGCTCTGGGGCCTCAATCACCTCCTCGGCGACGACGGCGAAAAAAATCGCGCCGATCATCGCCATCACGCGATCGACGCGCTCGTCGTCGCCTGCGCGCATGGCGGATTGACGCAAAAGCTGGCGCGCTATTTTTCTGCCGAAGACTCCTTTCGTCGCGGCCTCGCGGCGAAGCCGAGCTTCGAGGCAGAGCGCCCGTGGCCATCGATCCGTCAGGATGCGAAGGCGGCAGTGGACGAGATCGTCGTTTCGCACCGCGTCCGCAAGAAGGTTTCGGGACCATTGCACAAGGAGACGGTGTACGGCGACACCGGTCGAGAAGAAAAGGCGAGGGGCGCAATCTATCGCATGTTCGTGCGACGTAAGCCTCTGGGGTCCCTTACCGCAAACGAGTTGCGCGATATCGTAGACGACCGAATCCGCTCGATCGTGATGAACTGGGTTGCGGAACGGGGCGGCGATCCCAAAAAGGCCTTCTCGGCATTCCCTCGCGTGAGCTCGGACGGGCCATTTATCCGCAAGGTCAGGCTGCACGTGAAACAACAAGCGGCCCTGATGGCGCCGGTTTCGACAGGCTATGCCGACCTGGGCTCTAACCATCATGTCGCTATCTACCGCCTGCCGACCGGAAAGAGCGACTTCCAAGTGGTCAGCTTATTCGAAGCGGCGCGCCGGTTGACGTCTCAAGAGCCAGTTGTGCGGCGAAAACGCGAAGACGGGGCCAAATTCGTCATGTCCCTGGGGATTGGAGATACGATACGGTTCGCGAAGGACCCGGAGCAGCCGCCCACGTTGTGGCGCGTCAAGAAAATCGCGAGCAAGGGGCAAATCTCGTTGCTTGCTCTAACAGATGCATCCCTGGATGAGTCCTCACTATTCGAGCCGACCGTCGGCGGACTCATCTCAAGAGGCGTTGAGAAGCTGTCCGTCGATCCGATCGGCCGCGTCCGCCCGGCCAACGACTGAAGAGGTCGCCGTGCTGCGCAAAACGATCGAGATCGCGACCCCGGGGACGCGACTCTCGGTCGCGCACCGCCAGCTCGTCATCGAACGTCCGGATACGAAGCCTGCGACAGTTCCAATCGAGGACGTCGGCGTGCTGATCGTCGACGACAGGCGGGCGACTTATACGCAGCTGGTGTTCGTCGAACTGCTCGCTGCTGGCGCGACCGTCGTGGTAACGGGCCCCGACCATCTGCCGGCCGGCATGATGCTCCCGATCGACGCGCATCATATCCAGACCGAACGCCATCGTGCGCAGGTCGACGCCTCTGAGCCGGCGCGCAAGCAGATCTGGCGCGCACTAGTCGCGGCAAAGCTTGCCCAGCAAGGTGCGGCCCTCGACTGGTTCGGCGTGACGCCGAACGGCCTTGCGGAGATGGCCAAGCGGGTACGCTCGGGCGACCCGGACAATCTCGAAGCGCACGGCGCGCAGCGTTATTGGCCGCTCTTGTTCGGCAAGGAGTTCCGCCGCGACCGCGCCGCCGAAGGAATCAACGCTCTGCTCAACTACGGCTATGCTGTTGTGCGCGCGGCGACGGCGCGCGCAGTGGTGGCGAGTGGGCTCATCCCTTCGCTTGGCGTCTTCCACAAGAATCGCGCCAACCCGTTCTGTCTCGCCGACGACCTCTTCGAGCCTTACCGACCGTTCGTCGACTGGCGCGTCAAACGGATGACGATCGAGAGGGCGGGGCCGCCGTCACTCAACGAGCGGTCAACGCGTGCGACTCTGTTGTCCCTGTTCAACGAAACGATCGTAGTTGCGGGACGCAAATGGCCACTCCTACTCGCCATCGAGACGAGCGCCTCCTCGCTCGCTCGCACTCTGACGGGCGAGGAACGCAAACTCGCCTTGCCGGAGGGGATGCCGGTCGCGCCTGAGGCGGCTCCCGACGACGAGGACGCCTGATGGCGCACGCCAAGCCGATTCCGCAACTGCCCCGGGGGTGGCGCAGCATGTGGGTGATCGCCATGTTCGATCTGCCCGTCGACACACCGGCGGCGCGCAAGGCGTATGCGCGCTTCCGCAAAGACTTGCTCGGCGATGGCTTCACGATGATGCAATTCTCGGTCTACTCGCGCCATTGCGCCTCGATCGAGAACGCGGACGTTCATGTCGCGCGCATGGGCACAAAACTGCCGTCGGCCGGGGAGGTGCGCTTCCTCACCATCACCGACCGGCAGTTTTCTCGAATCAAGGTGTTCTGGGGGAAAAAGCGGGCGAAGACACCGCCAGCACCCGCCCAACTGGAGCTTTTTTGATGCGTCTCGCCCCTGCTTTTTCGCCGCATTTCAGAGGCTTGTAGCAGGGGCAAGTGTAGCGAAACGAGGGACGGCCGCAATCCGCAGCGGGTCTGCGAGCGCTCCCGAGCGCTGATCTAGTGTAGCGAAACGAGGGACGGCCGCAATCCGCAGCCGCTACGTGCAACATCAGTCACTTAGCTTAAGTGTAGCGAAACGAGGGACGGCCGCAATCCGCAGCTGAATCCGCAAGTCATGGCGTCGGCCTCGGAGTGTAGCGAAACGAGGGACGGCCGCAATCCGCAGCAATCCAACGTTGGTGCTCTCACGCTGCCGGAGTGTAGCGAAACGAGGGACGGCCGCAATCCGCAGCAGCACGGTGGCACAACGCGCGAAGCGACCGAGTGTAGCGAAACGAGGGACGGCCGCAATCCGCAGCAAGTCCAATTCAGCCCCCGAACATCAGGCGAGTGTAGCGAAACGAGGGACGGCCGCAATCCGCAGCGTTACCAAGGTCATGCCCGATGGAGACGCAAGTGTAGCGAAACGAGGGACGGCCGCAATCCGCAGCCGGCGAAGATCGCTCCCGGCCTGTCGCGCAAAGTGTAGCGAAACGAGGGACGGCCGCAATCCGCAGCACGTCGAACAGGACCTCGAGCACCCGCGTGAGTGTAGCGAAACGAGGGACGGCCGCAATCCGCAGCCGGTCATCTTGCCCAAGGCTCCGAAAGGGCAGTGTAGCGAAACGAGGGACGGCCGCAATCCGCAGCAGCGCGGCGGCGACGGTCTCGGGAACGGAGAGTGTAGCGAAACGAGGGACGGCCGCAATCCGCAGCAGGACGGCGTACGGCGCGCCGTACCACTTCAGTGTAGCGAAACGAGGGACGGCCGCAATCCGCAGCAGGCAGGCCAGATCGCCGGCGTCGAGGCGTAGTGTAGCGAAACGAGGGACGGCCGCAATCCGCAGCAGTGGGTTTATGACTCAGTCAAGGGTACTTAGTGTAGCGAAACGAGGGACGGCCGCAATCCGCAGCGGCGCGGCGTCAGACCAGTCATCGCCCTCGAGTGTAGCGAAACGAGGGACGGCCGCAATCCGCAGCGGCCAGGAACCAGGACCGCCGACGAGGCGGAGTGTAGCGAAACGAGGGACGGCCGCAATCCGCAGCCACGTCGGCGGCGTCGGCATTTGCGCGCTGAGTGTAGCGAAACGAGGGACGGCCGCAATCCGCAGCAGGTTGACGAGTACGCAGCGATGGTCGCCGAGTGTAGCGAAACGAGGGACGGCCGCAATCCGCAGCATCTTGCGCGGCGCTTCGATCACGACCTTGAGTGTAGCGAAACGAGGGACGGCCGCAATCCGCAGCACATCCTCAAGAGCGCGCGTAAGTACGTCGAGTGTAGCGAAACGAGGGACGGCCGCAATCCGCAGCCACACATACTCGCGCCCCTCCGTCAAGTTGAGTGTAGCGAAACGAGGGACGGCCGCAATCCGCAGCGTCGTCGACGCGGTCGCGGCCGTCCCCGCCAGTGTAGCGAAACGAGGGACGGCCGCAATCCGCAGCTGGTTCGCTATATGATCGATGGAATGTCTGAGTGTAG
>DASXGX010000001.1:0-85713 GCA_036488815.1 Roseiarcus sp.
TCATGCGCGGTCGCCACGACGATGCGCATTCCCGGTTTGACGCCGTAGCGCGTGACCAGCGTCCGCGCCGCGTCGGCGAGCATGACGCCGGGCCGGTCGTTGTTCGGGAACACCAGCGGCCGCTCGTGCGCTCCCGTCGCAAGCACGACCTCCTTGGCCCGGACCTGCCAGAGCCGCTCGCGCGGCAGACGCGGATCGGGAGTGGCGAGATGATCCGTCAAGCGCTGCTGGCCGGCGAGGAAATTCTGCGCGTAATAGCCGAAGATTTGGGTGCGAGGCAGCAGCCGCACGCGCGGCGCGGCGGCAAGCTCGGCGAGGGCCGCGGCGAGCCAATCCGCGGCGGCGGCGCCGTCGATGGTCGCGGTGCGCTCGGCGAGCAGCGAGCCGCCGAACTCCGCCTGTTCGTCAAACAGCATCACGCGTGCGCCGGCCCGGCTCGCCGCTAGTGCAGCCGCCAAGCCGGCGGGTCCGGAGCCGACGACCGCAACGTCGCAATGGGCGTATTCGAAGGCGTAGTGGTCGGGGTCGGGCTCGCGCGGCGCTTCGCCGAGACCGGCGGCGCGGCGGATCGCCGGCTCGTAGACCTTCTCCCAGGCGCCTTTCGGCTGCATGAAGGTCTTGTAGTAGAAGCCGGCGGGAATGAGCGGCGAGAACACGCTGTTGACCGCCAGCGCGTCCCACTCCAGGGAGGGCCAGGCGTTCTGGCTAGTGGCGCGTAGGCCGTCGTAGAGTTCGACTTGCGTCGCCCTCAGATTGGGCGTCACGCGGCCTTTGCCGGCGTCGACCGCGACGAGGGCGTTGGGCTCGTCCGAGCCCAGCGACAGCACGCCGCGCGGACGGTGATATTTGAAAGAGCGTCCCATCAGATGGACGCCGTTGGCCAAAAGTGCTGAAGCGAGCGTATCGCCCGCGCAACCCGTATAGGCCTTGCCGTCAAAGGTGAAACGCAGCGGCTTGGCGCGATCCACGCGGCCGCCCTGGCTCAATCGAAACGCCCCGCTCATCGACCCTCGCCTGCCTCCCGAGCGCGGGCGGTCATTGGATCGGCCATGACAAGTCCCTGCTTGGAAGACAATGTAACGACATGCGCCGCCAAGTGGGAACCGCTTTTTCGCGAGGCGTGCGCGAGAAAATGGATGGCGGCGTTGCGGCCGCGCCGAACCCTTAGGACAGGACCCGGCCGAACTTGCGAAACCCCCGATCCAGGCCTATGTGACTGGGTAGTCACTCTTTGCACGAGGATCCGGCTTTGTTCATCCAGACGGAAGCCACGCCCAATCCCGCGACGCTCAAGTTCCTGCCCGGCCGTCAGGTGCTCGAGGCGGGCACGTTCGAGGCGCGCGACGCCGCCGAGGCCGAGCGGTCGCCGCTCGCCAAGGCGTTGCTGGAGTTGCCCGGCGTCGGCGGAGTGTTTTTCGCGCCCGATTTCATCTCGGTGACCAAGACCGAGGGCGAATGGCAGCACCTGCGTCCGGCGGTGCTCGGCGTTGTCACTGAATTCTTCCTTTCCGGCGAACCGATCCTGAGCGGCGAGAGCGCCGCCGCCGACGAGGAATTCTTCAAGGCCGAAGACGCCGAAACGGTCGAGACGATCAAGGAACTGATCGAGACGCGGGTGCGTCCCGCGGTCGCGGGTGACGGCGGCGACATCACCTTCAAGGGTTTTCGCGACGGCGTCGTCTATCTCGGCATGAAAGGCGCCTGCTCCGGCTGCCCGTCCTCGACCGCGACCCTCAAGCACGGCATCCAGAACCTGCTGAAGCACTTCCTGCCCGATCAAGTGAAGGCGGTCGAGCAGGTATGAGGGTGCCCTCGATCAGTGTGTCTTTGCCCTAGTCAGCCTGAAGCTCGAGACGCGGGTCAACCTATGGGTCGCCTAATGGCGGGAACAGCCTAGCCTTCTTCTTGTTATTACAGTACTCGCATAGCAATTCAACATTTGCCGCGCAGCCAGAGCCGCCGCGTGACCGCGGTATGATATGGTCGAATTGTAGCTTCGTCGCGCTACCGCAGTTGCGACAGATTCCGCCATCTCGCTTCCAAACGAACAGACGAGTATCGTAGCTAATGTTGGCGTAATCTTCCTCAGGTCGCACACCAAACCGCGTGGGTCGAGGCGAGAATGTGTCTCGCCTCGTTGGTCGCAATTTTACTCGCTTTGGTTTCGGCAGAATGGTCACAAGGTAATCCCCGCCAACGTCGAGACATCTTCGAGCGAACGCTTCAAATTTCGAAGCATGATTAACTTCTGCGCATTGCCAGCTTTCAAGTCCTGAATATCATTCGCCGGTGCAGCTTTAAGCGCTTCCGTCGCCGTCTTGATCGCGTGGAAGAGATTGCTTCCTAACGAGGGATCGTTAGTGATCAGAACCTTCGCAGCCGCGTCGAAGCCGTGCGCATTGAGAGCTTGAGCGGCCTCTGGGCTTTGGAGGATGTCCGGAAGAGACCGCATCTGCTTGGAATCCGAGATGCGGTCCTTCTCCATCCAGCCATATAACCTCTGACGAAATTCGGCGTTATCGTCGTAGCGTTCCCGGAGGTCCTTTTTTTTCATCAACTCCTGGAAAAGGGAAAACTTTTTGACGTTCGCGGGGGCCGGATGAACAGTTAGGAAATCAGTGGTCGCTTTGTACGCTGCCAATTGCTCGCTGATCTTGCTTTTGCTCATGCGTAGGTGATCGCTAAGCCAGTCGTAGGTTTTCCCATAAACATGGAAAAGATCGTGGATGTGCTTCGCCTGCTCGTAAGCATCCCACCTGATTTTGCCCGCAACGTGGAAGTCCGCGAGGATCACGGCGATGTCTTCCTCCGTCAGATTTTGTTCGAAGATGTGGGCAGGAACAAAGGCAAATCGCTCGTCACCCGGATGTTGCTCCGAGAGATGACGGTTGCAAACTGTTCGGCTGTTGCCTTCCCGCACGCGATATTTGTTACTTCCGTTAGGCTGGACGATGATCGCTTCACGAATCCCGCCGTTCTGGAAAATTGACTGGGCCAAGGCCTTCACCTGATCTTTCGCCCAGATCAATTCATCCAGCCGGTCCTGTGTGAGGGTACCAGCCATTTGCCCGACGAGGTATTGAACACGCGGATTGCCGGGATCGAGTTCAAGCCGGTCATTCGGAATCCGCGCGATTGTGTACGGGACTTGCTTGCCTTGGATCACAGTCGTGAATTGGGTCGTCACTATGATCTCCTCTATGATGGAGTTGCGAGTACCTTATAGTACCGTCAGTACCAACGCGTCAAGAGGTACCGACAAGGAAATCGGAAACCGAGACGGTCTTTTATTCGTAGCGCTTTTATTCCTTACTCAAGACATTGATATCGTTGGCTCGATTGTCAGACTGGACAATCTCAGAGGGCGCGGGTGCCGCAATGCGACGAGACGTCGCGCGCAGGAGCGGGATGGGACGTCAACCTGCTGAGCCGGCGCACACAGCGGCGGAAAACCGCCAGGCAAGCCTCTGAAATCCCACGCCCTGGCCTAGAACCGCCCCTACTCCATTTCCACCACTTTCCGCTCGCGCAGGGTCACGCGCCGATCCATGCGGGCGGCGAGGTCGAGGTTGTGCGTCGCCACCAGCGCCGCAACGCTGCTCCGGCTGCCCGTTTCCTCGACCGCGACCCTCAAGCACGGCATCCAGAACCTGCTGAAGCAACTTCCTGCCCGATCAGGTGAAGGCGGTCGAGCAGGTGTGAGCTCGCAGCAGGAGGCGCGCCGCGAGCCCGCTTCGCCGGGCGGCGGCGCCGTTTTGTTAAAAGGCGGATTGTTTCGGTCGATAGTCGTGCGATAGTCGAGGACTGACGCGCCAGTTCGAGACGGGTCGTGGCGAGGTTCCTGATCACTGTTCGTTCGATCGAAGCCGGCGCCTTTGGCGGCGGGCTCGGCAAGATTCGCTATCTCAGCGTTCCCGACGGCGCAGTTCCTGCGCCCGCGCATGAAGTGACATCGCGGGCATGGCTCGCAGCGATCATGGCGACTTTCACCACCGTGCCGTCCAGCGTCAGGGGCGCGTCGCCTCTGGTGCAGGGGGAGGCCCTGTTCATCGTGCACGGCTTCAATGAGGCCGTGGCCGACGTGGCCCTGCTGCACGACGCGATCGGCAACGGCTTGGCCGCGAGCGGCGGCGGATACTCACCGACTCTGATCAGCTTTGACTGGCCCTCGGCCGGTTCGCCATTCGCCTACCTTCCCGATCTCGACGTGGCCGCCAGGACCGCGGTCGATCTCGTCAACGCCGCCGTGCGACCGCTCCTGAGGGCGCAGACGCCGAACTGCCAAGTGACGGTCAACGCGCTCGCCCACTCGATGGGAGCCTTCGTGCTGCGCGCGGCGCTCGGCCACGCCGACGACGGCATCGTCACCGGAGGCGACTGGATGCTCGGCCAGCTCGCGCTGGTCGCCGGCGACGTGGAAGCGTCCGCCTTCGTCTCGGGCGACAAGGATACCCAGAGCATGATGGGCCACGCCTATCGGCTGACCAACTATTTCAGCCGCTACGACGAGGTCTTGCAGATCTCCAACGCCAAGCGCGCGGGCGTCGAGGAGCGCGTCGGCCGCATCGGGCTCCCGCAGGGGGCTGCGCCATCGACGGTGAACGTCGACTGCTCGGCGCGCTACGCAGCCGTCCCCGATCCTAGTCCGCGCGATCCCATCAAGACCGCCGAATTTTCGCACGATTGGTATTTCAGCGACGCGAATTTCTATCGCGACCTGGCGCAGACGCTGAAGGGCGCCGTCGATCGAAACGTGGTCGCGATGCGCACGGTGGGAAGCGGCGGCGCATTCGCCCTGGCGGTGTGAGGCCGCCCCCCTACTCCATCTCCACCACCTTGCCGTCGCGCAGCGTCACGCGCCGATCCATGCGCGCGGCGAGGTCGAGATTGTGCGTCGCGACCAGCGCCGCGACGCGGCTCGCCTTGGCGAGCTCGGCGAGCGTGTCGAACACGTGGTCGGCCGTCTTGGGGTCGAGGTTGCCGGTGGGTTCGTCCGCCAACAGAACGCGCGGCGCGTTGGCGACAGCTCTGGCGATGGCGACGCGCTGCTGCTCGCCGCCCGAAAGCTCCGCCGGACGATGGTTCTCGCGCGCGGCGAGGCCGAGATAGGCGAGCAACTCGCTCGCCCGCCGCGCCGCCTCCGGCCGGCTGAGGCCTCGGATCATCTGCGGCAGGATGATGTTCTCGGCGGCCGAGAATTCGGGCAGCAGATGATGAAACTGGTAGACGAAGCCGATCTCGACCCGCCGCAGCGCCGTGCGCTTGTCGTCCGACATCGTCGCCGTCGGCGCGCCGCCGACATAGACCTCGCCCGCATCAGGCTTTTCGAGCAGGCCGGCGAGATGCAGCAGCGTCGACTTGCCTGAGCCGGACGGCGCGATCAGGGCGACGGACTGGCCCGGCCATAGCACGAGATCGGCGCCGCTCAGCACCTCGATCGTCGTCTCGCCGCGCCCGTAACGCCGTTCGATGCGGTCCAGCCACACGGCTGGCGTCGGCTCATTCATAACGCAGGGCCTCGACCGGATCGAGCCGCGCCGCGCGCCAGGAGGGATAGATCGTCGCGGCGAACGACAGGAACAATGTCATCAGCACCACCGCGATCACATCGTGGGTCTCGACGCGCGAAGGCAATTGCGAGAGGAAGTAGAATTCGGACGGGAACAGATTGACGCCGAGCAGCCAGCTCAGGCCCTTGCGGATCGCCTCGACGTTGTGCGCGACGGCGAGACCGAGCGCCAGGCCGCAGGCGGTGCCGACGACGCCGATGGTCGCGCCGGTGATCAGGAATATGCGCATGATCGCGCCGCGCGTCGCCCCCATCGTGCGCAACACCGCGATGGCGCGCGCCTTGTCCTGCACCAGCATGATCAGGCCGGAAATGATGTTCAGCGCCGCGACGAGCACGATCAGCGTGAGGATCGAGAACATCACATTCGCCTCGACGTTCAGCACGTCGAAGAAGTTCTTGTTGAGCTGGCGCCAGTCGGTGTCGATCATCGGCCGCTGCTCGGCGGCGCTGATGCGATCGCGCAAGGCGTCGATATGGTCGGGATCGTCGACATAGACCTCGATCACATTGGCCTGGCCGTCGAGATTGAAATAGGCCTGCGCCTCGGGGAGCGGCATGAAGACGAAGGTTCCGTCGAAGGTCGCCATGCCGATCTGGAAGATCGCGGCGACGGTGTAAGCCTTCATGCGCGGGGTTATGCCGAACGGCGTCTGCGCGCCGCGCTGCGTGATCAGCGTGATCTTGTCGCCGACGCGCAGGCTCAAGTGCTCGGCGAGCTTGGAGCCGATGGCGACGCCCTGGCCGGCGTCGAAGCCGGCGAGCGAGCCCTGAATGATATGCGCGCCGATGCCGGGAAGCCGCTCGAGATCGGCTTGGCGGATGCCGCGCACCAGCGCGCCCGAAGAGCCGAACTGCGTCGATGCGAAAGCCTGGCCCTCGACCAGCGGCAGTGCGAGCGTGACGCCTGGGACCTTGCTGACGCGCTCCGTCACCGCGTCGTAATCGGTGAGCGGCGTCTCGACCCCTTGCAGGAACATATGGCCGTTGAGGCCGATCATCTTTTCCATCAGGTCGTGGCGGAAGCCGTTCATGACCGCCATCACGACGATCAACGCGGCGACGCCGAGCACGATGCCGAGGAAGGAGAAGCCGGCGATCACCGACACCGAGCCGTGGGCGCGCCGCGCCCTGAGATAGCGCAGCGCGACCATCCACTCGAAGGCGGAGAACGGCCGGGTGGCCGCCGGCGAGGCGATGGGCGCAGCCGCGGATTCGAGCGCGGAGACGGTCATCGGCGGCCGCCCTCATCCGGCCGCTTCGTGGCCACCTTCTCCCGCACGGGGGAGAAGGCGCGCGCCCCCTCTCCCGCGTGCGGGAGAGGGCTGGGGTGAGGGAGCGCGCTAGCCACCGTCATCTCGTCCCTCACGCCTTCCCGCTCAACCTCGCGATCGCCGCGTCGACGCTGACGAGTTCGCGCTCGCCGCTGCGCCGGTTCTTGATCTCGACCTGTCCGTCGCCGAGGCTCTTCGGCCCGACGATGACCTGATTGGGCAGGCCGATCAGGTCCATCGCGGCGAATTTCGCGCCAGGGCGCTCGTCGCGGTCGTCATAGAGGACGTCGACGCCCGCCTTGCCGAGTTCGGCGTGGATGCGCCCGCAGGCGCCGTCGCAGGCCGCGTCGCCGACCTTGAGATTGATGAGGCCGACGGAGAAGGGCGCGACCGACTCCGGCCAGATGATCCCGGCTTCGTCGTGACCAGCTTCGATCAACGCGGCCGCGAGGCGGCTCGGGCCGATGCCGTAGGAACCCATGTGGACGAAGTGCTCCTTCCCGTCGGGGCCGTTGACGACCGCCTTCATCGGCAGGGAGTATTTGGTTCCGAAGTAGAAAATATGGCCGACCTCGATGCCGCGCGCGGAAATGCGCTCCTCCGGCTTGAGCGCTTCGAAGGCGGCGAGGTCGTGCTTCTCCGAGGTCGCGGCGTAGAGCGAGGTCCAGGTGTCGAACACGCCCTGCATCGCGCTCACGCTGTCGAAGTCGATCGACTCGGCCGGCGGCGCGAATTGCAGATAGTCCTTGTGGCAGAACACCTCGCTCTCGCCGGTGTCGGCGAGGATGATGAATTCGTGGGAAAGATCGCCGCCGATCGGGCCGGTGTCGGCGACCATCGGGATCGCGGTGAGGCCGAGCCGCGCGAAGGTGCGCAGATAAGCCGTGAACATCTTGTTGTAGGAGTGGCGTGCGCCCGCCGCGTCGAGGTCGAAGGAATAGGCGTCCTTCATCAGGAACTCGCGGCTGCGCATCACGCCGAAGCGCGGGCGGACCTCGTCGCGGAATTTCCACTGGATGTGATAGAGATTGAGCGGCAAGTCCTTGTACGAGCGGACATTGGCGCGGAAGATCTCGGTGATCATCTCCTCGTTGGTCGGCCCGAACAGCATGTCGCGCTCGTGGCGGTCGCGGATGCGCAGCATCTCCTTGCCGTAATCGTCGTAACGGCCGGATTCGCGCCACAGATCCGCCGACTGCACGGTCGGCATCAGCAATTCGATCGCGCCAGCGCGGTTCTGCTCCTCACGGACGATCGCGCTGATCTTGCTGAGCACGCGCAAGCCGAGCGGCAACCACGCATAGATTCCCGCCGCCTCCTGACGGATCATGCCGGCGCGCAGCATCAGGCGGTGCGAAGCGATCTCCGCCTCTTTCGGCGTTTCCTTCAGGATCGGCAGGAAATAGCGGGACAAGCGCATGGGATTGAAACTCTAGGCGAGCGATCGGGCCGTCGGACGCGATTCGACTTGCGCGGAAATTGCGCACGAAGGGCCTTATGGCCTCATCGGCTCGCAAAGGGCAAGTCGGAGCGCCCGTCTGGCGGATGCTCACGCCTTCGTGATACCCTGCCGGGACCGCAAAGGCGAGCCCCACCGCGCCCCGCTAGGCGTTCGAAGCGGGAACGGCGCGCTTTTCTCGTGTTTCTTATTCGCGACAAGCATTTAGGGTGTCATATGAGCGAGCAGGAACGCGAGTTGAAATTTGACATCGACGTGAAGGACATTCCCGACCTCGAGGCTCACCCGCTGCTCAGGCAGGCGGGGAGTTCCGACCGCAAGCATCAGCGCTCGGTCTACTTCGACACAGACCACGACGACCTTTGGCAAGCGGGGGCGGTCGTGCGCGTCCGTCACCAGGACGGGCGCAAGGTGCAGACCGTCAAGAGCGCCGGCGTAGCCGTCGCGGCGACGGAGCGCGACGAGGAAGAGCGCGACATCGACGGCGATTTTCCCGACCTCTCGGGGACGCGCGCCGCCGGGCTGGCGCGCCTGTTGAAGAAGCGCAAAATCCGCGATCGCCTCGCGGCGCGGTTCGAAGTCGACGTCGACCGCGAGACATGGACCTTGCGCGAGGATTCCGCCGAGCTCGAAGTGGCGCTCGACCGCGGGAGGGTCGCAGCGGGGGTCGCCGCGAGCGATTTGTGCGAAGTCGAGGTCGAGCTGAAGCGCGGCGACGTCGCCTCGCTTTATGAGACCGCGCGGCGCCTCGGCGCCGACGTGCCCCTCCATCTCAATCTCGTCAGCAAGGGCGAGCGCGGCTATCGACTGCTGCACAACGATTGGGATCGGCCGCAGAAGGCTTGGCCGGTTCCCCTCAAGCGCGGCATGACGAGCGCCGACGCTTTGCGCATGGTCGCCGCCGAATGCATGAAGCAGTTCCTCCTCAACGAGCGGCTGCTGCTGCGCAAAAACACCGGCGTCGAGGTCGTCCACCAAGCGCGCGTCGCCATTCGCCGCCTGCGGGCGGCGCTCACCTTCTTCAAGGAACTGGTCAGCGACGAGCAATCGGCTTCGATCAAGCGCGAGCTCAAATGGATATCGGACCTGCTCGGCGAGGCGCGCGATCTCGACGTCCTCAAGTCGGATATCGTTGACGCAGCGGACGGCTCGACGCCCGGCCGCAAAGCCCTCGCCGCCGAGGTGGAGCGGCGGCGGCGGGCCGCCTACCAGAGACTGACGCAGGCTCTCGGCTCACCACGGTATCGCCGGCTGCTGTTCGACTTCGCGGAATGGATGGACGAAGGCGCATGGCGGAAGCAATCGGGCGATTCCGCGACCCATGAGCCGATCGAGGATTTCGCCGCGGACGAACTGAAGCGCCACACGCGCAAGCTGCTGAAGCGCGCCTTCCATCTCGAGGAGTTCGACGACAGGGCGCGCCACCGTGTTCGCATCGACGCCAAGAAGCTTCGCTACATCACCGAGTTCTTCGCCGCAGTCTTTCCCTCCCGCCAGGGGCGGCACGAAAAGTTCCGCGACCTTCTCGAGGACATGCAGACCGCGCTCGGCGAGATCAACGACCGCGTATGGGCGCACGACTTCCTCGGCCGCCTCGCGCATGAGATTCCCCGCCGCGACAAGGTGGACGGCCAATCCGTGATGCTGTTCGCCGCCGGCGAGATCGGCCGCGACCTCGAACGGACCGACAAGGACAAGCTGGTGCGCCGCGCAAGCAAAGCCGCGAACAAGCTCGCGAAGCTGGCCCCGTTCTGGGGTTAGCGCGCTTTGCTTTTTGGTTGACGCACACAGCCTGTCACCCGCGAAAAGCGGGGGTCGAGAGAGCCGCCGCAGGCCTTCGCCCTTGACTCCTGGATGCCCGCGTTCGCGGGCATGACAAGTGGACTCCGGAGAGGCTGCTTCTACAAAAATGCAGAAGGCGCTAGCGAAATGCGCCAGGGCGCTTTGCGCTATGTCCGAACCGTCCTACTGCGGACGGCGCTGGCCGCCCCTACCCCAACTCCGGGAAATCCTCGATCCGGAACTCGCTTTCGGCCCGCGCGCTCGCTTCGGCAAGCTCGAACTCGCGCTTCCTGAGCTCGACGCGCCGGATTTTGCCCGAAATCGTCTTAGGTAAGTCCGCGAACTCGATGCGGCGGACGCGCTTGTAGGGCGCGAGGCGTTCGATGAGGAAGGCGAAGATCGACAACGCCGTGGCGCGGTCGGGCGCGTGACCCTGCGCCAAGACGATGTAGGCTTTCGGCGTCGAAAGGCGGATCGGGTCGGGCGCCGGCACGACCGCCGCCTCGGCGACTGCGGCGTGTTCGATCAGCGCGCTTTCCAATTCGAACGGGCTCAAGCGATAGTCGCTCGATTTGAACACGTCGTCGGAGCGCCCAATGTAAGTAATGTAGCCTTCGGCGTCGCGCGAGGCGACGTCGCCGGTGCGATAGAAGTCGCCCTCGAACGGCGGCGTTTCGCCGGTCTCGCTCTGATACCCGCGCGTGAGCCCTAGCGGCCGCGAGGCGAGCGGCAGCGCGATTTCGCCTTGATCCGCTTCGAGCCCCTCCGCATCGAGCAGGACCACGCGATAGCCGGGAAGTGGACGGCCCATCGATCCCTCGACGATCTTCTGGCCGGGCGCGTTGCCGATCATCATCGTCGTCTCGGTCTGGCCGTAAGAATCCCTAAGGCTCAGGCCCCATGCGCGGCGTACGCGCTCGATGATTTCGGGGTTGAGCGGCTCGCCGGCGGAATTGATTTCGCGCAAGGCGACTTTCCACTGCGCGAGATCGAGCTGGATGAGCTGGCGCCAGACAGTCGGCGGCGCGCAGAACGAGGTGGCGCGGTGCGTCACGAGGTCGTCGAGCGTCGAGCGCGCGTCGAACCGGCGCCCCAGCGCAAGGATCGTCGCCCCCGCGTTCCACGGCGCGAAGAAACTCGACCACGCGTGCTTCGCCCACCCGGGCGAGGAAATGTTGAGATGAACGTCGCCTGGTCTCAGACCGAGGCCGAACATGGTCGAGAGATGGCCGACGGGATAGCTCGCGTGGGTGTGAAGCACGAGCTTCGGCCGCGCGGTCGTGCCGGAGGTGAAGTAGAGCAGCAGCGGATCGTCGGCGTGGGTCGGACCGTCCGGGTCGAAATGCGCGCCGTATTTCATCAGCGACTCGAAGTCGCGCCATCCCGGCCGAGCCTTGCCGACCGCGATGCGCACCGCCTCCTCGCCGCGGCCGGCGAATTTCTCCGTATCCGCGCTGTCCGCGATGACGAAGCGCGCACGTCCGCGCGCGAAACGGTCGTCGAGATCCGCGCCGCCGAGCTGCGGCGTGGCGGGGATTACGACCAGGCCCAGTTTCATCGCGGCGAGCGTCGCGATCCACAGCGGCGCGACATTGCCGAGCATCAGCAGCAGCCGGTCGCCGCGCTTGGCGCCGAGCGCGCGCAGACCATTGGCGAGCCGCGAAGAGCCGTCGGAAAGCTCAGCGAAGGTGTAGCTCTCGACGACCGCTTCGCCGAGAATCTTCAGAGCTGGACGGCCGGCCGTCTCGCCGCTCGCAAGCTCGTCGTCGAACCAATCGAGCGCCCAGTTGAAGCGCTCGAGCTTGGGCCAGGCGAAGCGCGCCTTGGCGGCGTGATAATTCTCGCCGTAGGCGATGAGGAGATCGCGGGCAAATCGGAATTGCTCGTTCGCCGCCATGTCGGTCACTCGGACTCGGGCGTGATCTGCACGCGATCGGGATAGAAAGCGAGATGGTCTTTGATCGCGGCGACGCCGGGTTTGGGACTCTCGTAGGTCCAGACTGCGTCGATGTCCTCGCTGTCGCCGTCCCGCAGGGAAAAATAGTTGGCGGCGCCTTTGTAGGGGCAAGTCGTCTGATGCGCGGTGCGCACGAACCGCGTCATGTCCGCGTCCTCGCGCGGAATGTAAAACACCGGGGGATAGCTGTGCTCGCGCAGTTCCAGCGCATGCCGGCTGTCGGCGACGATGCGCCCGCGCCAGCGAACGACAACGCGCCCCTGAGCAGGCGCGATCGTGATTCCATGATCCTCGGGCATGGCGGGCGCTCCTCCTTTTGGCCGCGGACTGTGCCACAGCGGCGCGCACGCCGGAAGGGGGACGCTATCCGTCTGTTATCTGTGCTTTTTCTTCGGCGCGTAGGGGTTCTGGCCGCCGGAGCGCATCGAGAGGCGGATGGGCACGCCGAACAGGCCGAACGTCTCGCGCAAGCCGTTGACGAGATAGCGCTTGTAGCTCTCCGGGATGCTTTCGACCTGATTGCCGAACAGCACGAAGAAGGGCGGGCGCGCCTTCGGCTGGGTCATGTAGCGGATTTTCACGCGCCGGCCAGAGACCGCGGGCGGCGGCGTCGCGTCGACGACCGGGGCGAGCCAGCGGTTGAGCCGCCCGGTCGAGATGCGCACGTTCCAAACCTCGTGCGTCGCGATCACCGCTTCGAGCAGCTTGTCGACATGCGCGCCGGTGAGCCCCGAGACCGGGATGACCCGGGTTCCCTTGAGCTGCGGCAACAGCCGGTCGGCCTCCGCACGCAGTTCCTGCGCCTTGGCGCTCTTATTCTCGATGAGATCCCATTTGTTGAGGCCGATCACCACCGCCCTGCCCTCGCGTTCAGCGAGATCGGCGAGGGTGAGGTCCTGCTTTTCGAAAGGGATCGTCGCGTCGAGCAGCAGGATGACGACTTCGGCGAAGCGCACCGCCCGCAAGGCGTCGGCGACCGCAAGCTTCTCCAGCTTCTCCACGACGCGGGCGCGGCGGCGCAGTCCGGCGGTGTCGAACAGCTTGAAGCGGCGATCGCGCCACGTCGCCTCCAGCCCGATGCTGTCGCGCGTCAGCCCCGGCTCCGGCCCGGTCAACAGACGGTCCTCGCCGAGGATACGGTTGAGCAAGGTCGACTTGCCGGCGTTCGGCCGGCCGAGCACGGCGATGCGCAGCGGCTTGGTCGGATCGGCCTCGTTGCCGTCCTCCTCGTCGCCCAGCACTAGCGGCGCCGCCTCGTCCTCTTCGTCGACGCCGAAAAGATTTTCTTCCGGCAACGCGGCGACGAGCGCGTCATGCAATTCGCCGATGCCCTCGCCATGCTCGGCGGAAAAGGCGATCGGATCGCCGAGGCCGAGGCCGAACGCCTCATAGGCGCCCTGGCGCCCGGCCATCCCCTCCGCCTTGTTGGCGATCAGGATGACCGGCTTGCCGGCGCGGCGCACCGCCTGCGCGAAATGCCGGTCGGCGCCCGTCACGCCGGCGCGCGCGTCGATCACGAAGAGGATGGCGTCGCTGTCCGCGAGCGCCGCCTCCGTCTGGGCGCGCATCCGCCCGGCGAGCGAGACGCCGTCGCCTTCCTCGAGGCCGGCGGTGTCGATGATCGTGAAGACGAGGCCGCCGAGCCGCGCTTCGCCTTCGCGCCGGTCGCGCGTCACGCCAGGCTGGTCGTCGACCAGCGCGAGCTTGCGCCCGACCAGCCGGTTGAACAGCGTCGACTTGCCGACGTTCGGGCGTCCGATGATGGCGACTTTGGCTGTCATGATCGGCTTCGGCCGAAGCGCAGCGTCTGAGCGCTCACTTTTTTACAGGGCGATTGGAGGCGACGAGGCCGAGCAGCCTTTCGGCGCTGCTCCGCTCGGTCTCGGGCGCGGTCGGGTCGGCGACGACGAGATCGAGCGACTTGCCGGCGCCGTCGTAGTCCCCGGCTTTCAGCGCGAGGACGGCCAGCGAGAGGCGCGCGGTGTTGCGATAGACGCCGTCGTTCGTCGCTAGTCCTTCGAGCGCGCTCTTGGCCGCATCCGTCTGACCGGCGTCAAGCCGCAGCAACGCCGCCCGCAGTCGCGCCGCCTGCTCGAACTCGGCGCCGATCGAGGCGTCGTTCGCGAGCGCGTCGTAGGCGGCGATCGCGGCCTTCGGGTCGGTCTTGGATTTGATGGCGGCCTGCGCCAGCCGCGCGAGCGTCTGATAGCCGTGCGGGGCGTCGCCGGCGAGCTTGGCGAGCGCGGCGTCCGCCGCAGCGCCCTTGCCGTCGTGGTCGAGCGCCAACGCCTGCTGGAAGGCCGCGCCAGCCGCATCTGCGGCGGCGATCTGGTGGTTCTGATAGAAACGCCAACCGCCGGCTCCGATTACGAGCAGGACGGCGGCGGCGATGATCAAGTTCTGGTGTTTCTTCCAGAACTCGGCCGCCTTGTCGCGCCGAACTTCCTCGTCGACCTCGTGAAATATGTCGCTCATCGTCTTGCTCGTCGGGTCTGGCTCGCCGCAGGACCGCCGCCCGGGCAAAGCGAGGCCGTTAGCACGCCCGCGCCACGAAAGCGAGCGCCAGCCGGGGGCGCCGTCGAGGCGCCATCGAGGCGCGCAGATCCGGCGGCGCGACGATCCACCGCATTTTGACCTCCCTCGAACGCAGCTAGGGAGGACCGGCGTCGAATTGGATTTGCACCCCTACAAACTTCGCTTTTGCCTTGGCGCGCCGCGGCCGCCGGAGCGAGCGCGCCAGAAAGGAGAGAGGCATGAACGATGTGAATTCCAAGACCGTCAGCCGTCGCACCGTCTTGATCGCCGCAGCCGGGGCGGCCCCGTTGCTGGCGATCGGCGCGCGCAGCGCCGACGCGGCCGGACTCTCGCAATCGGCGATCGGCTACCAAAACAGCCCCGGCAAGAACGGCCACGAGTGCGACGGATGCAATCTGTTCCTCTCTCCCAATGCTTGCAAAGCGGTCGCCGGCGACATCAGCCCGACCGGCTGGTGCAAGCTCTGGGTGAAGAAGGCGGCTTGAGATCTCGCCACGCCGCCGACCGCAGCGGGTCCGGCGGCGTGCATGACCGCCATGACCGAGCTATCGCCGCTCCGCGGGACGCGGCGGCGCATTGGAAAAAAGCGGGCCAAGACCTTCCGCCATGGTGAGGTGCGTTATCGCGGCGTCACGCAGCTTTTGATAAGCCAGGTTCGCCAGAATTGCTGTCTGGATCGCGGCCATCACTTCGCCGGCCTCCGAGCCGATCATCGCAAATCCGAGAATGCGGTCGTCGACCGCGCTCAGCAGCGCTTTCATGAAACCCTCCGTCTCATCCGTCGCCGCCGTGCGCAAAACCCGGCTCATCGGCAGTCTGGCGACGCGCACGCCGACGCCTTGGCGGCTGGCCTCGGTTTCGCTCAATCCCACCCTGGCGAGCGGCGGATCGGTGAACACGACGTAGGGAAGCACCCGATCGGTCGTGCTGCGGCTTCCGCCCGCCATGTTGTCCCTGACGATCCGGAAGTCGTCGTTCGACACGTGGGTGAATTGCGGGCTGCCGGCACACTCGCCGATCGCCCAGACGCCGGGCGCGCTGGCCTGGAGACGCTCGTTGACGCGGATGAAGCCGCGCTCGTCGAGCGCGACGCCGGCCTCGGCGAGCCCAATGCCGGCGGTGTTCGGGACGCGGCCGACCGCGACCAGAAGGTCGCTGCCCTCGACGGTTTGCTCGCCCGAGGCCGTACGCACCGTCACGGCGACATTGTCGCCGGAAACGCCACGCACGCTCAGGGGCGCCGCGCCGAGCAGAATTGCAATCCCCTCGCCCGTCAGAATGCGTTGCATCTCCTCGGCCACATCGGCGTCCTCGCGCGCCATGAGCTGACGGCCAGGCTCGATGATCGTCACGCGGCTGCCAAAGCGACGGTAGGCCTGGGCCATCTCGACGCCGACGTAGCCGCCCCCGAGCACGATCAGACGCGCGGGCGCATAGTCCAGTTCGAGCGCCTCGATATGCGTGAGCGCGCGGGCGGCCTCGAGGCCGGGAACGTTCGGAACAGCCGCATGGGTTCCCACATTGATCACGACCTCGCCGCCCGTCAGCAGGCGCGTGCCGCCGTCATTGAGAGCGACCTCGATCGTCTTCGGCGACACGAAGCGGCCGACGCCCATGATGAGTTCCGCGCCGCTCTCCCGGTAAGCGTTCAGATGAAGGGCGATCTCGCGCTCGATCATGCCCTGCTTGCGAGCGCGCACCTTCGCCATGTCGATGCTGACCGGGCCTGTCACAGCGCCGAAAGCGCCTGCGTTCCGCGCGAGATGCGCGACCCTGGCGCTCCAGATTTCGTTCTTGCTGGGCATGCAAGCGACGGCGGGGCACGACCCGCCGACCCAACGGCGCTCGATGACCGCAACTTTCTTTCCGGAGCGGCCAAGATGCCACGCGAGGTGCTTGCCGCCCTGACCGCTGCCCAGAATAACGACATCGAAATGCTCGGACTCAGGCATCGTTACCTCCCTTGTCTCAAAAGGCCTTGGGCGGCGTATCGCCGTCCGCGGGCGTTGCGATAGGTCGGCGACCTCAACCAGGAAGGGCCCTGGAACGGCGCCGGCAGCGTCAATGCACGCCGCCCGAGGCATTGAGGCGCTCGCCAGTCAGCCAGGCCGCGTCATCGGAAGCGAGGAAGACGACCGCAGGCGCAATTTCTTCCGGCTGGCCGAACCGCGCGCCGAGCGGCGTCGCCGCGATCATCGCTTGCCCGACAGCGCTGCCAACGAAGCCAATCCGCTGATTGCCTTCGGTGTCGGTGTAGCCGGGGGCGACGACGTTGACGCGGATCTTGCGTGGGCCGAGCTCTTTTGCGAGCGCCAGCGTCAGCGTATCGATCGCCCCCTTGCTCGCCGCGTAAAGGCTCGAATTCGCAACCGGACTCTCGCTCGCGATCGAGCTGATATTGACGATGCTGCCGCCTTCTCCCGGGAAATGCTTGATCGCTTGCTGAATCGCCAGCATCGTTCCGAGCACATTGATGTCGAAATGACGATGGAACTGAGCCTCGGTGACATTTTCGACCGGCCCGAACTCGAAGATCCCGGCGTTGTTCACGAGCACGTTCGGCGCGCCCAGCGCCCGCTCCGCCTCCTCGAACAAGCGCGCCACATCGGCCGCCTTCGACATGTCGGCCCTGATCGCGACGGCCTCGCGGCCCTTCGCGGCGATCTCAGCGACGACTTGCTCGGCGCCCTCCTTGTCCGACGCATAGTTCACGGCGACCGCTGCGCCCGCCTCAGCGAGGCCCTTGGCGATGGCGGCGCCGATTCCTTTCGACGCGCCGGTGACGATGGCGACTTTGCCCTTCAAGCTGTTCATCTTCGCCTCCACTTTTGCAAGACAGAGGCCGACGCCCTGTCCGGCGTCGGCGCTGCATCTAAGCCGCTTGGCGAGCCTTCAGCTCGTCGAGAACCGGAAGCAGCTCGGAGGGATCCGGGCGGCGCGTATAGTCCGGATTGACCTCGGCGTAGCGGATCACGCCGTCTTGGCCGATCACGAAACGGGCGGGCATCGGCAGAGTCCAACTGTCGTCGCC
The DNA here is from genome assembly GCA_036488815.1 of Roseiarcus sp. Taxonomy (GTDB): domain Bacteria; phylum Pseudomonadota; class Alphaproteobacteria; order Rhizobiales; family Beijerinckiaceae; genus Roseiarcus. The sequence continues at coordinate 17,608 of DASXGX010000001.1, forward strand.
GTTGACGAGCTCGAGATTGTTCTTGAACGTGTTCTTGTAGAGATCGGCGAGATAGTCCGGCAGGCCGAAGCGTATGCCGAAGCTTGCGGCGACGTCGTTGTGCGGGTCCGACAAGATGGAAAACTCCAGCTTGTTCTCGCGCTGCGAACGGCGGCTATTAACAGCCGTCTGCGGCGAGATCGCGACGAGGCGCGCGCCGCGCTTTTCAATTTCCGGGCGCGCGTCCTCGAGCGCCTGCAGATCCATGTTGCAATAGGGACACCACACGCCGCGATAGAAGGTGACGACCAGCGGCCCCTGCTTCAGCAGATCGGCTGAGGAGACCGTGTGGCCGTCCGCGTCCTTGAGAATGAAGGCCGGCGCCTGATCGCCGGTTTTGACGGCGCGGCGCGCGACGCCTGAGGCGGCGAGTTCGGCCGTCGCGCGGTGCATTGGCTCATGAATCCAAGCGGGCGCGCGATAGGGCGGACCGCCGGCCTCGAAGTCCTTGCGAAATGCGTCGAGCTTATCCTGGAGCGACATGGAAACCTCCTGTCTGGTTGCGAGGAGAGAGTTACCCATGCCGCGGCGAAGGTGTAGACAGGGCGGAGCAATGCTTTCCATTCCTACTGGGAATAGATAGATGGACCGGCTGGCGGCGATGCAGACCTTCGTCAAGGTGATCGAGACCGGCTCGTTCTCCGCCGCCGCCCGGCAATTGCGACTCGGCCAGCCCGCGGTCTCCAAGACGGTGGCGCAGCTCGAAGAGAGGCTCGGGACCTCACTCCTCTTGCGCTCGTCGCGCAGCTTCAGCGCAACGGAAGCGGGGCGGATCTTCTACGAGCGCGCGAAGCTTGCCATCGCAGAGGTCGACGAGGCGGAACTCGCCGCGCGCGGCGCCGGCGCCGGCCTTGTCGGCCGGCTGCGGGTCAGCGCGGCGGTGACCTTCACCCGCTTGAAGATCGTGCCGAAGCTCGGCCGCTTTCTCGCGCTGCATCCCAAACTCGAGATCGAGCTCATCCTCGACGACCGCAATGTCGATCTTGTCGGTGAGGGCGTCGACGTCGCGCTGCGTATGGGCGTTCTGACAGACTCGGCGTTGACGGGGCGCAGGATCGGCCGCAGCCGCCGACGAGTCGTCGCCACGCCCGGCTACTTTGCGCGCGCCGGCGCCCTGCTCGAGCCGCGCGATCTCGAGCGGCACGAGGCGGTCATCTACACGCAGCGCGGCGGCGGCGCGGCCTGGACATTCGTCAAGAACGGCGTCGAGCAGAGCGTCGCGCTGAACGGCCGCATTCGCTCGACGGCGGCCGAGGCGGTGCGCGAGGCCGTGCTCGCCGATCTCGGACTTGCGGTCGCGAGCGACGGCATGCTCGGCGTCGAGCTCAAGAGCGGCGTGGTGCGCGAGGCCTTGGCCGACTGGCGGCTTCCCTCGATCGACATCTGGGCGGTGTTCCCAACCGGCCGACGCGCCAGCGCCAAGGCGCGCGCCTTCGCGGCTTTCGTCGAGCGGGAGTTGGAGGCGGAAGCGGAGGAATGATCGAAACCGCGCGCCCTATGCAAACTCCATGATCACCGCGTCGACGGCGAGGGAATCGCCTTCCTTGGCGAGGATCGTCTTGACCGTCGCATCGCGCTCGGCGAGCAGCACGTTCTCCATCTTCATCGCCTCGACGATGCACAGCGGCTCACCAGCCTTCACCTCCTGGCCCTCGCGCGCCACGATCGATTTGACCAGGCCCGGCATCGGGCAGAGCAGGAAGCGCGACTGGTCCGCGCCCTTGCGCTCGATCATCAGCGCCGCGAGTTCGGCCTCGCGCTGCGTGTAGACGCGCGCGGCGACCGAGACGCCGCGATGGGCGAGCGCGAAGCCGTTGAGGATCGGCCGCACCTGCGCCACCACCGGCTTTTTGTCGATAACGCCGCGCCAAACCGGCTCGCCCGGCGCCCAACTCGATTCGATCCGCATCCGCCGCCCGTCGGCGAAGACGATCTCAATCGCATTGCCGGTGGGATCGACTTCGACGTCGATGCGCGCCTTGTCGAGAAGGACGGCGCGCTTCAGTTCGAAGCGGAGCCGCGCCGCCTCGCGCAACTGTCCGGAAATGCCGCGTTTGCGGATGTTCTGGACATGATCCACGTGGGTTGCGACGGCGGCGAGCGTCAGCTCGATCTCGCCGGTCGCGGCGAGCGGCGAAAATCCTTCCGGGAATTCCTCGGCGATGAAGCCGGTCGACAATTTGCCCGAGCGCCATCTGGGGTGCTGCATCAGCGCCGAGAGAAAGGGAATGTTGTGGCGGATGCCGTCGATGACGAAGGCGTCGAGCGCGTTCGCTTGCGCATCGATCGCGGCTAGCCGGCTCGGCGCGTGCGTCACCAGCTTCGCAATCATCGGGTCGTAATAGATCGAGATTTCGCCGCCCTCGTAGACGCCAGTGTCGTTGCGCACGGTGACGCCTTCGACGCGGCCTTCGGCCGGCGGACGGTATTTGACGAGCCGCCCGGTCGAAGGCAGGAAGCTGCGCGTCGGGTCCTCGGCGTAGACGCGGCTTTCGACCGCCCAACCGCTCAGCTTCACGTCGGCCTGCGTCAGGCGGAGCCGCTCGCCGTAGGCGCTGCGGATCATCTCCTCGACGAGGTCGACGCCGGTGACGAGTTCGGTCACCGGATGCTCGACCTGCAGGCGGGTGTTCATCTCGAGGAAATAGAAGCTGCGATCCTGGCCAGCGACGAATTCGACTGTGCCGGCCGAGTCGTAGTTGACCGCCTTGGCGAGCGCGACGGCCTGCTCGCCCATCTTGCGGCGCGTCTCTTCATCGAGCAGCGGCGAGGGCGCCTCCTCGATCACCTTCTGGTTGCGGCGCTGGATCGAGCATTCGCGCTCGCCGAGATAGATCACGTTGCCGTGCTTGTCGCCGAGCACCTGGATCTCGACGTGGCGCGGATTGACGATGAATTTCTCGACGAACACCCGATCGTCGCCGAAGGAGGACAACGCCTCCGACTTGGCGCGCGCGAAGCCCTCCGCGACTTCGTTGCGCGTGTGCGCGATCCGCATCCCCTTGCCGCCGCCACCGGCCGAGGCCTTGATCATGACGGGGTAGCCGATCTCGTCGGCGATTTTCGCCGCGTGCTCCGGGCTCTCGATGACGCCGAGATAGCCGGGGACGGTCGAGACCTTCGCCGCATTGGCGAATTTCTTCGATTCGATCTTGTCCCCCATCGCCTCGATCGCATGGGGGTTGGGGCCGATGAAGACGATTCCGGCCTCAGCGAGCGCGTGCGCGAAAGCCGCCCGCTCGGAGAGAAAGCCGTAGCCCGGGTGAACGGCCTCGGCGCCGGTCTCCTTGCAGGCGGCGACGATCTTTTCGATCGAGAGATAGGACTGCGCCGCTGCCGGCGGGCCGATCGCGACCGCCTCGTCGGCCATTTCGACGTGCAGCGCGTCCTTATCGGCGTCCGAATAGACCGCCACGGTCCGAATGCGCAAGCACCGCGCGGTCTTGATGACTCGGCAGGCGATTTCACCGCGGTTCGCGATCAGGATCGTCTTGAACATCGCCCCCTCGGAGGACCGCCCGCGCTTCGGGGCTTTTCTCCCAGGGGTTCTATTGGAGCGCACGCGCCGCGTAAACACCTCATGAGCCCTTCTCCCCCTGCGGGAGAGGGGAGTGGGCGGCTCCGCTTGCTCTTAGGCGCGGGCGCCCCTCAAGGCTTCCTCGACCCCGTTCCAGCCGCGCGTCGCCCGGGCGCTCACGGCGCCGAGGAACCAGGCGGGCGCGCTTTGAGCTTCGGCGAGCGCCCCTGCGAGCGCCGCCAGCGCGTTGGCCGAGGCGCATTCGTCAGCGCGCGCGATCAGCCATCGCGCCTGATCTTCATTGATGACCCCGGTCGGCCGGGTCTGCCAGACGACATGCCCGACGATCTTTTCGACGAAGAAATCCGTCCATTCCGGAGCATTGGCGAGGCCGGCGCGCTCGACGGCGAACAGTTCGTCCGCCGCCTCGCGCGAGACCCAGCCGTCGGTGAAGACCTCGCGCCGCAACCACGCGACATCCATCGCGCTGACTTTGCGGCCGTGGATCATAGCCGAGATGATCGTCCGGCTTCGCTCGACTGTAAACGCCATAACGCAACCCATTTCGACGCCCCTGCCGCTTCGTTGACGGCTTGTAGCGAGCGATCCTGGGCCGCAATCTTTGCCAGGTGGTGAACTTGGCCGCCCGCCTGCCGAGAGGGTTAAGGCGTGGCAAAGGCTCATGGTTTCGGGAGGGTGAAGGCCCTCACATGGTCGGCTCTCGCCAATCGAGGCCGGGAAAGCGCGCGTAGTCGCGATCGAAGGTGATCCAGGTGCAGCCCCGCTCAAGCGCGATCGCCGCGAACCAGGCGTCCGCGACGCGAGGTCCGCGGATGCCGGCCTCCAAGCACAGGCGTCTGAATATCTCCCAGTGCCGCTCTCCGGGTCGAACAACCTCGCAGTGCGGCTGATTGAGGAGATTGTCGCAGAACGCCAAGACCTCGCCCATCACGCTCGGCTCCGAGAAAATCTTCGGATTGGTTGCGATGCGCACGACAGCGCTCAGCGTCAGCGGTGAGACGCCAAATTGCGCGTCGGCGCGAACAACGCCGTCCAACCAAGGCTTGCAAACGCTGTGACGGGGCGAATCGCGCCGAAACGCATAAATCAGCACATTGACGTCGGCGAGGATCACTCGATCCGCCCGGCTTCGCGCAGGTCGTCGAGGTCTTGCAGAGCGGCGGAATCGTCGAGATCAATTCCTGGCCGCAAACCGCCGCTCGCGGAACTGACGGGCGGCAGGACTCGGTCGACGACCCCATCGGACGACTTCTCGTTGACGACCTGTCGCAGCCCCTCTTCAATCAAGGCCGTCAACGTCCGCCCTTCGTCCGCAGCCTTGCGTTTGGCGCGCCGGACAAGGTCCTCAGGCAATCTAACTGTGGTTCTCTCGGTCATATGTCGCGACATATCGAAGCGGCGTCGATATGTCAAAGCCCCCTCAAAGCGGAATATTATCGTGCTTCTTCCAAGGGTTCTCCAGCTTCTTGTTGCGCAGCATCGCCAGCACCCGGGACAGCCGCCGGCGCGTCGCGTGGGGCATGATCACCTCGTCGATATAGCCGCGCTCGGCGGCGACGAAGGGCGACAGGAAGCGCGCCTCGTACTCGCGCGTCCGTTCGGCGATCTTTTCGGGATCGTTCATGTCGGCGCGGAAGATGATTTCGACCGCCCCCTTGGCGCCCATCACGGCGATCTGCGCGGTCGGCCAGGCGAAGTTGAGGTCGCCGCGCAGGTGCTTGGAGGCCATAACGTCATAGGCGCCGCCGAACGCCTTGCGGGTGATGATGGTCACTTTCGGCACGGTCGCCTCGGCGTAGGCGAACAGCAGCTTGGCGCCGTGCTTGATGAGCCCGCCGTATTCCTGGTCCGTGCCCGGCAGGAAGCCCGGCACGTCGACGAAGGTCACGATCGGGATGTTGAAGCAGTCGCAGAAGCGCACGAAGCGCGCGCCCTTGCGCGAGGCGTCCGAGTCGAGCACCCCTGCGAGGGCCAGCGGCTGATTGGCGACGATGCCGACCGTCGTCCCCTCGATGCGCGCAAAGCCGGTCACGATATTTTTGGCGTGCGCCTCCTGGATCTCGAAGAAGTCGCCCTCGTCGGCGATCTTCGTGATCAGCTCCTTGATGTCGTAGGGCTTGTTGGGATTGTCGGGGATGAGCGTGTCGAGCGACATGTCGATCCGCTCGGGATCGTCGAAGCTCGGCAGTTTCGGCGGCGCCTCGAGATTGGAAGCCGGCAGGAAGTCGATCAGGCGGCGCATCTGCAACAGCGCCTCGACGTCGCTGTCGTAGGCGCGATCGGCGATCGAGGAGCGCGTCGTATGGACCTGGGCGCCGCCGAGCTCCTCGGCGGTCACGCTCTCGTTGGTCACCGTCTTCACCACGTCCGGGCCGGTGACGAACATGTAGCTCGTGTCGCGCACCATGAAGATGAAGTCGGTCATGGCAGGCGAATAGACGTCGCCGCCCGCGCACGGGCCCATGATGACCGAGATCTGCGGAATGACCCCGGAGGCGAGCACGTTGCGCTGGAACACCTCGCCGTAGCCGCCGAGCGCGGCGACGCCCTCCTGAATGCGCGCGCCACCGGCGTCGAACAGGCCGATGATCGGCGCCCGGTTCTTGATCGCCATATCCTGGATCTTGGTGATCTTCCTGGCGTGCTCTTCGCTCAAGGAGCCGCCGAAGACGGTGAAGTCCTTCGCGAAGACGAAAATGGTGCGGCCGTTGACGGTGCCCCAGCCGGTGACGACGCCGTCGCCGGGGATCTTGGTCTTCTCCATGCCGAAGTCCGTGACGCGATGCTCGACGAACATGTCGAACTCTTCGAACGAGTCGTGGTCCAGCAACAGTTCGATGCGCTCGCGGGCGGTGAGCTTGCCCTTGGCGTGTTGCGCGGCGACGCGCTGCTCGCCGCCCCCGAGGCGAGCACGGGCGCGACGACGTTCCAAACGGGCCAGCATCTGTTTCAAGGCAAGGTCTCCCCGACTGTCTTTCGCCGAGGCATAACATGGCGCCCGGGCGGCGGAAACGCCCTGTCAGTCGTCCTTGACCTTCTGAGTGGCCGACCCGGCCTCCGCCGAGGTCGCAGACGGCGCGGCGGACGCCAGCCGAACGACGTCGCCGTTCTGCAACGTCTCCGGCGGGCTGTCGATCACCCTATCCTGCGGGCCGAGACCAGCGACGATCTCGACCCGGTCGCCGAAATCGCGGCCGAGCCGGACCGTCTTCAGCACGGCCTTGTTGTCGTCGCCGAGCACCGCGACCTGGATCCCGCGGTCGGACGGAATCAGCGCCGTCGCCGGCACGCGCACCATATTCGGCGCGGACGGCAACTCGAAATGCACCTGAGCGTAGGCGCCCTGCGCCAGCGCGCCGTCCGGGTTGTCGGCCTGAAGTTCGATCATCATGCTGCGCGAATTGGCGTCCATGGCGTGCGAGGACGCGACCACGGTCGCCTCGAATTTCCGTCCCGGATACTGCGGCATGTCGAAAGTCGCCTTCAGTCCCGGCGCCAGTTGGCCTGTGAAGGCCTGCGGCGCCTGGACGTAGACGCGGACTTTGTGCAGGTCCGAGACCTCGAAAAGCGGCATGCCTGCGTTCGAGCCGCTTCCGACATTGACCAATGCGCCGACGTCGGTGTTGCGTTGCGTCACGACCCCATCGAACGGGGCGACGATGTTCTTGAAGTTCTCGAGCGCCTGGAGCTGGCCCACATTCGCCCGGGCGCCGTCGGCGATGGCCTTGTCGGCCGCGGCCGCGCCGGCCTTCTCGTCATTCGCCTGCTGCGACACCCACTGCGAACCGACGAGGGTCTGCCAGCGCTGCGCTGTGACCTTCGCCACCTTCTCGTTGGCCTCGGCGGTCGCCAGATTGGCTTTCGCCTGTTCGAACTGCTGATCGAGATCCGGCGTGTCGATCACACCGAGGACTTGGCCAGCCTTCACATGGGCGCCGATGTCCTCTTGCCAGCTCTTGAGATAGCCGGAAACCCGGGCGTAGATCGGCGCCTTGAAATAGGGCTGGATCGTGCCGGGAAGCGTCAAGCTTTCCTCCACCGTTCCGCGTTCGACCTGGGCAAGCTGCACGCTGGGGACGGCGGCTTTGTTGGTCCACTCAACCAGTTGACGGCCGGCGACGGCCCGGCTTTCGACGCCGCGCGCCGCAATCGCGCAAGCGACGGCCAGTCCCGCGGCGCCGGCGAACCAAAGGACACGGCGGTTCGGATATTTGATCGCTTCAGTGGACATCGGTCGCTCCAAGCGGCTCGAGATGAGAGAGACTGGCTGGCGTCGAAGCGTCTGCGGCGCGCCGGTCGCGGGCGTGCACGAGACTGAACAACGTCGGAACGAGGAAGAGCGTCGCGCAGGTGGCGAAGCAGAGGCCGCCGATCACTGCGCGGCCGAGCGGCTGATTCTGCCCGGCCTCGAGCGCCATCGGGCACATGCCGATGATCATCGCCAGCGCCGTCATCAGCACCGGCCGGAATCGGGTGCTGCCGGCTTCGAGCGCGGCGGTCACGGCGTCGGCGCCCTCCTCCAGACGGGTGCGGCCGAAACTGATGACCAGAATCGAGTTGGCGGTGGCGACGCCCATGCACATGATCGCGCCGGTGAGCGCCGGAACCGACAAGGTCGTCCCGGTCCCGAACAGCATCCAGACGATGCCGGCGAGCGCGGTCGGCAGCGCCATGATGATCACGAACGGATCGAGCCAGGACTGGAAGTTGACGACGATCAGGAGGTAGATCAGGACCACCGCCATCGCGAGCCCGATGAAGAGCTGCGAATACGCGCTCGTCATCACCGTCACCTGGCCGCGCAGCACGACGTTCGCGCCCTTCGGTACGTCATGCGCCGTGTCCCGCATCACCTGCCGGATATCCGCCGCCACAGCGCCGAGGTCGCGTCCCTGCGGCGTTGCGTAGATGTCGATGACCGGGCGAACGTTGTAGTGGTTGACCACGGCGTCGCCGGGGCTTCGCGAGAACGTGGCGAGACCGCCAAGCAATTGCGCCGTCGAGCCGGCGCCGGCCGTTACGGGCATTTCCCGCAGCGCGTTCATCGTGTCGAAGTCATGCTGCGGCGTCTGCACCGAAACTGCGTAGGAAACGCCGTTCTTCGGGTTCAACCAATAGGTCGGGAACGTCTGGGTGCTGCCGGCGAGCGTCGTCAGCATGCTCGTCGCCGCATCCTTTTCGCTCAAGCCCACCAGCCCGGCGATCGAACGGTCGACGTTGACGTTCAACGTCGGTTGCTCGAACGCCTGCTGCACCCGAGCGTCGGCGACGCCGGGAATGCGAGCGATGCGCGCCAGCGCCTCGTCGGCGTATTTTCGATCCGCTTTCAGGTCGTTGCCGACCACCTGCAGATCGATGGGCGCCGGCACGCCGAAATTCAGGATCTGGGTGACCATGTCGGCCGGCAGGAACGCGAAGGAGACGCCGGGAAACAGGCCCGGCAGTTGCTCGCGCATCGTTTTGACGTAGTCGGCCGTCGGCGCATGCTCCGGCTTCAGCGTGATCAGGATGTTGGCGTCCTCGACGCCGATCGAGCCGGAATTGTCGTAGGCCATGTTGATGCCGCTGACGGGCAAGCCGATGTTGTCGACGACGCTCGCCAATTGGTCGGCGGGAATGATCTTGTGGATCGCCTCGCCGACCCGGTCCGCGATCCGCGTCGTCTCCTCGATGCGCGTGCCGGTCTGCGCCCGCAAATGCAGCTTGATCTGCCCTCCGTCGACGTTCGGGAAGAAATCCTGCCCGAGATAGGGCGTCAGCGTGAAAGACAGCGCCGACAGACCCAAGAAGCCGGCGATCACCTTGACCCGGTGGGCGAGACACAGCGACAGCAGACCGGCGTAGTAGAGGCGGATCGTCTCGAAACGATGCTCGAAGCCTTGCTGGAACCGCACGAGCGGGTTGCGGCTCGGGGCGCCGCCGTGCCCGTGAGCCGTCTGGTTGCGCAGCAGATAGTTCGCCAGCGTCGGCACCAGCGTGTAGGTCAGGAGATAGGAGGCGATCAGCGCGAAGACGAACGCCTCCGCCAGCGGGCGGAACAGGTAGCCCGCGACGCCGCCGAGGCCGAACATCGGCACGAAGGCGATGCAGATGCACATGAGCGAGACGGTCGCCGGGACCATGATCTGCTTCGCGCCGTCGACGATCGAGGTTTCGATGTCGTCGCCGAGATCGAGGTGGCGGTTGATGTTCTCGATCGTGACCGTGGCGTCGTCGACCAGTATGCCGACAGCAAGCGCCAATCCGCCGAGCGTCATCACGTTGATGGTCTCCCCGATCACCGAGAGCACCGTCAACGAGGTCAGCACCGCAAGCGGAATCGTGACGGCGATGATCAGCGTCGAACGCCAGCTGCCGAGAAACAGCAGGATCATCATCGCGGTCAGCGCGGCGGCGATCAGGGCCTCGCGAATGACGCCGGACACTGCGTCCGTCACATAGCCGGACTGGTCGCCTACGGCGTCGAGCTTGAGGCTCGCGGGCATAGTCGCGGCGACGCTCGGCAGCAACGACTTGATGCCCGAGATGATGTCGAGCGTCGACGTCGCGCCCGACTTCTCGATCGCCAGCAGCACGGCGTTTTTGCCGTCGACGTGGACGACGTTGGTCTGCGGCGGATAGCCGTCGTGCACATAGGCGACGTCGCGCATGTAGATGACCGTTCCGTTGACGGTCTTGACCGGCAGATCGTTGAAAGCGGCGATCGTGCTCGGCGAGTCGTTCAAATTCACCATATATTCGAACTTGCCGATCTTCTGCGTGCCGACCGGCGTGATGAGGTTCTGAATCGACAGGGCGTTGACGACGTCATTGGCGGAAATGCCGTAGGTGTGCAGCGCCTGCTGGTTGAGATCCGCCTGAACCTGACGCACCTTGCCGCCGTAGGGCAGCGGGATCGACGCGCCGGCGACCGAGGCCAACTGCGGACGGATGAAGCTGGTCGCGTCGTCGAACAGCGTCGAGTCTGACAGCTTGTCGCTCGACAACGCGAGCTGCAGGATCGGCACACTGGAGGCGTTGAAGCTGAGGATCAGTGGCGGCGTCACGCCCGGCGGCATCTGCTTCAAGACCGTTTGCGACATCGCCGAGACTTCGGCGAGCGCCGCGTTGATGTTCACGCCCGGTTGGAAGAAGATCTTGATGATGCCGTAGTTCGGGATCGACTGCGATTCGATGTGCTCGATGTCGTTCACGCTGTTGGTGAGCGAGCGCTCGTAGAACGTGACGATGCGGCCTGACATGTCGTCCGGCGGCAGCCCCGTGTAGGTGAACACGACGCTGACGACGGGAATGTTGATGTTCGGAAAGATGTCGGTCGGCGTACGAAGCGCCGACGCGGCCCCGAAGATCAGGATCAGCAGCGCCATCACGACGAAGGTGTACGGGCGCTTCAGCGCGATTTTGACGATGCCAACCATGTTTCCTCACCTGGCCGCCCATGCGGCCGCCTCAGCGGCCCGGCGACCCGCGCCCTCGAGTGTTGGAGTTCAATGGAGGGCGCCGTTAGCGCCAGTTCTCCACGTACAGGCGCAGGGGCGCCCCCCTCTGCGCATTGGCGACGAGTTCGACGAGATAGGCGCCGGCGTGGCGGACCGCCTCGTCGGACAAGGCCGAGCCGGTCACCGCTGCGCCGCGCGCGTCGACGCCGCGCTGGGCGAGCGAAGCGACCTCGTCGCGCAAGCCCGCGAAGCCGCCTTGCTCACCAGAGGCGCATTGGATCAGCCTGATTTTTTGATCGATCCGCATGAGCTGGGGCAGCGGCAACCCCAGGCTCGCCCCGATCGCCAGAACCCCGGCGCAATTCCAGCTCAGCCGCAGCGCGACTTGAAGGGCGAGCGAGCCGGCGGTTCCGAATCCGATCAGCACCAGGCGGCTCGGGTCCAGGCGCCGCATCCGCAGCAGGCTCTGGAGGATGGGCTCGAGATCGTGCATTCCGCTTTCGAACTCGCCATCGAGGCCGCCGCCCGCGAGATCGGCCGCGGGGTCGGACCTGACGACGCCGAGATCCGACGTCTCGAACACTTCGAAAGCCGTTTCCGGCAACGAGATCGCCCATCGCTCCGCGACGAGGTTCATCTGCGCGCTGGAATAGGTCTCGTCGTGCAGCAGAACGACCAACGCCTCCGGCATTCTCAGCGCGGTCTGGCCGAGTCGAAATTCGTGGGAAATCTGCATCGCCCTTCCCCATCACGCAGGATGGCCGGCTAAAGGCCTCCCGGTGGGGAAACTAAAATCCTTTTTAAGTATGACGCAAATGCATTGACATCACGCGACCATTCGCGCTGCGCATTTCTGACTACAGGCTGCCCGCCACCGAGACGACCATCTCCCGCAGCCACCGGTGCGCAGGGTGGCCGTCGAGCCGCCGATGCCACGACATCGCCGTGCGTACGCGCGGCGCGTCGAACGGAAATTCGCTGATCTGCAGGGGATGGTCTCTGACGAGCTCCTGCGCGACGCGGCGGGAAAGCGTCGCCGCCATGTCGGTCTGCACGAGAATGGCCGGGGCGGACAAATATGGCGCGCGCAGCGCGACGCGGCGCTGGATCGAATGAGAGGCGAGCCATTGATCGATGAAGCTCGTGTCCTCCCGGCTCGATGAAATCTCGAGATGGGGAATGGCCCCGAGCGTTTTCGCCGTGAGCTTCTGGCGGCTCGCCGGGTGGCCGCGGCGCATCACAAGCACATAAGGGTCTTCGAACAGCGACGCCGCCGCGAAGCGCTCCCCCTGCCCCGCCGGGCCGCCGATCGCCAGATCGATGTCGCCGCGGTCGAGCCGATCGACGAGATCCAGCGTTCCGCTCGGACGCAGATCGAGATGAACCGCCGGCGCCGCCGCCAGGGACGCAGCGACAAGCGGCGGAGCGAGGACCACCGCCGCATAATTGTTCAGCGCCAAGGCGAAGCTCCGATCGGACGAAGCAGGGTCGAAGCTCGCCGGCTCGAGCGCGAGCTGCATTTCGCTCAAGGCCTTGCGCAGCGGCAGGGCGAGCATCTCGGCGCGCGCCGTCGGCGCCATGCCTTCCGGCGTGCGCACGAACAGTTCGTCCTTCAGCATATGGCGAAGGCGGTTCAGGGCGTGGCTCATTGCCGGCTGGCTCAGGCCGATGCGGCTCCCCGCCCGCGTGACGCTGCGCTCTTGCATCACCGCGTCGAAGACGATGAGCAGATTGAGATCGAAAGCGCCCCAGTTCATCGTCCGCCCGTGACCATTCGGCCCTTTCGTCAGAGCAGCGCCAGCGTCAGCGCCGCCGCTTCGAAGTCGCGCCGGCGCGCCTGACGGCGCGCGCTCGCCTCCGCGTCTTCGCCCCATTGCGAAATCTGGAAGTCTTCGCCGACATGGGCGATGCGCCAGGCGTCTGGCGCGGCGAGGCGGCCTTTGGCGACGGCGAGTGCGAGCAGGACCGAGCCGGTCAGCGTCGTCATGACGTGCAGCGCGGCGAGCGCGATCGGTTGGTCGACCGTTTCGAGGCAAGTCCGCACTGCGTCGAGCGCCGCCTGCGGCTGGCGGCGATGGACTATGCCTTCCACGACGACAAAATGCGCGCCGAGCGTGTCGCGCGCCCAGGCGAGGATCGGGTCGAACGCGGACGATTCCGCCTCGACCAGCGCCTCCGGCGCCTCCGCGCGGTAGCAGAGAAGGTCGGATTCGGCGTAGCGCGCGATCTCGGCGCGGGTCGCATCGAGCGCCGCCGCCACGCCGTCGAGCGCCGAATTGACCAGGCGGGTCAGAGGCATGGCGGCGGGATCGATCGTCTCGCCTTGCCCGGCCCATTCCGCGGCCATCGCCTCGGCGAGCGCGCGGCTCGGCGAGAGGATCGGATTCTTGGCGGGAGTCCTGGCGCGCCGCCCATCGAGAAGCAAGGCGAAGCCGCCGTCCGCCTCGCCGGCGCTCGCTTGCGCGTAGAACCGCTTGAGGCCGGCGGGACGCATCGCGGCCTGCGCCGCGCCCATCGGGTTGTTGGGCGTCTCACTCATCGGGGGCGTCCTCGATGGGGTCGCGCTCGGCGACGTTGAAGCCGAACATGTCGAAGCTGTTGCGCATGTGCTCGGGCAGCGGCGCGGTGACGTCAATCATGCCGCCGCGCGGGTGAGGCAGAATGAGCCGCCGCGCCAGCAGATGCAGCTTCGGCTCGACTCCGGGCGGGACGGCCCGCAGCGGATCGTTGCGGGCCGGATCGTTGTCGGGACGGCGGTTGTATTTGGGATCGCCGATGATCGAGTGACCGATCGCCTCGCAATGGGCGCGCAATTGGTGGGTGCGGCCGGTGATCGGACGCATCGACAGCCAGGCGAGTCGCGGCGCCACTTTGTCGACAACGGCGTAGAACGTCAGCGAGTGCTGGGCGTCGGGGTCGCCGTGGCGCGCGACCCGCATACGCTCGATGTCGGCGCGGTTCTCTTTTGCGCCGCCGCGTTCGTCGCCCATGCCGGCGCCCTTGGCGAGAAACATCGAAATGCGCCCTTGTGCGGGCTTCGGCACGCCTTCGACCAGCGCCCAGTAGATTTTCTTCGCGCCGCGCGAGCGGAAGGTGGCGCCGAGATCGGCCGCCATCTTGCGGGACTTCGCCACCAGCAGGACGCCGGAGGTGTCCCGGTCGAGCCGATGCACCAGTACGGGTCGTTCGCCGCGCTTGTCAGCGAGCGCGGCCAGCATGCCGTCGATGTGGCGCTTGGTGCCGGAGCCGCCCTGCACCGCGAGACCATAGGGCTTGTTGAGCACCATCACGTCGCGATCCTCGAACAGGATCATCGCCCGCACCGCCTCGGCGTCGCGTGGGTCGGCGGGCCGCTCCTTCGCAGGCGCGGCGGCGGCGGGGAGCCCGAGCGGGGGCACCCGCACGCTCTGGCCAACCTCCAGGCGGGTCGAAATCTCCGCCCGCTTGCCGGCGACGCGCACCTCGCCCTTGCGCACGATCTTGTTCAGGTGCGCCTGCGGAAGATCGGGAAAACGGCGGCGGAACCAGCGGTCGAGCCGCATTCCGGATTCGTCCTCGCCGATCTCGTAGGTGGCGACTTTGTTCTCTCCGCTCACGTCAGGCTCCGCACCAGCGACAGGCCCGCCCACAGCGCGAGGACGCCGAGCGCAACCGAGCCGCCGATATAGGCGATCGCGGGCCCAATCTGATTGCGTTCCAAGAGAAGGATCGATTCGAGCGAAAAGGTGGAGAAGGTCGTGTAGCCGCCGAGCACCCCGGTGGCGACGAAGAGCCGCGTCGGTTGCGTCCAGCTGGCGCCGGCGCGGAACGCGAGCCAACCGACGAGCGCCCCCATCGCAAAGGAGCCCGACACGTTGATGATCGCTGTCCCCCAGGGGAAGTCCGCCCCGAGAACCTTGGAGATCGACAGATTCAGGACGTGCCGCAGCACGCCGCCAACTCCGGCCCCGGCGAAGACGAGAATAAAGGCTTGCATGACGGGCCTATAGCGCAAGCCCGCCGCGTGCGATAGGCGCCGCGCCGCGGCGAGCCTGGCGTCCGTGCGTCGATGTCGTACAATCCCGCGAGGGGCGAGAGCCGGGAGCGTCATGACCTACGAACTTTACTATTGGCCGAGCATTCAGGGGCGCGGCGAGTTCGTCCGCCTGGCGCTGGAGGCCGCCGGCGCAGCTTATATCGATGTCGCGCGCGAGCGGGGCGAAGGCCGGGGCGTCGCGGCGATGACGAAAATCATGCGGGGCAAGGGCGACGGACCGGCCCCCTTCGCGCCGCCGTTCCTCAGAGACGGCGATCTGATCGTCTCGCACGTCGCCAATATCCTGATCTATCTCGGCCCAAAGCTCGGCCTTGCGCCGCGCCCGAAAGCGCTGATTCCCTTGGCGCACGGCGTGCAACTGACGATCACCGACTTCGTCGCCGAGGCCCACGACACCCACCATCCGATCTCCAACGACCTCTACTTCGAGGACCAGAAGAAGGAGGCGAAGGCCCGCGCCACCGCCTTCCTCGACAATCGCCTGCCCAAGTTCCTAGGGTATTTCGAGAGCCTGCTGACCGAGAACCCGGCCGGGCCGCGCCACAGCGTCGGCCGGACCCTAACGACGGTCGATCTCTCGCTGTTCCAGATTTGCGAGGGCCTTTCCTACGCCTTCCCCAGGGCGATGGCGAAGTTCTCGCGCGACTACCCGGCCCTTGCCGATCTCAGCGAGTCCGTTCGCACGCACCCCGGCGTCGCCGCCTATCTTGCCTCGCCGCGCCGCCTGCCCTTCAACGAATCGGGCATCTTCCGCCATTATCCCGAACTCGACCGGGACCCGACGTGAGCGCTCAATAGAGGCCGGGGATCAACCGCCACGTGCGCGCGCGGTAGGTCTCGTATTGCGCGCCGAACGCGTCCCCGAGCAGCGCTTCCTCGGCGCGCATGCGAGCGATGAGGGGCGGCAGCAGACACGCCGTCAGCAAAACGCCGACCCCCGAGCGAAAGGCCAGCGCCCAGCCGAGCGCGCCTATCAAAAGTCCGAGGTAGCTCGGATTGCGGATGACGCCGTAAAGACCATCCGTGACGAGCTCATGGCGAGGCTGGAGCGCGACGAGGCCGCTGAACCGCTCGCCGAGCACGAAGACCGGCGCGAGCCGCAGCACGCCCCCGCCGGCGGAAAGCGCGACCCCGAGCCAGCGCGTCGGTTCGCCATCGATCGTCAGGACATCCAGCCGGTCCGTCACGGCCGGAAGAAATCCGAGCAGCAGACCGATCAGCGCGAAGGCGGCCAGCACCCAGCGGTTGCCGCGATCCTCGCGCACCCCTGAGCTCAGATTGCCCCTGGTGAACAGCGCCGAAGCGCTCAACACGAGGGTGACCGCGACCAGAGCGAGCAGAGCAGGATGCGAGGCGAAAGCGGCGACGCCGCCCTCGCCGACGACCGCCAGCGCCAGATAGGCCAGCGTGGCGATCGTGGTGAAGGCGACCATTTTCGGGCTCAAGGTCATCGCAGCCTCACCGGCGAAACATGGGCGATTCACCAATTGTAAATGATTTCCGCACCGCCCGGGCTTCTTACCTTGACGGAACATATAGGGAACATATAGAGGATATACATCAAACGCAGGAGGTCTCGATGGCTCGTCATATGGTCTCTGCATTGCGCGAAGTCTGGGAACTGGCGTCAATCGCCGCTTTCGTGGCGATGATCGCCATGGCCGCGCGGGCCTTCGGAGCCTGATTCCGAGACCCGAACGCGCCGGCTGCCGGCTTGGCGGACGGCGCGCGCTGCTTTATCAGTCGCCGGCCGGCGGCGATGCGCCTCGGCTCAAGTTTCCGCCGCTGGAGTTTTAAGCGCTTGCCGCCCAGGGTCTCCCTCATTGTCGTCGCAGCGGGCCGCGGCGCGCGGATCGGCGCGGCGACGCCGAAGCAATATCTCGATTGCGCCGGCAAGCCCCTTCTCGCGCACGCCCTCGAAGCGCTCGCCCGCGCACATGACTTTTGCGCCGCGACCGTCGTCATTCATCCCGACGACCGCGAGGCCTATGAGCGCGCGCTCGCATTCCTGACCGCTGAGGCCGCCGCGTGCTTCGGGCCGCCGGCGCTGGGCGGCGCGACCCGCCAGCAGAGCGTTCTCGCCGGCCTCGAGGCGCAGAGCGCGGCTTCGCCGGATCTCACCCTCGTTCACGACGGCGCGCGCGTTTTTCCCTCGCGCGCTCTGATCGAAAGGGCGATCGCCGCCGCCGACGCGCACGGGGCCGCCATACCCGCGGTCCCCGTCAGCGACACGATCAAGGCGGTCGACGCTTCCGGGCGGATTCTCGCAACGCCCGATCGCGCTTCGCTGCGGGCCGTCCAGACGCCCCAGGCGTTCCGCTTCGCGCTCATTCTCGACGCGCACCGGCGCGCGGCGCGCGAAGGGGTCGCGGACCTCACCGACGACGGGGCCGTCGCCGCCTGGGCCGGCCATGCGACCTATGTGTTCGACGGCGACCCGGAGAACGTCAAGGTGACGACGCTTCAGGACTTGCGCGCGGCGGAGGCGCGAATGATGGACCAGGCTGCGGATATTCGGGTCGGCCAAGGATACGACGTACACGCTTTCGCGCCGGGCGACGCGGTCTGGCTCGGCGGCGTGCGTATCCCCCATTCCCAGAAGCTGAGCGGCCATTCCGACGCGGACGTCGCGCTGCACGCCCTCGCCGACGCGCTCTATGGCGCCCTCGGCGACGGCGACATCGGCGCCCATTTTCCCCCCTCAGACGAGCGCTGGCGCGGCGCCGATTCCTCGATCTTCCTCGCCGACGCCGTCGGCCGGGTGCGTGCGCGGGGCGGGATCGTCGCCCACCTCGACGCGACGTTGATCTGCGAGGCGCCGAAGATCGGTCCGCACCGCGAAGCGATGCGCGCCCGCATCGCCGAGATCGCCGGCGTCGCCGTGGACCGCGTCGGGGTCAAGGCGACGACCTCGGAAGGCCTAGGCTTCACCGGCCGCCGCGAGGGCATCGCCTGCATGGCGAGCGCGACGATCCGGCTGCCGGCCACACGATAGGCCGTCTGGCCGCAAGCTGGCCCGCCTGGGCCTCGCTTAGCGCCTCCCGCGCTCTACATATTGCAGAGGCGCCGAGCGCCGCGACGCCTGCATTCGGGAGGCGAGCGCCAATGACTTTTCTCGACCGCATGGACGCCGGCCGCAGGCTGGCGATAGCCCTGAGGTCCTACGAGGACCAGCATCCCGTCGTGCTCGCTCTGCCCCGCGGCGGGGTGGCAGTCGCGGCGCCGATCGCAAGAGCGCTCGCCGCGCCGCTCGACGTCGTCCTCGTCAGGAAAATCGGCGTGCCGTTCCAGCCCGAGCTCGCCATGGGCGCGATCGTCGACGGCGACGCGCCGACCGTCGTGCGCAACGAGGAGGTGATCCGCGCCGTCGGCGTGACGGAACGGGAGTTCGCGGCCGAATGTGCGCGCGAACTGGCCGAGATCGAACGACGGCGGTCGCTGCTTTTCGGCGACGGCGTGTTCACCGAGATCAGCGGAAGTTCGGCGATCGTCGTCGATGACGGCGTCGCCACCGGCGCGACCGCCCGTGCGGCGTTGCGCGCGCTCCGCAAGCGCGGCCCGAAGTCGCTGATCCTCGCCGCGCCCGTCGGCGCCCCCGAAACGCTGGAATCGCTGCGCGCCGAAGCCGACGCCGTGGTGTGCATCGAGGCGCCTGCCGACTTCGCGGCGGTGGGCTCGTTCTACGCCGATTTCCGCCAGCTCAGCGACGACGACGTCGTTGCGCTGCTCGCCCCGTTCCGTCCCCGCGGCGCGCCACGCCTTCGCAATGAACCGGGTCTGAGCTAGAAAAGCGGGGAGCTATCGAGGAGTGAGCCATGCGCTGGTCGCTGACGATAGGCCGCTTTGGCGAGACGGCGGTGAAGATCCACGTCACCTTCCTGCTGCTGCTCGCCTGGATTGGTTTCAGCGCGTGGCGCCAGCAAGGCCCGGCCGCGGCGCGCGACAGCGTCGTCTTCATCGTGCTTCTCTTCGTATGCGTCGTCCTGCACGAATTCGGCCATATCCTCGCGGCGCGGCGCTTCGGCGTCAAAACGCCCGAGGTCACCCTGCTGCCGATCGGCGGCGTCGCGAGCATGCAGAGCCTGCCGGAGAAGCCGGTGCAGGAACTCATCGTCGCGATCGCCGGTCCGCTCGTCAATTTCGCAATCGCGATCGTCCTGCTTCTCATACTCGGCGGGATCAATGGAGCGGACTTCGCCGGACTCGACGATCCGCGCCTGTCGCTGCTGGCGCGCCTTGCTGCGGCCAACATCTATCTCGCACTCTTCAATCTCGTGCCGGCCTTTCCGATGGACGGAGGCCGCGTCCTGCGGGCCCTGCTCGCCATGCGCTACAGCCGCGCGAAAGCGACGCAGATCGCCGCCGCAATCGGACAGGCTTTCG
This sequence comes from Roseiarcus sp., assembly GCA_036488815.1. Lineage (GTDB taxonomy): Bacteria > Pseudomonadota > Alphaproteobacteria > Rhizobiales > Beijerinckiaceae > Roseiarcus. The sequence goes on from DASXGX010000001.1 coordinate 37,043, forward strand.
CCTTCGTCCTCGGCTTCATCGGCCTGTTCGGCAACCCGCTGCTCATCTTCGTCGCCATCTTCGTCTACATCGCGGCGTCCGCGGAGGCGCAGATGACGGCGGTGCACGAATCGGCGCGAGGATTGAGCGTCGCCGATGCGATGGAGACGCGCTTCGCCGCCATGCCGGCCGCCGCCAGGCTCTCCGAGGCGGTCGACACGCTGCTCGCCACCGCGCAGCAGGAATTTCCGGTCGTCGACGCCCATGGCAAACCGATCGGCCTCATGATGCGCGACGACATCCTCGCCGCGCTGAAGGACCACGACGGCAATGCGCCGGTCGTCGACTTCATGCGGGCGCCGGTCGAGACGGTGCGGGCGACCACGCCGCTCGAAAGCGCCATCGACCGCGTCTACCAACAAGACGGCGCGGGCCAGTGCGTCGTCGATCGCGACGGGGTGCTGGTCGGCGTGCTCACGCGGCAGAACATCGCGGAGTTGATGATGATCAGGTCGCTGCGTCCGGATTGGCGCTTCGATCGCGCCTCGCGCTTTGCCGCCAACTGACGCCTGGAACTCGAACTCGTCTCGCGTGTTGACTTCGAGTGCGCAAAGCGCGCCGACATCGCCAAGGAGTTCGTCCATGAACCGGATCATCTTCGTGGCGGCGTGCTCGCTGCTCGCTTTTCCTGTGGCTGCCGAGACGCTCGGCGAAAAGACCGGCGTCAACGAAACGCTCGGAATCGCGCCGACGACGCACGACTTCGTGCAGGAAGCCGCATCGAGCGACATGTACGAAATCCAGTCGAGCAAGTTGGCCGCCGACAAGCTGAACGGGCCTGGCAAGGCGTTCGCCGAGGAAATGATCAAGGATCACACGAAAACCTCGGATCAACTCGCGACGCAGGCCAAGGCGGAAAACGTGCCGCTGCCGACCACGATGGGCAGCGCGCAGAAAAAGCTGATGGATCGGCTGCAGGGCCTCAACGGCGACGACTTCAGGAAGCGCTATTTCGACGATCAAGTGAGCGCCCACAAGGACGCCGTCTCGCTCTTTGAGCGCTACGGCAAGGGCGGCGACAACATTCAGTTGAAGACCTGGGCCGGGCAAACGCTTCCGACGCTCCGCCATCACCTCGAGATGGCGCAGAACCTCGACAAATAGCTGTTCGCCATCCCTCGTTTTCGACGCGCGCGATGTTCCGAACGTGACCCCGCTCACGCTCGGAGGGAACCCCATCGCGCCCGCGGCGTTTCATAGACATCCCCCTCCACGATCATAGGAGCAGACAATGCACTCCTTGAGACAGCAGCTCATCATGACTGTGGCTTCAGTCGGCATGGCGGCCGGAATGATTGGGTACGCAGCCGCACAGGACAACCCGAACAACGGCGAGACGAACCGGCCAGCGAGCGAGCGCATGGAGAAAGGGAATAAGGCGGAGAGCCCACAGCGCAACAAGATGAACAACACGATGGGCCAAACGCAGGACAATCAGCGTGGCGGCGCCGCGGCAGAAACGCAGAGGAAGGCCCAGAACGCTACGGGCGCGGAGCCTCAGGGCGCCCAGAGGACCGGACAGAACGCCGATCAGAACGAGCAGAACAAACGCGACGAAACTCGCACCGGTCAGACCCAGATGCAGAAGACTGATCAAGGCGAAGGCCAAAAGACCGGCCAAAGCCAGGGCGAGCGCAAAGGCGAGACCCAAACGCGCGGCGCGCAAAGCGAGCCCGGCAAGGGCGACGCCAACACGCGGACCGGACAGGCTGAGCAACAGCGCAACCGCGACGTCGACACGCGCACCGGACAAGGCGAGCGCGATCAAGGCAACGGCGCAACCGCTGCAACCGAGCGCGATCGGAACGGACCGCGTCAAGGCATGAACGTCCGCGTGAGCGGCGATCTTCATATCTCTGAGGAAAAGGCCACCCGCATCAGCGAGAGCCTGAGAAACAGCGGCCACCGTGAGAACGTCAACGTCGACGTGCGCGTCGGCGCGCCATTGCCCGCGAACGTGCGGCCGATGCCGTTGCCGCCGGACGTCGTCGAGTACGCCCCCGAATACCGCGGATACGACTACGTCGTCGACAACGACGAGATCATCTTCATCCAGCCGGAGACGCACCTCGTCGTTGGAACGATCGACACCGGCGCAGCCACCGCGCAAGTCGACACGGGACAGCAACTCGCGCGAGCGAAGCCTTGCCCGGTCGATTAGCCGCGATGGATTAGTCGTTCAAATCAATGCCGCCGTTGCCGGCGCAAGCCGACCGTAACGGTAACGCTCGCCAATGACGGCGTGACTCAGCGTGGAGGGGCTAGTGTTCGGTCGCGGTTTGCTCCTCCTCGCCCTCCTGCTCGCGATCGCGTCGTCGATCGCCACGAAGGTCACAATCGCCGCCAGCAGCGTCGGCGGAGAGTTGGCGGGCGCCGTGAGCGACCTCAAATGATCGCCCTTTGACGAGCGCGCCAAATCATCGTCCCTTGGTGCAATGGCGACGACCCTCATCTCCATTCAGTCTCATGTCGTCTACGGCCATGTCGGCAATTCGGCGGCCGTATTTCCCTTGCAGCGGCTCGGCTGCGAGGTGTGGCCGATTCACACGGTCCAGTTTTCCAGCCACGCCGGCTATCAAGGCTGGCGCGGGCGCGCGTTCGAGGCCGCGCTGATCGACGAATGCGTCGCCGGCCTCGAAGCGATCGGCGTCCTCAGCCGCTGCGATGGCGTCATCTCGGGCTATCTCGGCAAGGCGGAGACCGGCGAGGCGGCGCTGCGCGCCTACGCAGCGGTCCGGGCCGCAAACGCGCGCGCGCGATATTTCTGCGATCCCGTCATCGGCGACGAAGGGCGCGGCGTCTATGTCGACCCGGCCGTTGCCGCCTTCTTGCGCGAGCGCGCCGTTCCCGCCGCCGAGGTGGTCACGCCCAACGCTTTCGAACTCGCGTGGCTCACCGGCCGCGACGTCGGCACGCTCGCCGGACTGCGCGAAGCGCTGGCGCTGTTGCGCGCGCGTGGACCCAAGGTCGCGCTCGTGACGTCGGCGCGGCTCGAGTCGACGCCCTCCGACGCGCTCGACATGATCGCGTGCGAGGGCGACGTCCTCTGGCGCTTGCAGACCCCTAAGCTGCCGATCGCCGTCAACGGCTCGGGCGACCTCGTCGCCGCCCTGTTCTTTCTCCATTGGCTGCGGACCGGCTCGGCGGCGCAAGCGCTTGCCAGCGCCGGTTCAGCCGTCTACGCGGTGGTGGCGGCGACGGTGAAGGCTGGCTCGCGCGAGTTGCAGATCGTGGCGGCGCAGGACGAGATCGTGAACCCATCACACCGCTTCGCCCCCGAACCGATTTAGGAGCGCCCATGCGCCGGGCCTATCATCTGCTCGACGTCTTCACCGATGCGCCACTCGCCGGCAACCCGCTCGCCGTGGTGCTCGACGCCCAGGGCCTCGACGACGCGCGGATGCAGGCGATTGCGCGCGAGTTCAATCTTGCCGAGACCGTGTTCGTGAGCGAGCCGCGCGATCCCGTCAATTCGGCGGCGCTGCGGATTTTCACGCCCGCCCGCGAACTGCCGTTCGCGGGCCATCCGACTGTCGGCGCGGCGGCGCTGCTCGCGCATTTGCGGGCGCCGCAATTGCTCTCGGCGCAGGACCTGCGCATCGTTCTCGAGGAGAAGGTCGGCGACGTCGTCTGCGTCGCGCGCCATCGGCGCGGCAAAGCGTTGGCGGCCTACTTCACCCTGCCCCGCCTGCCGCAGCCGGCCGGCGCGGCGCCGAGCGCGGCCGAACTCGCCAGCAAGCTCGGGCTCGAGCCGGAAGACATCGGTTTCGGCGCGCACCATCCGACCGTCTTCGGCGCCGGCGTCGATTTCATCTTCGCGCCGCTGCGCAGCGCCGTCGCGCTCGCCAAGGCGACCCCGGACCGCTCGCTGTGGGGCGAAGGCGGCGGCCCCGGCCTCTACCTCTACACCAACGAGGCGAACGAGGGCGCCGCATACCGCGCGCGCATGTTCGGGCTCGGCTGGGGCATAAGGGAAGATCCGGCGACCGGCTCCGCGGCCTCGGCCTTCGCCGGCGTCGTGATGAAATTCGACCCGCCCGGCGACGGCGAGCACACGCTGGTCATCGAGCAGGGCGTCGAGATGGGACGCCCCAGCGCGATCGCGCTCGGCCTCGAGGTCGAAGACGGTGAACTGCGCGCGGCTACGATCGGCGGCTCCGCCGTCATCATCGGACAAGGAACCCTCGACCTGTGAGCGCTTCGCGCCTCCTCGAGGTCGCCGAGATCGACCTGCGTCTGGAGGCGCGGCCGTGGCCGTTCGCACAAAACGAGTCGGAGCGGATCGCGGCGCATTGGCGAAAGCGGCAGGCTGAGCGTCCGCATCTCTTCAACGGCCGGGTGCTGCTGCTCGGGCGGCACGCGCTGGAGACGCGCGCAGACGGCGCGAGTGCGCTGCGCGGCGCCTTTTTCGAGGTCGATTTCTCGGCCTTTCTCGCCTGGAGGGACTTCGGCTTTCCCGACCGGTCGACCTTCAACTGCTTCTCGGCCGCCGCGCTCCTGAGCAGCGACGGCGCCTTCCTGCTCGGCGAGATGGCGGCGCACACTGCGAATGCCGGCTCGATCTATTTTCCGGCCGGCACGCCCGATCTCAGCGACGTCTTCGAGGGCCGTGTCGATCTCGCCGCGAGCGTCGCGCGCGAATTGGAGGAGGAAACCGGCCTCTCTCCCGACGCCGTCGCCTTCGGCCCAAGCTGGACGCTCGTCTACGATCCGCCGCACGTTGCTTGCATCAAAGTGATGCGCCTCGACGAGCCCGCCGAGGCGGCGAAAGCGCGCATCGAAGCCTTTCTCGCCAAGGACCCGGTCGCCGAACTGTCGCGAATTCATATCATCCGGCGCCCCGAAGACCTGGACGCGCCCCGCTCGCGGCGCTTCGTCGCCGACTTCCTCGCCTTCGCCTTCGGGCGATAGCGCTTGCTACTGTTAGATGTAATCGGCGAGACTCCCTCTCCCCGCTTGCGGGGAGAGGGTTGGGGTGAGGGGCCGGGTGATTAGCCGCACGCTTGCGGCTCCTCACCAAGCCCCTCATCCTGACCTTCTCCCCGCAAGCGGGGAGAAGGGATCCTCTGCGTCAACCTCAGCAGCGCGCTATCGTTCGCCCTTGCTCAAAGGCTCGTCGGGTAGCCGTGCCGCTTGCGCGAGGCGATGATCGTCGCGCGCGCCTGCGCCTCGTGGCCCTCCGAGCACTGCTGTTCGGCGACGGCGATTTCCGCCTTGATCCTATTGTAGACGGATTGGGCGACGTGACCCATAGCGAGATCGTTGTCCTGGATCGCCCGATACCGCGCGATATCGCCGACGCATCCCTCGCCCCCGGGCATTTGGAAGTTGGACGGGGTGACGTCCGTCGACGCCGGCGCCGGCGCGGCCGCTTGCGGCGCAGGCGCTGGCGAATTGCAGGCGGCGAGCGCGAAGGCGGCGAGGACCATCAACGACTGCGGCTTCATCATGTGTCTCCTCCCGGACGCCCCGGGTCGTGCAACCTCGCAAATGGACAGGCCGCGTCAAGAGCGAAAACGCAGGCGGAAAGGCGCGATCCCCAGCCGCGGCGGCCTCGGGCCTTGGGGCATAGAGCCTTGGGAACGTCGCCGCGAAGGGCTACAACGTCGGACCCCATGTCGGAGCCTGACGATGAAGCCCGCCGCTGCCGCCAGCGCCCTAAAAGTCCAAGCCGCCCTCGGGCCGAGCTACCGGGTGTTCGAGTTCGAGGCGAGCACGCGAACGGCCGCTGAAGCCGCCGCGGCGATCGGCTGCACGGTCGCCGAGATCGCAAAGTCGCTGGTCTTCCGAACCGAGCGATCGAACCGTGCGGTGCTGGCCATCGTCTCAGGGGTCAGCCGGGTCGATGAACGCAAGCTCGGCGAGATCGTCGGCGAACGCCTCGTGCGCGCCGACGCCGACTTCGTGCGGGAGAAGACCGGCTTCGCGATCGGCGGCGTTCCGCCGCTCGGCCACGCCGAGCCGCTGCTCACCGTCGTCGACGCCGCGCTCGACGCCTTCGAGACCATTTGGGCGGCGGCCGGAACGCCCAACGCCGTTTTCCCAGCCACGCCCGCCGACCTGCTGCGGCTGACCGGCGGGACCAAGGCGGCCGTAGCGCGTTAGCGTTTCGCAGTCAGGCTTGCCCCTCAGCTTCGCAATCGCAGTCCCCGGCGTCTGGTCGCATAGCGAAGCCCGGCTCCGGCGCACGATCGGCTACGCGTCGATCCTTCGCGCCTCCACTATGACCCGCCGTCGCTGGGCCGTGCGGCCCAAAGCCGGACAGCCAGTATAAGAACGATCCCGATTTGGGAATCCCGCTCGCTGAACAGAGTGGGCTGGCGGCCTGTCACAGACCCGATTCGACAAAAGCAAGAGGCTTCCACCGGCCAGGCGCGCGTTATCCACTGGCGGAGAGGCGGAGTGGTTACTCATTTCTGAACATCATCCTGGCAGAAATATTGCCTCGCGTTAGCCGTAGTTTCTCAACCGTACCGCAGAGGGACCGTGGAAAATCGCCGGCGCGCGCAAAGAAATCGCACATGCCTTGAAGGACGAGTCGATTTCAATCATCGGCAATCGACAATGGATTGCATCGTAAAAAATCTTTCTAACGATGGAGCAAGAATTTCATTTGCAAATTACACCCCGCTTCCCGACGCCTTCGATATTACAATATGTCGCCGGCGTGAGTCCTATAAAGCGAATGTTATTTGGCGTAACGCGACAGAGATAGGTTTGGCGTTCGCTCGGCAGGACAACAGCAACGTCGTATCGATCGATTTGACCCGGACAATTCGCCGGTTGGAAGCCGAGCGCAATGCCTTGGCGAGACGTATCGCCGATATGACTTATCCTGTTTAGGCGCTCGCCATGATAAGGTGGGCGATAACTTTCGTCATCGATCGTATCATATTTTTGATCGTCGTCTTTTGGATCCTGCGCTACCTCACCGGGTCGCAGATTCAGAGCTTCGACTCGATCGAGCAGTGGATGGATCAAGTCTCCCCGTTCGCACAGATCAGCCGCGCGCTTCCGTAAGAGCGTGCGGCGCTGCCTCAGCGACCCCTCGCCTTGGCCAGCGCGTCGCTCAGCACCGCTGCGAGCCGCGCGGGCGCCTCGAAGCGCAGCGCCACCGGCAGAGCGAGGACGGCCTGACGGTAGGCGGGCGCGAGGCGTACGTGGTCCTTCTCGGTCGTGACCGGGGTGAGGCCGCGCGCTGTCGCCTCAGCCAGCAGCGCTTCGATTTCGCGCGCCTCGTAGGCGTGGTGGTCGGCAAAGCGGCGGCGCACGGCGACGCGCGCGCCAAGACCTTCGAGCGTCGTGAAGAATTTTTCCGGACGCGCGATGCCGGCGAAGGCGAGCACCGGCTGGCCGACCAGCGCGGCGCCGGCGACCGCGTCCGCTTCGAGCGTCGCCGGCAGAACAGGTTTCTCCGGCGCGAGCACGCGCAATGCCGCCGCGGCGCTGGGCGGCCCGCCGATCACGATCTGCGCCGAGACGAAGGCGATTTGCCGGGCCGGCGGGGCGCGCAGCGGGCCGGCGGGAAAACAAAGCCCGTTGCCGAACCGCGCCACGCCATCCACCACGGCGATCACGCAATCCTTGGCGAGCGACGGATTTTGCAGGCCGTCGTCGAGCACCAGCGCGCTCGCCCCGTGAGCAATCGCCTCGCGCGCCGCGGCGACGCGATCGGCCGCGACGAAGCAATCCGCGACACGCGCGAGCAGCAGCGGCTCGTCGCCGACCGCCCGCGCGCTGTGGATCGCCGGATCGACCCGGATCGGCTCGATGCGGCGCGCGCCGCCGTAGCCGCGCGAGAGGAACGCCACGCGCTCTCCCGCGCCCTGCAACATGCGGGCGACGGCGATCGCCGTCGGCGTCTTGCCCGCGCCGCCGAGGACGAAATTGCCGACGCAGACGACGGCGGCGTCGACTTTTGCCCCGGGCCGCGCCATGCGCTGGGCAGTCGCCATGCCGTAGATCGCGCCGAGAGGAGCGAGCGCGCGAGCCGTGAGGTTAGGGCGCTCGCGCGCCCAAAAATCGGGGGCGATCACGCCAGCGCCGGCAGGCGCGCCGACCGCAGCATCGGCCCGAGGGCCTGCATGATGCGGTCGGCCGCGCCGCCCTGGGTCTCGACCGCGCTCGCCGCGGCGCGGGCCATCGCCCTCAGCCGCGACGGATCGGCGAACAGCGCCAGCAGCATCTCTGCAAGCTCGTCCGCGTCGTTGGTCAGCGCCGCCCCGCCCGCTTCGTCGAGCAGCGCATAGACGTCGAGGAAATTGCCGACATGAGGCCCATGCAGAATGGCGCAGGCGAGCTTGGCGGCCTCGATCGGATTCTGCCCGCCTTCGCGGTTGAACGACTTGCCGATCATCACGACGCCGGCAAGGCGGTAGAAAACGCCGAGTTCGCCCATCGTGTCGCAAATATAGATCGCGGTGTCGCGCTGCGGACGCTCGCCGCGCGAGCGCAGCGCGCAATTGAGGCCCATGGCCTGGAGCTCGGCGAGGATCGCTTCCCCACGGGAGGGATGGCGGGGCGCGATCAAAGTCAGCGCGTCGGGGAAGGTCGCCGCGATCTTGAGATGCGCCTCCGCGGCGATGCGCTCCTCGCCGTCGTGGGTCGAGGCCGCGATCCAGATCTGGCGGCCTGAGGTCATCCCGGCGAGCGCGGCCAGCTCCTGGCGATCCGCGGGCGGCGTCGGCGCGTCGAATTTGAGATTGCCGGCGACGCGTACGTTCGGCGCGCCGAGTTCCGCCAGCCGATCGGCGTCCGCCTGACTCTGGGCGAGACAGAGATCGACCCCTGCGAGCAGCGCATGGATGAAGGCGCGCGCGCGTCGCCAGCGCGAAAAGGAGCGTGCGCTCATCCGCGCATTGACCATCACGAGCGGAACGCCGATCCTCCGCGCCTCGATGATCATGTTTGGCCAGAGTTCCGATTCCGCGATCAGCGCCACGTCGGGGCGCCAATGATCGAAGAAGCGGCGCATGAAGCTCGGCGCGTCGAGCGGCGCATATTGGTGCAGGCCGCCCGGCGGCAGGCGCTGAGCGAGCAGTCGCGCCGAAGTGACCGTGCCGGTCGTCACCAGAGCGAAACGCCCGCTCTGCGTAATGCGATCGATGAGGGGAAGCAGAGACAGCGCCTCGCCGACGCTCGCCCCATGCAGCCAGACCAGCGGTCCCTCCGGGCGCGTGAGCCCGGCGATGCCGCGCCGTTCGTCGATCCGGAGCGGGTCTTCCTTAGCTTTGTTGAGCCTCAGCGAAAGCAGGACCCCGGTCAGCGGCGTCGCCAGCCGCGTCGCGAAGCGATAGGCGCCGAGGGTCAGGGGCAAGCTCATGAGCCCCTCATACCGGCGCCGGGATCGCGGCCGCCGACCATCGCGTAGGCGCGCGCGTGGACGGCGTCGAGCCCTTCCTCGACGGCTCGGCGCGCCGCTTCCATCGTCGCGTCGTCGGCGTCCGGAGACACGCGGATCAGGTCGCCGACGACGATCGCGCCGCGCCCGAACGGCTTGCCGAGGCTCGCCCGGTCCCACGAATTGAAATCGAACCGCCGACTGACGGCGACCGCCGTCGGGACGATCGGTCGGCCGGAGAGGCGCGCCAGCGTCACGATGCCGAGGCCCGCGACGCGCGCCTGCTTGGCGGCGTCGGCTGTCAGCGCGACCGAGGACCCACTGTCGAGCTGGCGCAGCAATTCGCGCAACGCCGGCGCGCCGCCCTTGCGGCGGGCCCGGTCGGCGCGTCCCGCCGAGCCGCGCACCGCGATCACTCCGAGGCGGCGCAGCGCCGCCGCCTGCGCGCCGCCGTCGACGCTGCGCGAAATGAGCGCGGCCATGCGGGCGATCGATTTCGGCCAGGCGAACGACACCATCAGATGCTGGCCGTGCCACATCGCGACGATAACGGGAGCTTCGCTGGCGATCAGGGCGTCGATGTCGGCGGGCTCCCGGGTGAAGCGATTGGTGGCCTCGACGAACTTGAGATAGTGCGCGAGCAGGAAGCCGAGCGCCTCCTGCACGAACCGAGTGCGTCCCAAACGTTTGAGCATCGCCTCCCTCAAGCCGGCCTGCGCGCGAAGCCCTTCGGCTCGAGGAAGCGATGCAAGTGGACGATGAAATAGCGGGTCTGAGCGCTGTCGACCGTCGCCTGCGCCTTGCTGCGCCACGCGCGTTCGGCGCTCGCATAATCCGGGAAGATGCCGACGACGTCGATCTTGGCGGGATCGCGGAATTCCATGCCTTCGAGGCTCTTCAGCTCCCCGCCGAACACCAGATGCAGGAGCTGCGGCGATTCGTGGCTGGTCGGTTGGTCTAGCGTCATGTCTTCGGTTCCCCCGGGCGGGCCTTGCGGACGGCGGAGGCATCAGCGGCGCCCCGCGAGGCTTTGCCTCGCGCAAGCGAAAAATGCAACTATGGACGCGCGCAACCGCGTTAAGATTCGTTGCGTTCACCGGCCAAACTCTTGCGCGACAGGGCGACGAGCGCGGGCGCCAGACTGGTTGCGCAAGCCAGCAGTGCGTCGTGCCGAATCCTCTTTGTGTTGTATGCGAGAGCTGCGCCGCGTGCGTCGATCAGCCGCGCGCCCGCCTCGCTCAAGACGATGTCCGCCGCTGCAACGTCCCAGTCGTAGGCGTTGGCGGAGGCCAGAGCAATGTCGAAGGCGCCGCTTGCGACCTGAACCAGCCGCAGCGCCAGCGACGGGACCCTGGGGAGCTGCGCCCATTGGACGCCCGCGGCGGCCGACAGGGCTGAGATCATCGATTTGGGGCCGGCGACCTGTGCGTCCTCGAGCGTCGCGCGCTCCTCGGCATGAAGGAGGCGGTCGCCGAGCCTTGCGCCCGCGCCGAGAGCCGCGGCATAGGTCTCGCCAAGGGCCGGCGCATGAACCACCCCGGCGATCGGCCGCCCCGCCTCGACGAGCGCCACCGAGACCGCCCAGCGTGGATCGCCCGCGAGGAAGGCGCGCGTGCCGTCGATCGGATCGACGACGAGAAGGCTCGTCTTTTCAAGGCGAGCCAGATCGTCCGCAGTCTCCTCGGAGAGCCAGCCGGCGCCGGGAAAGGCCTGGCGTAGCCGGTCGCCGAGATAGCGATCGACCGCGAGATCGGCGGCGGTGACTGGCGAGCCGCCGTGCTTGGTGTCGATGCGCGCGCTCGTCGCTTCGCCCAGCCGAAAGTCCCGCAACGCGATTTCGCCCGCGCGGCGGGCGGCGTCGATGAGCTCGTCGAGCGCCGAGCGGGCGCGGGCGCGAAGATCCAAGTCGATGGAGGGATTCAAGCAGATTTCCAATCAGGTCATGCGTGCGGCGCGCGGGCGATGGCGCGCTACGCCTCGGCTTTGCCTTTGCCCCGTCCAGCGCTATTTAGCGGGGATGAGTACGAACGAAAACTCCCCCGCGGGCCTTTCCCATCTCGGTCACGCGACCACCATTCCGGAAAAACCGGACGCGGCGACGCTCGAACGCGTGCCCAACCCCCACCCTGACGTCGATTATGTCACGCGATTCGCGGCGCCTGAGTTCACCTCGATCTGCCCGGTGACCGGCCAGCCGGACTTCGCGCATCTCGTCATCGACTATGTTCCAAACAAATGGATCGTCGAATCGAAATCGCTGAAGCTGCACCTCGCCAGCTTCCGTAACCACGGCGCCTTCCACGAGGACTGCACGGTGCGGATCGGCAAGGACCTCGCCGCTTTGCTGGAGCCTCGCTGGCTGCGGATCGGCGGCTATTGGTACCCGCGCGGCGGCATTCCGATCGATGTCTTTTGGCAGACCGGCACGCTTCCGAAGGGCGTCTGGGCCCCCGACCAGGGCGTCGCGCCCTATCGCGGCCGAGGCTGACCCCGCCAGGGCGAGTGGCGCTGAAATGAGACCTTAAAAGAGCTTGTTATTATAACTTCCTGGTTTTCCTACGACCCTGCCGGGCCAGTCGCCGATGACGCTGCTCACGAATCCGAAGGAGGCGCTCGGCGCACTTTCGGTCGCTTTGGCTTTGATCGCAGCCGTCGTCTACGTCTGGCAGACGATCGCCGGGCAGGTGCGCCCGCACCCGCTCTCCTGGACTTTGTTCGGCGTCCTCAGCGGCACTGGTTATTGGGTTCAGCGTACTGAGGGGGCTCAGGCCGGCAGTTGGGCGCTGCTCGCGATGACCGTGATCTGCTTCGTCTTCGCCGGCGCCGGCGTCGCCAGAGGGGAGCGGCGGTTTCCCAGGAGGGAATGGGCGTTCCTAGCCGCCGGCTGCGCGGTGTTCCTGGTCTACCTCGTCACCCGGCAGCCGACCCTCGCAGCCATCCTCGTGACGTTGGTCGACGCGCTCGCCTACGGACCAACGTTTTCAAGGGGTTGGTCTCAGCCGTGGAAGGACAGCGTGATCAGTTTCGCGCTGAACGGGGTCAAATTCGTTCCCTCGATCCTGGCGATGGAGCCGATTTCGATCGCCACATGCGCCTATCCCGCGACGCTCATCGTTCTGAACGCGACCGTCTCGACGATGCTGATTCTGCGCCGCCGCGCCCTCAGCGGCGGTGCGACCTAAATGCGGTCGGCGGTCGCAGGGGAACCCTTCTCCCCCGCTTGCGGGGAGAAGGTCAGGATGAGGGGCTTGGTGAGGAGCCGCAAGCCTGTGGCCAATCACCAAGCCCCTCACCCCGGCCCTCTCCCCGCTAGCGGGGAGAGGGGGAGAAACGCTCTAAGCGGCGCGGCGCGGGCGGAGGCGGCTCAATTTGCGAAGCAGCTTCTGCGCCGGACGCGGTTTCCTTCGCTCTTTGTGCGCAAGCGAATACGTGCACGCCTGAAGCTGGTCTGCGAGCGCCTGCCGATCCTTGACCGCCGCGAGTTCCTCGAACGGAAGCGGCGCGCCGATGGCGACCGGCAGTTCCGCGCCGATGCGCGCTTTCACCTCGTGGAAGATCAGGGACAGCCGCAGGGTCTGGCTCAGGTGGCTCGCGATCTGGAACAGACGGCTGTTCTGGCCGCCGAACCATATCGGCACGACCGTGGCCTTCGAGCGCTGGATGAGTTGCCCGACGAAGGGCTGCCAGCGGGCGTCCACCGCCGGCTTGCGGCCCAGGCGGTCGGGCGCGGTCGATACGCCGCCGGCCGGAAACACGACGACCGCGCCGCCAGCCTCGAGCCGAGCCCGCGCTGCGGCGCGCGAGGCGAGATTGGTGCGCTGCGCCTCCTCGGTCTCGGAGAAGTCGATCGGCAGGACGAAATCACGCACTTCCGGCGCGCGCAACAGGACAGCGTTGGTGAGAACCGCGAAGTCGGGCCGAACCTTTTCGACGAGCCAGGAAATGACGATGCCGTCGAGCACGCCATAGGGATGGTTGGCGACGAACACCACCGGTCCGGTCCTGGGGACGCGCGCCAAAGCGGCGGCGTCGTGGCGCACGTCAAGCGCCAGGCTGCGCACCGCCGCCTGCCAAAAGCTCTCGCTCGGACGCGGATTCTGCTGGTTTTGCAGGTAAAGACGCTTCAGCTCGGGCTGACCGGTCACTTTTTCGACCAGGCGAATAAGCCCACGCTTGACCAGAGGATCGCTCCTGGTGGCGTAGCTGAAGAGAAATTCGTCCATCCCGCCCGGTTACCCCCCAATCGTGACCGCCTAATGACAGAGCGGCCCGGTGACTCACGATTACGCAGACTTGCGTTTCGCGAGCCTGTCGAAATCCTGAAGCTCGCTTACCAGCGCCTCGAAATCGCGCAATGGCACCATGTTCGGGCCGTCGGACGGCGCATGGTCGGGATCCTCATGCGTCTCGATGAAGACGCCCGCAACGCCGACCGCGACCGCGGCGCGCGCGAGCACGCCGACGAACTCGCGCTGGCCGCCCGAGGAGGCGCCCTGCCCGCCCGGCTGCTGCACCGAGCGCGTCGCGTCGAACACGACCGGCGCGCCGGTCTCGCGCGCCATGATCGGCAAGGCGCGCATGTCGGAGACGAGCGTATTGTAGCCGAAACTGGCGCCGCGCTCGGTCACCAGCGCGTCCGCGCCGCCGGCCTGCGCGATCTTGGCGACGACGTGCTTCATGTCCCAGGGCGCGAGAAACTGACCCTTCTTGACGTTCACCGCCCGGCCGGTCCGCGCCGCGGCGACGAGCAGATCGGTCTGGCGGCAGAGGAAGGCGGGAATCTGCAAGACGTCCACCGCCTGCGCGGCGATCGCGCATTGCCCCGCCTCGTGCACGTCGGTGAGGACGGGAAGGCCGAGCGTCTCGCGGATCTCGGCGAAGATCGGCAGCGCCGCCTCGAGGCCGACGCCGCGCACGCCCGCGCCCGAGGTGCGATTGGCCTTGTCGTAGGACGTCTTGAAGACGACGCCGATCGAACGGCGCGCCGCGATCTCCTTGAGCGCTGTCGCCATTTCGAGCGCATGGGCGCGGCTCTCGAGCTGGCAAGGCCCGGCGATCAGCGCCAGCGGCAGATCCGCGCCGAACCGCACGGCGCCCGGGCCGCGGCCGACTTGGACGATGGGGTTAAGCGGCATGAAGCCAAGCCCTCACGTCTTGTTCGACCTGATAGGAGCCGCCCGCCTCTTCGTCCACTAAAAGAGAGGAGATTGGCCGCAGCGCACGCATATCGTTTCGTTCCATCGTTCGATTTCCGGCGCACTCATGCGCGCTTCCGGGGAACTTCTCAAGTCCGCGCGGCGACGCTATATGAGTTCCATGGTCATGATGGTCATCGAGACCAGGAGCAATTTGCCGATGCCCCGCCCTCATGCAAACTGGACCATCGCAAACGCCAAAGCGCGACTCTCCGAGGTGATCGCGCGGGCCCACCGCGAAGGACCGCAAATCATCACCAAGAACGGCCGCTCGACCGCCGTCGTCGTATCGACCGAGGAGTGGGAAAAGAAGTCGGCCCGCTCAGGATCATTGGCGGAATTCCTGCTCGCCTCGCCGCTTCGCGGGTCCGACCTTGATGTCGAACGCCGCCAGGACGAGCCGCGCGGAATCGATCTGTGAACTTCCTGATCGACACGAACGTCATCTCGGAAATGACCAGGCCGAGACCGGACGAGCGCGTCATCTCCTTCCTGCACGAGGCGGACGAGGATCGGCTGCTCCTGAGCGTCGTCACCCTGGCCGAGTTGCGGCGCGGCGTCGCCTTGAAGGCTGAAGGCGCCGCCAAGCGGAAACTCCAAGCTTGGCTAACCAACGATCTCGCCGAGCGCTTCGCCGGCCGAATCGTCGATATCGACCGCCAAATCGCCGACTGCTGGGGAGAGCTCATGGCCTCCGCCAAGCGTCGCGGGCTGGCGCTTCATGTCATGGACGGCTTTCTCGCCGCCACCGCCGTGGCTCGGCAGCTCACCCTGGTGACGCGGAACGTCAGGGACTTCGAGTCCTTTGACGTCCCGGTGTTTGATCCTTGGCGATCGTGAGACCGCCGGCCGCGCCGCCTATAGCCCTTACCGCCCCTCCCGCTGCAAATCCGGCGGCGTCGCCTCGGCGACGAAGGCCTCGAGCGCTTCCTCGAGGCTCATCGCCGTTTGCTCGTTGGAGCCGAGGCGGCGGATCGAAACGGCGCGCTCGGCGGTCTCCTTGCGGCCGATGGCGAGCAGCACCGGGGTCTTGGCCAGCGAATGCTCGCGCACCTTGTAGCTGATCTTCTCGTTTCTCAGATCAACCTCGACGCGTAGGCCTCGCTTGCGGGCGGCCGCGACGACCTCCATCGCATAGTCGTCGCCGTCCTGGGTGATCGTGCAGACGACGATTTGGACCGGCGCAAGCCAGAGCGGCAGATGCCCGGCGTAATGTTCGAGCAGGATGCCGGTGAAGCGTTCGAGCGAGCCGCAAATCGCCCGATGCACCATCACCGGCGTCGTCTTCTCGCTGTTGGCGGCGATGTAGAAGGCGCCAAAACGCTCGGGCAGATTGAAGTCGACCTGCGTCGTGCCGCACTGCCAGTCGCGTCCGATCGCGTCGCGCAGAACATATTCGAACTTCGGTCCATAGAAGGCGCCTTCGCCCGGATTGAGCTGCGTCGTCACGATATTGCCGTGGCGGGTGCGGATCTCCTCGAGCACGCGCGTCATCACCGCTTCGGCGTGGTCCCACATCTCGTCCGTGCCGACGCGCTTCTCGGGCCGGGTGGAGAGTTTGACGACGATCTTGTCGAAGCCGAAGTCGCGGTAGACGGACAAGATCAGTTCGTTGATCTTGTGGCACTCCTCGGCGAGCTGGTCCTCGGTGCAGAAGATGTGCGCGTCGTCCTGCGTGAAGGCGCGCACGCGCATCACGCCATGCAGCGCGCCCGAGGGTTCATAGCGATGCACCGCGCCGAACTCGGCAAGGCGTAGCGGCAGCTCGCGATAGGACCTCAGGCCGTTCTTGAAAATCTGGATATGGCCCGGGCAGTTCATCGGCTTCAGCGCATAGATGCGCTCGTCTTCCGTCTCGGCGTCCTCGCCGGCCGGCCGCGCCATGAACATGTTCTCGCGATACCAGCCCCAATGGCCGGAAATCTCCCACAGGCGCTTGTCGAGCACCTGCGGAGCGCTGACCTCCTGATAGTCCGCCGCCAGCCGACGCCGCATATAGGCGATCAGGGTCTGGAACAGCGTCCACCCCTTCGGATGCCAGAAGACGGTGCCCGGCCCTTCCTCCTGGAAGTGGAAGAGGTCCATCTCCCGCGCGAGCTTGCGGTGATCGCGCTTCTCGGCCTCTTCGAGCTGCTTGAGATAGGCGTCGAGCTCTTCCTTCTTGGCGAAGGCGGTCGCGTAGATACGCGACAGCATGGGCCTCGTCGAATCGCCGCGCCAGTAGGCGCCCGCCACCTTCATCAGCTTGAACGCGTCGCCGATCTTGCCCGTCGACGTCATGTGCGGGCCGCGGCAGAGGTCGGTCCATTCGCCCTGGCTGTAGAGCTTGAGGTCCTGATCCGAGGGAATCGCGTCGATCAGCTCGATCTTGAACGCCTCGCCCTTCTTCTCGAAATAGGCCTTCGCCTCGTCGCGGCTCACCACCGACTTCACGAACGGCTTGTCGCGCGCGACGATCTCGCGCATCCGCTTCTCGATCGCCGGGAAATCCTCGGGCGTGAACGGCTCGGCGCGAAAGAAATCGTAGTAGAAGCCGTTTTCGATCACCGGCCCGATCGTCACCTGGGTGTCGGGCCACAGCGATTGCACCGCCTCGGCGAGCACATGCGCCGCGTCGTGGCGGATGAGTTCCAAGGCGCGCGCATCGTCGCGGCCGATGAATTCGAGGCTCGCGTCGACGTCGATCCGGTCCGCGAGGTCGGCGAGCGCGCCGTCGCGGACCATGGCGACCGTGCGCTTGGCGAGCGAGGGGGAAATGGATTTGGCGATCTCGAGGCCGGAAACGCCGGGCTCGAAGGCGCGGCGCGCGCCGTCGGGGAAGGTCACGTGAATCATGAGCGCTCCTATGGCTCACTCGCCGATACCAATCGGCGTAAGCGGTTTGGAGCGTATAGTCGGACGGCGCTGGAAGGGCAATGGGCGGCCCCTCACGCTTAGCTTAGCCGGCGCGCGAGCGCGCGGTAACGGCCGGCCGCCGGCCAAGCAGCGCCCGCGCCGGGGAGCGCGGCGCCGCCGGGCCAATCGCCTCCGCGACGCCCTCCGGCTCGAGCGGCGGGCTGAACAGATAGCCCTGCATCTCGTCGCAGCCGTGCGAACGCAGGAAAGCGGCCTGTTCGGCCGTCTCGACGCCCTCGGCGACGATCGTCAGGCCAAGCGCCTTGCCCATGCTGATGATCGCCTGCGCAATCGCACGGTCTTCCGCGTCGTCGGGCAGATCCTGCACGAACGACCGGTCGATCTTGATCGTGTCGACCGGGAATTTCTTCATCAGCGACATCGAGGAATAGCCGGTCCCGAAATCGTCGATCGCGAGGCGCACGCCGCGACTGCGGATGACCTCGAGGATCTCGATCGCGCGAGCGACATTGTGCATCACCATGCTCTCGGTGATTTCGAGCTGCAGCAGCTCCGGCGGCATGCCGCTCGCCGCCAGAGCGTCGTCGATGTCCTGCAACAGCGTTTCGTCGCAGAACTGGCGCGGCGACAGATTGACCGCCAACGACACCGGCGGCAGCCCGCGGCGTCGCCAAGCCATCGCCTGGGCGCAGGCGGTCTTGAGAATCCAGCGTCCGATCGGAACGATGAGGCCGGTCTCCTCCGCAAGCGGAATGAACTGCATCGGGGAAAGCGCGCCGAGATCGGGCAGCGTCCAGCGCAGCAGGGCCTCGACGCCGATGATGCGAGCCGTCGTCGCGTCGACCTTGGGCTGATAGGCGAGCCAAAGCTCGCCCCGCTCGAGCGCCTGACGCAGCCGGGCCTCGAATACGAGCCGCTCGACCGACAACGCCTTGTTCTGGTTGACGAAGAATCGGAAGCCGTTCTTGCCGTCCTCCTTGGCGCGGTACATCGCCATGTCGGCGTTCTTGGTCAGCGTCGCTTCGTCCTCGCCGTCGCCAGGGAAGACGGCGATGCCGATGCTCGCCGTGGCGCGGCATTCGAGGCCGCAGAGCTGGTGCGGCTCGCTCATGGCGGCGAGCAGCCGGCGGGCCGCGTCTGCGACGCCGCGCGCATCACCGGCGTCGTCGAGAATCACGACGAACTCGTCGCCGCCGAGCCGCGCCACAACGTCTTGGGATCCGAGGCAGGCGCGCAATCGCCGGGAGGTCTCGACCAGCAAGGCGTCTCCCGCGTCGTGGCCGAGCGAATCGTTGATCACCTTGAAGCGATCGATGTCGATGAACAGCACCGCGAAGCTGCGATCCTGCTGGCGGGCGGCGGCGAGCGACTCGCGCAGCAACTGGCTGAACATCGCCCGATTCGGCAGGCCGGTGAGGCCGTCGTGCGTCGCGAGGTACTTGATCTGCTCGTCGGCGCGCGCCTTCTCCTCGGCACGGTCGAAATTTTCCAGCGCGAACGAAACGTTGTTGGCGAGGCGCGCCAGAAGCCCGACGAGATCGGGTGTGAACGCGTCCCGCTCGCTCGACATGAAGACGAGGACGCCGACGGCTCGCCCTTCGATCAGCAGCGGCAGCGCCGCTCCCGCCTTGTTGCCTTCTCCCGCCGCTCGCAAGTGAAAGGCCGCGCCCCTGGGGTCGGCGAGATAATCGTTGATGATGCAGGGCCGCAGGGACCGGAACGCCATGCCACTGACGCCTCGCCCCTCGGGGTAGGCTTCCGAGATCGCCAATCGCACGGTTTTTTGCGATTCTGCCTGCGGTCCCGCCCAAGCGACCACACGCAGGAAGTCGCTGCCCTCTTCCTTCAGGGCGATGATCGACGAAGCAAAACGGCCGCCTTCCACCGCCGCCTGGCACACGAGGGTGAACAGCTCGCTCCGGGCGCCGGCGCGCATGATCGCTTCGTTGGTCGCGCTGAGGGCCGCGAACATGCGCGTCACGCGTTCTTTCTGCTCACTGGCCTGCCGCCGCTCCTCGGCGCGCTCGAAGTTCTTGAGCGCGAAGGCGACATTGTCGGCGAGACGCTGCAGGAGCTCGACGAGGTCCGGCGTGAAAGCTCCCTGGTCCCGCGACTGGAAGACCAGCGCGCCGAGCGCCCGATCGTTGTCGAGCAGGGGCAATGCGGCGAGCGACCGGACGCCGCGGGCCCGCGCGCTCGAATGGAACGCGGCGCCGCGTTCGTCGGCAAGATAGTCGTTGCTGATGCAAGGGCGGCGGGTGCGAAACGCGACGCCGCACACGCCGCGCCCCGCGGGATGGGCTTCCGTGACCGCGGGACGCACACGGCTCGGCTTGACGGGTCCAGCGGTCGCGACATCGCGCAGGAAATCCGACCCTGGCTGCGCCAGGACGATCGAGACAGTGCCAAAACCGCCGCTGTCGACAGCCGCCTTGCACACTCGGGCGAACAACTCTTCGCGCGTCTCAGCGCGCATGATCGCCTCATTGGTCGCGCTCAGGGCGGTGTACATGCGGGTCAGCCGGTCCCGCTGGCGCTCGGCGATGAGGCGCTCGTCGGCGCGCTCGAAGTTCTCCAGCGCAAAGGAGACATTGTCCGCGAGCCGTTCGAGCAGCCCGACGAGTTCGCCGGTGAAGGCGCCCGTTTTTTTGGACACCAGGAGCATGACGCCGACGGCTTCGCCGCGATTGAGCAACGGCAATGCGGCGCATGATCGCCCCCCGCCGGCGCGAGCCTTGTCGTAGAAGGCGACGGTGCGCGGGTCCGCGAGATAATTGTTGCTGATGCAGGTCTGGCGCGTGCGGAAGGCGACGCCGCTCACGCCGCGCCCCTGTTCCAGATCGGCCGTCGTCGCCAACTTCAGCGTTTTTGCATGTTCGGCGTTGGGGCCTGCGGCGGCGGCGATGCGAAGGAAGATCGAGCCAGGCTCGGCGACGGCGATGGTGGTGGACGAGAAGGGCCCGCCGTGCACCGCAGCATTGCACACGCGCTCGAACAGCTCGGTGCGCGTACGGGCGCGCATGATCGCTTCGTTCGTCTCGCTCAGGGCGGCGAACATATCGTTCAGGCGCTCTTTCTGCTTGCGTTCGGCGAGCCAGCCCGCCCGCTCCGGCGCCTCGCCGAGCGGCCTGAGCGTCCCTTCCTCCCCGTCCTCGCGTTGCGTAGTCATTGCGCCGTCCGCACTTTACCTAACGGCACACAATGTCCGCCGCATCTAAACGGCAGGTTACAAATCACGCTTTAAACGAGCTGAATCGCGCCAGCGGCGCGCTCTACGAATCCGTGTCGCCCACCGCCGCGGTGAAGCGCTTGCGCAGGGATTCGCCGACCTGCTTGACCCCGAGCGCCGAAGAAACGGCGTCGAGCCCATGCGCGAGGGCCAGCGGGGCGGTGAGCCAGCCGTCGGCGTTCCTTTCGTCGAGCCAGTCGACGAGGCCGCCGGGGAAACAGAACGCGCCTAGCGCAAAGACGACGTAAATAATGCGCGCCCAGGTCCAGGGGCTGGTCGCTGATGCCGGCCGGGAGGGCTTCACAAGCACGCCTCAGAACTGGAAGTAGATGAATGGCGCCGACGCCGACGGCGCCATGACGAGGATGAAATAGAACAGCGCGAAGCCGAAGGCGCTCTGGGCGACCGGGCCGCGATTGTCGAGGGCGGCGCCGACCACGGCGCGCGTTTGCGGCGGCACGATTTGCGTCAGGGCGCCGCAGGCGATCAGCGCCGGCACGATGGCGGGCATGATGCTCGGCGCGCCGTTGTCGCTCCAAATCCCGGCGATGAATTGCGTCGCTGCGTCGAGCGAAGGGGCGCGGAAGAACAGCCAGGCGAGGCAGACGAAATGAAACGTGACCGCCCAATCGACGACGCGCGCCGCCGGCCCCGCGCCGAAGCGCGCGAAGGCCGCGCTGCGCCGCCAGGCGTGGTCGAGGACGAGGGCCACGCCGTGCATCGCGCCCCAGATCAGGAACGTCCAGTTGGCGCCGTGCCATAAGCCGCCGAGCAGCATGGTGATCAACAGATTGCGCGCGGTCTTGACGGGGCCGTGCCGGTTGCCGCCGAGGGGGATGTAGAGGTAGTCGCGCAGCCAGTTCGACAGCGTCATGTGCCAGCGGCGCCAGAAATCGCCGATCCCGAGCGCCCGGTAGGGCTGATTGAAGTTTTGCGGAAAGCGATAGCCGAGCAGCGCCGCGACGCCGATCGCGATATCGGTGTAGGCGCTGAAATCGGCGTAGATCTGGATCGCATAAGCGTAGACCGCGACGATCAGATCGAAGCGCGAGAACTGGCTCGGGTCGGTGAAGACGGGATCGACGAAGCGCACCGCGAGGTAGTTGGCGATCACCATCTTTTTGAACAGGCCGCCGAGGATGAGCAGCATGTTCTCGCCCAACGAGAAGTCGCCGGCGCGGCGCGGCGAAGCGAGCTGCGGCAGGAACTCGTGCGCGCGCACGATCGGCCCCGCCACCAGATGCGGGAAAAAGCTGATGTAAAGCAGGATGTCGAGCGGCGAGCGCGACGCCGCGAGCCGGCCGCGGTAGACGTCGACGATGTACGAGATCGCATGGAAGGTGAGGAAGGAAATCGCCACCGGCAGCGTGACGTTGACGAATTCGATCGGCGGGTTCAGCCCCAGCACATGGGCGAGGGTGAGAAACTGCGCGATGAAGAAGTTGAGATATTTGAAATAGGCGAGGATGCCGAGATCGAGCGCGACGCCGACCGCGAGCGCCAATTTGCGTAAGCGCCGTTTCCCCTCGACGTCGACATAGAGGCCGACAAGGTAGGAGATCGCGCCACTGGCCAGCAACAGCAGGAGAAAGCGCCAGTTCCATGAGGCGTAGAAGGCGAGGCTCAGGGCGAGCAGCACGACCTTCTTGAGGGTGTTTTGCGAATTGAGCGCCCAGACCAACGCAAAGGAAAATGCGAAGAAAAGTCCAAAATCAATCGTTGGAAACAACATGGGCGCCAGTCTGCCGACCGCCGATCAGCGGAATCAGGTAGTCCGCGAATCGATCGGCGCTCCTTTTATAGCCTTCCAGCGTCATGTGCACGTAGTCGTGCGCCATCAGCGGGGGATTGGCGGCGGCCCAGACTTGCGCGCCGCAGGGACCCGGCATGACGGAGGACCAGTCCCAGAAGTCGACGCCGAGGCGCTCGGCGAGGCGACGTTGCGCTTCCCGCACTTGCGGGAGCTTGGGCGGCGTCGGGAAGCGGCACGGGCCGCCGCCCTCCGCGGCGACGGGTTGCGGCGCGGTCGCGCAATCGTGGCCGACCGCGGAATTGTGGCAGACGCCCGCCGGTCGCGCCCCATCGGGCGGTCCGATCATGATGATGCGCAGGCCGGGGCGCAGCGCCTGAAGGCGGCGCACGATCTGCTCGTATTGCTCGGTGTAAGTGGGAATGTCGAGCGCGTCGTTGAAGCCTTCGTTGGTGCCGAAAGCCAGCACGATGACATCCGGCGCCATGCGCTTCAGATCGTCGGCGAGATTCCCGGTCTCCAGCTTCTGCAGGACCTGCACCGTGGCGCCGGGGAAGCCCAAGCTGACGTAGGAAACCCCATCCCCGTCGCGCGCCACCTCGACCCCGGTCACTGTAACCGGCGCGTCGGTCAACGCCTTCACCTCGACGTCCCGGAAGCCGTGCGCCCCGGTCTCATCCGGCAGGACGTCGAGCGTCGCGCGCTGGTCGGGCGGGCCGTCGAGATTGATCTCGCCACCCGGCTTTCCGTCGACCAGCACCTCGGCGCGGCCGCCGCCGGGCTGCTTGAGGAAAGCGACCTCGACCCGATCGTAGGGCAGACTGCCGCGCGCCCGCATGTTCAGCATAGCGCCCGCGTGATGAGCCACCGCGTTGAAGCCGGAAAGATAGAAGCGGCGACGCTGGTCGGACCTTTGCAACGCTTCGTAAGTCCAACCCTCGGACGCGTCGCTCTCGAACAGCGCCGAGCGCACGCCGATGTTCGGCCTGCCCGGCACGACATAGGCGAGGCCGCCCGCCCCGAAGACCTGCTGCAGGCGCTCTCGCACGCGACCAGTGAAGAAATCGGCGGCGGTGTGACTGTCGCCGAGTTGAAGAATTGTCAGGCGCCTGGGCGCGGGCGAGAGATCGGGGTCGAGTTCGCCATAAGCGGATACGGTCCGCGGCGGCCGGGCGATCGACGGCATCGCCGCCTCGAGCGCCGATAGCGCGCCAAGTCCTTTGAGGCCGTCCGCCGCGTGCGGCGGCTTTGCTGGGGCGTCGAGCATCGCGACGCGCAGCAGCTTCTGAGCCGGCTCGGGGGCCGCCTCCGGGGCGGCGGCCGAAGCTTGCGACGACGGTTCGCCGGCGGGCGCCAGGGGTCGCGGGGCTTCGAGCGGAGGGGGCGGCGGCGGGGGCCTCCAGGCGGCCAGCCGGGGGTCGGTGAGGACCGCCTGGCTCGAACCGGCGCTGTCTGGCGCGACGAGATTGCTGGCGGCGTCTAGGGCTCGCTCGGCGGTTGGATCGCTCGCCAGTCGTCCGGCGTCGCCGTTGACGGTCAGGCTAACGCCGCCCGCCCCCACAAGCAAGGCCAGCGCCCAGACGAGCAACGCCGACGAATCCTGCAAGCCCCTCACCTCGCTCCCATTCGCTGGCACTCGCTGGCGACGTCGCGTCCGCGCTGCTTGAGACTTTCCATGATGGACGGGTAGAAAGCGTCCATCACCATGTCGTATCCGGCGGTGGTGAAGTGAATGCCGTCGTTGGCGCGGACCTGCACCATGGCATTATTCGCGTTGGGGAGGAAGGGCTTGTATTCGTCGGCGCCCTGGTGCGACGTCCACGGCGGCACGAAGACGGCGCGCGGCGAGTTGACCTTGGCGATCGCGTCGGCGAACAGGCGGTTCTTGTCCTCGGCGTCGGCGTTGGCCGCGGCGTCCTGCATCACTGGCAGGCCCATCACGAGCATCGACGAACCGTGCGAGATCGCATTCTGCACGACGTCCTCGACCAGGCCCTCGTAGCGGGTGTCAAATTCCGGGCTGCCGTATTCCGTGCGCGTCCTCGAGGCGTCGACGATCGACTGCCGGTCGTTGATGCCGAAGGAGCCGACGAAGAGATCCGCCCCCGGCTCGGTCGCGAGGTTCGCCACCTGGTTGACCCAATTGTACTGATCGAGGCGGGTGAGGCCCGACCCGTTCTTGGCCCGGCGGATCAATTTGATCTTTTCCGCCAAGCACTTGTCCTTGCCGAGGCGGCGGAACATGGCGCCCCAGAGCCCATCGGCCATGGAATCGCCGACGAAAGCGATGTGGACCGGGGGCGTGTCGTTCTCGGCCGCCGCGCCGGCCAAGGTGGCCCCGACCCCGCAAGCCAAGCCGATTCCCAACGCGGCGGAAACGAGGGACCTACAAACTCTATTCTTCCACATGCCTTAAGCGCCTTGGCTGTCAATTGGCCTCATTGCGGCGCGGAGGTCGTCGGAACCGCCGACTCATGATGGACGTGCGGCTTCCTTCTGTGTTTCCTGTGCGCCCGCTTACGGAGGACGCTGGGGGCAGACATAGTTTCGCTAGCTGAGGCGACGACGACCGGCAGACCCGCAACCGTGGCCGCTTTCTGCCACATGAGGCCATAGCCCGCCATAGTAAAATGGACCCCGTCTCCGGCATGGAGAGATGCGGAGCAGAAGCTCGGCTCCTGCAAGCTGACATACGTGACCGATCCGCCGGCGAGCTGCGCCTGGAGAAGCGCGTCGAGCTTCTTCGAATTGCTCTCCCAGGGCTTCAGGACGCAAGGCGGGCCGAGCCAGTAGAGCTTGATCCCCTGGGCGTCGGCCGCCTTGACGATCGCCGCCACGCGCGCCTCGACGTCGAGCTCCCCCGCGACGGCGTCGTTGGTGCCCAGGCTCATGATCACCGTCGCGCCGTGCGGCATCTCCTGGATTTGCTTAAAAATGAAGGGGGTGTAGATCGCGACGTTGAACCGGTTGGCGGGCGACGGCAGCTTGGAGGCGAGATGAACGCCCTCCCCGATGCTGTCGCCGATGATCCGGACATCGTCCGCCTCGGCCGCCGCCGGGGCTGCCAGGGCGATGAGCAAGCAGAGCGTGAAACGGCGCAAAGACATGGCGAGCGTCACCGGGCAAATTCCCCCTATCGAAAGCACGACATGGTTAATGCCTGATGAAGGAGGCCGCTCTTGGGCGCCCGTATCAGATCTTGGGCGCCCGAATCCGATCTTGGGCGCCCGAATCAGATTTCGCAGCGATAGCGCCACTGGCCGTAGCGCCATGGCGTCAGCCAGTTTGCGTTCGGCGCCGGCTTCGAAGGCGGCGGATCGTAGCCCGCCGCGCTCCAGGGGTGGCAGCGGCAGATCCGCGCGGCGCCCATCCATCCGCCGGCCCAAAGGCCGTGGCGTTGGATCGCCTCGTCGGTATAGGCCGAGCAGGTCGGCAGATAGCGGCACTGGCGCCCGAGCAGCGACGAAAACGTCAGTTGATAGAAGCGGATGAACCCATGAGCGGCGAGCCGCGGCGTTTGCTGCAAGGCGTTCATGGCGCGTCGGCGGCGAGCGGCTCGGTCGCGCGCGCGGCGATCTGGCCGAGCGCGTCGACCACCGCGTCGAACGTCAGCAAGGTGGACGCGTGGCGGGGCTTATAGTCGCGGACCGGCTCGAGAACCGCGAATTCGGCCCATTTGCCCTCGGGCGGGGGGCCGCCCGACTTGAGCATTTCGATCATCGTCTGGCGCAGGGCGACGAGCTCGTCCGGCGTCGCGCCGACGATATGCCGCGCCATCAGCGACGACGACGCCTGACCGAGGGCGCAGGCCCTCACGTCATGCGCGAAGTCGCTCACCCGCCCGTCCCTGAGGGTGAGATCGACCACGACAGTCGAGCCGCACAGGCGCGAATGCGCCTTGGCGCTCGCGTCAGGCGAAGCCAGACGCCCCAGTCTTGGGATGTCGGCCGCCAGTTCCAAAATGCGGGTGTTGTAGATCTCGCTCAGCATGATCAAATACGCGCGCGGCTGGTCCAACCGCCTTGGCCTCCTATATAGAACCTCCAACCGGCAAAGACGAGGGTGGGACCGGACCTTCGGGCGTCAGCGCCCCAACCGTACGAGATCGTGATGGATGACATCGTTGCAAGGCGTGTAAGGCGCACCGTGGCCCCCGCCAGACCCAGCCGCGCCGACGCCGAGGCGGCCGTCCGCACCCTGATCGCCTGGGCCGGAGACGATCCCGAACGCGAGGGCCTGATCGACACGCCCCGACGGGTCGTCAAAGCCTACGAGGAATTGTTCGGCGGCTACGGCGAGGACGCCGCAAAGCCGCTCTCGCGGGTGTTCGAGGACGTCGAGGGGTATCACGACATCGTCCTGGTGCGCGACATCCCCTTCGTTTCGCATTGCGAGCACCACATCGCGCCCTTCTTCGGCAAGGCGAACATCGGCTATTACCCCCGCAACGGCGTCGTCGGCCTCTCCAAGCTCGCCCGCATCGTCGACACCTTCGCGCGTCGCCTGCAAACCCAGGAAGCCTTGTCGGCGCAGATCGTCGAAGCGGTCGACGCCTCGCTGGACACGCGTGGCGTCGCGGTGCTCATCGAAGCCGAGCACACCTGCATGTCGATGCGCGGCGTCAAGAAGCAGGGCATCACCACCGTCACGACCCAGTTTTCCGGCGTCTTCCGCACGCAGACGGAGGAGCAAACGCGCTTTCTCTCGTTGCTGCGCGCGGCGCGGTGACGGCGGTGTCCACGAGCGAAGCGGCGGAGCGCGAGGAAGGTTCCGAGTTTCTGCCGCGCTTTTCCCCGGAGGGGCTGCTCACCTGCGTGACGGTCGACGCGCTGAGCGGCGAAGTGCTGATGGTCGCCCACATGAACGCGGAGGCGCTCGACAAGACTTTGTCGAGCGGCGTCATGCATTATTGGTCGCGGTCGCGGCAAAGCCTCTGGCGCAAGGGCGACACCTCAGGCCAAATTCAGCGTCTCGAAGAATTGCGCGTCGATTGCGATCAGGACGCGCTGGTGGCGCGCGTGACCGTAGGCGGCGACGGCGGGGCGTGCCATACTGGACGCCGATCGTGCTTTTATCGGCGCGTCGAGGCTTCCGGCGGCCCGCCGCGCCTGACGAAGATCGCAGAGATGTGAAGGCAATATGTGAGCGGAGAGTCGGTTCGTGGGCTTTCGGCGTTAGGCTCGAAAGAGTTAACCATTCCGCCAGCAACACGTGTTACAGATTTGTGTCATAACGCGCCCGTGAGAGCGCGTGCGACTGTTTGAGGGGGCGTGGCGATGGCCGACGCTTTCGTTCGTAAATCCGAAACCGATACGATTGCGGGCGGCGCGAGGCCAGGGCGCCGCAAGATCGGGGTCGCCCTGGGAGCGGGCGCGGCGCGCGGCTGGGCCCATATCGGCGCCCTGCAAGAATTGCTGGCGATCGGCGTCACGCCGGACATCGTCGTCGGCTCCTCGATCGGGGCCGTCGTCGGGGGATGCTTCGCGGCGGGTCATCTCGATACGCTGGAAGGCTTCGCCCGTTCGCTCACCAAGCGGCGCGTCTTCGGCCTGCTCGACGTGTCATTCAACGGCAGGGGCCTGATCGGCGGCGATCGCCTGCGCGCGCGTCTCGAGCAATCGATGGGCGGCATGAGCATCGAGGAATTGCCCATCCGCTTCACCGCCGTCGCGACGGAGATCGGCTCGGGTCACGAAATCTGGCTCAAGCGTGGCCCGCTCGTCGAAGCGATACGCGCCTCCTACGCCTTGCCCGGCCTGTTTGAGCCCGTGCGGATCGCCGGACGCTGGCTGTTCGACGGCGCCATCGTCAATCCGGTCCCCGTCAGCGTCGCGCGCGCGCTCGGCGCCGACAGCGTCGTGGCGCTCAATATCACCGCCGACGGCTCGGGCCGAGGCACCGCCATTCAGGATATGCCGGTCGAAGACGCGATCGAGGCCGTCGTCGAGATCGAAGAGACGCACGCCGGCGTCATGGGCGGCCTGCGGCGCAGCATCTTCCGCCGACAATGGGCGAGCGACGCAGTGGGAGCACCCGGCCTCGCCTCCATCATGGTGAACGCCTTCAACATCACGCAAGACCGCATTATGCGCTCGCGCCTCGCGGGCGACCCGCCCGACGCGCTGGTGAACCTGAAGGTCGGCAAGATCGGCCTGTTCGAGTTTCACCGCGCCGACGAACTCATCGCGCTCGGGCGCGAAGCGGTGCGCAAGGCGCGCGAAGAAATCGCGGAACATCTGGAGCTGACGCTCGCGCCGTCAAAAGCCTGAGGCCGCCCCAACGCATCGGGGCGGCCTCCGCTCCTGGCTGTTTCAAAGGCGCTCAGGCGGTCGCGATGTAATCGCGCAGGGCGCGACGCTCGCTGTCGAGCGCGTCGACGTGGCGCTTCACGACGTCGCCGATCGAGATGATGCCGACGAGGCGGCCGTTCTCGACGACCGGCACATGGCGGAAGCGGCCGGTGGTCATCATTTCCATGACATTGTCGATCGGCGTGTTCTCGTCGACGGTCGTGACTCGGGCGGTCATGTGGCGCGAGACGGGCTCCTCGAGAGCGCTCGCGTTGCCGGCGCCGATGGCGCGCACGATGTCGCGTTCGGAAATGATGCCGAGGACGGCCATCGAGGGGTCCGACACGACGGCGGCGCCGACGCGCCGCTCGGCCAGCAGGGCGGCGGCTTCCCTCAATGTACGATGCGGCTGGGTGGTCACGACGTCCCTGCCCTTCTCCTTGAGAATGCGCGCAACGGTCATTTGGGCCTCCCTTGGGCGGCGATCCTCTGCGGGATCAGGATAGGGAAAAGATGCGCCCGTCCGCCCGTGTGATCAAGGGGCTATCCTCACACCCGAAGTCAGCGCAGGCCGGCGTCGACGATCATGCACTGCTTGGTGATCATGCGGCTGTCGTCCGCGGCGAGGAAGAGCGCCATATGTGCGATCTCGTCGGCGAGCAGGATGCGCGGCAGGCACTGGCGCGACACGATTTCGGCGACGTCGGATTCGGTCAGCCACAGGCGGCGCTGTCGCTCGGTGACGACGGCGCCTGGCGCGATCGCGTTGACGCGGATGTTGTCGGCGCCGAATTCGCGCGCGAGGCTCTTGGTCAAGCCGACCACGGCCGCCTTGGCGGCGGCGTAGACGGAAAGCCGGGGGACGCCGATCATCCACGCCGTCGAGGAAAAATTGATGATCGAGCCGCCGCCGATTTCGCGCATCGAGCGGCGTGCGGTCTGCGCCGCGAAGAACTGATGCTTGAGATTGACCGCCATTGCGCGGTCCCAATCCTCCTCCGTCGTCTCGTCGGCGTCCTGGCGCGTGTCGTTGGCCGCATTGTTGACGAGCACGGCGATCGGCCCGAGCCGCTGGCGAACCTCCTCCATCGCGCCTTCGAGCTCTGTGAGGTTCGTGAGGTCGCCTTCGAGAAACAGCGGCCGCTCAGGGCCGGCGGCAAGCCGCTCGACGAGCGCGAGGGATTCCTCGCGCGCGACGTCGATGAAGGCGACGCTGGAACCTTGCGCGACGAACGCCTCCACCATCGCCGCGCCGATCCCCGATCCGCCGCCGGTGATGAAGACGACGCGGTCATGCAAGCTGGGATAGCGGGCGAACGACATGGGCGGGTCTCGTCGGAAACTGGCCGCGGCAGACTACCAGCGCGGCGAGCCGTGCGGCAAATCAGGCGGTCGGATTCCCACTCGGTCTCGGCGGGCGGATTGAACCCCGCCGCGGCCGGCGGGAGCGCATGCGCGAATGCCGCACCGTCAGCGTTGCGCTTCAGTGGAATCGACCCAACTCTCACGCATAGCCGCCTCTATCCATTCGTATAATTCGCGTAAACACACGTTTTAATTCCTTCATGGGAGCGTTATACTCGTTTGCACTTCGTGGCGTCTAAGTACATCGTTCAAAATATTTCCCGGAGGCGTTATGATAACCGTCAGATTTCGAGGAGATGGTTATGCGTATATCGCGCGGAAATACCTTCGACGTGCTTCGCGTGGCGGCTTTCGTCGTCGCGGCGGCCGCCGGGACTCCGGCGTCCGCCATGGGCGGAGGTCCCACGGACGCGGGCGGCTTCGAAAGCCCCGGGGACTTCGGGGCCCACTTCGACCGAGACGCAACCAGCTTTTCCGGCGGCTACGCGGGCGACCGTGCGCGGCGCCAGGGCGGCGAGTTCCGCCGCGGCGGCTACTCCCGCTACTATCGCGGATATAATTGCAGCCCCGCCCTCGTCGCCCAAAATCCAGAGATGTGCAGGTGAAGCCAACGCCTACGTATGCCGGCGCTCAAGCACCATCTGCGTCTGCGTCGTCAGAGCGACGAGGCGGCCGCCCTCGAGCGCCATGCGCGTCTGCCAAACCATCAGGCTGCGGCCGCGATGCACCGGCGTCGCCTCGCCGATCAGCCGAGCGCCCAGCGGCGCCGGAGCGAGGAAATTGGTTTTCGACTCGATCGTCGTCGTAGTGAAACCCTCGGCGAGGTTGAGGATCGTTCCGGCCGCGCCGAGCGTGTCGGCGAAGGCCATGATCGCGCCCCCATGCAGCACCGCGGGGCTCGTGCAGAGCGCCTCGCGCACCACGAGCTCAGCCGTCACCTTGTCGGCCGACGCCTCGAGAAACCGGATTCCGAGCGTCGCCGCAAACGGCAGCGGCGCCTCCTGCAAGAGCTGCAACCCGTCCATCGGCTCCTCCGACCGTGCGCAAAACCTCAATCTGGCTTGTCCTCGTCGCCGTGTCGATTACCTCTGCAGTAATCGGCGCTCCGCCGGGAGCGGTTTAGGGTGCTGGGATGACCATCCTCTCGTCACTTGGCGATGCGGCGCCTGCGGAAGGCGTCGGCGCGCATTTGAGGGCTTGGCGGCTGCGCCGGCGGCGCAGCCAGCTCGACCTCGCGCTCGACGCCGGCATTTCGCAGCGGCACGTGAGCTTCGTCGAAAGCGGCCGCGCCCAGCCGAGCCGCTCGATGGTGATGCTGCTCGCCGACGAGCTCGACGTCCCTTTGCGCGAACGCAATGCGCTGCTGCTGTTGGCCGGCTACGCCCCGGTCTATCCCGAACATGCGCTCGAAGCAGCGCCGCTCGCCGCCGTGCGTCATGCGCTGGATGCAATCTTGCAGGGCCATTCGCCCAATCCGGCGCTCGCGGTGGACGGTCAATGGCGCATGGTGGCGGCCAACGCCCATGTCGCGCCGCTGCTCGAGGGGGTCCGCGACGCCGGCCTACTGAAACCGCCGATCAATGTGCTGCGCCTCAGCCTCAGCGAAGGCGGCCTCGCGCCTCGCATCGCCAATCTCCCGCAATGGCGGGCCCACCTCCTCGCACGGCTCCGGCGGCAGGCGCAGGCGAGCTGCGATCCGGCCCTCGTCGCGCTTCTCGCCGAGCTGGAGGCGCTCGCCCCCGTGCGCGGGCGCGAGCCCCGCGGCCGGGAACCGGCGCCGCACGACATTGTCGCGCCGCTCGAACTCGACAGCGCGGCCGGGCGCCTGTCGCTGATCTCGACAACGACGGTTTTCGGCGCGCCCCACGACGTCACTGTTTCGGAACTGGCGATCGAGACGTTCTTTCCGGCGGATGAAGCGACCGCACAGAGGCTGCGCCGTCTGGCGCCCGCCGCCAGTGCAGCTTTATGACCTACGACGTAATCGACGCCAGCAACCAAGCGGGCATGATCTCTTCCACGGGGCCGCCCAAAGGCCCTGACAGAGGAGAGCAACATGACCAACCCGAAAACCATCGCCGAGCGCTATATCGCGACCTGGAACGAGACGGACCCGGATAAGCGCGCCGCTTTGCTGCGCAGCGCCTGGACGGACGACGTCTCCTATGCGGATCCTTTGGCGAAGGTCGCCGGGGCCGAGGCGCTCGGGGCGCTGATCGGCGGCGTGCACGGCCGCTTTCCCGGCTTTCGTTTCGCCCTGATCGGCGAGCCCGACGGGCACGGCGATCACGTGCGGCTCGCCTGGAGCCTCGGGCCCGAGGGCGCGCCGGCCCCGATCGAAGGCAGCGACGTCGTGACCGTCTCGGACGGCCGGATCGCAAGCGTCGTCGGCTTCCTCGACAAGCTCCCGCAGGCGGCCTGACGGTCCGCCCGCCCCGGCGCGCGGCCAAACCGCGCGCCGGGCTCGCGTCAGACCGTCTTGCGCAACAATTCGAGCAGTTCGCGATGCATCGTCTCGTTGCCGCAGCAGATCGAGCCGGTTTCGAGGAAATTCGCGCCGCCGTCGGCGTCGCTCACATAGCCGCCGGCCTCGCGCACCAGCAGCGCTCCCGCCGCAATGTCCCAGGAGTTCAGCCCCCGCTCCCAGAACGCGTCGAACCGTCCCGCCGCGACATAGGCGAGATCGAGCGAGGCGCAGCCGAGGCGCCGGACATTGACGACCCGCGCCATCACCGCCGACAGCTCGGCCTTGAAGCGCGGATGCTGGGACGCCTTGCCCAGGTGCGGCACGCCGCAGCCGATCAGCGCCTGCGACAGTTCGTTGCGCGCCGCGACCCGAAGCCGGTGCGAGCCGCCGAACGCGCCCTGCCCCTTCTCGGTGACGTACATCTCGTCGTTGGCCGGATTGTAGACGACGCCGGCGACGATCTGGCCCTCGCGTTCGAGCGCGATCGAGACGGCGAAGATCGGGATGGCGTGCAGGAAATTGGTCGTCGCGTCGAGCGGGTCGATGTGCCAAGTGTGGCTCTTGTCCGAGCCGTCGACCCGTCCGGTCTCCTCCATTACGAAGCCATAGCCCGGCCGCGCCTTGGCGAGTTCCTCGTACAGCACTTTCTCGGCGCGCTTGTCGGCCAGCGAGACGAAGTCGCCCGGCCCCTTCATCGACACCTGCAATTGCTCGATTTCGCCCAAATCGCGCTTGAGGCCGCGGCCGGCCTTGATCGCGGCGTTGGTCATGACGGTCATGAGGGCGGAGCGGATCATCGGCGTGGGTTCCGGAAGGAGCGGCCCGGTGGCATACGGGAAGCTCGCGGGCGGCGCAACCTTCGCTGCGGGCGTCCGAGGCCGCCCTCTTCGCGATCGGCCGATCTTCATGATAGCGTCACGACTATTCATCTCTGATAGGAGAGAACCATGAAGATCAGCGCGCGAAACGTCCTGAAGGGCAAGATCGTCGACGTCAAGAAGGGCGCAACGACGGCTCACATTCGCATCGACGTCGGGGGCGCGATCGTCACGGCTTCCATCACCAACGAGTCCGCGGACGAATTGCAGCTCGCGGCCGGCAAGACAGCCTTCGCGGTGATCAAATCCTCTGACGTGATGGTGGGAGTGGAATGAAGGCGTTTGCAGTCCTTTTCGCGGCTGGTCTCGGCCTGGCTGGCTCCGCCCATGCGGCGGAGCCGAGCGGGTGCGACAAGTTCAAATGGCCGATGACCCATGAACAGGCCGCTCTCTCCGCGGCCCCCTCCGCCCATCTGCAGCCCGGAGGCGCGCTCCCCCTCGACGCTGCGGCCGACATCCAGCTCGCGCCGTTCGCCGAGGCCAAGCTCGACATGCCGCCGGAGCGCGCGCCGAAGGCCTCCCCGAGCTATGCGGCCGAGGTCAAGCTCGACGCGCCGGCTGCCGCCGGCACGTTCAAGATCAGCATTTCTCAGGAGGGATGGATCGACGTGATCCAGGACGGACACTTCGTGAAGCCGGTCGCCTTCAGCGGCGCGACCGATTGCGCAGGGCTTCGCAAGAGCGTGAAATTCCCGCTCGCCCCTAAACCTGCGACCATCCAGCTCTCCAACGTCAAAGGCTCGGATATTTCGGTGATCGTCTCGCCGGAATAACCGCCTGCGTCATGGGAATAAAGCGCGCCGCGTCAAAGAGATAGGTTCTGACGATCCAGCTTCGCTCCACCCTTGCAGGATAGCGTGTCGTTCATTCAGCGAACGATACGGGACGGTCGGTCATGGCTTTATCGACGGCGGCGCGCGCGACGATCCTACATCCCACCGATTTCTCTCCCGAGGCTGGCGCGGCGTTGGCGCACGCGCTCGCCATCGCGTTGGCCTCCAAATCGCAACTGAGCCTCTTGCAGGTTCGCGAGGACGAACAGGCGTTCTTCTCGCCGACGCAGGGGCTGCGCCAGGTCCGCGACCTTCTGGTGCGCTGGGGTCGGCTTGGCGTCAACGCGCCCTACGACCACTGGGAGAGCGAACTCGATCTCAGTGTGTCGAACATGAGCATCGCCGCCCGCAACGCCCGCGCCGGCATAATGGAATATCTCGACGACCGTCCGGCCGACCTTCTGGTGCTGGCGACCTCGGCGCATAAGGCGCAGAGCCGATGGCTCGACGTCTCGACGCCGCGCAGCGTTCTGCGGCAGGCGCGCATCATGAGCCTGTTTTTGCGCGACGGCGGGCGAGGCTTCGTCGATCGCAACACAGGCGCCCTGCGGCTGAAGAAGGTTTTGATGCCGATCGACGGCGCGGTCAAATTCATCCATGCGCTGCGGCGGGTGGAGCGGATGAGGCGGCTTGCCTCCAGCGACGCGGTCATCCAGCTCTTCCATGTCGGCGAGCGGGCGCCTGCGGCGACGGACGAGCGCGGCAAGCCGCTCGGCATGCCGGTCATGCTGCGCCAGGGACGCGTCGTCGACGCCATTCTCAAGGCCGCAGGAGATCTCGGCGTCGACGCGATCGCGATGCCGACCGCGGGGCGGCACGGCCTGATCGACGCGCTGCGCGGCAGCACTACCGCCAAGATTCTCGAAGACGGCCGATGGCCGCTCCTCGCCGTGCCGGTCGGCTGAAGGCTGCCGCCAGCCTCTTGAGAATCCCCGCCCGCTGATCCAGAGTGATGCAAATCATTCAGTCCCGGGAGGAATTCATGCCGCAACCGCCGTTCCGCGCCGACCATGTCGGCAGCTATCTGCGGCCCGAGCGGCTGCGTCAGGCGCGCGAAAAATTCTTCGCCAAGGCGCTCCCCGCGGAGGCGCTGCGCGCCGTCGAAGACGAGTGCATCCGCGAGGTCGTGCGCCGCCAGGAGGAGGTCGGCCTCAAGGGGATCACCGACGGCGAATTCCGCCGCACCTTTTTCCACGTCGACTTTCTCGAACGCCTGGATGGCGTCGAGACCCATTACGGCGAGTTCGTCGCCAAATTCCGTAAAGACGACGGTTCGGAAGTCGGCTTCAAGCCGCCGACCATGCATGTCGAGGGCAAGATCCGCCATTCCCGGCCGATCCAGGGTCCCGACTTCGATTTTCTCAAAAGCGTCGTCACGAGGACGCCGAAGGTCTGCATCCCCGCCCCCTCGATGCTGCACTTCCGCGGCGGCCGCGACGCGATCAGCAAGGACGCCTATCCCGATATGGAGACGTTCTACGACGATCTGACCGCAGCCTATCGCGACGAGATCGCCGATCTGGCGGCGCGCGGCTGCCGCTATCTGCAGCTCGACGACACCAACCTCGCCTATCTCTGCGACCCCAGGATTCGCGAGACGACGCGGGCGCGCGGCGACGATCCGGACGCGCTGGTCCACCTCTACTGCCGGCTGGTCAACGATTCCATTCGCGACCGTCCGAAGGACATGACGATCTCGGTGCATCTCTGCCGCGGCAATTTCCGCAGCGCCTGGGTCGCCGAGGGCGGCTACGAGCCGGTCGCCGAAATCCTCCTCAACGAGATGAAGATCGACGGCTTCTTCCTCGAATACGACGACGAGCGTTCGGGCGATTTCGCGCCGCTTCGCTTCGCGCCGAAGGGCAAGACGATCGTGCTCGGCCTCATGAGCTCGAAACACGCGGCGGCGGAAAGCAAGGACGAGGTCAAGCGCCGCATCGAGGAGGCTTCGCACTACGTGCCGCTCGAACAATGCGCGCTCAGCCATCAATGCGGCTTTTCCTCGACCGCGCACGGCAACGACCTCACCGAAGCCGACCAGTGGAAGAAACTGGCGCGCTGCGTCGAGATCGCGCGCGAAGTCTGGGGCGAGGGCTAGCGCCGAATTGCTTTTTTATCGACACGGCTCCGCCGCAAACGGCCGGTCTCGCGTTCTCCAACCAAAACGTTTAAGGGTCCGCTGCCCGTAGCCCTGAAGCGAGGTAAGCGAGGAATGCAGTCGGACAGCGAGATCGCGCGTGGGATTCCCCTCGCGCCCATATCAGCGATCGGCGCCAAGCTCGACATTCCCGAAACGGCCCTCCATCCCTATGGACGCGCGACCGCCAAGATCGACGACGACTTTCTCGCCGGGCTCGCGGGAAAGCCCGACGGCAAGCTGGTGCTCGTCACCGCCATCAATCCGACCCCCGCAGGCGAAGGCAAGACGACGACGACGATCGGCCTCGGCGACGCGCTGGCGCGCATCGGCAAGCGCGTCGCGGTCTGCTTGCGCGAACCCTCGCTCGGCCCGTGCTTCGGCCAGAAAGGCGGCGCCACCGGCGGCGGCTTTGCGCAGATCGCGCCGATGGAGGAGATCAATCTCCACTTCACCGGCGACTTTCACGCGATCACCTCGGCGCACAACCTGCTCGCGGCGATGCTCGACAACCACGTCTATTGGGGCAACGCGCTCGACATCGATCCGCGGCGCATCGTCTGGCGGCGCGTGGTCGACCTCAACGACCGCGCCTTGCGCGAGATCGTCGCCGGCCTGGGCGGCGTCGCCAACGGTTTTCCACGCGAGGACGGGTACGACATCACCGTCGCCTCGGAGGTGATGGCGGCGTTCTGCCTCGCCGACGATCTGCCCGATCTCGAGCAGCGGCTGGGCCGCATGGTGGTCGCTTACACCAGGGCGAAGAAGCCGGTGACGGCGAACGATCTCAAGGCCGCTGGCGCGATGACGGCGCTGCTGCGGCTCGCGATGCGTCCGAACCTCGTGCAGACGTTGGAGGGCGTCCCCGCGATCGTGCACGGCGGGCCCTTCGCCAACATCGCGCACGGCTGCAATTCGATCATCGCGACGCGCGCGGGCCTCAAGCTCGCCGACTACGTCGTCACCGAGGCGGGCTTCGGCGCCGATCTCGGGGCGGAGAAATTCTTCGACATCAAATGCCGCAAGGCCGGGCTGAAGCCCGCCGCCGCCGTCGTCGTCGCGACCGCACGCGCGCTCAAGATGCATGGCGGCGTCGCCAAATCGGCGCTCGATGGCGAGGATCTCGCCGCGCTCAAGCGCGGGCTCGCGAACCTCGAGCGGCATGTCGCGAACGTCAGGAAATTCGGCCTCGACGCCGTCGTCGCGATCAACCGTTTCACGGCCGACACGGACGCCGAGCTCGCCTTGATCGAGACCTTCGTCGCGCGCGCCTGCAACGCGCGGACGGTCATCTGCGACCATTGGGCGCGCGGTTCGGCGGGCGCGGAGGAGCTGGCGCGGGTGGTCGCCGAAATGGCTGACGCCTCCCTGCTCGGATTTCGTCCGCTCTATTCCGACGCGACGCCGCTGTGGGAGAAGACCCGCATGGTTGCGCGCGAAATCTACGGCGCGGACGACATCGTCGCCGACGCGCGGGTCCGCGCGCAGTTTGCCGAGCTCGAGAGCGCGGGCTACGGCGCGCTGCCGGTGTGCGTCGCCAAGACGCAATATTCCTTCTCTGCCGATCCGACGCTGCTCGGGGCGCCGAGCGGCTATATCGCGCCGGTGCGCGAGGTCAGCCTGCGCGCCGGCGCCGGCTTCGTCGTCGTCCTGATGGGCGACATCCGCACCATGCCCGGCCTGCCGCGCACCCCGGCGGCGGAGGCTATCCACGTCACGGACGGACGGATCGAAGGGCTGTTTTAGAGAGGCTGTAGGATCCCGCGTTCGCCTATTACACGCTGTGGTACAATGGAATCGGACGCCCCTCATCCGGCGGTTCGCGCCACCTTCTCCCGCAAGCGGGCGAAGGACCAAGCGGCGCCCCAACCCCTCTCCCGCTCGCGGGAGAGGGGTTGGGGTGAGGGTTTCCATCAGACTGCAGAAGTCTCTCGCGTTCACGCCGGCGGAACGACGCCCTTCGTCAGGATAATATTGCCGTAGAAGCGCCGTTCCCCAGTGGCGATAATCGCGAAGCACTCGCTCGCCCGCTCGTAGAAGGCGAAGCGCTCGAGGCTGGCGAGCTTGAACTGCGGGCCCTCGCGCCGGGCGATCACATCGCGGAACTCGGCGAAGATCGGCTGTTCGGCGTTGGGCTGGCCGACGACTTCCATGCGCCAGCACGCCTCGGGAACGAAGGTGTCGAGCGGCATCACGCTCAGCACCGCTTCAAGCGCGCGTGTCGCGTCGACGGCGTCGAGGCGGATGACGTCCGGCCCTGCGGATTGCGCGGGGTAATTGGCGTCGACGATGGCGATCTCGTCGCCGTGCCCCATCGCGCGCAGCGCATAGAGCAACTCGGGCGTCAGCAACGGATCAATCGCTTTCAACATCGCATGGTCTCCTTGAAAATGATCAGCGCGGCGTCGGGGCGTCGGCGCGCAGCAAGCCCTCGCCCTTGAGCGCACGCCACAAAGCAGGCGGAATCTGGGCGTCGAGCATCTCCGCATTGCGCCGCACTTCGCCCGGCTTCTGGCCGCCGGGAATGACGCTCACGATCGCGGGATGGCTCAACGGGAAGCGAATCGCCGCTTCCGCGAGCTTCACCCCATGAGCCTTGCAAATCGTCTCGATGCGGCGCACGCGATCGAGAATATCGTCCGGCGCCGGCGCGTAGTTGTAGAAGGCGCCGCGCTTCGGCCCGGTGGCGAGAATGCCAGAATTGAACGGGCCGCCGATCACGACGCCAATCTTCTTCTCCAGACAATACGGCAGGAAGCTCTCCAACGCTTCCTGCTCGAGCAGCGTGTAACGACCGGCGAGCAGGAACACGTCGAAATCGCCAGCGCGCGCCAGCTTTTCGGCGGCCTGCCATTCGTTGACGCCCGCGCCGAACGCCTTGATCACGCGGGTCTCGCGCAATTTGACGAGGGCCTTGTAGCCGCCTTCCATCAGTTCGCGAATGCGCGCGTCGGCCGCTTCCTTGCTGCCATGCGTGACGACGTCGACGTCGTGCGCATAGACGATGTCGATCTGATCGACGCCCAGCCGCTCGAGCGAGAACTCAAGCGAGCGCATGACGCCGTCGTAGGAATAGTCAAACACCTCGCGGCGCGAGGGCGTCTCAAAAAAGGCGCCCTGGCGCGATCGCTGCTCAGGCGGGCAGAGTTCGAGCAGACGGCCGATTTTGGTCGAGAGCAGATAGCCGTCGCGCGGCTTGGCCCGCAGGAAGCCGTTCAGGCGCGTCTCCGAAAGGCCGAGCCCGTAGAGCGGCGCCGTGTCGTAATAGCGGCACCCCGCCGTCCACGCGGCGTCGAGCGTCGCGCGGGCTTCCTTCTCCGTCAACGGGCGGTAGAGGTTGCCGAGCGGAGCCGCACCGAAACCCAGTTCGGTGAAATGCAACTCTGCGCCGGATCGCGACACGAATTTTCGTTTGCGACCCGCTCGCACATGCGTGCCTGCCATTGCCCCCTCCGCACTCGGCCGCGGCATCAAT
The DNA here is from genome assembly GCA_036488815.1 of Roseiarcus sp. Taxonomy (GTDB): domain Bacteria; phylum Pseudomonadota; class Alphaproteobacteria; order Rhizobiales; family Beijerinckiaceae; genus Roseiarcus. Next base: position 76,897 of record DASXGX010000001.1, read on the forward strand.
AAGTCCGCCCGCGCGCGCCCGTCAATTGCAGGCGCCCTCGCGTCGTCTCACGCTCCTGCGGCGTCGTAAGCTTCGCGTGCGGAACGCGGCTGCGCAACACAATTATCGTCAAGAATGCGAGGCTTGCGCCACGGACTTCGGCACGCTCCTCAACCTGCGCCGCTCCCAATGCGCGACGAAGGCCCTTAAGCGCGACAATGCAGGATGGTCAGGCGCTTCACGCAGCAAGTCTGAATGAATTCTTCGCAGACCTCGCCGCGCCGCGCTCCACCGATCCGGAGACGCGTCGAGGAGAGGCGCAGTATAGGCGATCGCCCGCTCGACGATTTCCTCGATCCGATCTGACATTGGAGCCTCCGAAACTTCGACTGAGTTTCGGAGCGCAAGGGCGGGGCCGATTACGTAAGGACTTGACGTGCCCCGGAACGGGACATGCGGGCGGCAAACGCACTGGACCACGCTGCCTTGAGATCGAACCGGACCCCTGTCGTCATCGCGAGCGAAGCGCGGCGATCCAGAGATCGAGGCTTAGCCGATTGAGGCGCCCCCAAAGACGGTTCATTCCACGTAACTGCAGCGCGCGCCTAGGCCATCCCGCGCTGGGCGTAGCCGAGGCGCTCGTTGAGGCGTTCGATCAGGCTCTGCGCCGCTTCCGCGACGACGGTCCCCGGCGGAAAGATGGCGTCGGCGCCGGCGTCCCGCAGCGGTTTGAAGTCCTGTTCCGGGATGACGCCGCCGACGACGATCATCGCATCCTTGAGGCCGGCGGCGCCAAGCGCCGACTTCAGCGCCGGCACCAGCGTCAGATGGCCGGCCGCGAGCGACGAGACGCCGACGATGTGCACGTGTTTGGCCGCAGCCAGCGCCGCGACTTCCTCGGGGGTTGCGAACAGCGGCCCGATCTCGACCTCGAAGCCGAGATCGGCGAAGGCCGAAGCGATGATCTTCTGGCCCCGATCGTGCCCGTCCTGGCCGATCTTGGCGACGAGAATGCTCGGCCGCCGGCCTTCGTTCTCCGCGAAGGCCTGCGTCATCGCGGCGATCCGCTCGTTGGCGTCGGCGGACGGCCCCGCCTCGGCGAGATAGACGCCTGAGATCGAGCGGATCTCGGCGACGTGGCGGCCGAACGCCTTCTCCATCGCCAACGAAATCTCGCCGACCGTCGCCTTGGCGCGCGCCGCCTCGATGCAGAGCGCGAGCAGATTGGCGGCGCCGTGCGCGCCCTCCGTCAGCGCGTCGAGCGCGGCGCGGGTCTTCGCCTCGTCGCGCTCGGCGCGCAGACGCTTCAGCTTCTCGATCTGCTGCGCGCGCACGTCGGCGGCGTCGACCTTGAGGACGTTCAACGCACGCTCGACGTTGGGCGGAAACTTGTTGACGCCGATGACGGTCTGCTGTCCCGAGTCGATGCGCGCCTGCGTGCGCGCGGCCGCCTCCTCGATGCGCTGCTTGGGCACGCCGAGCTCGATCGCTTTGGCCATGCCGCCGAGCGCTTCGATCTCCGCAATATGCTCGCGCGCCTTGGCGGCGAGATCGGCGGTCAGGCGCTCGACATAGTAGGAGCCGCCCCAGGGGTCGATCACGCGCGTCGTGCCGCTCTCCTCGATCAGAAAAAGCTGCGTGTTGCGGGCGATACGCGCCGAGAACGGGGTCGGCAGGGCGAGCGCCTCGTCGAGCGCGTTGGTGTGCAGCGACTGCGTATGGCCTTGGGTCGCCGTCATCGCCTCGATCTGCGTGCGCACGATGTTGTTGAACGGATCCTGCGCGGTGAGCGACCAGCCGGAGGTCTGGCAATGCGCGCGCAGCGGCAGCGACTTGTCCGACTTCGGACCGAACCCCTTGACGAGACCTGCCCACAGCATGCGCGCGGCGCGCAACTTGGCGACCTCCATGAAGAAGTTCATGCCGATCGCCCAGAAGAACGACAGCCGCGGCGCGAATTGATCGACGCTCATGCCCGCGGCGACGCCGGCGCGCAGATATTCGACGCCGTCGGCGAGCGTGTAGGCGAGCTCGAGGTCCTGCGTCGCGCCGGCCTCCTGCATGTGATAGCCGGAGATCGAGATCGAATTGAACTTCGGCATGTGCTTCGCGGTGAAGGCGAAGATGTCGGCGACGATGCGCATCGAAGCCGCCGGCGGATAGATGTAGGTGTTGCGCACCATGAATTCTTTGAGGATGTCGTTCTGGATGGTGCCCGACAGCGCCGTCATCGGCACGCCCTGCTCCTCGGCCGCGACGATGTAGAGCGCGAGCACCGGCAGCACGGCGCCGTTCATCGTCATCGAGACGCTCATCGTATCGAGCGGAATGCCGGAGAAGAGCGTGCGCATGTCGTAGATCGAATCGATCGCGACGCCCGCCATGCCGACGTCGCCGGCGACGCGCGGATGATCGGAATCATAGCCGCGATGGGTCGCAAGATCGAAGGCGACGGAGAGACCCTTCTGCCCCGCGGCGAGGTTGGCGCGGTAGAAGGCGTTCGACTGCTCCGCCGTCGAGAAGCCCGCGTATTGCCGAACCGTCCAGGGCTGGTTGACGTACATCGTCGGATAGGGGCCGCGCAAATAGGGCGGCAGGCCGGGCCAGGTGTCCAGAAAGTCCAACCCGTCCCGATCGCTCGCGTCATAGAGCGACTTCACGTCGATCCCCTCTGGAGTCGGCCAGTGGCTGAGCGGCGCGGCGACGGCGCCATCGGGCGCAGGCGAGAAGGGAATCGAGGCGAAGTCCGGAATCGAGCCCATGAAGCGATCCTTCGGCTAGTCTAAACGGCGACGCCGAGCCGGCGATAGACGCGCACGATCGCCGCGGGCGCGTCGCATCCGGTGAAGACGAAGTCGTCGACGCCGGCGGCGCGCAACGGCGCTTCGCGTTCGCCGGGCTTGCCCGCCAGCACGAGATAGCGCGCGCCGGCCGCCTTGAGCGCCGCGGCGAAGCGCTCGCCCGATTCTGAGTAAAGTTCGTCGTCGCCGCAGAGGCACGCGATCGAGACGCCGCTCGCCGCGAAGCGCGCCGCGGCCTCCTCGGCGTTCGCCGCGCCGACGGCGTCCGCAAACGTCTCGACGCCGCCCGCCTCGAAGAGCTCACGCGCGAAGCCGAGCCTTCGCCCATGCTGGGCCGGCAGGCCCATCGTCGCCAAATATATGCTTGGTCGCCTGCCCTCATGCGCCAAGGCCGCGTCGGACGCGTCACGCAAACGCTCGAAGGCTTCGGCGACGCGGATCGGCGCAGCCGCCGGCGCGACGGCCTCGCCGGGATAGTCGAAAGCGGGCGGCGTCGCGGGCAAGACCTCGGCCTTTGTCTCGGCGAGATCGGGATGGGCGCTGACGCCGGTCAGCGGCGCGCGCAGATTGGCGACATCGCGCGAGAGTTTGGCCGCAGCGTCCGCGAGCGCGCGCTGGAGGCCGCCCCGCCGCAACGCCTGCGCGGCGCCGCCTTCCGCCTCCAAGGCCTGGAAAAGCGCCCAGGCTTTCTCGCACAAAGCCTGGGTCAGCGCCTCGAAAGCTCCCGCGCCCGCGGCCGGATCGGCGACGAAGCCGAGGTTCGATTCCTGCAGCAGGACGAGCTGCGTGTTGCGGGCGAGGCGCCGCGCCAGCGCGTCCGGCAGGCCCAAGGCCTGGGTGAACGGCAGAACGCTCACGCCGTCCGCGCCGCCAAGACCCGCGGCGAACGCGGCAATCGCGCCGCGCATCACATTCACATAAGGATCGCGCGCCGTCATCGCGCGCCAGGCGCTTTCGGCGTGAATGCGCGCGGGCTGCGGCGGGAGTCCGCAGGCCTGCAAGGCGCGGCCCCACAGCAGACGCAAGGCGCGGAACTTCGACAGCGTGACGAACTGGTCGCAATCCGCCGCGAGGCGGAAGCCGATCGCCGTAGCGGCGGCCTCGAGGGTGAAGCCGTTCTGCGACAGCGCGCGCAGATACGCGATCGCAGCGGCCAGCGCGAAGCCGAGCTCCTGCGCCGGCGTTCCGCCCGCGGCGTGCGCCCAGCGCAAATCGGCGGCGACGAAGGGACCGGCGAAGCCTTTCGCCTTGAGGAAGAGCGCGAGCTTGGCGAGCCCCCGGCCCTCCTCCTCGAAAGGACGAGCCGCGCGGCCGCTGCGCGCCAGCGCGCCGATCGGGTCGAGGCCGAAGGCGATCGACACCTGCGAAGGGTTCTCCCCGGCCCGCTCGACCAAGCTGGCGAAGGCGGCCGCCTGCGCCTCCGCCTCGGCGCCGAGATCAAGCTCGAAGCGGGTCGCAGTGAAACTTATGCCCTCGAATGCCCGATGCAGCGTCGCCGAGTCGTGCCGGGCGAGCCCGAACCCGTAGGCGCCGCCGGCGCCGGCGAAAACGACCTGCAACCCTTCGGCGCCTCCGGCGAGATCTTCCAGCGCCTGCTCGTTGGCGGCGCCGGGATCGGGATGATCGATCCTCGCGAAAGCGCGCCATGGCCCGGCTTCGCCGCGAATCGCCCGCGGCCCCTCGCTGGGGGCGTAGAGCGGCTGAAGGGCGATTGCATCAGCGGTTTGCGCGATCAAGCGGTCGAATGGCGCGCCCTTCAGCGCCGCTTCCGCCGCCTTGCGCCAATCGGCCTCGCCATAGGTTGGGAAGGTCCCCCCGAACCCAGCCACGCCGGCCTCCCGGCTCAGATGAACTGCGACAGGCCTGGGATCGCCGCCGAAATCTCGCCGACCACATCGTCGCCGGCGTGCTCGCGCGCGTAATCGAAGACTTCCTTGCCGACCGCCTGGATCTGCCCCATGCCGAGGCCCAGCCCCATGAGATCGCCGCCGAGGGCCATCAGGCCGCCGCCGCCCATCGCGCCGGCGCCCGTTCCCATCAGTCCCTTGAGCATGCCGCTCATCCCCTCGCCGCCTGTAGAACTCACCGAGGCGACAATCGCGTTGAGCGCGGGGGCCTTGGCGAGCAAGGCGTCGACGGCGTCTTCGGGAGCCTCACGCTTGATGAAATCGACCACCAGCGCGACGGCCTTGCGCGCGATGTCCGCATTCGTTTGGGCGGCCGCGGCGACGCGAGCGATCAAATTGTCCATTTCCGGCTCCCTATCCCGTGTCTCCCGCGACCCGGTGTCGCGGTTTCGCGCAGCAAAATCAAGCGCACAGCTTCCTTATACGCCGAATGGGCCTGGACGAAGTTGGAAAGTTGACGAAGCGCCAACAGCGCGCTCGCGGCGGCCCGTGCCACGTGACGATTTTTGCTGCGATGCACCCAAGCAGCCATGAATCTGTCACATTGGTCTACGGCCCGAATTAACTGCGGCGAAAGCGCGCAGGCCTGCGAGCCCCAGCGTTCTTGCCAACTTTGCGCCACAAAACAGCCCAGACTGAACGGATCTAAACAAATCACTAACATTTCCGGAAAATAGGCATGCCGGCAACGCATGGCTGGTCGACGCCTTTTCCCCTACTCCGGCCTGGCTCGCTCCACTATGTTGCAGCGCACAGGACGAGTTGATCGCCGCACGGCGAACCCGCCCCCAGATCAAAAGAATGGAGGGTCAAATGACCTCGCTTAAGACCATCGCCGAGAAGCTCAACGCTTGGCGCCGTTATCGTGAAGCTGTCCGGGAGCTCTCGCAGTTGAGCGACCGCGAATTGGAAGACATCGGCATCCGTCGGGGCGACATCCAGTTCGTCGTTCGCGGCTCCCTGATGCACTGATTGGGAGGCGCCAGTTCCTCCCTCTGGCGCCCCTTCGCGTCCGAGCTTCGCTCGACGCAAAAACGCCCGCCGGTCCTCCCACGGCGGGCGTTTTTTATTTGACGGCGCGCGCCGTCTTTGTGACAAGCCGCCATGCAACCCGTTCACGTCATTGGCGGCGGTCTTGCAGGCTGCGAGGCGGCCTGGCAGATCGCGAAATCCGGCGTTCCCGTCGTTCTCCATGAAATGCGTCCGCAGCGCGGCACCGAGGCGCATCGCACGGGTGGGCTCGCCGAGCTCGTATGCTCCAATTCCTTCCGCTCCGACGACGCGCAGAACAATGCGGTCGGCGTCATCCATCGCGAGATGCGCGCGCTCGATTCGCTCGTCATGCGTTCAGCCGACGCGAACCAGGTTCCCGCCGGCGGGGCGCTGGCGGTCGACCGCGACGGCTTCTCGGCCGCCGTCGAGGCGGCGATCGCCGCCGAACCCCTCATCCGCATCGAGCGCGAGGAGATCGGCGCCGTTCCGCCTGATGACTGGGACAGCGTCATCATCGCGACCGGGCCGCTCACCTCCCCTGACTTGGCTTCCGCGATCCGCTCGCTGACGGGCGAGGACGCACTGGCCTTCTTCGACGCGATCGCGCCGATCGTCCATCGCGATTCGATCGACATGTCGATCGCCTGGGCGCAGTCGCGCTACGACAAGGCGGGGCCCGGCGGCTCCGGCGCCGACTATCTCAACTGCCCGATGAACCGCGAGCAATACGACGCCTTTGTCGACGCACTGCTCGCGGCCGAGAAGACCGAGTTCCGCGAATTCGAGGGAACGCCCTATTTCGACGGCTGCCTGCCGATCGAGGTGATGGCGGAGCGAGGCCGCGAGACGCTGCGTCATGGGCCGATGAAGCCGGTCGGGCTGACCAACGCGCACAATCCCACCGTCAAGGCCTACGCCGTGGTGCAATTGCGCCAGGACAACGCCCTGGGCACGCTGTTCAACATGGTCGGCTTCCAGACCAAGCTGAAATACGGCGAGCAGACCCGCGTCCTCCGGCTCATCCCCGGATTGGAGAACGCCGAATTTGCGCGGCTCGGCGGATTGCATCGCAACACCTTCCTCAATTCGCCGCGGCTGCTCGACGGGCGGCTACGCCTCAAGGTCGCGCCGCGACTGCGCTTCGCTGGCCAGATCACCGGCTGCGAGGGCTACGTCGAGAGCGCGGCGGTCGGCCTCCTTGCCGGCCGTTTCGCGGCGGCCGAGCGACTGGGCGCGGCGCTCGAGCCGCCGCCCGCGACCTCCGCGATGGGCGCGCTGCTCAACCACGTCACCGGCGGCCACATCGAGGCGATCGACGCCGGGCCGCGCTCGTTTCAACCGATGAACGTCAATTTCGGATTGTTCCCGCCGATCGAGGAGCCGCGGGTCGACGAGACGGGCAAGCGCCTGCGCGGCCCCGACCGTGGCGTGGCGCGCAAGCGCGCCTTGTCCGCTCGCGCCGAAGTCGATTTGGCGAAATGGGCCGCGACGGCGGACGCGCTGACGCGCTGACGCGAGCCGCGACATAGGCGGCCTAACCCCGCCGTCCCCGCGCCCACAGCCACAGCGCCAATTGCCGCCTCCAGGCGGCGGGCTCGGCGAGCGGCGCGAAGGGCGCGGCCGAGGCGCGTTCAAGACGCTTGAGATCGAGCCGCGCTGCGCCCAGCGGCACGAAGGCCGGCGCGACAATCGGCGGCAAAGTGGCGATGCGCCGCTCCGCCTCGGCGAGATGATGCAGCGCGCGCTCGCGCAATTGAGAAAAAACGGCGCTCATTCCCGGCGAGCCCCTGCGCTCGCGCAGATCTTCGCCGGAGACGCCGTTGCCTTCCAACAGATCGCGCGGCGCATAGGCCGGCCCCCGTCCGCTCGCCCTAGGGAAGGCGCGCAGGACCCGAGTCAGCCCGACCGCGACGCCAGCCGCCTCGCTCGCCTCGTCCGCGCCGAGATCGCCCCCCTTGCCGAGGATCAGCGCCGCCATCTGGAAGAGCGCCCCGTCGATCTGATGACAGTAGGTCTCGAGCGCAGCCAGCGTCGGCATGTCGTCGTCGTAGAGGTCGAACGAACGGGCGTGCAGCAGATCGTCGAACGCCTGCCTCGGCAGCGCGAAACGATCGATCGTGTCGAGCAGCGCGGCGGTGACGGGATGAGCGGCCGCCTCCCCTGCGCGCTCGCCGATCAGCGCCTCGCGCCACCAGGCGAGCCGCATCTCGCCGGCGAGCGGCTCGCGCACCAGCCCGCTCACTCGCGCGGTCTCGATGTCGAAGGCGGCGACGGCGTGAAGATGCGGACGGGCGTCTTCGGGGGCGAACAGCGCGCTCAGCCAGCGCTCCCGGGCGGCTTCGCGCACAAGCTCGCCGCAGTGCTCATAGGCGCGCCGCATGGGTTCGGCGCGCTCGCCGGCTTCGCTCATGGGGCGGCGATGAGCAGCGCCGCGACGCGGCGGTTCTCATCCATCATGACGTTGTAGACCCGCGCAGCCGGACCGGTCGCCATCGCCTCGAAGCGAAGGCCGGCGGCGCGCAGGCAATCCTTGAACGCGCGCGGCAAGGGCGCCATCCGTTCGCCCTGGCCGATCACCAGGAATTCCACCGAGCCCGGCTCGGCCGCCAGTTCCGCGAACAGAGGGGCGAGAATCGCCGGCGCGAGATCGCGCGCGTTGCCGATGTCGACCGCGCCGATCCCCTTCGGCGTCGCGAGAATGGAGCCGACATGCGACATGCCGGCGAAACGAAATCCGCCCGACCCATAGGCCTCGATCGCATGGCGACCGGGAACGTAACGATCGAATTTCGGGCGCTCGGCGCTCACACCTTCGCCTTGGCGGCCGCCGCCTCGCTCTCGCCCGACCTGTCGACCGCATCCGCCCGCACACCGAGATAGATGAGCATCGGCGAACAGATGAAGATCGAGGAGTAGGTCGCGACGAAAATGCCCCAGATCATCGCCGCCGAGAACGAGCGGATGACATGGCCGCCGAGGAAGAACAGTGCCAGCAGCGCGAGAAAGACGGTGGTCGCCGTCATGATGGTGCGCGGCAGCACGGCGTTGATCGACATGTCGATGATTTCGGACGTCGACAGGCGCTTGTATTTGCGCATCACCTCGCGGATGCGGTCGAGCACCACCACCGTCTCGTT
>DASXGX010000014.1:0-21756 GCA_036488815.1 Roseiarcus sp.
AAGGACGAGACGGGCAGGAAGCCCACCGAGACGAGGCCGACGAGCACCAGGGCAATCATCAGCAGCGCCGTCGCCACCGGCCTGACTATGAACAGGCGGGAAATGTTCATCTATCGCGTCTGCGGCTTGTCTGCCTGGGCGCGCGATGCGTTGCCACCGTTGGTCTTCTTTGCAGGCGGGGGCGTTTCCGGCGCAGGGGATTTCCCTGGCTCCGCTGGTGCGGCGATCTTGATCCTGGCGCCGTCGCTCAGGCGGTCCGTTCCCTCGGTAACGACGGAGTCGCCGACATTGAGGCCGTTGGAGATCACGGTGTTCTTGCCGTCGCTCGGCCCCAGCGTCACCTTATGCACCGAGACCGTATCGTTTTTGCCGACGAGATAGACGTAATCGCCCGGCGCCCCGGTCAGCACCGCCGACGTCGGCACCAGCACGGCCTGGCGCAACGTGTCCACCAGCAATTGAACATTGACGAACTCGTTCGGCGATAGCGCCTCGTCGTCGTTGGGAAACATTGCACGCAGCGTGACGGTGCCGGTGCTCAAGGTCATCTGATTGTTGATGGCATACAGCGTCCCGGTCGCAATCTTCCCGCTGCTGTCGCTGGTATAAGCGGTCACCGGCAATTTCACGCCTGCCGTGCGGAAGCGGTCCTCCACTTTGGCGAGATCGTTCTGGGCGACGGTGAACTCGATCGTTGTCGGCTTGATGGTCGTGATGATGGCAAGTCCGGTGCTCGATGAGCCGGTGATGTAGTTGCCCGGATCGACGAGACGCAGCCCGACGCGCCCCGCGACGGGCGAAGTGATGCGGCAGTAGGCGAGGTTGAGCTTCGCGGTCTCGAGCGCCGCCTGGTCGAGCTTCACGGTGCCCTCGTCCTGACGGACGACGTAGGCTTGGTCTTCGGCCTGTTGCCGGGCGATGGAGTCTTCGGTCACGAGCTTCTGGTAACGCGCGAGATCCGCCTTCGCCTCGTCGAGCGAGCCTTGATCGCGCTGCAGCGTTCCGGTGGCCTGATCGAGCGCCGCCTGGTACGGGCGGGGATCGATCTGAGCCAGCAATTGATCCTTCTCCACGTCTTGCCCTTCCTTGAAGGGCACCTCAGTCAAATAGCCGCTGATGGCCTGGTTGGGCATGACGGTGACCGTGGCGGTCGGCGTGACGGTGCCCAGTTCGTTCAGGATGACGGGCATGTCGCCACGGGCTGCCTGCGCGACCGTGACGACTTGCGCCGCGACGGCTCTCGCGTGCGGCTTCTGTGCGAATACGTGCCAGACTATGAAGCCGATGAGGATCAACGCCACCAGGACTACGATCCAAAGCACACCCCGACTGCGCGCACGGTTGCCCGTTTGTGCGTCCGCAACTGCGCTCATGCCATTGGCCTACCCGACGAAGCGATATCAGTTCTCAAGCTCGAGCCCGGCCACGATTGGCCAGTCAATAGGTCGACGATGACCCGGACCGTAGGGCAGGTTAGGGGCCAGCGGCAAGATCGCTTCCGTCGCAGTCGCTCGGTATCTCCCTCTATTTACATCACTTTTCTGAGAGCCGGCCCAGAAAGTCGCTGAGTTAGCGTTCCCCGACATGGAGAAAAGGCCGCTCCCGACACAGCCGATTAGCCAGCCAAGTCGCAGGGACTTAGATGTCGTTCAGACGACTTTAGGGAAACTGACTGGAAAGCGCTTTCTCATCGTGGAAGATGAGCCTCTCGTCGCCCTTCTGCAGGCCGACAACCTTACCGATGAGGGCGCGGAAATCGTCGCTTCTGTCGCAAGCGTTAAAGAAGCGCTTGAAGCAATCGAATGCATGCACATCGATGCTGCGCTGCTTGACGGAAATCTGCGAGGCCGGCCTGTTGACGGTCGCAGCTGCGTTAACGCGGAACAACGTGCCGTTTCTGTTCGTCAGTGGATACGGTGCGGTTAACCTGCCCCCGTCATTCCGCGATGTACCCTCCTCGCTAAGCCGTTCACTCAAGAGGAGTTGATCGAAGCTGCATCACGGCTAATCGCGAAAAATGCGGCATCCGTTCCTCTAAGGAAAATGCAACTGCCGGTCGATCTCTCAAAGGCCTGATCGGACTCGGGAGTCTTCGTTCCCGACAATGCAATGATAATAGTCCGACGGCTGCTTTGACCCGACCAGAACGCGAAGTGTTCGGACATGTGTGCACAGTGGTGTCGGAAATGGCGCGCCACTCAGGACAAAACTGCGAACACCTATGTCATTGAAATTGCTTGCGGGTCACAACGAAGCCCTGGTCTCATCCCCCAGGCTGACGGACGCTTCTGAACGGGCCGTAGCCTTTGTCCGGATGGTGGGCACGCGGGTCTTCCGGCGAGCTTGGCGGGCGCACTCGTCCCCTCAGTGGCGGCTCCGGCGACGACAAATAACACGGGAGAAATGTGATAAAATCTTGCCAAAACGTTCGTCGTATGTTCTGCTGATTTCCCGAAATTCATGAGAGCCGCCAGGTGGACGATTTATCCTTCGCGCGCCATTTCCGGCTCCGCCCCGGACGAATTGATTGCGACGCAGGCGGCTTGCGGGTCGGCGGCGTTGCGCTGCTGGCGCGCGAGGCGACGGGTGGTTGGACACGACGCGATGAACGCGATCTCAACCGCGAGCTTTCCAAGCTCTATGGCTTCCCGCTCGACATCGGTCGGATGCGCCGAGGCGTTGACGCAGTCGCAGCCGCGCTGGGCAACGAGGAACTCGCCCGCGCGCAGATCGCGACCTTGCTGCTGCGCCTTCCCGATCCTCCCACGTCGGCGGGTTTCCAACACGGCGCGTTGCAGAAACGGCGTCTAGCCCACGACCTCGTCGCCTGCGGGCTGCTGAAGGACGACGACTGGGACGAGCAGCACCCGAGAACGGGCGCCCCGCCCAATCCCGGTTGGTTCGCGCCCAAGGCTGGGGCAGGGACGGACAAGCCGAAGACCGACGCGAGCCCCGCCCCAAGCGTCCCGTCGCGCGGCGGCGCGGCGCTTGCCTTTCTTCCCCCAGCTCCGGCAGCGAGTGTCGGCTCGCTATTCGCCAGCGACTTGTCTGCGACCGCGCTGGAAGGGCTCGCGACGTTGGCCGGCCGCTTCTCCGCCGCAACGACCCTGTTCGGCGCGATCTTCGTGCCGAGCGACAACCCAATCGTCGACGAGGGCCCTGTCCCCGGTCGTCCCAACATGAGCTACCGTTGGGCGCACGACGAAACCTCGGTGACCTTCAAAGTCCTGATCGACGGCCAGTGGCGGACCGTGGCGGTCGGAAGCCAGGGACCGAACGGCGTCTTCTACGATCCGAACGGCCAAGCGGTCGCAAGGATGGTCAGCGGTCCCAATCAGCGGCCGACGTTGGTCGCCGCGGTCGACGTCCTCGATCGCTCCGCCGCGGCTTTGCGTCACGGCGATGGCGATCCGGCCGCCGCGCCGGCCGACGACGAACGCCAGCCCAAGCTGTGCCCCGATCCGGCACCCGAGCCAAAGACGACACAATCGCGGAATTCGATCGCCTATCAGGAATACGTCAGCAAGCTTCCCTACGGGTGGGCGATCCTGCTCGGCGCGGTCACGTTCGACGGCTGCGATCCGGAGACCGGAGACTTGCTGGAAGCCAAGGCGGACATCGACTTCATGTTTGATGACGACGATAAATTGTACTCTTGGATTGACCCGCAAAAGAACCCCGCCATTCAGATGGAAAGGCAAGCGAAAGCAACGCTCGCAGCCGGCCGCTTGGTCGTCTGGCACGCGCAAACCGAGAAGGGCTATCGGGGATTGGCGAAGATCGCGGGTAGCCTGCCGTTTGGAAACCTGTCGATCGTTTTCGATCCCGACTGAGCGGAGGCCTTCGATGATCGGTTTGGAACTCAACCTTTGGTGGGAGTCGCGCGACCCGTCGCAAGCCGACGATGCGCGTCGGCTTGCTCGCTTTGTCAGCGGACTGCCGGACTTCGACCCGATCTATCGGAGTTGGCTGAATTCGCCGAAAGCCAAGAAGGTCACAGTTCCCATCCCCTTGAGCGAGGTCGAGGCGCAGCAGCTTTTGATCGACAACATGACTCGATACGAAATCGGCGAAGCTCCTTGGCCGGAGCTGGGCAGCAACATCTGGGGCGGCCATGCGGGATCGCCGCCCTATGATTTCCGCAAGTCGAGCACCGCCAGCACCCGGTGCTATGTCGGTCGCTTCGGCTCGCCTGCGATCAATCGAAACCGCGTCGACATGCAGCTTTCCCAGTTGCGTCCGTCCGTCGGGCGACCGTGGCGCGCGTCCGAACTTCGGCCATTGATGAAATTCGCGCGCGAGGTTTGGAATCCCGCGGAAATGTGCGCGATGTTTTCTTTCTACAGCCTCCATCTCCCCAAGATCCCCGATCCGACCTGGGCGGCGGGCGAGCGAATTCTGCGCCCCCGGATCGGTTGGATCACTTACCTGCCGCCGAACCTCGCAGCGCGGGCGAAATATCCCGCCGACGTCGAAGTCGAAGCGCTCGAAGACGGCGCCGCGCTGGTCACCTTGTGCGAGGAGCCTTTCGGGAAGACGGACGCGGAAGGCCTCGCGCGCCTGCACGCGCTTGAGGCCGTGCTGCGCCCGCTTCAAAGCTGAGCGCGGCTCACGCGGCGGAGGTGGTGCGGCGGAGCAATGCCGACACCCACAGCGTCGCGCGTGCGATCGGGCCGCAGGCAGCCCGATGACAGGCCGACGTCAACTTCCTTGAAACGAACGGGAGTCTTCGTTCCGGACACTGCAGTGATTGTAATGCGACGGCTGTTTTGACTCGACCAGAACGCGATGGACTTCGCACATGTGTACAGAGCGATGTCGGAAATGGCGCGCCACTCAGGACAAAACTGCGAACACCTATGTCATTGAAATTGCCTGCGGGTCGCAACGAAGCCCTGGTCTCAGCCCCACAGGATTTTCGGCAGGCAACAATCCAAGATTTCAGATGCAAAGACAATCAGACGCCGCCCTTGCGACGGGCCGCCTCGTCGTTTGGCACGCGCAAACCCTGAAGGGCTATCGCGGACTGAGCCAGATTGTGAAGCGGCTGTCCCCTGGAAACCTGTCGGTCGTTTTCGATCCGAACTGAGCGGAGCTCTCTAATGGCTAGGCTGGAACTCAACCTTTGGTGGGAGCCGCGCGACCCGTCGCAAGCTGACGACGCGCATCGCCTCTCTCAGTTCGTGACCGGTCTGCCGAACTTCGACCCGATTTATCAGAGCTGGCTGGAGTCGCCGATAACCAAGGAGCAGACGGTTCCCGTTCCCCTAACCGAGGCCGAGGCAACGCAGCTCTTGGTCAATAATATCAGTCAACGGGAGCTGGGCGCTGGCCCTTGGCCCGAGCTCGGGAGCAATATCTGGGGAGGCCATGCGGGCCCTCCCCCGTATGATTTCCGCACGTCGAGCTACGCCGATACTCAGTGCGGCGTCGGCTCTTTCGGCCGGCGCGCCACCATCTATCCAAACCACATCTTCATGCGGCTTTCGAAGGTGCGGCCGTCCTCTGAGCGACCGTGGCGCGCTTCCGAATTGAGGCCTCTCATGAAATTTGCGCGCGAAGTTTGGAGCCCCGCGGAGATGTGCGCGATGTTTTCCTTTTACATCCTCGATCTTCCCACAATCCCTGATCCAACCTGGGCCGCCGGCGAGCGAATTCTTAGACCATGGATCGGCTGGATCACCTATCTGCCGCCGAACCTCGCCGCGCGCGCGAAATATCCCTCCGACGTCGAAGTCGAAGGCCTCGAAGACGGCGCCGCGCTGGTCACCTTGTGCGAAGAGCCTTTCGAAAAGAGCGACGCCGAAGGTCTTGAGCGGTTGCACGCGCTCGAAGCCGCGCTGCGTCCGCTTCAGAGCTGAGCCGCGCGGACAGCGGGCGCGGCCAACTGTTTTCAGCTGACACGAGCGCGATGGTGTTCGTGCGCGTATACACAGTGGTGTTGAAAATGGCGCGCCACTCAGGACAAAATTGCGAGCACCTATGTCATTAAATTGCTTTCGGCTCAAATCGAAGCTTTGGTCTTAGCCCAGGCTGACCGGCGCTTCCGAACGGGCAGAGGCCCTTGTCCGGATGGTCCCCTCAGTGGCGGCGCCGGCTGGAGAAACGCCGTCTCGCCCACTCGTCCCAACATGAGCTACCGTTGGGCCCATGACGAAACCTCGGTGACCTTCAAAGTCCTGATCGATAGCCAGTGGCGAACCCTGACCGTCGGGAGCCAGGGACCGAACGGCGTCTTCTACGATCGGAACGGCCAGGCGGTCGCGAGGATGGTCAGCGGTCCCAATCAGTGGCCGACGTTGGTCGCCGCGGTCGACGTCCTCGATCGCTCCACCGCGGATTTGCGTGACGGGGACGCCGAGCCGGCCGCCCAGCCGACCGCAGACAATGGCGAGCCTAAGCTCTGCCCCGACCCGACGCCCGAGTCGAAGACGACCCAATCGCAGAATTCCATCGCCTATCAGGAATACGTCAGCAAGCTCCCGCACGGGTTGGCGATTCTTCTCGGGACGGTCATGTTCGATGGATGCGATCCGGAGACGGGAGACCTGCTGGAAGCCAAGGCGGACATCGACTTCATGTTCAATGAAAATGATGAGTTGTATGGCTGGATTGATCCGCAAAAGAATCCTGAGGTTCAAATGCGACGACAATCAGACGCCGCGGCCGCTGCCGGTCGCCTCGTCGTCTGGCACGCGCAAACCCAGAAGGGCTATCGAGGACTGAAGAATATCGCGAACGACCTGCAGTTCGAAAACCTGTCGGTCGTGGTCGATCCGAATTGAGCGGGGCCTTTGATGAGCGATCTGAAACTGAACCTTTGGTGGGAACCACGCGACCCCTCGCAGGCTGGCGACGCGCGTCGGCTCGCTCGGTTCGTGACCGGTCTCCCCAATTTCGACCCGATCTACCGGAGTTGGCTGAGATCGCCGACAACCAAAGAGCGGACGGTTCCCGTCCCCCTGGCCGAGGCCGAGGCGAAGCAACTCTTGACCGCCAATGTCACCCAACGCCAATTAGACGCCGGCCCTTGGCCGGAGTTGGGGAGCAACATCTGGGGAGGCCATACGGGGGCTGCCCCGTATGATTTCCGCGAGTCGAGCTACGCGGATACTCGGTGCTGCATCGGCGCCTTTGGCCGGCGCACCGCCGTCCATCCAAACCACATCTTCATGCGGCTCTCGAAGCTGCGGCCGTCCACTGGGCGGCGGTGGCGCGCCTCCGAACTGAGGCCTCTCATGAAATTCGCGCGCGAGGTTTGGAACCCCGCGGAGATGTGCGCGATGTTTTCCTTTTACACCCTCGATCTTCCCAAGATCGCCGATTCGACCTGGGCTGCGGGCGAGCGCATTCTCCAGCCGCGGATCGGTTGGATTACCTACCTGGCGCCGAATCTCGTCGCTCGGGCGAAGTTTCCGGCCGACGTCGAAGTCGAAGCGCTCGAAGATGGCGCGGCGCTGGTCACCTTGTGCGAGGAGCCTTTCGAGAAGACCGACGCGGAAGGCCTCGCGCGCCTGCACGCGCTTGAGGCCGCGCTGCGCCCGCTTCAGAGCTGAGCGCGGCTCGCGCGGCGGAGGTGTGGCGCGGCAGGAGCAATACCCACACCCACAGCCTCGCGCATGCGATCGGGCCGCAGGCAGCCGGATGACAGGCCGACGTCAACTTCCTTGAAACGAACGGGAGTCTTCGTTCCGGACCAGTGATTGTAATGCGACGGCTGTTTTGACTCGACAGAACGCAATGGTGTTCGCACATCTGTACAGAGTGGTGTCGGAAATGGCGCACCCGAAGGGATTCGAACCCCTGGCCTCTGCCTTCGGAGGGCAGCGCTCTATCCAGCTGAGCTACGGGTGCCTAGCGCGTCGGCGCCGCAATTCCATAGAGCATTTTTTCCGGCTTGGGAATGGCCGCGGCGACGCGACTTTCAGGCGGCCAAGGTGGCGGCGCTTTCGGCGCCGAAGTGCTGGAGGTAGCGCGGCTCGATCTCGGCGATCGGCATGACAGCGAAGACGTCGGTCGCGCCGAAATTTTCGTCGACCACGGCTTGCGGGCCGAATTTCGCCCCGAGACGCCAATATCCCTTGATGAGTGGGGGCAGGGCGCGCAGCGCCGCGCGGGCGTCGATCTGGCCTTCCGACGGTTGCGCCTCAAAAGCGCGGCCGGCGACCGGCGCGACGTCCCACAGCGGGTCCGGTCCAGCCTCGCCACGCAGAAAGCGCAACGCCGTCACATGCGCCTGCGGGTCGGCGCCGGGGAAGCTCGCGCAGCCGAACATCACGTCGATGCGGTGGTGGCGCGCGTAGGCCCAAATGCCGCGCCAGAGCAGTTCGAGCGTGCGCTTGCCGCGATAGGCCGGGGCGACGCAAGAGCGGCCGAGTTCGAGCAGCCGCTTGCCGGGATGGCGGGCGATCAGCGAGGCGACGTCGAATTCGCTCGCGCTATAGAAGCCGAAGTTCGCTTGGGCGACGTCGCCGCGCAACAGGCGATAGGCGCCCGCGACCGTCGGCGTCCCGTCGGTGCGCGGAATCGACGTGTCGACGACGATCAAATGGTCGCAGACGCGGTCGAACCGGCATACGTCGCGCTGGATCAGTTGCGCGGTGGGGTCCGGCTTGGCCTCGCCTTCCTCGAAGAAGACCTGATAGCGCAGCTTCTGGGCGCGGCGGATCTCGGCCTTGGTGGTCGCAAGCCGCAGCTCCAGCGAGCCCATCGCGCCGAGCGTCTTCGGCAGGCCCTTAAGATCGCGCACCTGTCGGCGCGGAAAAGCGGCCGCCCTTACTCGCGCCTGCGCGATGAACCCCTGCGCCATGAATGCTCCTTCGATTCGCTCAGCAAATCGTTCTCAGAGCATTCTTGACACACAAATATGTGACAGGCCGCCTTACGATGCGACGCCCGCGCGCGCGGCGGGGCGCGGGTGCGAGTCTCTCGTCAGGAGGCGTTCGATCGTCTCGGCGAGACGGGCGAGGTCGACCGGCTTGGTGAGGAATTCATCGAAGCCCGCCGCGACGCTGGCGCGCCGGTCGTCGGTCGTCGCGCTGGCCGTCAGCGCGATCAGGGGCGCGCGCGGCGCGCCGGTCTCGCTCTCGAGCCGCCTGATCCCGCGCGCGGCATCGAAGCCGTCGATGCCGGGCATCTTGATGTCGAGCAGGACGACGTCGAACGGCGGCGCCTGGCCGCGCGTCGCGGCGCCGGCGAGGCGGGCGGCTTCCTCGCCGTCGCGCGCTCTGACGACCTCGAAGCCGAGCCGACGCAGCGCCTTCTGAGCGACGACCGCGTTGATGTCGTTGTCCTCGGCGAGCAAGGCGCGCATCGAATTCGCCGCCGGCGCCGCATTGGGCCGCGCCGAAGCGGGCTGCGCGGGAGAAGAGGGAAATTCGCTGGCGAGGCGATCGAACAGCGAACGCGCGCGCACCGGCTTGACGAGCCAGCCGTCGAACCCCTGAAGCGAGGCTTGGCCGAAGGCGCGTCGCTCGAACGGCGAGAAGAGGACGAGGCTTTTGGGCGCGCCGGCGACGCGCGCCGCCAAGGCCAGCCGGTTGGTCGCCTCGACGCCGAGCGCGCAATCGACGATGACGAGGTCCGGCCGCACGCCGCTCTTGAGCGCGGCGAGGCCTTCGTCCAGCCCCTCCGCGCGCGTCACGACAGCGCCGGCTTCGCTGAGGCGAGCCGCGATCGCCGGCGCCTCGAAGGGGGAATGGGCGATGATCAACGCCCGCCGCCCGTTGAGCGCGACCGGCGCGGCTTCCGCCGGCGCCCCCTCACGGGCCGGCAGATCGATCGCGAAGGAGAAGACCGACCCTCCGCCTGCATTGTCCGCGAGGACGAGTTCGCCGCCCATCAGCCCGACGATGCGCTTGGAGATCGCAAGGCCGAGGCCGGTTCCTTCGAAGCGGCGCGCGTTGGAGCCGTCGCCCTGCTCGAAGTCTTCGAAGATCGCCGCGCGCCGGTCGGCGGGAACGCCGGGGCCAGTGTCCATCACTTTGAAGAGGATGCGATCCTCGGCCGCGTGTTCGACGACGACTCCGATGCCGCCGTTGTCGGTGAACTTCACCGCATTGCCGGCGAGATTGGTGAGCGCCTGGCGCAGCCGCAGGCCGTCGCCGAACACATGTCGCGGAATGTCGGCGCCGATCGAGGCGGAGATCTCGAGGCCCTTGCCCTGCGCTTGCGGCGCCAGCAGTTCGACAATGCTCTCGACCAGCTTGCGCAGATCGAAGGGCTCGCGCACGAGTTCAAGCCGCCCGGCCTCGATCTTCGAGAAGTCGAGGATCTGGTCGATGAGATTGGCGAGGGCGGCGCCGGAGCCGCGAATGGCCTCGACGTAGCTGGCATGTTCCGGATCGAGGTTGGCGTCGCGCAACAGATCGGCCATGCCGAGAATGCCGCTGAGGGGCGTGCGGATCTCGTGGCTCATCGTCGCCAGGAAGCGTGACTTGGCTTCGTTGGCCGCCTCCGCGCGCTCGCGCGCCGCCGCCGATTCTTTCAGCCGCCACACTTCATCGCGCAGGCTTTCGGCGATCTGCTCGGCCTCCGCGACCCGTCGCACCGCGCTCCTGCGCAGGCTCGCGTAGGCCGCCGCCGCCGCGATGGCGAGCGCCAGCAACGGCCCGGCTGCGATCGCGAACACGCGAAGGTCGAACAGCGCCATTTCCGCAAGGGGATCGATCATCGCAAGTTCCGCCTCCACCCGCCATCAAGCGCGCAGGACAATGACACGTTGCGGTTGAGAAACCCTTGCCGACGCGAGCCAATTTCAACCCATCAAGCGGCGGCGGCGCGCTCCTGAGGCCCACGATAGCTTAGCGCCTCGGCGAGATGGAGGCGCTTGACCGGGCCGCCGCCGTCGAGGTCGGCGAGCGTGCGCGCTAATTTCAACACGCGATGATAGCCGCGCGCCGAGATGCGCATGCGCTCGGCCGCTTCATGCAGCAGGGCTAGCGCGGCGGGTTCTGGATCGGCGACCGCCTCGACGACATTCGCCGGCGCCGCGGCGTTGCACGCGACGCCGTCGAGTCCGAGGGCGCGATAGCGTTCGGCTTGAATCTGGCGCGCGGCGATCACCCGCGCCGCCGCTTCAGCCGATCCCTCGCTGGGCGGCGGGCGCAGGAGATCGGCGGCGCCGACGGACGGGACGTCGATGGTCAAATCGAATCGATCGAGCAGCGGGCCGGAAAGGCGGCCCTGATATTGCGCCGCGCAGCGCGTGTTGGGTCCGCGCGGGCAGGCGTATCCGGGTTCGTTGGCGTGGCCGCAGCGGCACGGGTTCATCGCTGCGACGAGCTGGAAGCGGGCGGGATAGACGACGCGATGATTGGCGCGGGCGACCGCCACCTCGCCGGTCTCGATCGGCTGGCGCAGACTGTCGAGCGCCTGAGGCTGGAATTCCGGCAGCTCGTCGAGAAACAAGACGCCATGGTGCGCGAGCGAGATTTCGCCCGGCCGCGCATGAACCCCGCCGCCGACGAGCGCCGCCATCGAGGCGGAATGATGCGGCGCGCGGAACGGGCGCCGATCGGTGAGGGCGCCGCCGGCGAGCATGCCGGCGACGGAGTGAACCATCGAGACCTCCAACAGCTCGCGCGGCCTCAGCGGCGGCAGGATCGATGGCAGGCGCTGCGCGAGCATCGATTTGCCGGCGCCGGGCGCGCCCGACATCAGCAGGTTGTGGCCGCCGGCGGCGGCGACCTCCAGTGCGCGCTTGGCGCTTTCCTGGCCCTTGATGTCGCGCAGATCGGGCTGCGGGCCGCTCGCCGCCCGCAGCGCCGGCTCGGGCCGCTTCAGCACTTGCGATCCCTTGAAGTGATTGGCGAGCTGAATGAGCGAACGCGGCGCGAGAATGTCGAGATCGGCCGAGGCCCAAGCGGCCTCCGGCCCGCAGGCGGCCGGGCAGATCAGCCCGAGGCCGCGCGCATTGGCGGCGATCGCCGCCGGCAGCACGCCGGCGACCGCGCTCACCGTGCCGTCGAGCGCAAGTTCGCCGATGACGGCGTAGCGGTCGAGCGCATCGGGAGGGACGGCGCCGATCGCCGCCATCACGCCGAGCGCGATCGGCAGATCGTAGTGGCTTCCCTCCTTGGGGAGATCGGCGGGCGCGAGATTGACGGTGATGCGCCGGGCGGGCAGGGCGAGCCCCGAGGCGATCAGCGCCGCGCGCACCCGCTCGCGCGACTCGGCGACCGCCTTGTCGCCAAGCCCGACGATCATGAAGGCGACATTGCCTGGGGCGATCTGCACTTGCACGTCGACGGCGCGCGCCTCGACGCCCTGGAACGCCACCGTCGACACGCGCGCAACCATCTCAGTCCCCCGCCTGGCCGCTCGCGGGAGCGGCGGAGGGAACGTTTACAGAACAATACGGTTCTCGCAAGGGAAATGCGTCACTGAACCCCGGCGTTGGAGGCGGCGGCGAGAATGGGGCCGGCGCCCGCCCTCTGGACGAGTACGGCGTCGGCGAGGCCTGTTTCGGAGGCGGGCAGGGGGAGACGTTCCGCTTCGCCGCTCCATTTGCCGAGGCGGACGAACTGGCGCACCACATTCGTGTGCGGCAAGGTGCGACCGGCGTTTTCGCCTCGGCGAACTGCGACTTCGACTACCCCCGGCTGGTAGCGCGCCAGCCAGACGTCGGCGCCGGCGGGAGGCGCGGAACCGGCCCCGATGCGGACCGCGCCGGCTTCGAACGTCACGTCCGGCCCGCTTGCGCCCCGATCGGCGCTGCGGGCGAGGCGCGCCATTTCGCCCTCTTCGAGGCCTGTGCCGTCGGCGCGTCCATTGACGACGATCTGCGGCGTGAAGACCTCGGAATGGCCCATCGCCTTGGCGTAGGCCCACTGGCGGGCCGTGTACTCCGGCTTGGAGAACGTATCCTTCCAGCCGAGGCTGTCCCAGTAGTCGACGGCGAAGGTGAGGGCGAGGGCGTCCTTGCGCTCGGCGAAGCGAATGAGATTGGCGTTGGCAGGCGGGCAGGAGGAACAGCCCTGGCTTTGAAAGAGTTCGATGACGACGGGCCGCTCGGCGTCGGCGGCTAGGGCAGGGGCGGCGGCGTTGGTGAGGACAAGGGCGGCGATTCCGAGCGCGAACCTGATCATGAGAAACTCCCTGACGGCCGGCGGGCGGCGCCGGACTCCTGGGCTTTGTCGCGCCGGCCGCGCCCCGCGTTACTGGGGAGGCGTGCTATGATCGGCGCAACAGATTCCTTCCGGACGTTTCGATGGCGCGCACCGACTTCACGACCCCCCGCCTTTATCTTGCCGACGATCTCAGCGAGGGGGCCACGGCGGCGCTTTCGCAGGATGAGGCGAACTACCTCCTTAATGTGCTGCGGCTCGGCCCTGGCGCCCGCGTGCTGGTGTTCAACGGCCGCGAAGGCGAATTCGCCGCCTCGATCGCGGGGACGACGCGAAAGAATGCGGCGCTCACGATCGGCGCGCGCCTCCGCCCGCAGGAATACCCACCCGACATCGACTATCTCTTTGCGCCGCTCAAACATGCGCGGCTCGATTACGTCGCGCAGAAGGCGGTCGAGATGGGGGCTCGCCGCCTCAAGCCGATCGTCACTCGCCGCACCCAGGCGACGCGGGTCAACATCGAGCGGCTGCGCGCCAACGCGCGCGAGGCGGCGGAGCAATGCGGCGTGATCTGGTTGCCGGAGGTCGAGCCGGAGCAGCGTTTCGACAAGGCGCTCGCCGATTGGCCGGCCGAGCGACTGCTCGTCTTTTGCGATGAGGATGCGCCGCAGGCCAATCCGATCGCCGCGCTCGCCGAGGCGAAGCCGAGCGCCGGGGTCAGCCTGCTCATCGGTCCGGAAGGCGGCTTCGAAGAGGCGGAGCGCGAGGCTATCGGCCGCCTGCCGCGCGTCGTTCGCCTGAATCTCGGGCCCCGCATTCTGCGCGCCGACACTGCGGCGGTCGCAGCGCTGGCGCTCATCCAGTCCCAGTACGGCGACTGGCGCTGAGGCTTGTTGCCATTATGCAACATCTATGCCGGGCGGCAACAGGCAGGCCCTGGTCGCCATGTTCTCGCCATGTTGTGACAACACTTTTGCAACCATGAAGCGATTCGCGGGATGGATTCTGGTCAGGCGATTGGCGGCCTGCGCCTTGGCGACTGGACTCGCCGCGGGGCCGGCTTGCGCGGGGGATGTCCTGGCGCCTCCCGAGCCCGCGAAAGCGCCGAACGACCCGCATTGCAGCGCCCTCGGCGAGGGCTTTTTCGCCGTCACAGGATCCGACGCCTGCATCCGCATCAGCGGCTACGTCGCCGCGGGGGCGGAGTTCGGCGGCGGCCTGCGTCCCGGGCGGGCGCCTGCGCCGTTCGACGCCAACGCAACGCCGGCGGTGCACACCTACACCGGCGTCAGCGTCGACGCTCAGTTCGATACGCCGATGGGGCCGGGCCTTATTCATGTCGATGGCGGCCGCGGCAATTTCGGGCCCTGAAGCGCTTCGAGTCGATCCACTTCCAGTGTTACGATCGCTGGACCGTCGCGCTTCGCTCACGATGACGACAACGGCCCGGCTCGACCGAGTGACAATCCGAGCGAACTCAGCAGTCAGCGCGTCTTGCCTTTCGCGTCGAACTGCTTGAGGTAGGCGATCACATTGGCGATGTCCTCGTCGGACGTGAGGCCGGGGAAGGCCATCTTGGTGCCCGGCACTTTGCCCTGGGGGTTCCTCAGATAGGCCGTGAGCGTCGCTTCGTCCCAGACGAGACCCGAGTGCTTGTTGGCGTCGGAATAGTGATAGCCGGGATAGGAGCCGGCGGGGCGCCCGACGACCCCGTTGAGCACCGGGCCGACCATGTTGTTGGCGTTTTCGCCGACCTCGTGGCACGCCCTGCACTTCTTGAAGACGCGCTCGCCCGCCGCGGCGTCCCCGGTCCCGGCCGCCGCCGTGTTCACGCAGGCGAGCAGCGCCACGGCCGCGATCGGCAAAAGTTTCGACAAGGCCATGGCGTCTCTCGCGTTCTTCGGTTCGCTTCGGTGCGCGCTCGAATTAGCAACAGCGGCGGCGGAGGGCTATAGCGCGCGCCGAAAAAGCGGTCGCCGCTCTTCGGGCCTGAGGCGCGCAGGCTCGACCGCTTGCGCGTTAGCGGTCCTTGCCGATCGGCCGCACTGCTATAAGACGAGCGCTTGATCGATTCGCCGCGCGAAAGGACTCGCCTCATGGCCCTCGTCAGCATGACTGGCTTTGCGCGCGCCGCCGGCGCCCATGGCGCTTGGCGCTGGACGGTCGAGCTCAAATGCGTCAACGCCAAGGGGCTCGATCTGCGCCTCAGAGTCCCTTCCAGCCTCGATCGCATCGAGGGCGAGGCGCGTGCGCGGCTCGGCAAGGCGCTGACCCGCGGGACCTGTTTTGCAACCGTTTCGGCGCAGCGCGACGCGGCGGCCTCCGAGGCGCGCATCGACAAGCAGGCGCTCGCCTCGATCCTCGCCGCCGCGCGCGAGGCGGCCGCGGCGGCTGGCGTGGCGCCGCCGACAATGGACGGCGTGCTTGCGGTGCGGGGCGTCGTCGAGGTCGCCGAGGCAAGTGACGACGAAGCGACGATGGCGGCGGTCGCGGCCGGCGCGCTCGTAAGCATCGACGAAGCGGTCGCGGCGCTGACGGTTGCGCGCGCCGCCGAGGGCGCCGCCCTTCAGGCCGTGCTCGAAGAACGGCTGATCGCGATCGCGGCTTTGACGCAGGCGGCCGACGACAATCCGGCGCGCAAGCCTGATGCGGTGCGCGCGCGCCTCGCCCAATCAGTCGCCGCGCTGATGGATTCCTCGCGCGGCTTCGACGAGAACCGGCTGCACCAGGAGGCGATCCTGCTCGCCGCGAAGGCCGACATCCGCGAAGAGCTCGACCGGCTGAAGACCCATGTCGGCGCCGCGCGGGCGCTGATCCTGGAGGGCGGCGCGGTCGGGCGCCGGCTCGACTTCCTCGCCCAGGAACTCGGCCGCGAGGCCAATACGCTATGCGCCAAGGCGAACGACGTGTCGCTCACCGCCCAGGGGCTTGAACTGCGCGCGCAAATCGAGCAATTGCGCGAGCAAGTGCAGAACATCGAATGAGCTGGGACGTGGCGATGCGCCGACGCGGCATGATCTTGATTCTCTCCTCGCCCTCCGGGGCGGGCAAGACGACGCTGACGCGCATGCTGCTGCAGGACAAGTCGCTCGATCTGACGCTGTCGATCTCGGTGACGACGCGCGCCCGCCGCTCCTCGGAGGCCGACGGCATCCACTATCACTTCATCAGCCGCCATCAGTTCGACGTCTTCAAAGCCGCCGGCGACCTGCTCGAATCCGCTGAGGTTCACGGCAGCTTTTACGGCACGCCGCGCGCGCCGGTCGAGGCGGTGCTGGCGCAAGGACGCGATGTTCTGTTCGACATCGACTGGCAGGGCGCCCAGCAGGTGCGCGAGGCGCTCGGCCCCGATGTGGTCAGCATCTTCATCCTGCCGCCGTCTATGGCCGAGCTGCGCGCCCGGCTCGATCGGCGCAACGAGGATTCGGCCGCGACCATCGGCAAGCGCCTCGACAACGCCAAACGCGAGATCGAGCGCTGGCGCCAGTATGACTACGTCGTCGTCAACGACGACCTGGGACACGCCTACGCCCAGGTCGTCGCGATCATCGCCGCCGAACGCGCCCGCTGCCCACGGGTCGCCGAGGGCGTCGAAGGCTTCGTCGCGGCGCTGCTGAAGGATTGAGGGCGCGCTCTAGGCGCGAGGACGCTGGTCCGTTGCGACCGAAACAGAGATGCGACCCCAGCCGGACGGACCTTGGGCGCGTAACAGGCGCACGATCGTTTTGGCGCCCATAGGACCAAGGGGCGCCAAAAACATCGGGAAATAGGGGTGCCGGTTCTGTTCCCGCAGCGGTGGCCTGTCCATCCCGCTTTGGCGCGACCTTGATCTGGACAATATTGGTTCACACTCGGTTCACGCGGTTTGGGATAGCGAATCGGCTATCGCCGCCTATTCCGGCGGCGGAGTGGAGACTCCACATGCACAAGATTATTGCAGCGCTGGGTCTGTCGACCGTGCTCATGGCTTCCGCGGCGCTTCCGCTCGCGAGCGCTGCCGATGCGGCGATGGCCTATGGCGGAATCGGCGGGGATGTTTTGCAACATCAGCTCGCGCCGGTCGAAAAGGCGCAGTTCATCTTCGGCGGACGCAATTACTGCTGGTACGATGGCGGCTGGCAGGGGCCGGGCTGGTACTGGTGCGGTTACGCTTGGCGTAGCGGGCTAGGCTGGGGTGGCGGCTACGGCTGGCACGGCTGGCGGGGCGGCCATGCCGGCGGCGTGCGTGGCGGCGGCGTCCACGTCGGCGGCGTGCGCGTTGGTGGCGTCCATGGGGGTGGTGTGCGCGGCGGCGGTGTCCATATGGGGCACGGCGGTGGAATGCATAGGGGCGGCGGCCATGGTGGCGGGATGCACAGGGGCGGCGGTGGCCACGGAGGCCACGGCGGCGGCGGCAAGAGACGCTAAGCCTTCGCATACCTGACGGGACCGCGCCGATTGCAAAACGGGAGCATTGCGATGTGCTCCCGATCGAGCGCACGAAAGGTTCTCGCGCGAAATGCGCGGGGACCGCGTCTTCCGGCCGATCGCGACATCCAGTCGCCACCCGCCTCACCCGCCATCATGGGCCTTGACGACGACGGCGTCGCCGACGATGTGCTTTTCGATCGTCGCGGCGATTGCGCGGCGGTCGAAAAGTTGTAATCGAATGCTTGGGGTCAGGCGAAGCGGTCGGGAATGACGACGGAAGAGACGAGAACGAGCACAGACCACGAGACGAAAAACGCAAAGAAATCAGTAAGCGCCTTGGAGTCCGGGGCGTGGCGTTTTTCTGTGGCCCCGATGATGGACTGGACTGACCGCCACTGCCGGGCCTTCCATCGGCTCCTGACGCGCCGCGCGCGTCTCTACTCGGAGATGGTGACTGCGGATGCGGTCGTGTTCGGGCCGCGCGAGCGGCTGCTCGGTTTCGAGGCCTGCGAGCCGGCGGTCGCCTTGCAGCTTGGCGGCGCAGATCCGGCGCGGCTCGCCGAGGCCGCCCGCATCGGCGCGGACTTCGGCTACGACGAGATCAACCTCAATTGCGGCTGCCCCTCCGACCGCGTGCAGAACGGCCGCTTCGGGGCCTGCCTGATGCGCGAGCCCGCGCTAGTCGCCGAGTGCGTCGCGGCGATGGCGAAGGCGGTTCCCGAGCTGCCGGTCACGGTCAAGTGCCGCATCGGCGTCGACGAGCAGGAGCCGCGCGAGGCGCTGTTCACGCTCGTCGCTGCGGTCAAGGGCGCCGGAGCGGCGGGGGTGACCGTCCATGCGCGCAAGGCCTGGCTCGAGGGTCTGAGCCCCAGGGACAACCGCACCATCCCGCCGCTCGATTATCCCCTGGTTTATGAGCTCAAGGCGGCGCACCCCGATCTGCCGGTCGCTATCAACGGCGGCGTCGCCGATCTCGCCGCTGCTCGCGAGCATCTCGCGCGGCTCGATGGCGTGATGGTCGGGCGCGTCGCCTATCAGAACCCCGAGATGCTGCTGGGCGTCGATCCCGAGATTTACGGCGAGCCCGCTCCGGCGAGCGACGCCTTCGAGGCGGTCGAGGCTTATCTGCCCTATGTCGAACGCCAGCTCGCGCGCGGCGTGCGCCTGCACGACATGACGCGCCATATGCTCGGCCTGTTCGCCGGCCGTCCCGGCGCGCGCCTCTATCGCCAGCGCCTGGCAACGCTGGCGACGCGGCCCGGCGCGGGCGTTTCGGTTCTGCGCGAGGCGGTCGCAGCGGTGCAGCGCGTCCCGCTCGCCGAGGCGGTTTGATCCCTATTTCGTCGCCCGCATGATCAGCCGGCCGCGCTCGACCGTGTAGCTCTGCAGCCGCTCGAGGAAAGTCATGCCGAGCAGGCTTTCGCTCAGCGCGCCGGGGCGCACCACCAGAGCGGAGACATTGCGCATCACGATCGGCCCGACGGCGATCTCGGTGATGCGCGTCGGCGCCGCCATCGCCGCGCCGTTGGCGGTGACGACGCTGACGTCGAAGTCGAGCCCCGCCGGATCGACGCCGACGCGCCGCGCGTCCTGATCGCGCAGCACGACGGACGAGGCGCCGGTGTCGAACAGGAAGGCGACGCGCACGCCGTCGACCTTCGCGGGAATGACGAATTCGCCGCCCATGCGGCGGTTGACGATGACTTCGCCGCTCTGGCCGACCTGCGGCTCGCCGGGGAACAATTCGGCCATCACGCGGTCGGCGATGTCGGACGCCTCGAAACGATAGGCGTAGACGCCGGTGAGGCCGACGATGACCGCCGCCCAGATCGCGGCGGCGCTGACGACCCGCGTGACCCCGTCCACGCCCGCGCGGCGCGCGCCGACCAGAACGAGCCAGACGAGAAACACCACGCCGAACGCGGCGCGCGCAAAGCTCGCATGGTCGAGGCCGAGCAACAGCGTCTGCGCCGGCGTCGCGACGAGCGCGATCAGCGCGGCGGCGAGAATGACGATGGGAACGAGAATGGCCATCTCAAGCGCGCCCGCGTCCGACCCGGCCGGCGCGCGCGGCGCGTGACCGCGCCGCCGCGAGGCGCGGCCCAAGCTCGGCCAGGATCGCCCGCTGCGCCTCCGCGTCGAGATCGCGCCAGGCGGCGATTTCCGCCAGCGTGCGTCCGCAGCCGATGCACAGCTCGGACACCGGATCGACGACGCAGACTTTCACGCACGGGGAGGCCGGCGGCGGCGTGGGAAGGGTCATATCCCTGATTTAGGCTGCGTGACCGCCAATGAGAAGACCGCAGAGGCAGGCGATCTCCGCCGCCTGTTGCGCCGCCCCGGCGACGTCGCCGGTCTGGCCGCCGATCTGGCGACGCGCCAGCGCGCTCATCGCCCACGCGGCGGCGCCGGCGAGCATCGCGGCGAGCAGCGCCCGTCCGAATCCCGTCGCGGCGAGGCCGGCGACAAAGGCGACCGCCGCGGTGGCGAGAGCGGCGGCGACGAGGCTGTTCAGCTCGAGACGTCCCGCGCTCGCCCCCGCCCCATCGAGGCGGGCGGCCGGCAGAAGCGCGAGCGGAGCGAGCGCCGCTGCGCGCGAGGCGGCGCCGGCGAGGATCAAGCCCGCGGCGGCGAAGGCGAAGCCGCTTTGTGCGAGCGCCGCCAGCGCGCCGACCCGCAAAATCAGGGACAGCCCGAGGGCGACGGCGCCGAAGCTGCCGATGCGGCTGTCGCGCATGATTTCGAGCTTGGCCTCGCGGCTTCGGCCGCCGCCAAAGCCGTCGGCGACGTCGGCAAGGCCGTCCTCATGCAGCGCGCCGGTCGCGGCTGTGAGCGCGGCGATCGCCAACGCGGCGCCGACCCAGGCGGGAAGGCGCAGGGTCTCTGCGAGGCCGAGCACAACCGCCCCGAGCGCCCCGATCAGCGCGCCGGCGAGCGGCGTCGCCCAGGCGATCCGGCTGAGGTCGAACCGCTCGTCCGCGCCAGCGGCGACCGGCAGCCTTGAGAAGAAGCCCAGATTGGCGCGGACGTCCGAGGAGAGGCGGGCGAAGACGGAGGAGGGATCGGCGGGCATGTCGCGATGGGCGCTCACGCCGCCCAAAGGAAGACCGCGCTGGCGCAGAGGCCGAGCAAGGTCTGGCCGTATTCGAGCAACCCCCACTGCCTGACGAGCACGCGCGCGGCGCCGATGTCGCGCGGCGAGAGGGTGAGGATCTGGTCGTTGAGCGGCGCCATGACGAAAAACGTATATGGCCAGGTCAGAACGATCAGCAACGCGCCGATCGCCCAGCGGACGTCATGCGTTTCGAAATAGGCGAGCAGGCCGAGCGCCGCGGAAATCAGGGCGAGACCCGCCAGCAGCGCCACGCCGCGGCGGTCGCTCGGCGTCCATTCGTTGAGCATCGCCTGGTCGTCGAGCGCGAGTCGCGCGGGCTGCTCCACGAAATTGACGTAGAGCGCGGCGCCGGTGAACGCGGCCGCGAAGGCGAGGGCGAAAATTCCGGACGACATGAGGCTTCCTTCTTCATCGCGAACGTCGTGATCCGTCCGCGCTCCGCACAGGGTCTTCTACCATTTCGCGCTGGCCTTCGCTTGCTTGAAATGGATTCCGCGCCGGCTACAACGCTTTGGCTTCGCACTCGTTCGCCGGCCATGAGCGAATCTTCGCGAGATCCCTCGTTCGAAAATAAGCCTCGATTCGAGAGACGATATGCGCCGCCTCTTGGCCCGCCGGAGGTCGAGCGGCCGACCCGCCGCAGCGATCTGGAGAACGCGCATGTCCCTCGATCGTCCGCCTCTGCCGCCGTTCACCCACGAAAGCGCGATCCGCAAGGTCCGCGCCGCCGAGGACGCTTGGAACGGCCGCGATCCCGAGCGCGTCGCGCTCGCCTATACGACCGACAGCGTCTGGCGAAATCGGGTCGAGTTCTTTCAGGGGCGCGAGGCGATCGTCACCTTCCTCAAGCGAAAATGGGAGACCGAACTCGACTACCGGCTGATCAAGGAGTTGTGGGCTTTCGGCAAGGACCGCATCGCCGTTCGCTTCGCCTACGAATGGCGCAACGACGTGGGCGAGTGGCGGCGATCCTACGGCAACGAGAACTGGTTGTTCGACGAGCATGGCCTGATGCGGGCGCGGCACGCTTCCATCAACGATTTGCCGATCGCCGCCGAGCAGCGCAAGTTCCTGTGGCCGGCCCCTGGCCCGCGCCCGCTCGATCATCCCGGCCTGACCGCTTTCGGCCTGTGAGAGCGGCGATGCCGACAATTCAATATAAAT